>DATKVZ010000019.1:0-33107 GCA_035529795.1 Gallionella sp. | reverse complement strand
GAATCTCTCCACCCCGACCAGGTTTAGTAAGTACAAAATCGCCCAAGAAAAGAATTGTGCCCGTAGCTCAACCGGATAGAGCACCAGCCTTCTAAGCTGGGGGTTGCAGGTTCGATTCCTGTCGGGCACACCAGTGCCTGCCGGGTGTAAAGGACAGTTTTCGTCCGGATATGTTTCAACATCAATTGTTTGATCAATGGTGGCTGTAGCTCAGTTGGTAGAGTCCCGGATTGTGATTCCGGTTGTCGTGGGTTCGAGCCCCATCAGTCACCCCAGTAATTCAAAGAGTTAGAGCAATCTAACTCTTTTTCATTCGGGGCCCTGTAGCCAAATCGTAGCCACTTACAAGTTGCAGTCCATAAAACGTTTTCAACGTACCCAGCCTGTTTCAGCAACACCAAAATAGCAATATTGGATAATGGGACAGCAATCGCCTATGGAAATTGGCATATCTGGGCGCAATCATTTCTTCACTCGTTTACCCACTTCGATCACGATTTTGCCAAAGTGTCCCGCCCTTTCCAGGTGCGTGTACGCTTCACGCGCCTGATTGAAAGGAAAAATACGATCAATCACCGGATGTATTCCGGCCACATCAATGAATTTGCCTAGGTCTTCAAACATGCTGCGGCTGCCGACAAAGATGCCGGCGAGTCGTTTAGCGCCGCCGATAAGTACGGCAGGGTTGATCTCGCCGCCGAAACCGCTGACACCGCCGATGATTACAATAGTGCCGCCCATCCTGGCGCTGCTGATAGAACGAGTCAGTGTGCCCTGACCGCCGACTTCGAGCACCAGATCAACGCCGCGGCCGCCGGTGATACGCAACACTTCTTCTTGCCACTCGGGCATGGTCTTGTAGTTGATGGTCGCAGCGGCGCCCAGGGCGCGAGCACGGCCCAGTTTTTCATCGCTGGACGAAGTGATGATGGTGCGCAGGCCTGCGGCTTTGGCCAGTTGCAACGCCCAGATTGATACGCCACCGGTACCCAGCAGAAGCACGCTGTCTCCTGGTTTTGCGCGTCCCTCGACGAACAGCGCATTCCATGCGGTGACACCAGCACAGGGTATCGCAGCAGCTTCGGCGTAGTTCAGATGTGCCGGAATCGTGACCGCGGCCTCCTCGTGCAAGACTACTTCTTCGGCGAGCATGCCATCCACCGCTGCGCCGAGCGCGCCTGCCGTGTTTTGCGGGGTCGGTGCGCCATTGACCCATGCCGGGAAAAATGTTCCTGCAACACGGTCTCCAACGCAAAAACGCTTGACTCCCGCACCGACAGCGACGACTTCGCCGGCACCATCAGAACATGGAATTACAGGGGTATCACTGATGCCGGGGTATCTGCCTTGCGCGATCATCAAGTCGCGATAATTGAGTGATACAGCGTGCATGCGCACGCGCATTTCGTGCGCAGCAGGTACAGCAGCGCCGCGTTGAATCAGTTCGAGTCCAGCGATCTGTTGACCAGCCTTAATTTGATAGACCTGCATTGATATCTCCTGTTCAGCTATAAACATCGTTGTTTGCAGTAGTCGCCGAAATGGTCCGGCTTTGCCATTTTGCTCATATCAGATTTGGCAACAATCATAACTGCGACGGAATAGTCGGCGTTTCCTTGTCGATTATTGTGGAGCAATTTTCAGGCGGTATTGAGTATCTTCATTTTGACACTCGTCGAAGCGGCCAGTAATCAAAGAAGTTGGCGTAAAAGACCATAAGTGGAAACGTGATGGCCAGCATGCTGGTGGCAAGCCATAATTCCAGCGCGTATCCCGGTGCTCCTCCCGGCAACGCAAGGTGATCGACCGCAAAATGCCGGTACAAAAAATACATGCATACGGCCAGCAACGCGGCTGAACTTACCAATATCACGCCTCTCCAGGGTTGCGGCAGGCGTATGAACGTAGCACCCTCGAACATGACCAGAACGATGAATATGCCGAATATCATGGATACCGTCCGCACCAGCAACTGCACCACGTCCATACCGGAATGCACGACGCAAAGCTGCCAGACTGCCGTCACCACCAGAGCAATGAGCACGCCACTGGCAATGCCGAACAGCGGTTGCCGGCCAAATGCGGGAACGCTGCGCGCCAAGATTGATACCGGCCAGAAGTCGAGCAACACCAGAGACAGGATGGTCGCCACGGCACAGAGACCGCAGGTGAGCGGATGCCATGCAATGAAGCTCCCATGGGGGTCCAGGGCTGCCCGATAGAACGGTGCTTGATGCAGGAAATCAAAGTTGAATAGCGAGGTGAACAATAACCATGTGATCATGTAGGCTGCAACCAGCAGCGCAAAACCCATTGCAACGGGATGTTTGCCAAGAATGGAGGTGAACGGCCAGCACTGCAGTGGTATGACCAGCCCGATGGTAACCAGAACCGATAAAATCACAAACATATTCACGAAAGGCGTGGGAGGTGTCAGGCCACCTCCGATTGTGCCATTTGACACGATGGCAACCAGCACGCCAATTGCAATCGTCAGCATCAGGAACACCAGTCCGCGGATCGGTTGGGGAAAGCGCCCGATGGATTCGGGTTGCTTGCAGTGCCATACCAGGCCTGTGACTATCTGGATAGGCACCATGGACACCATGAGCAAATTCACCCAGGACAGAAAAAAGTCCGGCCGGAACGCGAGCGAAACCCAGATTGAAATTACTACCACCAGGATGCTGGCAATGATGCCTGCAACAGGTTGACGCCCAACGCCCATCATTTCTCCGTCTGTGCCCATAATCTTCCCCTCGTTATGATTTTCATTCTGTACCGGATCGTGCCGGATATTAGTGAAGCTGCCGGAATGAGGATAGGTAACATCTGCAATAGCAGCTATCGAATATTTTTATAACCGGACTTCGGGTTTTGTCACCATGGTCATGCCGGAATCTTCACGGCGGATATGGCGCGCGTGGCCTGTTTTGCCTCCCACAACGTCTTAATTGCCATTTTTCTTGAAGTTGGCCATGGTGGGATTTACTGGGCATTGAACCATCTGGCCGCTATAACAATAATCGATAGCTGCTATTGCAGATGTTGTCTAGCTGCATTCCGCGAGTACCACTAAGATTCCTGTGCCGTCAGGTAAAAAGATTTGCACGGTTGGCATGTAAAAATATTTTATGGATCGTTAGATAAAAAACAAGCCGGCAGTTTTCTATAAGTTAAATAGCGTTGATGCTTAACCATAGAGGGAGAAGTCATGAAAGGGAATAAAAAAATTCATGCAAATATAAAAACAATTATATTTGCATTGGCGTCTGTGCTGCCGATACAGGCAGTCTATGCGATCGATATTCAAACCGGCAATCCGGATGTGAGAATCACCTGGAACAATACGATCAAATACAGCACTGCCTATCGCATGAAGGATGCGGATCCAGCGCTCATCAACGATCCAGCGAATTTTACTTTCAACCAGAACAACGGTGACCTGAACTTCCAGAAGAAGGGGCTGATTTCGAACCGCCTCGACTGGTTGACAGAATTTGATGTCGATACCCATAACATGGGCGCGCGGGTCAGCGCAGCTGCCTGGTATGACCTTGTATATAACCGAGGTAACAAGAACGATGGCTCGGTGCTTGACAGTTCTTCAGTATTGTCGGGTTCAGCGGCAAATCAATTTGCACCCGATACCCGTGATCAGCACGGGAAAAAAGCAGAGGTGCTGGATGCGTTCGTGTATGCCAAGGGTGACATCGGCGATCAGTCGCGCGGAACAATTCGCGTCGGACGCCATTCGTTGGTTTACGGGGAAACACTGTTCATGGGGGCAAACGGCATTGCCAATGCGCAGGGTCCGGTGGACCTGGTGAAGCTGCTGTCCGTACCCGGAACCCAGTTCAAGGAAATCCTGCGTCCGGTGAACCAGATTTCGGGCGATGTGGAATTGAACGCCAATGTGTCGGTCGGCGCCTATTATCAACTGGAATGGCGCCCGGACATCATTCCCGGTGTGGGCAGCTATACTAGTGACTTCAACGGAGCGGGAGTGGGTGTGGCCGGCATATTGACCGGTACCGCCACACCTCCTGCTGTCGGCATAAGTGACTTGAATGCCAAGAATTCCGGACAGGGCGGTATCCAAGTCAAATTTACGCCGGACGGTTCGGATACCGAATATGGTTTGTATGCGGCACAATACAACGATAAATCACCGCAGTTATATGTGGATGTTGCGGCGAGCCCTACCTGGACTTTGCAGCAAGTGTATGCGGAAGGCATCAAGACCTTCGGTGCAAGCGCCAGTACGGTATTGTTCGGTGCCAATGTGGCGGGGGAAGTTTCGGTGCGTCGCAATACACCGCTGGTAAATGACCCGGTGTTCGCCCCGGGTCCTGCAGACAGCAGTAAACCGCTGTTCGGGATCGGAAACACGGCCCACTTCAATCTTTCTGCATTGTATGTGATGCCCACCAACAGCATATTTGAAGGCGGCGTATGGCTGGCAGAGCTGGGATGGAATCGCGCAACCAGTTGCACGGCCAACTGCTCGGACGTCGACCCCAATACCACGCGGGACGCGACTTCGATGCGCATGATATTCCAGCCGGATTATTACCAGGTGGTGGACGGGCTGGACATCTCGATTCCGATCGGGCTGGGTTATGGGCTGAGTGGCCGTTCCAGAGCAGTATTCAAATTCAATGGCGGTGTCGAACATGGCGGCGACATGAGCGTCGGCGTAACCGGAACCTACCAGCAGGTCTGGAAGGGCGGCGTCAACTATGTGCACTATCTGGGCGCGGCAACGCCGTTCTTGATCAACAACCCGGCTACTGGCCTGCCCATGATCAGTAACGGTCAATCACTGGCTGATCGCGACAACATTTCTCTCTATATCAAGCGTTCATTCTAAATTTAGCATAAGGAAATATTATGAAACCCAATATGAAAATAGCGGCTCTGGCCATTGCGCTTGGATTCGGATATCTGGTGGCGAACAGTGCCTACGCGGCAGTATCGGCAGAACAGGCCGCCACCCTGAAAACCACCCTGACACCGATGGGTGCAGAACGAGCGGGCAACAAGGACGGCACCATTCCTGCCTGGACCGGGGTTTACGACAAGGTCGCGCCCGGATACAAACCGGGCGATGCGCGCAAGGATCCGTTTGCGGCCGAGAAACCGCTGTTTACGATCACCGGCAAAAACATGGAACAATATGCATCCAAATTGACGGCCGGTACGATTGCATTGCTTAAAAAATACCCGGATTACCGTCTCGAGGTTTATCCCACGCATCGAACCGGGGGCGCACCGGACTGGGTCTATGAAAACACATTCAAAAATGCCACCAGCGCAAAAGAGGTTGATGGCGGCTGGGGCGTTCAGGGTGCATTTGGTGGTGTACCTTTCCCTATCCCTCAGGATGGCTACCAGGTTATTAAGAATCATGATCTGGCCTGGTTGGGCGTTACCACACAATATGATACCCAATGCTGGATTGTTACCTCGGATGGGCGGCGCGCGCTGGCAAATTCTGCCGTTCAGACCATCATGCGGCCGTATTATTTCAAGGGGGGCAGCCCGGAAAAAGAAGGCGGTGTTTATTCATATAACATGTTGGATACACGCGGACCCGCGTCAAAAGCCGGCGAGGGTATCCTGACCATCGATGGACTAAACAGCAAAACCCCGCGCAAGCTGTGGCAATATCTGGTCGGTCAACGCCGTGTGCGTCGTGCGCCATCAGTGGCTTATGACACTCCGGATTCCGTTACTTCTGGGATTGGTTTTTTTGATGAAGCCTTCATGAAGTTTGGCCCTATCGATCACTATTCACTAAAACTGCTCGGCAAAAAGGAGATGTATATTCCTTACAACAATAACCGTGCAGCATCGGCAAAAGTTGCCGATCTGGTTGGCCCGAAATTCCTGAATCCTGATCTGGTGCGCTGGGAATTACACCGTGTCTGGGTCGTGGAAGCCGACCTGATCCCCGGCAAGCGCCACGTTGTGCCCAAGCGAGACTACTACATCGATGAAGATACTTGGCAAATCATGATGATCGATGGTTACGATGCCCAGGGGAAAATATGGAGAAGCAATTACACGTTGACTCTGCTGGCGCCGGATATTCCTGCTCTGATCGGAACTGTCATGTGGGGAACTTACGATCTGCAGACGGGCGCATACCTGCTGAATTCCTCCTCGAACGAGATGCCAGTCCAGTACAAAGAAATACCGCGTTTGCCAACCAGCTTCTTTAGCACTGATTCGCTGGCGAATCGCGGTGCTCGCTAAATGAACTTTCGCATATGCTCTTGCTGTCGTGTATGCGGAGAGTCGAGCTGAGCTGGAAATGCATTGCCGGATCGTCTGGCTAAGCAATGCAGTGCGAAATACTTGAATCCGTCCATGCTCAAAATATCGAAGCATGGGCGGATTTTTACCAACACAATGATTCTTTTCTTAAATCAAAAAAATTCGATCTCGGGCAACAATGAACAAAATTATTCGGATACTCGCGGCATGTATATGGGTGCTGTTGGCAATGCCGGCCGCATTGGCCGTTCCATCAGATATCCCTGAAGTATTAACGCAGCCGTCAATCGTCACGCCAAAAGCCATGAAAGCGGCCATGCTGGCTATTGCCAATGCCGGGGCGAGATTGGTGGCAGTGGGTGAGCGCGGCATTATTCTGTTATCGGATGATGCCGGCAAAACCTGGCGTCAGGTGCCCACACCGGTGCAGGTCAGCTTGGTGGCTGTCCGGTTTGCCAATGCGCATACAGGTTGGGCAGTCGGCAGCCTCGGTGTGGTGTTGCATACCAGTGATGGCGGCGAAACCTGGAGCAAGCAACTTGACGGCATACAAGCTGCTTCAATCGTGGCGCAGGCGGCTGTTACGCCCGAGCAGCAAACCGCTGCGAAGCGGCTGGTCAATGATGGCCCTGACAAACCGTTCCTTGACCTTTATTTCAAGGATGAACTGAATGGCTACATCATCGGTGCTTACAACCTGATATTTAGGACCACCGATGGGGGCAAGAGTTGGCAAGCCTGGCAACAGCACGTGAAGAACCCGCGTGGCTGGGATCTGTATGGTATTCGTCCTGACGGCGGCGAGCTGTTCATCGTGGGTGAACAGGGAACATTGCTGGGTTCACATGATGATGGCGCAACATTTGAGCCGATCGCTTCGCCTTACAAGGGCTCCTACTTTGGGCTGGTCGTCGGCAAGGAAGGGCAAGTGGTCATTTTCGGGCTGCGCGGAAACGTGTTTTGGTCCGGAGACATGGGACACAGCTGGAAGAAAATCGATACCGGCTCCACGGTCACGATATCCGCCGGTATCCGGTTGACGGATGGTACGTTGGTACTCGTTAATGAAGCCGGTGATTTGCTGATCAGCCATGACAACGGAAGACACTTCCAGCTTCAATCCGGCAAGGAAAACCTGCCCGTAGCGGGAATCGCCGAGGCAAATGACGGCAGCCTGATCGTCGTTGGGCTTCGGGGTATTAAACATCTTGCGCCGCTTGCTGCCGTTACCAAACAATAAACTTGGCCTGCACCTTGATCAGGCATGGCCTGATTAACATCGATACCTAAAGTATGTGCAGATTCGCTGCTGTATATTCCCTTTAGCCGGAGTTTTAATTGAAAATATCCAACGAGCTAGTTCAACAACCTGTAATTAGGGATGTCAAAGATTTTGACACGCGTTCCGGCAATTTTGCGGAGCGGGTACTGTTTAATCATCGCCCCGCAATTGTCATACTCTGTCTGATCATCACAGTGTTGCTCGGCTTTCAGGCGACCAAACTGAAGTTGAATGCAAGTTTCGAGAAGATGATTCCGACCTACCACCCCTTCGTGGTCAATTATCTCCAGAATAAATCCGAATTAAGCGGGCTGGGGAATTCCCTGCGTATTGCGGTCGAGGTCGACAAGGGTACGATATTCAACAAAAGCTATCTCAACACCCTGCAGAAGATGAATGATGAAATCTTTTTGCTGCCGGGCGTGGATCGTTCCTTTATGAAGTCGCTTTGGACCTCGAATACGCGCTGGACAGCCGTAACGGAAGATGGGCTGGAAGGAGGTACCGTCATTCCTGATTCTTATGACGGCTCGGAAAAAAGCATGGATGTCCTGCGTACCAATATTCAGCGCGCCGGCATAATCGGCCAGTTGGTGGCCAACAATTTCAAGTCGAGCATCATTGTCGTGCCGCTGCTGGATGTTAATCCACAGACTGGCAAGGCGCTTGACTACCGCCAGTTCTCCCACGATCTGGAAAAAATTCGCAGCAAATACCAAACCAACGGAATACGAATTCACATTACCGGCTTTACCAAAATAGTCGGCGATCTGATCGATGGATTGCAACAGGTGTTGATGTTCTTTGTGTTTGCCATTCTGATCGCCGCAGTCTTTCTGTTCTGGTACACCCGTTGCTGGCGCAGCACCATGCTGGTGGTAATGTGCTCCCTGATTGCCGTGCTGTGGCAGTTTGGTTTGCTCGCCACGTTTCATTTTGAACTTGATCCCTATTCGATACTGGTTCCATTTTTGGTGTTTGCGATCGGCATGAGCCATGGTGCGCAAAAGATGAACGGGATAATGCAGGACGTGGGGCGAGGTACGCACCGCGTCGTTGCGGCCCGTTATACGTTCCGGCGCCTGTTTGTTGCCGGTATGGCGGCTTTGTTGTGTGATGCGGTTGGATTTTTGGTGCTGACAATGATACGCATCCAGGTGATCCAGGATCTCGCCGTGATTGCCAGTATCGGCGTGGCCGTATTGATTTTTACTAATCTGGTCATGCTGCCAATCCTGTTGTCCTATACAGGGGTCAGCAGCAAGGCGGCTGCGCGCAGCGTGACACTGGACGCGGATAACAAGAACACCCCAAAACCGTGGTTATGGAGATTCCTTGACCATTTTACGCAGCAACGCTGGGCCAGCATTACCGTCATCGTAAGCATCGTGTTGGCTGTGCTGGGATTCATGGTCAGTACGCATTTGCAGGTCGGTGACCTGGATCCTGGCGCACCGGAACTGCGCGCAGATTCGCGCTATAACCGCGACAATTCTTTCATGGTCAAAAACTATTCCGCAAGTACCGATGTGTTGGTGGTGATGGTAAAAACGCCCCCCGATATGTGTACCAACTACCAGACCTTGTCCAAGGTGGATGCGCTTTCCTGGCAGTTGGAGCAATTGCCGGGTGTCGATTCGACCAACTCCATGGCCGCGTTGAGCAAGCTGGCGGCGGTAGGTTATAACGAGGGTAACTTCAAATGGTACAACCTCTCGCCCAATCGGGGCACGCTGGGCTCTGTACAGGAAATCGCCCCGCGTGAATTGTTCAATCAGAGTTGCTCGATGCTGTCCTTGTATGTTTACTTGAAGGATCACAAAGCAGCGACGCTGACCCGTGTGGTGAATACGGTCGAGGCTTTTTCGGAAAAAAACAATACGCCGCAGGTCAAATTCTTGCTGGCTGCCGGAAGCGCAGGGATCGAAGCGGCCACCAACATTGTGGTCAAAAAAGCAATGCATCAAATGCTGTTCTGGGTATACGGGGCTGTAATCATTCTTTGCTATATCACGTTCAGATCCTGGCGTGCCGTTGCGGTTGCAGTACTGCCTTTGATGCTGACTTCAATATTGTGCGAGGTTCTCATGGTCTGGCTTGGCATGGGAGTGAAAGTTGCCACCCTGCCTGTCATTGCCCTGGGTGTGGGGATCGGGGTGGACTATGCATTGTATGTATTGAGCGTGGTGCTGGCGCGCATGCATGCCGGAAAGAATTTGTCAGACGCGTACCATCAAGCGTTGCAGTTTACCGGACGGGTCGTGATCCTGACCGGTATAACGCTCGCGATCGCGGTGGGTACCTGGATATTTTCACCGATCAAATTCCAGGCAGATATGGGGCTGATACTTGCCTTCATGTTCCTGTGGAATATGCTGGGTGCATTGATCCTGTTGCCTGCACTGGCCCATTTCCTGTTGCCGAACAGGGAAGTGCGGGCTTGAGCTTGTTGTTTTGACAGCTCGTCGCGCTTGAAATGACCGCGCCCCAACCTGACTATAGATACGCAGGTGGTGTCGCATGATGCGGGCAGGCAGCCGTGGTATATCGGTTATATAGTCTTGACTGATGTGTTTGCGGTGAGCTAATGTCCAGACAATATCAATATTGTTCTGGACACGATGAACCTAAATCAGCTCGAATATTTTGTGCGCACTGCGGAGATGGGAAGCCTCAGCAAAGCAGCCATCGTGTTGAACATCGCACAATCCGCACTGTCACGGCAGATCCGGCTGCTGGAAGCCGATTTGCATGTCACGCTCATGTTGCGCAATGGGCGGGGCGTGGTTCTGACCGAGGCGGGAAAAAGGCTGTTCGATCACAGCATTGCCATATTGCAATTGGTTTCACGGGTGCGGGAAGACATTGATGCCGCGCGCGACGAGCCGGTGGGCAGTATCGTAATCGGCCTGCCCCCGACCATGGGGCGCATGCTTACGCTGCCTCTGGTGGAAGGTTTCAAACAGGAATTTCCGAAGGCGCGTCTTGCCATCGTTGAGGGATTGTCGACCCACCTTGCCGAGTGGGTTTCCACCGGCAGGGTGGATATCGTGGTACTGCACAATCCGGAATCGCAGCCATCTATCGAAATCATTCCGGTGCTACAGGAACCCCTGGTTCTGGTGAGTCCTGTGAACGGCAAGCCTGCCATCAACACCACGATCAACTTCAGCGAACTGGTCAATTATCCGCTCATTGTCCCGGAACGTGCGCATGCCATCCGTAAACTTATCGAAACCCAGGCTGCATTGACGGGGTTGAAATTGCAGATCGCATGGGAGATATCAAGTGTCCGGTCCATTATTGACCTGGTTCGTGCCGGGCACGGGCACGCCGTCCTGTCACGCAATGCGATAAAAAATGAGCAACAGCCGGAAGCATTCAGTGTGCGGCCGCTGGAAAAGCCGCAGCTGTTGAGCACGCTTTGTATGGCAATATCCGCACATAAACCCATTACACCATTGACCAAGCAAGTCATGAACCTGTTGCGCGGGTTGTTGGTCAGGTAACGGTAATCTCCTATCACATTTGTAGATAGCAGCTAGAGCGGATAATGCATAGCTTCATTCCGGTCATTTGGCTAACATTGACTTGTCTGGGAATCACACAAAATAATAATAAACTTGAGTGTTAATCAAGACAGTCAAGACAGCCGCGGCATTACTGCTGAACTGTTTGGACCGATAAATATAATCCAATAAATATACGTGGCATTATCAGGACTGGTTCCGCGCTATATTTCCTTTCCATGCCGCGCCTATATTATGTACGGGGACCAACATGTTTGAATCACAACTTCTTATCGGTGGTACATTTCGTGGCGCTTCTGGCAAAGCTACCTACGACAGAAAAAATCCGGTCAATGGTAATGTCGCATCTCGCACGCCCGCGGCGACTCTGGCTGATGCTGACGCGGCAGTAGCCGCGGCAGCGGCGGCCTTTCCGGCCTGGGCTGAGATGGCGCCGGTTGAACGGCGCAAATTGTTGCTGAAAGCCGCCGATGTGATGGAAAGCCATGCCCAGGATTTTGCTGCACGCGGAGTGGTTGAGACGGGCGGTTCGGGCGGCTGGTACCATTTCAATGTCGGACTGGCAGCGAGCATGCTGCGCGAAGCGGCTTCGATGACAACCCAGATCGGCGGCGAGGTGATCCCGTCCAACGTTCCCGGCAATATCGCAATGGGGATACGCCAGGCTTGCGGTGTTGTGTTCGGCATCGCGCCGTGGAACGCGCCGGTCATACTCGGCACCCGCGCCGTCGCGATGCCGCTGGCTTGCGGCAACACGGTGGTATTGAAGGCCTCCGAGTCTTGTCCTGCCCTGCATCTGCTGATCGGCGCCGTATTCAATGAAGCCGGATTTCCGCCTGGCGTGGTGAATGTGATCAGCAATGCGCCGGCCGACGCGCCCGCGTTGGTGGAACATCTGATCGCCCATCCTGCGGTGCGCCGGATAAATTTCACCGGTTCTTCCGCGGTGGGACGCATCATCGCCCGGCACGCGGCGCGTCACCTTAAGCCGGTACTGCTCGAACTGGGTGGCAAGAATCCGATGGTGGTGCTGAAGGACGCCGACCTGGACGAAGCGATACAGGCGGCAACGTTCGGCTCGTTTTTCAACCAGGGACAGATTTGCATGTCCACCGACCGCATCATCGTCGACCAGGCGATTGCCGATGAATTCATCGAGAAACTGGCCGCCAAGGCGAAATCGCTGAAGTGCTGCGATCCCGCAAGCGGCAACTCGCTGTTTGGTGCAATGGTCGACCCCAACGCCGCGCAAAAGGTAAAGCACCTGATCGATGATGCGGTATCGAAAGGCGCGCATCTGGCCACCGGCAATTACAGCATCGAGGGTGCCATCATGCAGCCGGCGGTGGTGGATAAAGTGACTCCGGCGATGTCCATATACAAGGAAGAATCCTTCGGTCCGGTGGTGATGGTGCTGAGGTTTGCCGATGAAGAGCAGGCTGTCGCGCTGGCCAATGACAGCGAATACGGCTTGTCTGCGTCGGTGTTCAGCCGCGATATCGCGCGTGCACTAGGGATCGCCAAGCGGATCGAATCGGGTATCTGCCATATCAATTCAT
Organism: Gallionella sp.; assembly: GCA_035529795.1. GTDB lineage: Bacteria > Pseudomonadota > Gammaproteobacteria > Burkholderiales > Gallionellaceae > Gallionella. The sequence goes on along the minus strand of DATKVZ010000019.1, from coordinate 20,454 downwards.
CCACCGTGGCCGACGAGGCGCAGATGCCGTTTGGCGGTGTGAAGAGCAGCGGTTATGGCCGCTTCGGCGGCAAGGCGGCGATCGATGAATTCACGGATTTGCGCTGGATCACCATCCAGACTGCACATCGTCATTACCCGGTTTGAGCTGATTGCAAACGGATCGGAAGAGGTGACAGAATGGGGACGGGATGTTGCCCGGCAAGGGTATCCCGAATGATCAGTGCAGCATTGCTTGATGTAATGAAAATTGACTCTCCCTGAATCGTTCTGACAATCAATACCGCCAACAGGAGATCGATTATGTTCCCAAAAAACGCATGGTATGTGGCTTGCACCCCGGATGAGGTTGCTGAACATCCGCTGGGCCGGCGTATATGCGGTGAAAGCATCGTTTTTTATCGCGGACCCGGAGCTAAGGTCGTTGCGCTCGAGAATTTCTGTCCGCACCGGGGTGCGCCGCTTTCGCTGGGTACTGTGCGCGACGGCGTATTGGTGTGCGGCTATCACGGACTGAACATGGGCTGCGATGGCAAGACCAGTTCCATGCCCGGGCAGCGGGTAGACAAGTTCCCATGCATCAAGAGCTATGCTGTCGAAGAACGCTATGGTTTCATCTGGGTTTGGCCGGGCGATCAGGGATTGGCCGATCGCGCCAAAATCCATCATCTTGCATGGGCAGAAAACCCTGAATGGGCGTATGGCGGCGGATTGTTCCATGTGCAGTGCGATTACCGCCTGATGATTGACAACCTGATGGATCTCACCCACGAGACCTATGTGCATGCCACCAGCATAGGACAGAAGGAGATCGATGAGGCACCGGTCAATACCACGGTCGAAGGCGAAGAGGTGGTGACCAGCCGTTACATGGAAAACATCATGGCCCCCCCGTTCTGGAAAATGGCTCTGCGAGGCAACAACCTGGCGGATGATGTTCCGGTCGATCGCTGGCAGATATGCCGCTTCTCGGCGCCGAGTCACGTGATGATCGAAGTGGGCGTGGCACATGCGGGAAATGGGGGATACCACGCGTCCCCGGAATACAAGGCATCCAGCATCGTGGTCGACTTCATCACACCCGAAACGGAAACCTCGCACTGGTATTTCTGGGGAATGGCACGCAACTTCAAACCCCAGGACGCCGAGCTCACGGCAACCATCCGGGAAGGCCAGGGAAATATTTTCAGCGAGGACATGGACATGCTTGAACAGCAGCAAAGGAATCTGTTGGAGCATCCGGGGCGGCGGCTGTTGAAGCTCAATATCGATGCCGGGGGAGTACATTCCCGGCTGATACTGGACCGCATGCTGGCCCTGGAAAATTCATCCCCGCAGGCCGAGTGAGCAGTTTGCTGCTTACCCTGTTCCAATGACTCTAAACCCTGATTCTTTCATCATCCTGCCAGCGGAGATCCACCATGTTCAATTTTGATCCCTACTCACCCGCCGTAGATGCAGACCCGTTCCCGGTTTACAAAACCCTGCGCGACGAATATCCGTGCTTCTGGAGCGAAGAAGCGCAGATGTGGGTGCTGTCGCGCTACGCCGACATCGTGGCGGCCGGCAACGACTGGGAGACCTACTCTTCCGCCAAGGGCAACCTGATGACCGAGCTTCCCGGCCGCGCCGGCGCGACGCTGGGCACCACCGATCCGCCGCGGCATGACCGCCTGCGCGGCCTGATCCAGCAGGCCTTCATGAAGCGCAACATGGAAAGCATGGCTGAACCAATCCGCAATATCGCGCGTGAAGCCGCTGACTGCCTGCGCGGCAAAAGACAGTTCGATTTCATTGATGAGTTCTCATCCAAATTCACCGTGCGCGTGCTGTTTGCCGTGCTGGGCCTGCCGTTGGGCGACGAGCAGACGGTGCGCGACAAGGCCGTGATGATGGTGCAGTCCGATGCGAAAACCCGCGCCAAGGGTCCCGAACACATCGCGGCCTATAACTGGATGCAGGACTATGCTGCCAAAGTGATTGCCGAGCGCCGGGCCAATCCCACCAACGACCTGATCTCCCAGTTCAGCATGGCGGAAATCGACGGCGACAGGCTGGATGAGCGCGAAGTGCTGCTGACCACCACCACGCTGATCATGGCGGGTATCGAATCGCTGGGCGGATTCATGAGCATGTTCGCTTACAACATGGCCGATTTTGCCGATGCACGCAGACAGTGCGTTGCCAGTCCGGCATTGCTGGCGGATGCGATGGAGGAGTCATTGCGTTTCAATACCTCGGCGCAGCGCTTCCGCCGCTGCCTGCAAAAAGATGTGGAACTGCACGGCCAGACCATGCGCGCGGGCGATTTTGTCTGCATGGCGTACGGTTCGGGCAATCGCGACGAGCGCCAGTTCGCCAATCCCGATACGTATGACATTACGCGCAAGCCGCGAGGCCACCTCGGCTTTGGCGGCGGCGTGCATGCCTGCCTGGGCACCGCCATTGCGCGCCTGTCGATCAAGATGGCGTTTGATGAACTGCACAAGGTGATACCCGAATACCGCCGCGTCCATCAGCAGTTAACCTGGATGCCATCATCCACTTTTCGCAGCCCGTTGCGGCTGGAACTTGCCTCTTTATAATCGAATAATCGAAGACATCAAGGAGATTCACCTTTGCCCAACATCACCTACATCGAACCATCCGGAGAAGCGGTCACGTTGAACCTGCCAGCAGGATGGAACCTCATGCAGGGCGCCACTGCCAACGGGGTGGACGGCATACTGGGCGAGTGCGGCGGATCATGCGCCTGTGCCACCTGTCACTGCTATGTGGATCCTTTGCGTCTGGGCGAACTGCCACCGCCATCGGAAGGTGAACTGGCGATGCTGGCGAATGTGGCCAGCGAGCGCCGTTCCAACAGCCGGCTTTCCTGTCAGATCAAGGCCAGCGACGCGCTGGAAGGCCTGGTGGTTACGCTCCCACCGACACAAGAGTGATGCCCGGCTTCGTGATAATCGGCGCGGGTCAGGCGGGCGTGCACCTGTCCGAATCACTGCGTGCCGGCGGCTATGACGGTGCAATCACCCTGCTGGGCGACGAAGCCCATACGCCTTACCATCGCCCGCCCCTTTCCAAAGCCTGGCTGGCGGGCGAACTGGACGAAGCCCAACTGACCATGCGCACGCCCACTGCGCTGGAAAGAAAGAACATCACGCTACGCACCGGGGTAAAGGCGTCGGCGATCGACACTGTCTCATGCACCGTCACCATGTCCGACGGCAGCAAGCTGGCCTATGACGGACTGGCACTGGCCACCGGTGCCACGCCGCGTGCATTGGCCGTTCCGGGTGCTGATGCAGATGGGGTGCTGGCTTTGCGCACACTTGACGATGCCGCTGCGATCGTCCGCCACCTGGACAACTGCGCCGATCGAGATTTGCCTGTGGTGGTGATCGGCGGCGGTTTCATCGGCCTGGAAGTGGCCGCCACGGCGCGCAAGCTCGGGCTGGCGGTGACCGTGCTGGAGGCTGCGCCGCGCCTGTTGGGCCGGGTGCTCGTGCCGCTGCTGTCCGACTGGTATGCAAAACTTCATGCGGACCATGGCGTCGAATTCGTATTCAACGCACAGGTGTCCTCCATCGTTAGCACGCAAGGGCAGGTGGCTGCTGTTCTCGCCGCAGATGGCCGGCGCTTTCCGGCAGGACTGGTCATTGTCGGCATCGGCGTTACCGCCAACGACTCGCTGGCCCGGGCTGCAGGAATCGATTGCGATCGCGGCATCATCGTGGACGCCTGCGCGCGTACTTCGGTGCCCGGTGTTGTGGCCGCGGGCGACTGCACCGCGCGCAGGTTGTCGGATGGCAGTTTGCTCAGACTGGAATCGGTACAAAACGCAACCGAGCAGGGCCGTTCCGCCGCCGCTGCATTATTGAATCAGGAACGGCCCTTTGTCGCGGCGCCGTGGTTCTGGAGCGACCAGTATGACAAGAAGCTGCAAATGGCAGGCCTGTCTGCCGGCGCAGAGCATTGGGTCGTGCGCGGTGCGATGGCATCTGGCAGTTTCTCGGTCTTTCATTTTCACGCTGGACGGCTCATCGCAGTCGACTCGGTGAACGCCGGCAAGGACCACCTGCTGGCCCGCAAGCTTTTGGATGCCAGTGTGTCCCCGACGCCGGCACAGGCAGAGGACAGCACGTTTGATCTGGCAGGCTTGTTGGCAAACTAATCAACGACCCGGCCGTTTCCACGTTCAGGCGATCCCGCATTCAGAAGGCCAAACACCCAGATGTTTCATTCGTATGACAACGCTGCCTATCCGCTATTCATATAACAATAATCGATAACTGCTAGTGAATATACTGCCTAGCTGCATTCCGCCCGCATCGCTAATATAGTCCCAACACTTGGTCGAAGGAAAACAATGCAGATCGTAATTCCTTGGATGGCAGCAAGAAGTCAAGCATCTTTCTATCGGGATGGCGTTCAATGAATTTATCGATTACCGGAGTTTCGTCGAAAGCCACAGAAGCCTTGCTGGCCGATCTCGCGCAACGATACCGGAACTCACATTCGGTTGGAGTCACCATCGAGTCGGTGGGGGGCGTCGAAGCGTCGAAGCGGGTGCGAGACGGCGAACCATTCGATGTGGCCGTTCTGGATGCCGCTGCGATCGACGAACTGATCGAATCGGGCAGTGCTGTTTCCGGGAGCAAGGCGAACATTGTCAGCTCCCGGGTCATGATTGCAATCCGTGAAGGCGCAAGCATCCCCAATATCCGAACTGTCGATGCACTCCGAAAGTTCCTCCTGGAAGCCAAATCCATTGGTTACTCCACCGGTCCGAGCGGGCGCGCCCTCAGTGGGCTGATCGAATCCTGGGGTATGACAGCAAAGCTTCGGGACAAGCTGCGGCAGGCACCCTCCGGTGTCCCGGTTGGAAGTTTGATCGCCAGGGGGAATGTGGAAATCGGCTTTCAGCAATATAGCGAGTTGAAGGAAGTACCGGGAATAACCGTGGTCGGGCCATTGCCGCCGGAAGCTGAAATCATCAGCACATTCACCGCCTGTGTATGCGCCAAAGCAGGTGACCGGAAAGCCGCAAGCGATTTCGTTGCATTTCTGGCGTCGCCAGAAACGATGGATGCCAAGCTAATACATGGCTTCGAGCCAGCATGACAACGCCAATATCACCGAACTTACATCCGAGAACACAATGATCATCGATATCCACGGACATTACACCACCGCGCCGAAGGCGCTGGAAGACTGGCGTAACCAACAGATCGCCGGCTTGAAAGACCCGGCGCTGATGCCCCGTGTCGCCGACCTGAAAATCAGCGACGACGAGCTGCGCGAAACCATCATCAGCAACCAGTTACAGAAAATGAAGGAGCGCGGCAGCGACCTGACAATCTTTTCGCCGCGCGCCAGTTTCATGGCGCACCATATCGGCAATTTCGAAACCAGCTCGACCTGGGCAGCGATCTGCAACGAATTATGTTACCGCGTCGCCCAACTCTTCCCGGATAATTTCATCGGTGCAGCGATGCTGCCGCAGTCGCCCGGCGTGGATCCCAAGACCTGTATCCCGGAACTGGAACGCTGCATCAGGGAATACGGTTTTGTCGGCATCAATCTGAATCCGGACCCGTCGGGCGGCCACTGGACATCCCCGCCGCTGAGTGACCGCAACTGGTACCCGATCTACGAAAAGATGGTCGAATACGATATTCCCGCGATGGTCCACGTGAGCACCAGCTGCAATGCCTGCTTTCATACCACCGGTGCGCATTACCTGAATGCCGACACGACCGCGTTCATGCAATGCCTGACCTCGGATCTGTTCAAGGATTTTCCGACGCTCAAGTTCGTGATCCCGCACGGCGGTGGCGCTGTGCCCTATCACTGGGGCCGCTTCCGCGGCCTGGCGCAGGAGTTGAAGAAACCGTTGCTGAAGGATCATCTGCTCAACAATATCTTCTTCGACACCTGTGTCTATCATCAACCGGGCATCGACCTGCTCACCAGGGTGATTCCGGTGGACAACATTCTGTTTGCCTCCGAGATGATCGGTGCGGTACGCGGCATTGATCCGGAAACCGGCCACTACTACGACGACACCAAACGCTACATCGAAGCCTCGACCATCCTCAGCAGCCAGGACAAGTTCAAGGTCTACGAGGGTAATGCGCGCCGTGTCTATCCGCGGCTTGATGCCGCGTTAAAAGCCCAAGGGCGCTGAAAGGAAAAAGTCTTATGACTATGAACCAGCTTGGTATTGTCAAACGCAACATCACGCGCGCCGATCCTGTAGCGGTCGAAAAGCTGTCTCGCTTTGGTGTCGCCACCATCCATGAGGCGATGGGCAGGGTAGGGCTGATGAAACCTTATATGCGTCCGATTTACAGCAATGCCTATGTGTGTGGTACTGCCGTCACCGTGCTGCTTCAGCCCGGTGACAACTGGATGATGCACGTGGCGGCAGAGCAGATTCAGCCCGGCGATGTGGTGGTGGCTGCCTGCACGACCGACAACGAAGACGGATTTTTTGGCGACCTGCTTGCCACGTCGTTTCAGGCGCGCGGTGCCAAGGGCTTGGTTATCGATGGGGGCACGCGCGATGTGAAAGACCTCACCGAAATGAAATTCCCGGTTTGGAGCCGGGCCATTCATGCCAAGGGCACCATCAAGGCGACGCTGGGCTCGGTCAACATACCGGTGGTGTGTGCCGGCGCGGCGGTGAACCCGGGTGATGTGGTGATCGCCGACATCGATGGCGTGGTAGTGGTGCCCGCGGCTGTTGCGATGCAGGTGGCCGATGCGGCCGGGGCGCGAGAAGCGAACGAGGGTGCAAAACGCGCAATCTTTGCATCAGGTGTGCTGGGACTGGACTATTACAAGATGCGCGAGGGGCTGGAAAAGGCCGGTCTCAAATACATAGACTGAGTGCGATGAATCCGCATGCTGCACCACGTTTTCAACAATGACTTTTAAATTACAAAAAACAAAATGGATTTAGATTGGCTGCCGTTTCATCCCGACCCATCGAAACCGCGCTTCAAGCTTCCGCAGGGAGCGGTTGATGCGCACTGCCATGTGTTCGGGCCGGAAGACAAATTTCCGTTCGCGCCCGAACGCAAGTACACGCCGTGCGATGCATCTAAAGAACAGTTGTTCGCACTGCGCGACCACCTCGGCTTTGACAAGAATGTGATCGTGCAGGCGACCTGTCATGGTCATGACAACCGTGCCATGATCGATGCGCTTGCGCATTCCGGCGGACGCGCGCGCGGCGTCGCATCGGTTGGTCGCAACGTGAGCGATGCCGAGTTGCTGGCGATGCATGCCGCCGGCGTGCGAGGCACGCGTTTCAATTTTGTAAAGCGGCTGGTGGATGTTACGCCGCGCGAGGAGCTTGCCGAGATCGCCAATCGGATCGCACCGCTGGGCTGGCATGTGGTAATTTATTTCGAGGCTCAGGACCTGCCAGAGTTCTGGGATTTTTTTACCGCGTTGCCGACCACGGTGGTGGTCGATCATATGGGGCGTCCGGATGTGAGCAAGCCGGTCGACGGACCGGAGTTCGGGCTATTCGTGAAACTGCTGCAAGAGCATCCGAATATCTGGTCAAAGGTGAGTTGCCCGGAACGCCTGTCCAAGGCCGGCCCTGACGGCTATGATGATGTGGTGCCGTTCGCCAGGCGCATTGTGGAAGCCTTTCCGGACCGCGTGCTGTGGGGTACCGACTGGCCTCATCCGAACATGAAGACCCACATGCCCGACGATGGCAAGCTGGTCGATTTTGTGCCGAGGATTGCGGCCACGCCAGAACTGCAGCGCAAGCTGCTGGTCGACAATCCGAACCGATTGTATTGGAGCTGAACATGTCACTCGATAAGCCCTACCTCGACGTTCCCGGCACCACCATTTTCGATGCCGAGCAGTCGCGCCTGGGCTATCACCTCAACCAGTTTTGCATGTCGCTGATGAAAGCCGATAACCGCGTGCGCTTCAAGGTCAACGAGCGTGCCTACCTCGACGAATGGCCCATGACGGAAGAGCAAAAACAGGCGGTGCTGGCGCGCGACCTTAACCGCTGCATCAAGGCAGGCGGAAATATCTACTTCCTGGCCAAGATCGGCGCGACCGACGGCAAGAGCTTCCAGCAGATGGCGGGCAGCATGACCGGCATGACCGAAGAGGAATATCGCGACATGATGGTCCACGGTGGACGCTCCGTCGAAGGCAACCGGGTCGTCGGTGAAGACGGCGACGCGCAAGCGCAACATCAACCCCAGGGCAAAGCCGGCCAGAAAGCGAGCGCCTGAACATGGCCAAGATCACCGCATCCATTTACACTTCCCATGTGCCAGCTATCGGTGCGGCCATTGACCTGGGCAAGACCCGGGAGCCGTACTGGCAGCCGGTGTTCAAGGGCTACGAATTCTCAAAGCAGTGGCTGAAGGATAACCAGCCAGATGTGATCTTTTTGGTCTACAACGACCATGCCACCGCATTCAGTCTCGACATCATCCCCACGTTCGCGATCGGCTGTGCCGAGTCGTTCATCCCGGCCGACGAAGGTTGGGGGCCGCGCCCGGTACCCAGGGTCTTCGGCCACCCCGAACTCGCTGCTCATATTGCACAGTCGGTGATCCAGCAGGATTTCGACCTGACTATCGTCAACAGGATGGACGTGGATCACGGCCTGACCGTGCCGCTGTCGCTGATGTGCGGCCAGCCGCAAGCCTGGCCGTGTCCGGTGATTCCGTTCGCGGTCAACGTGGTGCAGTACCCGGTGCCGAGCGGGCAGCGCTGCTTCAACCTGGGCAAGGCCATCCGCAATGCGGTGGAAAGCTTCGACAAGGACCTCAAGGTGCAGATCTGGGGTACCGGCGGCATGAGCCACCAGCTGCAGGGTCCGCGCGCCGGGTTGATCAACAAGGAATGGGACAACGCCTTTCTCGACCAGCTGATCGCCGATCCGGCCAGCCTGGCGAAGAAACCGCACATCGAATACGTTCGTGAAGCCGGCAGCGAGGGCATCGAACTGGTGATGTGGCTGATTGCCCGCGGCGCGATGTCCGATGTCGCCGGCGCTGCTGCGCCGCATGTCGCACACCGTTTCTACCATGTGCCTGCCAGCAACACCGCGGTGGGCCATCTGATACTGGAGAACAGTTAAATGAGCAGAACCATCAAAGTCGCGCTTGCGGGTGCCGGTGCCTTCGGCATCAAACACCTGGATGGCATCAAAAATATAGACGGCGTCGAAGTCGTTTCGCTGGTCAGCCGCGATCTTGGAAAGACCAAAACAATCGCCGCCCAATACGGCATTGCCCATGCCAGCACCGACCTTGCAGACAGCCTTGCGCTAAGGGAGGTGGATGCAGTGATCCTTTGTACCCCGACGCAGATGCACGCAGAGCAGTCGATTGCCTGTATGAAGGCCGGCAAGCATGTGCAGGTCGAGATACCGCTCGCAGACAGTTACCGGGGCGCCGAGGCGGTGCTGGCGATGCAAAGGCAGACCGGCCTGGTCGCGATGTGCGGGCATACCCGCCGTTTCAACCCCAGCCACCAGTTTGTGCACAAGCAAATCATGTCCGGCAAGTTCAATATCCAGCAAATGGATGTACAGACTTTCTTTTTTCGCCGCAGCAACATCAATGCGCTGGGCCAGGCCCGCAGCTGGACCGACCACCTGCTGTGGCATCACGCTGCCCACACCGTGGACCTGTTTGCCTACCAGTGCGGCAGCCCCATCGTGCAGGCCAACGCGATGCAGGGACCGATCCATCCGACGCTCGGCATCGCGATGGACATGTCCATCCAGCTCAAGGCAGCCAACGGCGCCATCTGCACGCTGAGTCTTTCCTTCAACAATGAAGGTCCGCTGGGCACTTTCTTCCGCTATATCGGTGACAGCGCGACCTACATCGCGCGCTACGACGATCTGTTCAATGGCAAGGAAGAAAGGATAGACGTCAGCAAGGTGGATGTGTCGATGAACGGCATCGAACTGCAGGACCGCGAGTTCTTTGCCGCGATCCGCGAGGGACGCGAACCCAACGCCAGCGTGGCACAAGTGCTGCCGTGCTACCGGGTGCTTGACCAGCTTGAGAAGCAACTGGCGGGATAGTGGAAGCGGGATTCACACAACGCATGCTACACCGCCGCATCGGCCCCTTCAGTGTTTCGGCGCCCGGGCTCGGCTGCATGAACCTGAGTCATGCTTACGGCACGCCGCCCCCGGAAAAAGCCGCTGAAGAATTATTGTTGAAGGCGCTGGAATCGGGCATCGATTTCTTCGATACAGCCGCGCTGTATGGTTTCGGTGCCAACGAAAAACTGGTGGGGCGTGTGCTCAAGCCATACCGTTCGCGCATTGTGCTGGCCAGCAAATGCGGTGCGGCCGGCGTCGATGGCAAGCGTGTTATCGATGGCAGGCCGGAAACCCTGAAGCGGAACTGCGAAGCCAGTCTAAGCAATCTGCAAACCGAAATCATCGATATCTATTACCTGCATCGTTTGGACAAACGAGTACCGATAGAAGACAGTGTCGGGGCACTGGCGGACCTGGTGCGCGACGGCAAAGTGAAAACCATCGGCCTGTCTGAAGTGTCGGCCGCGACTCTGCGCAGGGCGCACGCGGTGCATCCGATCACCGCGCTGCAGACGGAATATTCCTTGTGGACGCGCAATCCTGAAATCGCCGTGCTCGATGCATGCAGGGAACTCGGTACCGCTTTCGTTGCGTTCAGTCCGCTGGGCCGCGGATTCCTGGCCGGCTCGCTGAGTGATCCAGCCGCCCAGCTTCAGAGCGGAGACATCCGCCTCAACATGCCACGTTTCCAGCCGGCGCAGTATGCGAAGAATGTTGAGCTGCTGCCCGCGTATGCGCAGCTCGCCCGCGAGGCCGGCTGCACCATGGCCCAGCTCGCGCTGGCCTGGGTGCTGGCGCAGGATACGAACATCATTCCGATATTTGGCACCACCAACCCGGAACACCTCGTTGAGAATGCCGCGAGCGCTGCGCTGCAACTGGACCCCCCAATGCTGGAAAGGCTGGATGCGCTGATCAACCAGCGCGCGGTCAGCGGCGACCGTTACAACAATGCGGCACAGCAAGAGATCGATACCGAGTTTTACTGACATGAACCCGCCCTGCATTCATCCTTCATTCAACCCGGGAGCAGAGAACATGACCGCAGTCAAAAGGAAACACGGAATTGCCGGGACCACGATTTTTGACGGCAAGCAGGCGCGCAAGGGCTATGCACTCAACAAGATGTGTTATTCCTTCAATTCTGCCGCGTGCCGCGCGGAATTCGTGCGCGATGAAGATGCCTATTGCGAAAAGTACCATCTCAATGCGCAGCAGCGCGCAGCCATCCGCAACCGCAATGTGCTCGAATTGATCGATGCGGGCGGGAATGCCTATTACCTCGCAAAGTTCGCCGGCATATTCGGGCTCGACATGCAGGATATCGGGGCGCAGCAAACAGGCATGACCAAGGAAGCCTTCAGGGCCAAGCTGGCCGAGGCGGGAGAATAAGGATATGGCCAAAATTGTCGGCAGCATCACCATGTCGCACGTGCCTGCCATCGGGCGTGCAATTGCAAAAAACCTGCAGCATGACCCGTACTGGAAACCGTTTTTCGACGGATTTCCGCCGGTGCGGGAGTGGCTCAGGAAAACCAGCCCCGATATCGCCGTAGTCGTATATAACGATCACGGCCTGAACTTCTTTCTCGACAAGCTCCCGACTTTTGCGGTTGGCGCCGCGCCGCAGTACCAGAATGCGGACGAGGGGTGGGGCCTCCCGACTGTGCCGCCGTTTCAGGGCGACCAGGACTTGTCATGGCATCTCATCGAGTCGCTGATCGCAACTGAGTTCGATATAACCACCTGCCAGGAAATGGCGGTTGATCATGCGTTTACCCTGCCGATGGCGCTGCTGTGGCCGGATCAGAAGTGGCCGGTGCGCACCGTGCCGGTATGCGTCAATACGGTCCAGTTTCCGTTGCCGTCGGTGAAGCGCTGTTTTGCGCTCGGTCAGGCGATCGGCGATGCGATCGAGTCCTGGGACACCGATGCACGCGTGGTTATTCTCGGCACCGGCGGTCTTTCACACCAGCTGGACGGCAAGCGGGCGGGTTTCATCAACAAGGAATTCGATCTGATGTTCATGGAGAAGCTCGTCAGTGATCCCCTGTGGATCACGCGCTACTCCATCGAGGATCTGGTTGAACTAACTGGAACACAGGGTGTGGAACTGCTGAACTGGGTGGTCGCCCGCAGCGCGCTTCGCGGCGAAGTACTCAGGAAACACGCCAATTACCATATCCCGATTTCCAATACTGCCGCAGGATTGATGCTGCTGGAAAGCATTTAATAATGCGGGGCGAGCATGCAACCTTGTAACCCGTCAGCTCAGCCAGCGCAGAGTTGAGCAAAATATAAAACTAATAACTTCATCTTCAACAGGGGGAACGAAATGAGTCAAACCATCACCATGGATGTGCAGTCTTATATCGATGAGCAGCGCCTCATGCCCTATCAGTGGCTGATATTGCTGCTGGGTTTTATGATCGTCGCCGTGGATGGGTATGATACTGCTGCAATCGGCTATATCGCACCTTCACTGGCCCAGGAATGGGGCATCCCCAATGCATTGCTTGGCCCGGTACTGAGTGCGGCCCTGATCGGCCTGGCAATTGGCGGAATCTCTGGCGGCCCCATTGCCGACCGACTGGGCCGTAAGCTGGTGCTGGTTACATCGGTATTCTTTTTTGGAGTGTGGAGCCTGGTTTCTGCCTATTCAACCTCGCTTGAATCGTTGACGGTGTTTCGTTTCCTTACCGGACTGGGATTGGGGGCTGCCATGCCCAATGCTGTAACACTGATGTCTGAATTTTCGCCTGAACGTTCCCGTTCCATGCTGGTGAACACCATGTTTTGTGGTTTTCCGCTGGGGGCATCGGGAGGCGGTTTTCTCGCATCCTGGTTGATCCCTGCACACGGTTGGAGACCAGTATTGATCGTCGGTGGTTTAACACCTTTGGTGCTATCCTTACTCATGGTCTGGTTACTGCCTGAATCAGTCAGGTTTCTGGTTGCGCGCAAACTTCCAGTGGAAAAGATACGGAAAATAATCCATCGAATCTTCAGTGTGGATTTCAAGCACATCACTTCATTTACCATCAGCGAGACGAAACTGTCCGATTCTAAATCGGCGATAGGGCTCGTACTTTCAAAACCGTACCGGCTAGGTTCGGGAATGTTATGGGCAACTTACTTCTTGGGCCTGGTGATCATATATCTGCTCATAAGCTGGATGCCGCTATTATTCAAAGACGCGGGATACAGCATGGGGCGAGCGGCATTTATATCCGCACTGTTTACCTTGGGCGGAGGTTTGGGTGCTGTATTTTCCGGTTGGATGATGGGGAGATTCAATCCGCTTAAGGTAGTCGCCGTAACCTACGCACTGACTGGAATACTTCTATATGCCACAGGGCAAAGTATCGGCAGTCAATTCTGGTTGGGAATGCTGGTATTCATCATGGGCGTTGCCATGAATGGCGCGCAGACTTCCATGCCGTCGCTGGCGACCGGATTTTATCCCACTCAGGGAAGAGTTACCGGCGTGGCATGGATGATGGGGATAGGCCGTTTTGGGGGGATTGCGGGAGCAATGTTCGGCGCCGAGCTGATCCGTCGAAAGCTTGGTTTTGATCACATTTTCGCAATATTGGCGTTTCCCGCCTTTTTTGCGGCCGGTGCGCTAATGATCATGAATCTGGGCATATCTTCACAAACAGGAAAATCACCCGAAGGATTGTGAAAAAATAAACGCCAGCACCTTTATACACATATAAAAATCCAAACCAAGGAGAAACAGATGTCATCAAGCAATGTCAAACTTCTCAACCATGACGTTTGGAAAAGTAGTGTATTCAACGGCAGTTGGACAGCCGCAAAAGGCGGCAATCAAGCCGTGATGGAACCCGCCACGGGCGGGGTTCTTACCGAAACCGGCCTGGCCAATACCGAGGATGTTGCCGATGCGGCGAAAACTGCGGTCGCCGCCCAGCAAGTATGGGCTGCTATGGCGCCGCGGGAGAGAGCGGTCATCTTCCGTCGCGCAGCAAATATCCTGCAGCAACACCTGGACGAACTTGCGCTCTGGGTGGTGCGGGAAAGCGGCGCGGTGCTGCTCAAGGGGCAGCACGAAATCCGCGAAGCGATCGAACTGATGAGCATCGCCGCGGCGATGCCTCTGGAAACGCAGGGCAGTGTGCTGCCTTCGGCCGAAGGCCGGTTAAGTTATGCAAAACGAATTCCCCTGGGGGTGGTTGGCGTAATCTCGCCCTTCAACTTTCCGCTGATCCTCTCGCTGCGCGCCGTGGCGCCGGCACTGGCCGCGGGTAATGCGGTGATCCTCAAGCCCGATCCGCAAACCCCCGTTTCCGGCGGCTTTATCATCGCACGGGTGCTTCAGGAAGCCGGCCTTCCCGCCGGGGTGCTGCAAGTTCTGCCAGGCGGAGCCGAAGCCGGGGAGGCCTTGTGCTCATCCCCGGCTGTGCGCATGATTGCCTTCACCGGTTCCACCGCGGTGGGACGGCGTATTGCCGAAGTGGCGGGCAAGCACCTGAAAAAAGTCACCCTGGAATTGGGCGGCAAGAGTCCGCTGATTGTGCTCGATGACGCCGACCTGGATGTGGCCGCCAGCAATGCCGCCTGGGGTGCTTTCCTCCACCAGGGCCAAATTTGCATGGCCTCAGGCCGCATCTTCGTGCATGAAAAGGTCGCGGCCGATTTCATCCGCCGTTTGGCGGAAAAAGCATCGCATTTGCCAGTGGGGAACCCGGCTACGGACAATGTTGCCATCGGCCCCCTGATTAGCGAGCGCCAGCGCGACAAGGTGCATTCCATTGTTCATGACAGCATCAAAGCCGGTGCCAAACTCGAGGCCGGCGGCAGCTACGAAAAACTGTTCTACAAACCCACCGTGCTTTCCAACGTCAAACCCGGCATGCGCGCGTTTAACGAGGAAGTTTTCGGCCCTGTCGCAAACGTCATCAGTTTCAGCAGCGACGAGGAAGTCATCACCCTGGCCAACGATACTGAATACGGCCTGTCAGCAGGCATCATCAGTGCCGATCTTGGCCGCGCCATGCGTATCGGCGATCGGCTGCACTCCGGTATGCTGCACATCAACGACCAGACCGTCAATGACGAGTGCGTCAATCCTTTTGGCGGCTGTGGCTGCTCCGGCAATGGCGGCAACATCGGTGGTCCCTCCAATTGGGAAAACTTCTCCCAGTTGCGCTGGATCACGGTGCAGGCCACCGCACATCCCTATCCGTTCTGAACGGGGCGAAACCGTGCAGTTCAAAGCCGCAGCCATTTGCACGGAAAGCCGGACCTGGAAGACCCACGAGACAGCGCGGGTCTGAGCGGATAGACTGATGGCACGCTTGAATTTGATGTCCACGCAGGCAGGGGTAAATGCAGAAGCCAACATTATTGCCCGGGAAACCTGAATTCGGCGCGCGCCACCAAGAAAGGAAAATCGAAAAAATGGCCCGGGATACCAGAGCAGTTGAATATCCATTTCCGGAATATCCCGGTGCCGGCGCCACGATCGAGGTGAAGCAGGGCATTCATTGGATCAATACGCCGCTGCCTTTCCGTTTGCGCTCCATCAACCTTTACCTGCTTGAAGAAAGCGATGGCTGGACCATTATCGATTGCGGTTATGCTCGTGAAGATGTCCGAAACCAGTGGGAGGCGGTTTGGGAGAGTACGCTCAAGGGCAAGCCAGTAAAGCGATTGATCATTACCCATTTTCATCCCGATCATGCGGGGAACGCCGCATGGCTGTCTGATCGATGGAATTTGCGGCCGTGGATAACCCAGGCGGAATGGTTGATCGCCAATCTGGCTGTCCGGCGTTCAAGCACGGACAATTTCGAACACCGCTACCAGTTCTATATCGAAAATGGTCTGGACGAATCCCTGCGGGAACCGTTTCGCACCGGGATGATTCGCTATGCTGACGGCGTTCAATTGCCATCATCATTCAATCGCCTGTTCGCTGGCGACGTGCTCATGATAGGCGACCGATCCTGGCGGGTGATCGTCGGGCAGGGGCATTCGCCCGAGCATGTCTCGCTCTACTGCGACGAACTCGGGGTATTGCTTGCCGGTGACCAACTGCTGCCGGAGATTACAGCCAATGTCAGCGTCTGGCCGGATGAACCCGGAGCGGATCCGCTACACCTTTATTTGCAAAGCCTTGATCACTTCAACGGCGCTTTACGTTCCGATACCCTCGTTTTGCCTTCACACAAAAGACCGTTTTATGGTGCCCACACGCGTATAGCCGAGTTGAAAGCTCACCATAGAGAGCGTCTGGATACCCTCCTGGCGGTAGCAGCCAAAGGACCCGTTACCGCCGGCGGGCTGCTGACACATCTTTTTCGACCGGGATTGGACGGCCATCAAATAAGTTTTGCCATGGGCGAGGCGCTTGCGCACCTGAATTACCTGGTGAACACCGGTGTATTACGCCGTTATGTTGAGGGTGGCATAACCCGATTCGCCCTGCTTGATCCTTACTCGGCAAATGGACGCTAATCGCATCAGGACTATGCATGCGGCCCTGCGGCATTCCGTTTCTATTTGTATTGGGATCAATTACTCGCCACCCTCGATGATCATTGCCCCCAGTGTTTGCGCGCAAGTCTTGAGATGCCCAAGCAGCAGTTCCCTTTCGCTTATGGGCATCCTGGCGAGCATGACCTGTTCGAGTTCTGCTGCGGCCAGGTGACCCCTGTTCAATATTGCACGTCCGGTTCGTGTCAGCCGCAAATGGATGATTCGGCCGTGGCCGGGGTCAGGTGAGCGTTCTATCCAGCCCCGGCCTTCCATGCCTTTTACCATCTCGTTGGCAGTCTGTGGCGTGACGAACGAACGTTCCGCCAGCTGGGCGTTGGAAAGCTGCCCGCGGGCACCCAGCACGGCCAAAGCCGTGTATTGCTGCACGGTCAATCCCTGGGGCGAGAGCACTTCCCCCAGACGGCGGCGCAGCAGCCGGTCGAGGCGCCCGATCAGGTAGGAGATACCCGTGGGCATGCTTGCACCGGTGTTTGCTGCCGCGGATGTATTTTTCATTTGCTGCTCCTTGCATTCGGATTCTTTGGCCTCTATACTGCCAATAGTATCAGGTAGCCTGATATATGACGAATATCTTGAGAGGGAACCGAGTATGGCAAATTATCAGGGACGTTGGAAGACGGTTGAGGTCGTTGTTGAAGAAGGTATTGCCTGGGTTACGCTGAATCGTCCCGAGAAGCGCAATGCAATGAGCCCGACGCTCAACCGGGAAATGATCGACGTGCTGGAAACCATCGAACTTGATGAAGATGCGCAAGTTTTGGTACTCACCGGCGCCGGTGAATCCTGGTCTGCAGGCATGGATCTCAAGGAATACTTCCGCGAGACTGACGGCAAGCCGGAAATTGCGCAGGAGCGCATGCGCCGCGACTGTTCGCAGTGGCAATGGAAGTTACTGCGTTTCTACACCAAGGCGACCATCGCCATGGTCAACGGCTGGTGCTTCGGCGGCGCTTTCTCGCCGCTGGTAGCCTGCGATCTGGCGGTTGCCGCCGACGAAGCCGTGTTCGGCCTGTCGGAAATCAATTGGGGTATACCTCCGGGCAATCTGGTGAGCAAAGCAGTGGCAGACACCATGAGCCATCGTCAGGCGCTGTACTACATCATGACCGGTGAGACTTTCACCGGTGCGCAGGCAGCGCAGATGGGTCTGGTCAACAAGAGCGTGCCGCGCGCCCAACTGCGCGAAGAGGTCAAGGCGATGGCAGCCAAGCTGCTGGAAAAGAACCAGGTGGTGCTGCGCTACGCCAAGCACGGCTTCAAGCGCTGCCGTGAGCTGACTTGGGATCAGAGCGAGGATTACCTGTACGCCAAGGTCGACCAGTCGAACGGTCGTGATCCGGAGCAAGGTCGTGCCCAGGGGCTCAAGCAGTTCCTTGATGACAAGACCATCAAGCCGGGTCTGCAAGCCTACAAGCGTTGAAAAAAAGAGCGATCCAGGAGGGGATCGCATCGTTCCTTACTCGGAAGCGGCCATGACACGAAAGCCCGCCGATCCGACTGAAGTGTGGACACCCGAATTGAGCGGCTACGGCATCCCGGGATTGGCGAATTGCTTCAACGCTTGCTACTGACGACCATTACTTCAGCTGTTACTGCCTCGGCATATAGCAATTGAACAACAGCGGCACGCGTTTTTAGCACGATACGCTGATTGAGCGAGCCCTTGTCGGTGACCTCGCCGACATCGATGGAAGGCGCTGCCGTTGCCAGGATTGCCCGTTCCACCCGGCTGGCACTGCCGGTACTGGTTTTGGCAAAGGAATCCAGGGCTGTCTGGATGCGCAGGCGCACCTCGGGATGAGATACCAGTTCGGCCTGGGTCGCACTGTCCGGAAGATTCGATGCCTGCCGGCATGCAGACAGGTTAGGGAACAATATTGCACCGATGTAATCCTGGTCCAGGCCGGTAATCACCGCGTCCTGGATCAATGGTGCGCAAGCCATTACCAGTGATGCTCTCAGCGTCCCCACGCTCACCCACGTTCCAGTAGTCAGCTTGAAATCTTCCGCGATCCGCCCATCGAACAGGAAGCCCTTGTTCACATCGGCCGGGTCGATGAACTTCAGCGCATCGCCAGAGCAATAAAAACCATCCGCATCGAAAGCCGACTGGGTCAGTTCCGGATCGCGCCAGTAGCCGGGCATCACATTCGGTCCCCGGTAGCGTGCCTCCAGCTTATCCCCGTTCGGCACCAGCTTCAGGGTCAAACCCGGCACCGGTACACCGAGCATGCCGGAACGGCTGCCGGGCCAGTTGATGAACAGCGCCGCAGGGCTTGCCTCGGTGCAGCCTAGGCCAGAGGTGATGACAACGCGCTCGCCGCGCGACTTTATGGCGAGTTCCTCGAGTCGCTGCCAGACGTGCTGTGGCAAACTGGCACCGCCATAGTGCAGCATCTGCAGGCGGCTGTAGAAATGGTCGCGCAAACCGGCGTCGGCCTCGAAATAGGGGAGCAGGTTCTCGAAGCCCCTGGGTACGTTGGAATAGAGGGTCGTGGCTACGTCGCGCAAGTTGGCGACGGTGGTCTCGATGCCGCCCGGCACCGGTCTGCCGTCGTCGATGTAAAAGCTACCACCGTTGTAGAGCATCATGCCGAACGACAGGCTACCGCCGAAGGTGTGGTTCCATGGCAGCCAGCACAGTGTCACAGGCGGCGCCTCTGCAAGGAAGGGAAAAGTTTGTAGTGCTTGCTGCTGGTTGACGCAGAGCATGTGCTGAGTGGTGATCACCCCCTTGGGGTTGCCCGTGGAACCCGAGGTGAACAGGATCTTGGCGATGCTCTCCGGTCCGGTTCGGTCGAATACATCTTCGACGCGGAAGGTTGCAGGGGTGGCGAGAAGATCGCCGAACAGGGTGGCGGTTAAATGTTCGGGCGGATTTTCTGCGACGACGATTTCGGTGCGAGGTCCGGCAATAGCGGTGAGTGCAGCTTCGTACTTCTTGCCGTTGCTGGCGTAGATGAGGCCCGGGCGCATCAATTCGGCGATGTGTCTGAGCTTGGCGAAATCGCTCGAGATGAGCGAATAGGCAGGTGACACGGCACTGTATGGAATCCCGACGTGCATCGCCGCCAAGGCCAGAAGCGCATGTTCGAGACTGTTCTCGGAAAGGATCACGACGGTCCGGCTATCGGATAGGTGCCGGTTGAGCAGGGCTTGGGCGAGGCTGCGCACGCGCGTCAGGGTTTGTGCATAAGTGAGGGTGATCCAGGTACCGTCCGCACCGCGGCGAGCAAGGAAAATCTTCTCTGGCGTTTGCGTCGCCCAGTGTACCAGCCGTTCGGTGAGACGACCTGGATAGCTCCCGAGCGGGATGGCCGATTTAAGCTGTATGCTGCCGTCGGCAGCATCGATGCGATGCGTGTCCACTGGCCCAAGCAGGACAGGGCGAAAGGGTGTCACCACATTACCCTCTGCAACTGTGTTCCCCACAGGTTTGAAAGCGACCTTGATCTTTTGCCATACGCTGTTCCTATGGGTTTCTAATGGGATTGCATATATATCAGGTTGCCTGATATAGGTGTAAGTATAGAGGCCAGACAAAACGAATGCAAGGCTGGTCCATTTTACCCCGGTTAATATTACGCGATGAGTTTAGGTGTTGATACTGGTGGGATCGACGCCCAAATTTGGCGTTGGATGCGTCACATGCAGTTCGGGTTGTGCTGAGCGGCTTCGTGTTGAATCTCCCACACCAATTTATTTATCTAACTATGTGTGTTGGCGAACAGTTTGATCAAACATAAAAGCTTAGCTTGATGCCGGTGAAAAAATGCCGGAGATCCTGCTTGCGACAGAAATGGAAGCCTAGTCGCCGGC
>DATKVZ010000018.1:0-14667 GCA_035529795.1 Gallionella sp. | reverse complement strand
TTGGTGGTGATAGGTGGATTTGAACCACCGACCCCAGCGTTATGAGTGCTGTGCTCTAACCAACTGAGCTATATCACCGCAGAGAGCGCGGCATTCTCCGGATTTCATCCCGCGTTGTCAATGTTTGCGCAGGAAACGTTTTTCAGAATGCTTCCGGGAAAACCCTTCTGTATTTCGGCCAACTCGCTCGCAGTCGTTGCATCCAATCCATTCAGCACGAACACGGTTGTTTTGAATTTGCTGGCGCGTTCGCCGATCTGCGCGGTACGCACGTCCCGGTTTCGCTGCAGGTCATCAAGAAAGCTTTGCGCCGCCTCCTGCGTTTTGAACACGCCGAGTGAAATAGCATTCAGCCACGGCCCGGCATCCGGCACGACAAAATACTCGTCAATACCGCGCGCCTTGAGTTGTGCAATTTTCTGGGTTACCGCTGCCTTGCCGTTGGAGGGCGGGATATACACCCAGTAACCTATGGCATGTTCCACTTGATGCTGGCTTAATTTATCGCCGAGTTGCAGCGTGGACAAGGCTGCCGTGGCACGCGTTAAATCCGCCCCTGAGAAATCACCCCACTCCAGACAAACCGACGCGTCCGGTTTGGTTGCGGACGGCGTCGATTCAGCCGCCACAACCGAAGATTCTGCAGGCTCGGTCACCGGAGGGGTCAACAGGCGGATTTTTTCCTCGTGCAATGCCGGTTGTGCTTGTGTGAGTTGCTCATCAGCAATCAGGCCATCACCCCATTGCATTGCCGCAAAAAAGATGACGTTTCCCAGCAGTAAAATCCAGAATAAAGCTCTCATTGCGCGTTCGCCTCCCGTGCGATCAACAGCAAACCTTGCAGCACCAGATTATCCACGACTTGCAATGGTAAGTTAAGGTGGTTCTGCAATATCGCAGATGCTCCGCCGCTCAGCACTACGGGCATGTCGCCACCGTCAAGCAACGCATATTGGCGCTCGATTGCGCCACAACTGGCCTGTATCGCGCCACTAAATAGTGCGTCGGCAGTATTTCGCGGGTATGCATGGAAGCTTCCCTTTCCCGATTTCAATTGGGCAGTTGTGTCCTTCAGGCTGCGCTGCATCAACTCCACTCCGGGCAAAATCAGCCCGCCGATAAATTCTCCTGTAGCCGACAGGGCATCGACCGTGGTTGCCGTGCCGCTGTTTACGACCAGGCATGGTCCATGTACCAGATGCCATGCCGCAATTAGTGCCGCCCAGCGGTCGCTGCCCAGTTGGGATGGATTGGCATAGCTATTGCGCACGCCACACTGCGCCTCCCGCGCGGTAATAAAATGACACTGACTGTCACGAATATTACGAAGGTGCTGCATGACAGCTTCGCCGGCGACATTGCTTATCCAGACTTGGCGTATGTCCCGAATTTCAGCAAACTGCGGTGGCAATTCGCCTGCCTGCTCGACAGGCAGTACAGCGCCGCGCAACCAGTCGTCCCCGCTCGTCAATGCCCACTTGATGCGTGTATTACCCGCATCGATCAGCAATCTCACCGCCATTCTCCCACTTCGCCGGAATTGAATTGCCGAATTCCCTGCGCGGTTTCCAGGCGCAATTCACCGCTATTGCTGACACCGCGCGCAACTCCGCTCTCGACCGAGCCATCCGGCATGCGCAACTGAATCGGCCGGTTCTGATAAATATGGTAACGCTCCCACTCTTCGTGAAACGCAGCAAAACCATGCAGCGCAAATTGTCGCAGCGCGCCTGCCAGCTTCTGCAACACGGCGGCCAGCAATTGGTTGCGTGTGGGCATATCCCGGCACACTTCATCCAGCGCGCTGACAGGCTGGCCAACCCGGCTTGCGAAATTTTCCGGCAGGGAAAAATTCAACCCAATACCGATTACCACTGCGCTCGGCCCGAGCATATCGCCCTGCGCTTCGATCAGCACGCCGCCCAATTTACCCTGCCCGGTCAGGACGTCATTCGGCCATTTCAGTTGCAC
Source organism: Gallionella sp. (assembly GCA_035529795.1). GTDB lineage: Bacteria > Pseudomonadota > Gammaproteobacteria > Burkholderiales > Gallionellaceae > Gallionella. The sequence continues at coordinate 12,696 of DATKVZ010000018.1, read as the reverse complement.
GCCCTGTGCACCCAGCTTGTTCAGTGCGCGCACAATGGCCACACCCACCGCCAGACTCAGACCGGACAGGGCATTCAGCCCGCAGTCGAAGCGCCACAGCAGTGAGAATGTCAGCGTGCTGCCCAAACCCGAGTGCCAGGTCCGTCCCATCCGCCCGCGCCCGGCGGTCTGCAATTCCACCGCCAGCACGCTACCGCCGGGTGCCGCGCCCAGCCCTGCGCGTTGCAACAACAGGGCATTGCTGGAAGTGGCTTGCGGCACTATCTCCACCTCCAACTGGCCGGCATCCTCGCCCAACCAGCGCAACACCTGTTCGCGTTCCAGACGCTGCCACGGCTGCGCCAGTCGATAACCGCGGCCACGGATACGTTGCAGCGTCACACCGTAATCTGCAACATTGGCCAAGGCATTGAACACGCTGGCGCGCGACACGCCGAGCTGTTCCGCCAAAGCCTCGCCGGAATGGAATTCGCCGTCCGCGAGGATATTCAGTAACTGCCAGGTTCGGGGAGGTAGCGTTTTTCCCAAACACGCATCCTGTGAAGTGCTTCTCCCACTCCCCACTTCAGACTTCCGACTTTCTGTCCGTATGGTCATTACGCTATCTCATTATCGTGACGCGTTCACGCATCGAGAAAATGCAGAATTTCATCACGCCGTTGCGGCGCACTCTGATAACCAAGGCCGATTAACGTGCGGAAGAATTTTTCTTCGAATAGCCGATAGCCCAACGGGATACCGCTGCCGGTGACTATCCACCCTGCACGTTTTTTCATCCGCGTGCTATTCAGCCTCGGCCCGTACCGAATCGAGCGCATCCTTCAGCGTCTCCTCGCGCAAGGCATTCAGTGCCTCGGACAGTGCCTCCGCCGCATCCAGCGCCGCTTCCGGCAATTCCACGGCATCGGCATTTGCCACCAGTATCGCTGCCGCACCCGCCACCTTGAGCAGACGCGCGCGTTCGGCCATCAGTATTTCGATTTCCTTGCTTAATAATTCAATCTCTTGCTTATTCATATTCAGCTTCCTTTACCGGTTGTTGCGTGGATTATAGCGTGCCGCTCTCAACGCAGCGCCGCCAGCATTTTCTCCAGCCGTTTCACCGACACAATCACCGGAGTCTTCAACTCCTGCGCGAACAGCGACACGCGCAGTTCCTGCAGTAGCCAGGCAAACTCTTCGGTGCGCGGATCAGACCTGCCCTGTTGTACCTGGCGCAGCTTCTGCCACGCCTGCAGCAGCGGCTGCATCTGCGTCATGCATTGCGCGTCGCGTGCCGGGTTGGTGCGCAGCTTTTCGATGCGCAGGCCGATCGCCTTGAGATAGCGCGGCACATGCTGCAGGCGCTCATAAGGCGTTTCGGCGATGAAGCGTTTGTGCAGCAGCCATTCCAGTTGCGCGCGCACGTCTTGATTGGCTTGGTTGTGCGTCTTGAGTTGCGTGATGTTCTTTTGTACCACCTGGTGTTCGCTGAGCACGTTGCCGACCAGCCGCGCAATCTCCTGCGCGATCAGCAGCAGACGGTTTTTCGCCTCTTTGCCGCGTGCGGAGAACTCCGTTTCGTTGCCCGGCAACGGGTCGTTCAGACAGCAGCGCTCGAAGGTGGTCGCCAGTATCTGTTGCTGCAACTCCTGCTGCGTGCCAAACGGCATAAACAACATGCCCAGCCGTTGCGCATCGGGCAAGTTTTTTTCCAGATATTTCACTTGCTCCTTGAGCAGCAACATGAACAGACGGCGCAACCCGCCACGATGCGCAATGAGCGCCGCATCGCGTGTATCGAAGGCGCGCAGCAGCACCGCGTCGCCATCATCCACCAGCGCGTTGTACAGCGTGACTGTTTGCCCGGCACGTATCACCTCGCATGTCGGTTTGAAGTCGCCGAAATTCCACGCGCTATAGCGCTGCTGCTGCACCGCTATGCCCTGCTCTTTTGCCGCCACCACGACCGCGACCGGCGCTGCGTGTGGTGCAAGCTCACCATGCAATTGTGCGAAGTTGCGCGACATTCCCAACTGTCGGCCATGCTCGTCCAGCACGCGGAAATTTATCAGCAGGTGGGGCGGCAGTTGTTCCAGGCGGAATGCATCCAGCGGCACATCGAGCTGTTTCTGTTCGTGGATATAGCGTACCAGTGCCTGCAACAGCGGCGTGTTTGATGGCAGCACATCGCGACAGAACGCTGTCGCGAATTCCGGCACCGGCACCAGATGGCGGCGCAATCGCTGCGGCAGCGTCTTGATCAACTGCGTCACCTTCTCCGCCAGTAATCCCGGCACCAGCCACTCGCAACGCGGCGCGCTCACCTGATTGATCAGTGCCAGCGGCACGGCAAGCGCGATGCCATCGTCACCTTTGCCGGGCGAGAAGTTGTAGCTCAGCGCAAAACTGACACTGTCGATCTTCAGTTGCGGCGGAAATTGGTCGGTGGTGATACCCGCCGCTTCGTGGCGCATCAGGTCATCTTTTTTCAGGTACAGCAGTCTGATGTTGTCACGTTCTACTTCCTTGCGCCAATGCTCGAACGCCGCACCGTTGTGAATGTCTGCGGGAATGCGGCCGTCGTAGAAAGCGCAGATCAGCTCGTCATCGACCAGTACATCGGGGCGGCGCGCCTTGTGCTCCAGCGCTTCGATAGCATGTATCAGTTTTTGGTTATGTGCAAAAAATGGCGCCTGGGTGTTAAATTCTCCACCGACCAGCGCCTGGCGGATGAACACTTCACGTGACTCGGCAGGATTCATCGGCCCGTAATGCACGCGCTTCTTCGGGTTAATGAGCAGCCCGTAGAGTGTGCTGCGCTCAAAAGCTGTGACCTGTGCGGCTTTCTTTTCCCAATGCGGATCGTAGTAATGCCGCTTGATCAGATGCGCGCCGACCTCCTCCAGCCATTCCGGTTCGATGCGCGCCACGCAGCGTGCATACAGGCGATGCGTCTCGATTAGCTCGCCCGCCACCACCCACTTCGCACCTTTTTTTGCCAGCACCGAATTCGGCGCGATGAAGAATTTGATGCCGCGCGCCCCGAGGTATTCGTTGCTATCCACGCTCTTCGTACCGATGTTGCCAAGCAGGCCACACAGTAGCGCTTTGTGGATTTGTTCGTAGGTCGCGGGAACAGAAGAGTTAGAGCGGACAGCTGATGGTCTGGAGGAGGCTATAGCCCCTCCCCCGGAGGGAGAGGGGCTTAAATCAGCCGTGCGTTCAAACCATCCCATCTCGGCGACCTGTGCATGCAACTGCTGATGCAATTCGCGCCACTCGCGCAGGCGCAACGGCGAAAGAAAATTTCTACGGCATTCTTCGGCCAATAAGCGGTTGGATTTTTTGTGCGCCACTGCCTGTTCGAACCAGGCCCACAATTTCAAATAGGCGAGGAAATCGGAACGTTCGTCGGCAAAATGCTTGTGCGCGGCATCAGCCGCCTCTTGCCGGTCCAGCGGGCGTTCGCGCGGGTCTTGTACCGACAGCGCGCTGGCGATGATGAGAATTTCAGTCAGGCAGTGATGCTGCCGCCCCGCCAGCAGCAGGCGCGCAATTTTCGGGTCGAGTGGCAGCCTGGCCAGCTCATGGCCCAGTTTTGTCAGCTCGCGACCGCCCTCTCCCCCAACCCCTCTCCCGCTTGCGGGAGAGGGGAGGTCAGTAATCGCCCCCAACTCTGACAATAGTTGATAGCCGTCGGCGATCATGCGCGGACTGGGCGGCTCGATGAACGGAAATTCGGCGATGTCGCCCAGATTGAGGGCGCTCATACGCAGGATCGCGGTCGCCAGCGACACGCGGAAAATTTCCGGATCGGTAAATTCCACGCGCTGCAAAAAATCCGCTTCATCGTACAGACGGATGCACACGCCGCTCATCACCCGCCCGCAGCGCCCGGCACGCTGGTTGGCGGCGGCACGCGAGATTTTTTCGACATGCAACTGCTCGACCTTCTGGCGGATGCTGTAACGATTCACCCGCGCCAATCCGCAATCGATCACGTAGCCGATATTGGGCACGGTCAGCGAGGTTTCGGCAACGTTGGTCGCCAGCACCACACGGCGCATGCCCGAGGTGGGCTTGAACACCCGATCCTGTTCCGCCGCCGACAGCCGCGCGAACAGCGGCAGCACTTCAATTCCTTTCGGATGGTGCTTGCGTAATACCTCCGCCGTGTCGCGAATCTCGCGCTCACCCGGCAGGAATACCAGCACATCCCCCCTTAATCCGCCGGCCGCCAGCTCATCCAGCGCAGCACTTACCGCCTGCGGCACATCCTGTGCCTCGCCTTCCTCGTTCACCTGCAACGGGCGATAGCGCGTCTCAATCGGATAGCTACGCCCCGACACCTCAACCACCGGCGCATCAAAGTGTCTGGCAAAACGATCCGCATCCAGTGTGGCCGAAGTGATGATGAGTTTGAGGTCGGGACGACGCGGTAACAGCTGTTTAAGGTAACCGAGCAGAAAGTCGATATTGAGTGAACGCTCGTGCGCCTCATCGATGATCAGCGTGTCATAATTTTTCAGTAATGCATCGCTGTGAATCTCCGCCAGCAGAATGCCGTCGGTCATCAACTTGATACTGGTGTCAGGCGACACTTTATCGTGGAAGCGCACCTTGTAACCGACTGCGCCACCGAGCTCAGTCTTCAGTTCGAACGCGATGCGTGACGCCACCGAGCGCGCCGCCACACGTCGCGGCTGGGTATGGCCGATACAACCGTGAATACCGCGCCCCAACGCCAGGCAGATTTTTGGCAGCTGTGTGGTCTTGCCCGAACCGGTTTCGCCGCACACGATGACCACCTGATGATCGCTGATGGCACGCGCCAACTCCTCGCGTTTACCCACCACCGGCAAGTCGGCGGGAAACTCGATAGTTGCAAGGGATTCAAGCCGTGCCTTGCGGCGCTGGGCGCTTGCGGATAGCGCAGTATTTGTAGACAAAAGAAACCTGTAAATAAACGGATATTGTGGAACGGCACATCGACACTTTACCGGAAGCTGAGATGCGACGACTAAGCGTAATAAATCGCACCCAGTATGCACGCGTGCCTGGCGCCGGTGACCAGTGGCAGATTGGCGGATTTGCCGTGCAACGTCTGTTGCGCCAGCCAGGCGAAGGCGATGGCCTCCAGGTAGTCGCCATCCACGCCGAGGGTGTCGGTCGTTTGTACGCAACTGCCCGGCAGCAAGGCGGTGAGGCGAGTGCGCAAGGTCAGGTTATGTGCGCCGCCGCCGCACAGATATATTTCTGTTGCACCGGTGCAATATTGACGGATACATTGCGCAATGGTTTGGCAGGTCAGTTCCAGCAGCGTGGCTTGTACATCTTCCGCGCGTTCATCGCCTTGCAGTTTGCCCTGCAGCCACGCCATATTAAACAGATCGCGCCCACTGCTCCTGGGTGGCGGCCGGGAGAAAAACGATTCATTGAGCATACGCGCCAGCAGCGCAGGCAATATCTGGCCGGATGCCGCCCATGCGCCGTCGTCATCGTAAGGCTTACCCTGGTATTGTCTGCACCAGGCATCCAGCAGCAGGTTACCGGGACCGCAGTCAAAACCCGTCGTATTGCCGTTGGGGGGAAGATCGGTCAGGTTGCTGATGCCGCCAATATTGACGATGACACGGTGTCTGTCCGGGTGACGCAACGCCTGATCATGAAATGCGGGAACCAGTGGTGCACCCTGCCCTCCTGCGGCAATGTCACGACTGCGGAAATCACTGATGACGGTAATGCCGGTTAATTCGGCAAGCAGTGCGGCATTGCCAATTTGCAGGGTGTAACTGTGTTCGGGGCAGTGGCGGATGGTCTGGCCGTGACAGCCGACGGCCTTGATTTTCGTGTTCGACAGGTTCGTTTTGTCCAGCAGTGCGTTGACCGCAGTGGCATAGAGCCGCGCCAATTGATTGCCGGCCAATTGCGTCCGGTGCAGCTCGTTGTTGCCGGGTTGATGCAGCGCCAGTAAAGTGTTTTTCAGCGCATCATCAAAGGGCAGGTAATGCGTGGCGAGCAGCTTGGATTGCGTCCGGCTTAAATCAACCAGGACGGCATCGATGCCGTCCAGACTGGTACCGGACATCAACCCCGCATACAGTTCCGGCAGCGGCACGCGCAGCCTAGTCGAGCTTGGCGAGGTTGGTGTTGCGCAACAGATTCAGGCGCGCGACAAAACTGTCCGCCACCGATTGAAACGCTACTTTATCAGCAGCGCCAATTGGCTTTGCATCCGGCAGGGCAACGCGCAACGGGTCGCGCTGCTGGCCGTCGACCCTGAATTCATAGTGCAGGTGCGGACCGGTGGTCAAACCGGTCATGCCAACATAGCCAATCACATCACCCTGCGCCACGCGCTGGCCGCGGCGTAATTCCTTGGAAAAGCGCGACAAATGGCCGTACACCGTAGTAAATTTTCCTTGATGATTAATCATGATGACATTGCCGTAGCCGCCTTGTCTGCCGAAAGAAGCAATAACACCATCGGAAGTTGCCTTGACTTTTGTGCCAATTGGAGCGGCAAAATCGACACCTTTATGCGAACGCCATTTGTTCAGCACCGGGTGGAAACGCGATTTGGTAAAGCCGGAACTCACGCGCGAAAATGCGATGGGTGAACGCAGAAACGCTTTGCGGACACTCTTTCCTTCCGCAGTGTAGTAATCATTCTGGAAATAGACGGCTCGGTAAATCTGACCCTGATTGGTGAATTCGGCAGCCTGGATACGACCGGTATCCACCAGCGTACCGTTGCTGTAGATCATTTCATACACCACGGTGAATTTGTCGCCCTTGCGCAAATCATGATGGAAGTCGATGTCCCCGCTGAAAATTTCAACCAATTGATTGGCCGCGGCCTCCGGCATTTCGGCTGCATCAGTTGCAGCATACAAATTGGTGCTGATTTCGCCGGTGCGCACAAACAGGCGTTTTTCCAGTTGTGCCGGCAGGGTACGGGTTATGTAACTATCACCCTGTTTTTCAATCACAATTTGTGCGTCTTCGTCGCCGAGATAGCGCAGTGTAACAAGTTCACCAACAGCATTGGTTTCGGCCTGTGCTTCGCGGCCAACGGCCAGCTTGCGGAAAGATTCAGCCTCGGGAACAGTGCGCAGATAGGTGCTGGCATCAGCATCTTCAACATTCAGACGGCGCAGCAGTTCGTCCACAGTATCGCCGCGTTGCACACGTTCGTTGCGCCAGAAGCTGGCGACAGTATTTATGTTGGGAGCGGCTTTGGGTAAAGCGATTTCCTCGATGGCAACCCTGGTTGGGGCAAGGCCAAGATCGCTTTGCGGCACCAGGCCGAACGCGGTGACCACGCCCAGCAACGGCATGGCAGACAAGGTGACAAACCAGCGCAATTTCATTTTGCGTTCTTGGTTGAGCAGGTTTTGGGTTAACATTCGTGCCTCCTTTAGGGCTGCTTTTTTTGTTTTAGCAACGTATTACGTTTTCGACTGGTGCGCACTTTACCAGAAAGGATCATTCCCTCAAAACCGGGCTGATAGATGGGGGATGACAAAATCGAGTGGTAAAACATGGCCGACGAGCGGTTGAAAAATGGGGATGAGTGGTAACAATTATTTTTTCCGAAATTGAATTGATGGCGAATATAACTGAAATGACAACTCCAAAGATATCGCAGGATGATGCACTGTCCCAGATCAAGCGCGGCGCCCATGAACTATTACTTGAGGATGAATTAAAACAAAGGCTTGCAACTGGCCGCCCGCTGCGCGTTAAGGCGGGGTTCGACCCTACCGCGCCAGATTTGCATCTTGGACATACCGTATTGCTCAACAAGATGCGTCAGCTGCAGGATTTGGGGCATCACGCGCTATTTTTGATCGGCGATTTCACCGGCATGATCGGCGACCCGACCGGCAAGAACACCACCCGCCCGCCATTGTCGCGCGAACAAGTGCTGGAAAATGCCCAATCCTACCGAGATCAGGTGTTCAAGGTGCTCGATCCGGCCAAGACTGAAATCGTGTTCAACTCGACCTGGATGGACAAATTCAACGCGGTTGATCTGATCAAACTGGCTGCGACGCACACTGTGGCGCAAATGCTGGAGCGTGACGATTTCGGCAAGCGCTACAAGACAAACCAGCCCATCGCCATCCATGAATTCATCTATCCGCTGGTGCAGGGCTACGACTCCGTCGCACTCAAGGCGGACATCGAACTGGGCGGCACCGACCAGAAATTTAACCTGCTGATGGGGCGTGAACTGCAAAAGCACTACGGCCAGCCCGCGCAGTGCGTGCTCACCATGCCCTTGCTGGAAGGGCTGAACGGCGTGAACAAAATGTCCAAGTCGCTGGGCAACTACATCGGCATCACCGACACGCCGCAGGACATGTTTGGCAAGTTGATGTCGGTTTCCGACGAACTGATGTGGCGCTACCTGGAATTGCTGTCGTTCCGCAGCCTGGGCGAGATTGCCGGCTGGCGCACCGAGGTGGGGCAGGGGCGCAACCCGCGCGACATCAAAGTATTGCTGGCGCAGGAAATTGTCGCGCGTTTCTATTCACGGCAGGCGGCGGAAAATGCACTGACGGAATTCGAGGCGCGTTTTCAAAAGGGCGTGCTACCGGAAGACATGCCGGAAATCTCCGTCGCCAGCACAGACGGACAAATCGCCATCGCCAATCTGCTCAAGCAAGCCGGGCTGGTTTCCAGCACCTCAGAGGCACTGCGTATGATCGATGCCGGAGCCGTTAAATTAGACGGTGAAAAGATCAGCGACAAGGCATTGCAAATCAAGGCTGGCGCGGTTGTCGTGGCGCAGGTCGGCAAGCGCAAATTCGGGCGGGTCAGCGTCGGCTAGCTCGAAATATATAGGCCGTTTGGCATATTGACCGACGGCTCAAGGCGGGGTAGGTTGCGCGCATGGGTACCACCATCGCCGACATCTGCAACCGCCGCTATGCCGCTTCGCGTAACTGCGAAAGGGTCGCCGCGCAGCAGCGGGGCACCCACCGGCGTACCCCTTGCGGGTGCGTCACCGTCGGCAAAACCTACGTGCACCAGGTGCTGCAACAGCACGAATACGAAATCCAAATCCTGCGTCGCAATCTCAAGCACGCCAAACCCAAAATAATTCCGCGCAACCTCATCTGGGGCATCGACCTCACCGGCAAAACCGACACCCAGGGTAAGTGCCATTCACTATTCGGCATCATCGATCACGGCAGTCGCGCCTTGCTATACGCCTTGCACTGGTACAGGGCCAGCCGCTGGGAAGCGAACGGTTCAACGAAATCATGTGTGCTGCAGCCGGTGTGCGGCGTGCGCAAAAGCGTCCGGGCAGGCCGATGGTGAAGCACGATCAAAGTGCGAGAATTGAAGATCAAAGTGAATTCGGATTTTGAACAGTGAACAGGAGAGTCGGAATGAGAAAATATAATGCGAAGCTGAGCTGACACCTTTGATTCATGCCGTGCAGTCAGAATTGCGAAACTGAATGGGGGAACGCAAAATGAAAAATATGATCACGCTGGCCTTGACCTCAGCACTGATTTTGGGAGGTACCGCGATGGCGCAACAACAGGCGACGCCATTGTCGGCCCAGGCTTCCAATCCCGAGGTGATGGGCTGGATGCAAGGCTTTCCACCACCTGCCGACAAGACCATTCGCTTTACCGATTCCGATTACTTTGCGTTTCCCAAGCTGCGCTGGACAGTCTGCCACTTCCGCGAACTCATGCCTACCACCAGCGTGAGCAAGGGCAGCATGGGTGCCAGCAAGCTGTCCACTGCGCTCGACCCCTCGCTCGACCAGGTCACCTTCACGCCGCTGGGCGGCGGCAAAAAAATGACCTGGAAGGTAGCGTTTGATGCCAACTACACCGACGGAGTCATCGTCCTCCACCATGGCCGCGTGGTGTACGAGCGCTACACGGGCTGCCTGAGCCCCGACAGCTTGCGCGGCGCCATGTCGGTCACCAAATCGCTGACGGGCTTGCTGGGTGAGATATTGGTCGCTGAAGGCAAGCTCGATGAAACAGCACGGGTAGGCAGCCTCATCCCTGAGTTGAAACACAGCGCGTTTGGCGACGCCACCGTGCGCCAGGTCATGGATATGACCACCGCACTCGACTATTCCGAAGACTATACCGACCCGAAGGCCGAAGTCTGGGCCTATGCCGAAGCGGGCAGCCCGCTGCCCAAGCCGGCAGACTACACCGGCCCGCGCAGCTATTTCGAGTTTCTGGAAACAGTCAAAAAGAAAGGCGCGCATGGCGAGGCGTTTGGTTATAAGACCATCAATGCCGATGCGCTCGGCTGGCTCATCGCCCGCACGACCGGTAAATCGGTGGGGCAGCAGTTGTCCGAGCGCGTCTGGAGCCACATCGGCACCGAGTACGAGGCGTTCTACACCGTGGACTCCATCGGCACGCCTTTTGCCGGCGGCGGCTTCAACACCACCCTGCGTGACATGGCCCGGCTGGGCCAGCTAATGCTAAACAACGGCCTGTCGGGCGGCCAACAGATCGTACCGCAAGCGGCCATCGCCAGCATCCGCAAGGGAGGTAAGCGGGAGACGTTCGCTAAAGCGGGCTACGACCTTTTGCCAGGCTGGAGCTACGGCGCCATGTGGTGGATCAGCAATGACGACCACGGCGCCTATGCAGCGCGCGGCGTGCATGGCCAGACGATTTGGATTGACCCGAAGGCCGATATGGTGATCGTTCGCTTTGCATCAAATCCCGTGGCCGCCAATGCCGCCAGTGATCCGACGTCGCTGCCCGCTTACCGGGCTGTGGCAGAGTATCTGATGGCCACTGACAAGGCTCCCCTGCTGGGCCAGGAATGGGTGATCGAGGACATCGCGGGGAACGGCGTGATCGACAACAGCCATGCCAGCCTGCAATTCTTTTCGGATGGCAGTCTGGCCGGCAGCGCCACTTGCAACCGCATCCTTGGAAGCTACAAATCGAATGGCAAGCGACTGACCATTACGCCAGCCGGAACAACGATGATGATGTGCCCCGAAGCGCTGATGAACCAGGAATACCAACTGCTGAAACTGTTGCCTACAGTGGAAAGCTACCGCCTCGACAAAACCGGTGCGCTGGTTCTGACGACAACCAATAGGACGACGATTGTCGCCCGGCGCCAAAAAGAAGACCGTGGCAATTAAATCGACGCCAGCGCAGCGTAACTCAAGCGCGAATATATCCCACCAGCATGCTATAAAATTTGCCCCCGCGCGCGTGGGATGCAAGAGTGGTTGGCTCAAAGACAACACCAAGAATCAAAGGATACAGTTTAAGCTAACCCCTTTACCCCCTACTGGATGGCCCTTTTTTTCCTTGTTTCATTTGACCGTTCAAATATGGCCCAACACGCTTGTTTTAACTCGGAATATGGTATTGTGCCCTCAGCGTAGGGTTATTTGAACTACTGGGCGGTATTTTTCTGCCTCGCCGTGTCAATGATTTCGATATCCACAACCCGCCACCGTGATGCCCTTGCAGAAACCGCATTTTAGATCTGAATTTTATGATGTTTAAGCCCCTTGAAAGGATACGACCATGAAAGCGCACACCTTGTTGGTAACACTGATGGTTATTTCAACCTCGATGATTTGTTTGCCGGCAGCAGCCGGCGAACCCATCCAACCTGTTCCCACCGCAACCGTCAAAAATAAGCCGATGATGGAATTGGGCAAGAAGCTTTTTTTCGATCCCAGGCTGTCCAAGTCCGGCTTTATCTCCTGCAATTCCTGTCATAACCTGAGCATGGGCGGCACGGATAATCTGCAGACATCTATCGGTGATCAATGGCAGCAGGGGCCAATTAATTCGCCTACCGTCCTGAATTCGAGCATGAATCTGGCACAATTCTGGGATGGACGTGCCAAGGACCTGAAAGAACAGGCTGGCGGCCCTATCGCCAACCCAGGGGAAATGGCATTTACCCACCAACTGGCTGTAGATGTGTTGAATTCCATTCCGCAATATCGCGCCGAATTCAAGCAGGTGTTCGGCTCTGGCGACATCAATATCGACATGGTGACCGATGCCATCGCGGCTTTTGAAGAAACCCTGGTTACTCCAGATTCGCGTTTCGACAAGTGGTTGAAGGGCGACAAGAAGGCGTTAAACAGTACCGAACTGGCCGGTTACAAGCTGTTCAAGGATACCGGTTGCATAGCCTGCCACAACGGGATTGCCATGGGCGGTGGATCATTCCAGAAGTTTGGCTTGTTTGACACCTACCAGACTGACAACAAGGCAGAAGGACGGATCGCCGTTACCAAAAAGGATGCGGATCGCATGAATTTTAAAGTGCCGATCCTGCGCAATATCGAATTAACCTACCCCTATTTTCATGACGGCGCTGTCTGGACTTTGGGCGAAGCAGTGGAAACCATGGGAAGGCTGCAGCTCGGGCGCAGTTTTAGCAAGGATGAAACCAGCCAAATTGTCGCCTTTCTGAAGACACTCACCGGAGTCCAGCCTGATTTCAAGTTGCCGATTCTGCCACCATCGACAGATAAGACCCCTCGCCCCAGACCGTTCAAATAAAATAAAATTGCAGTGGATAAAATCGTAGTGTCAACGCTAAATAGAAATGTCCCCTTCCCTGCAAAGTAGAAATGTCCCCTTCGCCTGTGCCACCCCCGTTACGGAGTGGCGCAACGCCCCTCGGTGGCGGGTTTGACGTCGGGGTATTTTCTCCAAGGGTGATTTAGTG
>DATKVZ010000017.1:0-31007 GCA_035529795.1 Gallionella sp. | reverse complement strand
GCAAGACGCGCATCTGCCCTATCAAGGCACGGCGGAAGACCTGACGCGCATCCTGTCTGTGCAGACAGAAAAAACACTGTCAAAGAACCTCTCCTGCCAACACGAGGGCCATCTGATGCAAGTGGCAACCAGCGGGACAGGGTTGGGGATGCGGGGTGCGAAGGTCACGCTATACCAACACTTTGACGGCACACGGGAACTACGCTGGCGCAAACGCAAGCTCGCCTACACGGTTATGACAAAAGCGCAGAGGCAGGCAGCACAAGCCGATAGCAAGACGGTCAATATGCGGGTGGACAAGGCGCTTGCGAAAAACAGTAGAGCAAATAACAAGGGACACAAACCGGCACTAAATCACCCTTGGAGAAAATACCCCGACGTCAAACCCGCCACCGAGGGGCGTTGCGCCACTCCGTAACGGGGGTGGCACAGGCGAAAGGGGACATTTCTACTTTGCAGGGAAGGGGACATTTCTACTTTGCAGGGAAGGGGACATTTCTATTTAGCGTTGACAGATGTGCCTTGCTTTCCATCAACATGCACTCCAAACACTAAAAATAGGTTATCGTCCGACGTGTAAGAACATCAGATATACATTGGGGGAAGCGATATGCGTTACCTCGCACTCGTGATGGATTACGACGGGACATTGGCTGCGGAGGACAGGGTATCGGAGCAGGCAGCGAATGCTCTGGAACGCTTGGGCACCTCTGGAAGGCGAGCAATTCTGGTTACGGGTCGCCGACTCGATGACTTGCTGGCAGCGTGTCACTGCACGCAACTGTTCGATCTCATCGTCGCCGAGAACGGCGCGATCGTCTACGATCCGCATAGCCGCGAAGAGACGCGGCTCACCAACCCACCCTCCAAACTGTTGATACAGAATCTGCGCGCGCGCGGGGTCGAGCCGCTTGAGATCGGACAGGTGCTGGTGGCGACGCACGCAACGCACCGTGCGGCCGTTCAAGACGTCATCTGGGAACTCGGCCTCGAGGCCCAGGTGATCGGTAATCGCGGCGCGGTAATGGTGCTCCCGGCCGGCGTCAACAAGGCGACGGGCCTTGAATACGCACTGCATGAACTGGGGCTTTCACGCCACGAAGTGGTGGGCATCGGCGACGCGGAAAACGATCATTCCTTCCTGGAGCGCTGTGAATGCGCCGTGGCGGTGGCCAATGCGGCACCGTCCATCAAGGCAATCGCCGATTTCGTGACAGTGGCCGAAAATGGTAACGGGGTTATCGAGCTGATCAATGAGTTGATCACCGACGATTTGCGCCGACTGGCAGGCTCACTTCCACAACATTTTATTTTGCTCGGAAAACGCGCGGATGCGACTACGGTGCAACTGCCGCCCTACGGCCACAATATACTGGTTGCGGGGCCTTCCGGCTGCGGCAAATCTACGCTCGCCGCCAGCGTCGTCGAACGCCTCATCCAAAAAGACTACCAGGTCTGCGTTATCGATCCGGAGGGCGATTATGGAACGCTGCGCGACGTCGTGACGCTCGGCAACCAGTTGCGCGCTCCGAGCGTCGGCGAAGTGTTGTCGATCCTCGAAGATCCGAAGATCAATGTGGGTGTCAACCTGCTCGGCATTCCACTGGATGATCGGCCAAATTTTTTTGCCCAACTCATACCGAACCTGCAAGCCATGCGCGCCCGCACCGGGCGGCCACACTGGCTGGTGGTGGACGAAGCGCACCATATGCTGCCCGACACCTGGGGTCACGCCGCAGCTGTATTGCCGCAGCAAGTCCACGAAACCATCCTGGTCACCGTACATCCCGACCATGTGGCTCCGGCCATTCTCGCACCAATCGACGTGGTTGTGGCCGTCGGCCATTCACCCGAACAAACGCTTGGGAAATTCGCTAGCGCAACGGGCCAACTGCTGACATGGCCGGAGGGTCTGGCTTATCAGCCGAATCATGTCGTCGTCTGGCTTCTCAAGGACGGACAGCCACCGTTTTCGATGCAGGCGCAGCGCGGACGGGCCGAGCGCATCCGCCACCTGCGCAAGTATGCGGTAGGCAACCTGCGCTGGCACAGTTTTTATTTCCGTGGCCCGGACAACCATCACAATTTGAAGGCGCAAAATCTGATGGTTTTTTGCCAGATCGCGCAGGGCATCGATGAGGCGACCTGGATGTACCATCTCAACCGTGGCGACTACTCACGCTGGTTCCGTGATGCAATCAAGGATGATTATCTCGCCGACGAAATGGAGCGCATCGAACGACGCACCGATCTTGAGCCCTGGCAGACGCGGCAAATGATTCAGGAATTGGTGAATGCCCGTTACACGCTGCCTGAATAGCGATGAGTCCCGTTACTGAACGGGTTTCATCAGCCGATCAGAAACGATAGATCGCAGCCGCACCGGACTGCGTCGGCATGCGCCCGACCGGAACGATCACGACCTCGCCGCCCGCTTTGAGCACACGCTCGCCGAGGTCATCGAGCACATCGTCAACGTCCGGATCAGTCAGGTCACCGGGGGTAATTTTGCCGCGTGCGACATCGATGGTTCCGGGAATCAAGCGATCCGCCTCGATCAACAACGTTGCGATTCGTCCGTCGATCGCGGCCTTGGCAATCTCACCAAGCTTATCCGCACCCTGCCCGTGCGCAGCGGCAGCACCAAACGCTTCCACCAGGCCAGCCAGCCGCTCGAGATAATACGGCTGCACCAACTGCCATGCCCGTTCGCGTAGCGCATCGAGCGATAAGGTATCGGGGTAAACGTCGAGCGCTTCCTTCAGCAAAAACGGATTGCTACTAATGGCACGAAACTGATGGTGGTGCTCGGGCAGTGCCGCCAGAATCAGGCGCATTCCCGATGGCTGCGAACAATGCTGCAACACAGCCCGGTCGACTGCGCGGAAAAATTGTTCGGTGTCGCGATCGGTAGCGTCCTGCTTGACGTCGGTGCCATGCCATGCTGCGTCTCCGCCAGGCCCGTAGGTGCGATGTGCACCTTCACGAGCGCCGGCATCCTTGCCCAGCAGCTCGTCGGCCGTGTGCGGCACACCTTTGATCGGCAGCATCTCGTCCAGCGCGTCGCGATTGCCCTCGAAGACCTTGAACGCGTTCCGGCTCAAGCCGAGAATCTGGTAGCGGTCGGTCGACTGCGTGATGCGCATCAGCGGCTTGGTATGAAAGCTGTCGGCGACCACCACCAACTCGGCCACCGGGCGCTGCAGTCGGTAGACGCGAAACAGCCCGGGTGCGCTCAGAACCGCGAGTCCGTCCGCAGTGTGGTTCCAGAAATCCTTGTTGTCGGCCAAATCCTCGAATGGCTGCAACAGCGGCTTTATTTCCCGTTTCGGGTATTTCTGCCGCAATGACTCCTCCAGCTTCTTCACCAGGTTGCGGAAGCGGATCGGGTCCTGGCTATTGTCCGGATGCTGCCGATGCGTCGGCTGATACAGGGACAGACAAGGCGATTCGTGATCGCCGGAGAGAATGGCCGGGTAATCCTGTGCAAGTGTACTCATGGTCGTGGTATCTCCATTAATTAATTTATGTAAGTCGTTGCACCAGCGCGGTCTCGCCGACTCAATTGTGGAACAAACGCGGGTTGCGCTCGATGAACTTTCGAATCCAGGCTTCGATGAATGAACGCTCGCGCTGCTTCATGTACCAGCCGCCCAGGGCGCTGATGATCAGAGCCCCCAAGGTATTGACAATTATATCCCACATCGTGTCGGTCAATCCCGAGGGATCGCCGAACATCGGTTTTTGCATGTTGGTTCCGACGATCTGGTCCATGGCGAATTCAAAGACCTCCCACAGCGTGCCAACCGTCACGGCGAACAAAAACGCGAACAAGGCCACGAAACGTGGGCGCATGTGGATGTCGACACGCTCGTTCTCGTTGAGCACGTAGACGAGCAGAAAGCCAAGTATTCCCATCAGCAACCCGGAACTGGTGTGCAGGGCGATGTCCCACCACCAGAACCGCGCGTAGTAGCTGTGGAATTCCCCCAGGAACAGTGCCGCGAACACGAATATCACCGCGAGCACTTGGAACTCGGGCGGGATATGCACGCGGAAGCGGCGGCCAATCACCGCAGGCGAAAGCGTGATTACCATGATCGCCATCACTAGAAACGCGTTCATCCATTGCCCGTCGCGGAACACCAGCAGCAGCTCCACCGCCATGATGACCTGGAGGGCAATCAGAACCCCGCGGTGTATGCGTGTTGGCAAGTCGACCTGGGATTTCCCCTCAATTGGAGATCTGGATCTTGCGCCCATTCCGTTCAATATTTGTGGCAATCATTTTATCGGCAAGACAGAATGTGTCGAGCCGCGCACCGAACTTGCATCTTCGCAAACGTAGCAAGTGTTTTAGACGTTAATTCATACCCGCTAAGCATTGCCGGAGTAACTTTAAACTGGTGTTGAGGAGATTGCGCGCTAGCGGTGGAGCTCGCCAGCTCGCTCGGGCTGGTAGATGACTTCCACAAGACGCAGCTTCAGCGTACCACCCCCGGGTCGTGGCCACTCGATATGTTCACCTGCGGTCAGCCCCAGTAGTGCACTGCCGACAGGCGCGAGCACCGAAATACGATCAGCGCTGCCATCCATATCCCTTGGATACACCAGCGTCAGGCTGAACTCTTCTCCCGACTCCATAGCAAAGCGCACCACACTGTTCATGGTCACAACATCGGGTGGCACGTCCTGTGGCTCGACCACCTCGGCGCGATCAAGCTCCGCCCGCAGCTCGGTCTTGCCCGGAAAGGCGGCGTCGGGTAGCGCATCAAGAAGCGCCTCAAGACGATCCAGATCGTATGATGTCATAATAATTTCCGGCCGTTTATTCATTGGATTTTCTCACTAATTGGTTCATTGCAGACGACCCCTTCGTTATGACACAGTAAAGCAAGTGCTTATCGTAGCCTTATTCGGCAAGATTTAGAAGCCCTACCCGAGCAAACAAGAAATAACGATGCACCAAGGCACCACCAATCCCAAAAACTGTTCGCAGCGTTATACTTCAGCACCTGAAGGATAAGGTTAAACAGCAAACTCCACGCCGCCACCTGTTGGTATATTCGGTTAAAATGCCAACTTGTGTTTCATGAAGGATCCGCCATGTACCAAATTGCCCCAAGTATTCTTTCCGCCAACTTCGCCCGACTGGGCGAGGAAGTTGATAATGTCCTCGCCTCCGGCGCAGATATTGTGCACTTCGACGTAATGGACAACCATTATGTACCGAACCTGACTATCGGCCCGCTGGTATGCGAGGCTTTGCGCAAGCACGGCGTCACCGCACCGATCGACGTACACCTGATGGTCAAGCCGGTGGATCGCATCATTCCCGATTTTGCCAAGGCAGGCGCGACTTACATCACTTTTCACCCGGAAGCCTCCGAGCACATCGACCGCACCATCGGCCTGATCAAGGAAAGTGGCTGCAAGGCCGGACTGGTGTTCAACCCGGCTACGCCGCTGGAGGTGCTGGAATATACGTTGCCCAAGCTGGACATGGTGCTGCTGATGTCGGTGAACCCGGGTTTCGGCGGGCAGAAATTCATTCCGTATGTGCTGGACAAGGCGCGCTCGGTGCGCAAGATGATCGACGCGGGTAGCTACAACTGCCGCCTTGAAATCGACGGTGGGGTAAGCCCCGCTAATATTCGTGAAGTGGCTGCTGCCGGCGTGGACACCTTTGTGGCCGGCTCTGCCGTGTTTGGCGCGCGCAAAGATAACGATCCGCATCGCTATGACAGCGTAATCGCCGCGTTGCGCGCCGAACTGGCCAAGGTGTAAACAGTGCAGCCGGTGCGTTTTCCGCTCAGCATTTCCGCCATTGTCATCGATCTTGATGGCACGATGTTGCACACCGCGCCGGAACTTGCCGAAGCGGCCAACCGTATGCTGCGCGACATGGATTATCCGCCGGTGTCACAGGAATTGCTGGCAAGCTACATCGGCAACGGCATCGGCTGGCTGGTGAAGCGCGCGCTGACCGGAGACATGCATGCCACGCCGGATGCTGCGCTGTACGAACACGCCATGCCGATTTTCGACAAGCATTACACCGATGTACTGCTAACCAGCAAACTGTTCGACGGGGTGGCCGAAGGTCTGGAGGCCATGCGTGCAGCGGGCTTCCGTCTGGGTTGCATCACCAATAAACTGGCGCGCTACACCGGGCCGCTATTGAAAGGCACCGGGCTGGCAAAGTACTTCGAGATCGTCATCTCCGGCGACACCCTGCCGGAAAAAAAGCCGCATCCGTTGCCGTTGCTGCATGCCGCCGGTTTTTTTGGTACGCAAATCAAACAGATGCTGCTGATCGGCGATTCACTCAACGACACTCTTGCCGCACGCGCCGCCGGTTGCCCGGTGTTTTGCGTACCCTATGGCTACAACCACGGCAAACCGGTGGAAACTCTGGACCAGGACGCGGTGATTGCCAATTTGCCAGCCGCCTTGCAGCTCATAAAACACGTTTGAACATGACACATCAATACCTCGGTTTTTCGAAGACAACCTGCTGGCGATGGTGAGCACTGCCTCACCGGACGCCCCGCGTCCACGCATTGTCTTCAAAATAACTCAGGAGGTTTTCATGCTGCACCCCATTACCAAACAGGAATTTCACGCTCTTGCCGAACAAGGTTATAACCGCATCCCGCTGGTATGCGAAACCTTCGCCGACCTGGACACGCCGCTGTCGCTGTACCTCAAACTCGCCAACCAACCCTACTCCTACCTGCTGGAATCGGTACAGGGCGGCGAACGCTTCGGGCGTTACTCCTTCATCGGTCTGCCCGCCGATACGCACATCACGGTGCGCGGCAAGCAAATCACTCTGACACACAAGGACACCGAGACCCGTCATACCGTCGCCAACCCGCTGGATTTTATCCGCGAGTACCAGACGCGTTTCAAGGTCGCTCCGCTACCCGGCCTGCCGCGCTTCACCGGCGGGCTCGCTGGCTACTTCGGCTACGACACGGTACGCTACATTGAGCCACGCCTGACCAATACAAGCAAACCGGACACGCTCGGCACACCCGACATCCTGCTGATGCTCACCGAGCAACTGGCGGTAGTTGACAACCTCACCGGCAAGCTCACCTTCATCGTCTATGCCAACCCGGAGCAGGCCGATGCTTACGTGCTGGCGCGGCAACGCCTTCACGAACTGATTGCGCGCTTGCGCCAGCCGGCGGACATTCCGCACGCGCCGCCGATGCACGGCGGCGAGGCAAAATCCGAATTCGGCGAAGCCGCATTCAAGCAGGCGGTGGTTAAAGCCAAGCAATACATTCTCGACGGCGACATCATGCAGGTGGTACTGGCGCAGCGCATGGCGCAGCCGTTCCCCGCCGCGCCGCTGTCGCTGTATCGCGCACTGCGCAGCGTCAACCCGTCACCGTACATGTTCTATTACGACATGGGCGATCACCATGTGGTCGGCGCGTCGCCGGAAATTCTGGTGCGGTTGGAACACGACACAGTCACCGTGCGGCCTATCGCCGGAACGCGCCCGCGCGGCAAGACGCCGCAGCAGGACGCCGAGCTTGCGCAAGATTTGCTGGCTGATCCGAAGGAGCTGGCCGAGCACCTGATGCTGATCGACCTTGGGCGCAACGACATCGGGCGCGTCGCGCAGAACGGTACGGTGAAGCTCACCGAGAAGATGATCATCGAGCGCTACTCACACGTGATGCACATCGTCTCCAACGTCGAGGCAAAACTCAAACCCGGACTGAATGCGATGGATGTGCTCAAGGCCACCTTCCCCGCCGGCACAGTGAGCGGCGCTGCCAAGGTGCGCGCGATGGAAATCATCGACGAGCTGGAACCGACCAAGCGCGGCATCTACGCGGGCGCAGTCGGCTACCTCGGCTTCAACGGCGACATGGACTTGGCCATCGCGCTGCGTACCGCCGTGGTAAAAGACAATGTGCTATATGTGCAGGCGGGTGCGGGCATTGTCGCCGATTCAATTCCCGACAACGAATGGATGGAAACGCAGAATAAGGCACGCGCAGTGTTGCGCGCCGCAGAAATGGTGCTGGCAGGGCTGGACAATAACCTGGTCATGTAAACCGCGCGCAGGTCAGGCGAGTGGCGCTTCCGGACGCCGGTTAAAAAGATTCTTCCGGGCTGCTTTCCTGTTCGATGAGACGGAAACGCGCCAGATCATAATCATCCCCCTTCTCCTGCAATGCAATAGGGATCAGCAGATAGTTCTTGCCGTCAAGTTGCGTCTGCAAACTGCGATGCGGAGAAAATGTATCCGCCTTCATCAACAACCGCGCTTCGCCGGATGAATCACTCTCTCTTGCCCGCAGCCATAGCGCAGGCTGGCCGTCCTCAAATCCGCCGCCGCCCCCACTCTGGCTCAGCGCCACGCCAACTATTTGATTGGTTAGCATTTCTGCGCCTGCATGCAACTGGTTTGCGTCATTGCGCACCATGCGGCGTATCACTGCCACGCCCCAATGCTGCACCCCATCGGGTTGCACGCCGAGCAGGCTGCCGATACGGATGCCGTCCATTCTTTGCGCGGGCAGCACGGTTCGAAAACCGCTGGCGCTGATGTCCTCTGCATCCCAACGTGCCGGTGACTCATCGCTGAAATTCAGCCCGGCATCGGTACGCTCGAGCACCCTGACAAAGCCGCTCACCACATTCAGGTTGACCTTGATTCCGCGTCGCGCGCTACCCCGTGATGGCGGTGCAATCTGATAATTCAGGAGGTATTGCGCGGCCTCGCACACCAGCTCTGCATCGTAGCTTCCGCCCAGATTAAGGCTTTCCGGGACAGCACCCTTTCCCAGCATCTTAATCAGCACCTCCAGTTTGGGCTGCATTGCCGCCATACTGACAAAACACATGGATGGATGGATGGCAACGTCCGTCTTGACACATACTGGTGCGGCCGGGCGATCCAGATAAAAACCGAACAGGCTGCCGGTATCCTGTTGCATGCTGATATCGATACTGTGACCATACTGGCCGACAATACGCTCGGTCAGATGCATATACAAAGGCTTCAGGGTACTAATCCCGCAACCGTACCATCCCAGCAGTCGTCCCAGTTCACTTTTCACCGTGGCATTGCCAGCCGCACCCGGGTAAAGTGCAAGCGGCGTGTCCAGATATTGCTGTTGCCCGGCATGCTGGTAGATACGGGCAAGATTGCTCCAGATCGCGCCATCGATCGGGCCATAGTGCGCGCAGAGGTATTTCAATTGTGCGGTCATGGCATACACAGAGCGCGCCGCCAGCAATGGCACCTGCACTTTGATGGCACTTGTCCCCTTGCCGCCGCTGCAATAGCGATCAAACACCGTCAAATAAGCCCGGGCGGTATGACGGGACCAGTTGCCCAACGCCAGCCACAGACGGTTTTCCTGGAATTTGTTCAGTGCTGGGGGGGTAAAATAATCGTGCGTCAGCTTTCGCGCATAAGACTGGGCCGTTTCATCAAGCAGGCACAATACGGCAAACTGGTGATCCGGCTTGAAATCGGCATGATCCGCGACCGACTCTATCCAATCGGTCAACTCCATGAGCATCTTGTGTGCGTCATTCTTTGGCAAACCGTCCAGCAACGCTTGTGCCGACTTGATATCTGCCATTGGATGATCGGATTTTTTACTGAACAAGCCCGACAACATTTTCCACCCCACAAACCATCCGCCTTTGCGTGTGGCAATATAACCACAAAACACCCGCATTGAATACACGCAAAATGTCTGAACCAATGATTCCGTGGCTCACCGGTAACGCGCCATTCCCACCCGTAGAACGGGCGCTGCTCTCACCCAACGGGCTGATTGCGGCGGGCGGCGACCTGTCTGTGTCGCGCTTGCTGGAGGCCTATCGCCACGGTATTTTTCCGTGGTTCAACGCCGGTGAGCCAATCCTGTGGTGGAGCCCAAATCCACGTATGGTGCTGGTTCCTGACGAGTTCAAAACCTCCCGCTCGCTCGCCAGAGTGTTGCGTAACAGCATTTATGAAATACGCTGCGACACCGTTTTCGAACAGGTGATGCGCAATTGCGCCGCACCGCGTGGCGAACAGCACGGAACCTGGATACACGCAGACATGATCGCTGCCTACGGTGCGCTGCATAAACTGGGCTATGCGCACTCGGTGGAAGTGTGGATGGATGGCAAACTCGCAGGCGGGTTATACGGAGTTGCCATTGGGTGCATGTTCTACGGAGAATCCATGTTTGGTCATATCAGCAACGCCTCAAAAATCGCGCTGGCGCATCTAGCCAGGCAACTTCAACGCTGGCAGTTCAAAATGATCGATTGCCAGATGAATACCGCGCATCTCGCCTCGCTCGGTGCACGCGAAATTCCACGCAGCGAGTTCGTCGCGCACCTGCGGGAATTGGTAAACTGTACGCCTGTTACTCGCTGGCAATTCGACGCCGACCTTTTTGCATGAGTCTGCTCAACGACATACCACTTAGCGCGCTGGATTTTTACCTGACCGCGCCCTATCCATGCAGCTATCTACCCGACCTGCAGGCGCGCTCGCAGGTCGCTGCACCCGCCTTTCTCATCAGTACACCGGTGTATTCCGAGCTGGTGCGGCACGGTTTCCGTCGCAGCGGAACCCATACCTATCGCCCGTATTGCGACAACTGCCGCGCTTGCATACCACTGCGTGTGTCGGCCAGGCAATTCACGGCCAATCGCTCGCAACGGCGTGCCTGGGCCCAACATTCCCATCTGGAAGCCAGCCTGCACCCGCTACTGGACAAGATCGAGCATTACCAGCTCTATCAACGCTATCAGCGTATGCGCCACCCGGATGGCGGCATGGACAACGATGACCGCGAGTCGTACCAGAATTTTCTGCTGCAAAGCCATGTTGATTCGTTGCTGGTGGAGTTCCGCGAGCCCTTCGACCAGGCTCAGGGCAGACAAGGTGTACTACGCATGGTCAGTATCATCGACCTGCTCGGCGACGGCTTGTCCTCGGTGTACACTTTCTACGAGCCGGATTTGCCGCGTGCGCGCTTTGGTGTTTACAACGTATTGTGGCAAATCGAGCTGTGCCGCAAGCTCGACCTGGATTTCGTCTATCTGGGCTACTGGATCAAACACAGCCGCAAAATGGCTTACAAGACCGAATACCAACCTGCACAAGGATTGATACGCGGAACTTGGTGCACGATGGACATAGAATTACTGTAACGCCGGTTGGCAAACAAGGTTTACGGGCTCAACCCTGCATGAAGAATTATCAAGGGCATTTTATGTACTCACTGTTGCGTTCTGCACTGTTCCGGTTTGATCCGGAAACCATCCATCACTTCACACTTGGCGGGTTGAAGGTCGTGCATTCACTCGGGCTGGGCAGCCTCATCGCGAGGCACCCGCCCGGCGACCCGCGCACGGTGATGGGGCTAACCTTCCCCAATCCGGTCGGCCTCGCCGCCGGACTCGACAAGAACGGCGACTGTATCGATGGCCTGGCGGCACTTGGATTCGGTTTCATTGAGATCGGCACGGTCACGCCATTACCCCAGCCCGGCAATCCGCAGCCGCGCCTGTTTCGCCTGCCGCAAGCGCAGGCCATCATCAACCGCATGGGTTTCAACAACGATGGCGTGGATGCGCTGATCGAAAACGTAAAGCGCGCGAAGTACCGGGGCATCCTCGGTATCAACATCGGCAAGAATGCCGACACACCAATCGAAAAAGCAGCGGACGATTACCTGATTTGCCTGCGCAAGGTATATACCCACGCCAGTTATGTCACAGTCAATATCTCCTCACCCAACACCAAGAATCTGCGTCAGTTGCAAAGCGGTGATGAACTCGATGCGTTGCTCGCGCAACTGAAAACAGAACAACTGAAACTTGCCAACGCGCACGGCGAATATGTACCACTGGCTGTAAAAATCGCCCCCGACCTCAATAACGAACAGATCAAGCAAATCGCCGCATTGCTCATCAAACATCGCATCGATGGCGTGATCGCCACCAATACCACGCTGTCGCGTGAGGGCGTGGAACCTCTGGAATACTGCAATGAAAGCGGCGGTCTCTCCGGCGCACCGGTGCGCGACAAGTCTACCGCCGTCATTCGCGCGCTCGCCGGCGAACTGGAAGGTGTGTTGCCCATTATCGGAGTCGGCGGCATTCTGGACGGTGCGGATGCCGTTGACAAAATCGATGCCGGCGCGGCGCTGGTGCAGCTCTACAGCGGCCTGATCTATCGCGGCCCGGCACTGGTTGGCGAAACCTGTGCCGCCATCCGCAACCGCTAATCCCAGCTCCTTGAAGTCACTCGGGTAATCGATAAATTGCCCAACGGATTCTGTTAAGGATTCCTTAAGCCAGCCTCGTTATCCTGCACGCCTCACAACTCAACCAGGGAACTCAAAATGTTTCATCTGTTTCGTGCATCAGGTTTTGTGCTTATCGCTGCCGGATTGGCGGTACAGCCGGCTTTCGCGGAAACGCCCAACGAGATACTGGCTTCCATTCAACAAGAAGCCGCAGGCACTGCCGGTGCTCAGGAATTCTCGGCAGTGCGTGGGGAAAGTTTTTTCAAGGCAAAGCACGGCAATGACTGGAGCTGCGCTTCCTGCCATACCGATAATCCCGCTGCGCCGGGCAAGCATGCCAAAACCGGCAAGGTCATCGATCCGCTGGCACCATCTGCCCATGCGGAGCGTTTCACCAATCCAAAAAAAGTGGCTAAATGGTTCAAGCGCAATTGCAATGATGTGTTAAACCGCGTTTGCACGCCGCAGGAAAAAGGTGATGTGCTTACTTATTTGCTTACCGTTAATAAATAAGGAGGCTGCCATGCTGACCCAAGACAACAAATTCTTGCGGGTACTAACTGTTATGTTGCTGGCAATGAGCATAACGGTGCCTGTCGCGCAGGCCGATAACGATGAAAAACACGATGGCAAGTACGGCAAGAAATACAGCAGCAAATATGGCGGTGAAAACCGTGGCAAGCCGCTGCAGCTTGCGCAAACCAACGCCAAATTTCAGCAGGAATGCACTTCCTGTCACATCGCCTATGTGCCGGGGCTGCTGCCTGCCGAATCCTGGCGCAGGATGATGGCCGGCCTGGACAAACACTTCGATTCAGATGCGTCGCTGGATGCCGAGGACAACAAGGAGATCACCGCGTTTCTGGTGAACAATGCCTCGAATCGCTGGAGCGCCCCGACGTCGCCTTTACGGATCACCGAATCTGCCTGGTTTAAACACAAGCACGATAGCCGCGAAATCGACCCGGCAGTCTGGAAAAACCCGAAAGTGCAGAGTCCGGCTAATTGTGGTGCTTGTCACCCGCAGGCGGAGCGCGGCAATTTCAACGAGCATGACATAAGAATACCCAGGTAACCGGAGATCATCATGAATCAACGTGTCCTGATCTGGGACGTACCGACGCGGGTTTTCCACTGGCTGCTGGCACTGTCGTTTCTCGGCGCATACCTGACCTCGGAATCGGAGCGTTACCGTGATATCCATGTGATGCTCGGTTATACCCTGCTGGGACTGATCGCATTCAGACTATTGTGGGGATTTTTTGGCACGCGCTATGCGCAGTTCCGCTCGTTCCTGTTCAAGCCCGGTGAGATATTTACCTACTCGCTGTCACTGCTCAAGGACCGGCCCGCGCATTATGTCGGGCACAACCCATTGGGCAGCGTGGCGATCTGGCTGCTGCTGGGGCTGGGCATCTCGACCGGTGTGACCGGGGTGTTGCTGTTTCAGGATATCGGCGGTGATGCGCTGGAGGAGCTGCATGAGGTGCTGTCCAATGCCATGCTGGCGGCAGTAGCGATCCATATCGCCGGCGTGGTGGTGAGCAGTGTGTTGCATCGCGAGAATCTGGCGCGTGCGATGGTCACCGGCTGCAAATCCGCCGAGCCGGAACAAGGTATCCGCCGCTCATATTTGTGGCTGGGTGTCATAATGCTGGCCGCTGTTGTGGCATTCTGGGTCGGTTACCCGGCCACCGGGCTGGTGACGCCGGATGCGGATGTGACGCAGGCGCAGCATGATAATGACGATTAATTGACATTTCATTTGCGAGTGAACAATGCGTATCCTGGTAGTCGAAGACGACACCCTGCTGGGTGATGCGATTCAGGCCGGTTTGAAACAGGCCGGTTATGCAGCAGACTGGATGAAGGATGGCATTTCGGCAGAGCTGGCACTTACCACCGGGTCTTATGTGGCGGTAGTACTGGATCTGGGCTTGCCGCGTCTGTCCGGGCTGGAGGTACTGTGCCGATTGCGCGGTCGCAATACTCTCACCCCCGTGCTGATTCTCACCGCGATGGACGCGGTGGATGACCGCATCAAGGGGCTGGATGCCGGTGCGGATGATTACCTGGTCAAGCCGTTCGACATGGGTGAGCTGGCAGCGCGCCTGCGTGCACTGATTCGCCGCGCCAGCGGGAAGGCCGAACCGTTGCTGCAAGTTGCCAACGTCCAACTCGACCCTGCCGCTCATTGTGTGCGGTACCACGACCAGCCGATCGAACTTTCGACCAAAGAATTTGCGGTGTTGCATGCGTTCATGCTCAATGTGGGAAAGGTGCTGTCGCGCACCCAGCTTGAGGAACAGCTTTACGCGTGGGGCGATGAAATTGAAAGTAATGCGGTGGAAGTGCATATTCATCATCTGCGCCGCAAACTGTCCCCCGGTCTGATCGAAACCATACGCGGTGTCGGCTATCTGATGCCACGCGACAAAGGTATCTGAAATGGGGCAACGTACCTCACTCAAACAACGGCTGCTGGTGCTGGCATTGGCGGCGATCACGCTGGTCTGGCTCGGTGCGGCCGCCTTCACCTATCATGATGCACGCGAAGAATTTGACGAGGTGCTGGATGCGCATCTGGCGCAAAGCGCTTCGTTGCTGGTGGCACAGGCATCACACGACCTGGGTGAACTCGAAACCGAACACGCACCGCTGCTGCACAAATATGCCCGACGCGTCGCATTTCAAATATGGGGAAAAGGGTATCAATTGCGCCTGCATTCCGCCAATGCGCCGCAACAACCGTTATCTAATGAGGAACGCGGCTTCAGCAACACCACTATCGACGGGCATCACTGGCGTGTCTTCAGCTCCTGGGACGAATCCGGCGAATACCTGATTCAGGTCGCAGAACGCACCAAGGTGCGCGACGAATTGGCGCAGGATATCGCGGGCAATCTGCTGAGGCCGTTGTGGTTTGCGCTGCCGTTGCTGGCGTTGCTGTTGTGGATAGCGGTAATGCGCGGGCTGCGCCCGCTCGACCAGCTGACTCGCGAAGTGGCGCAGCGCGAGCCGGACAATCTTGCCGCACTGGACACATCATCTGCACCACGCGAAGTGCTACCACTGATCGAACGGCTCAACCGGCTGTTTACCCGCATCGAAGCCTCCATGCAAAAAGAACGGCGTTTTACCGCAGACGCCGCGCATGAATTACGTACCCCGGTGGCCGCGATCAAAGCGCAAACACAAGTGGCGCGTGCCGCTTCCGGGGAGGCGGAGCGCATTCATGCGCTCGACAACGCGATTCTCGGCTGCGACCGCGCTGCCCACCTGATCGATCAATTACTGACGCTGGCGCGGCTGGATACGCTGGATCGCAGCGTGGCGGAATTCTGCCGACTCAGAGCCATCGCCACCGCAACAATTGCGGCGCTGGCACCGGCTGCGCTGGAGAAGGGCGTGCAACTCGAATTGCTGGCGGGCGATGAAACTATAGTGCATGGCAATGCGGGGCTACTGCAGGTGCTGTTGCGTAACCTGCTCGACAACGCGGTGAAGCATACGCCGCCTGGAACACGGGTTCAGGTCAACATCACTCATGAACGGGAGATGGTTTGTCTTTCGGTGAGCGATAACGGGCCGGGTATTCCTGAACAGGAGCGGGGCAAGGTATTGGAGCGTTTCTACCGCCCCGTGGACACGCAAACTGGCGGCAGCGGGCTGGGGCTGTCTATCGTTCAGCGGATTGCCGAAGTTCATAATGCAACCCTGCAGATGCAGCCGCTAAGTGCGGGGTGCGGATGGCAGGTGACAGTGACTTTCAAGCGCTAGCTTGTATGCATCAATCTGTCCTGTACGACAGAGATTATTTCGGTAAGATTGCATCCGCATGCCGCCTCTGGTGCGCAATACAAAAGACTTTGATACTGAAAAAGGCAGGCAATGCTGGAAATGCTCTCTACTCCCCAATTCTGGGTGGATGTGTTCAAGATCATCATGATCGACCTGTTGCTATCCGGCGACAACGCGGTGGTGATCGCGCTGGCATGCCGCAATCTGCCGCCACACCAGCGCAACAAAGGCATTCTGTTTGGCGTGGGCGGTGCAATCGGGCTACGCATTATGCTGACTTTTTTTGCAGTGGGCATGTTGTCGCTGCCCTATCTCAAGCTGATCGGCGCGTTGCTGTTGCTGTGGATTGGCATCAAGTTGATCCTGCCGGAACAGGAACACAATACCGACCATATCAAGGCGGATACGCGCCTGCTTGGCGCGATCAAGACCATCATCATCGCCGACCTTGTGATGAGCCTGGATAATGTGCTCGGCGTGGCTGCGGTAGCCAAGGGTAATGTGTGGCTGCTGGTATTCGGCCTGCTGATCAGCATCCCGATGATCGCGTGGAGCAGCCAGCTGGTGCTGAAGCTGATCGACCGCTACCCCGTCATTATCTATATCGGCGGCGCACTGCTGGGTTATGTGGCGGGTGAGATGCTGGTTGGTGAAGCGTTGTTTGCAACATTGCTGGAATCACGGCACTATCTGCACTGGCTGGTGCCGGGACTGGGTGCGTTGCTGGTAGTGGCGACCGGCCGGTGGCTGGCGCTACGCAAGGCAGTTGCTGTGGCAACAATCGATTTGCTTGATAAAAAAGTTACTGTCGTGCCACCAAATAATTCATGAGGGAGGGAGATGATGAAAATACTGATTCCGATCGATGGTTCGGCCAACTCACAGCGTGCGGTTGACTATACGATCAAGAGTATCGCCGCGCTGAAGGTGCCACCGCAACTGTTGCTGTTGAATGTGCAATGGAATGTGGCGGTCGGCAACGTCAAACTGTTCATCGACCAGAAAACTATCGACGACTATTATCGCGAACAAGGCATGGCGGCGCTGCAACCGGCGCGTACGGCGCTGGATGCCGCCTCGCTACCCTACCAGTACCACATCAGCATCGGCACCCCGGCAGTGGCAATTACGCAATATGCCCATGACCAGGCTGTCGATTATATTGTCATGGGCAGACAGGGTCAGGGAGGCTTGCAAGCATTGCTGCTGGGTTCGGTGGTAAACAAAGTGCTACATTTGACTGATTGTCCGGTACTGTTGGTCAAGTGACGGAGCATTTCGTAAACCCGCTATAAATCAAAAGGATTATGGTGCGCTACCGGAAAATACTTTAATATCTACTACGCAATTTGCCAAAAATATGAAAGGTATCCCGGGAATGACAATGGACAAGTGGTCGTTCTGGAAAAGAGACTGGTTCGTCAGCTTGCTGGTCGTGTTGGTATTTTTGCTTGGCGCAAACAGCGATCTGATTCAGAGTCTGGAACGCAAGGCTTACGACCTGGGTGTGCTGGCTTCCTCGCGCACACCGAGCGACAAGGTGGCGGTGATCGCCATCGATGATCAAAGCATCGCCAATCTGGGACGCTGGCCGTGGCCGCGCGAGATCCACGCAAAAATAATTGATATTCTGGCGGCCGGGCACGTCAAGGTGATTGGCTACACCGCCTTTTTCTTTGAGCCTCAGATTGATGCGGGACTCGCCTACATACACAAAATTGCCGAATTATTGGGTAAGCAGCATTTGCCGGAAGAAATAGATACGGCAATAGCCGTTTCCGGCGTACCGGCAAGCCGTGTTATCGCCACCGAAACGAACAACCCGGAAGCACTGCCGATCCAGACGGAACCCTTGCCGCTTGATGTATTGCTGCTGGAAGCGATGCACAACCTCGATAACGACCAGAAGCTGAGCGACAGCATGGGCAAGGCCGATAACGTGCTACTGGCGATGTTCTTCGAATTGGGCGAGCCGCAAGGAAATCCCGACCAACCTTTCCCCGACTATGTGCTACGCAACAACCTGCCAAACATAAAAGATGCATCCGGTTATGGCGCGCAACCGCTGCCGGCACGCGCCGCCTTGCTGCCCATCCCGGCGCTGGGCAGCAAGGCATTGGCGATCGGCCATTTGAACAGTTTCCCCGATGTGGATGGCGCGATACGCACCGAGCCGCTGGTGGTTGGCTATTACGACCAATACTATCCGTCACTGTCTCTGATGCTCGCCGCCAGAAGTCTCAATATTGAGCCCAAGGATATCCAGGTCAACCTGGGTGAAGGGGTGCAATTGGGCAACCTGAAAATTGCCACCGATCCCGCCCTGCAGATGCACACCTATTTTTACAAGGGTAGCGGCGGGCGGCCGGCGTTTCAGGTGGACTCCTTCTACGACGTGTTTACCGGCAAAATCCCGGCAGAAAAATATCGCGACAAAATCGTGCTGATCGGCGCCTCGGCGGCAGGCGTGGGTGCACTGCAAGTGACGCCGGTATCGCCGGGCATGACGCCGGTGCTGACCCTCGCACATTCTGTATCCAGCATTCTCAAGGGAGACTTTTTTGTTGCTCCGGACTGGGCGGGAATGGCCAGTTTTGCCGTGTTTGTGCTGGTCGCGTTGTATCTGACCCTGCTGTTGCCGCACCTGAATGCGTTGATCGGCGCGGTGATCACCGGCGTGTTGTTTGTGGCGTTACTGGCAACGCATTTCATACTGATGACAACGCAGGCGATGTGGTTGCAACTGATGGCACCGGCTGCGCTGCTGCTGGTCGGCCATGCGTTACTGACCACCAAACGTCACCTGATGACCGAAAAAGGCAAGCAGAAATCCGATGCCGATTCTGCGGAAAGCAATCGCATGCTCGGCTTGGCTTTCCAGGGGCAAGGGCAACTGGACATTGCTTTTGACAAGTTCCGTAAAGTACCGGTGGATAACAGCCTGATGGAGGTGCTGTACAACCTCGGACTGGACTTCGAACGCAAACGGCAATTCAACAAGGCCGAGTCGGTATTCAGATACATGGCCGAATACAACCCGAAATTTCGCGATCTGGAACAACGCCTGACGCAGGCGCGTGAGATGTCCGAAACAGTCATTCTGGGCGGAGGCGGCGGGCGCACCAACAGCACCATGGTGCTGAACAAAGCCGGTATGTCCAAGCCGATGCTGGGCCGTTACGAGATCGAAAAGGAGCTCGGCAAAGGCGCGATGGGTGTGGTGTATTACGGCAAGGACCCGAAGATCGGCCGCGTAGTGGCGATCAAAACCATGGCGTTGGCGCAGGAATTCGAGGCCGATGAGCTTCAGGACGTAAAAGAGCGGTTCTTCCGCGAGGCCGAAACGGCTGGGCGTTTGAACCACCCGAATATCGTGTCGATCTACGATGCCGGTGAAGAGCACGACCTGGCCTACATCGCGATGGAGTTTCTCAAGGGCAAGGACCTGGTGCCGTTCACCAAGCCGGATAACCTGCTGCCGCTACCCAAGGTGATGAGCATCATCGCGCGTGTCGCCGATGCACTGGATTATGCGCACAAACAGAATGTGGTGCACCGCGACATCAAACCGGCCAACATCATGTACGATCCGGAGACCGATACACCCAAGGTCACCGACTTCGGCATTGCGCGCATTACCGACTCGAGCAAGACCAAAACCGGCATGGTGCTGGGTACTCCGTCGTATATGTCGCCGGAGCAATTGGCGGGTCAAAAGATCCATGGCAGCTCCGATCTGTTCTCGCTGGGTGCAAGCTTGTATCAATTGGCTTGTGGTAAGCTGCCATTTCAGGGAGATTCGATGGCACAGTTGATGTACCGGATTGCCAATGAACCGCATACCGATATTTTGAGTATCAGGCCGAATTTGCCGCCGTGCCTGGCGGCGGTCATCAATAAGTCGCTGGCCAAGCTGACTGAAGATCGCTATAGCAGCGGTGCAGAGATGGCCGATGCGTTGCGCCAGTGCGCCGCAAGCTTACCGGGGTAAACCATGAAAGTAGAAGACGCGCTCGAGATAGTCAGTCAAACCAATTCTGGCATGGTACGTTCGCATAATGAGGATAGTGTGGCACAGGAAGCAGCCTGTGGCTTGGTTGTGCTGGCAGACGGGATGGGCGGCTATAATGCGGGCGAAGTGGCGAGCGGCATTGCCGTTTCGGTGGTTGCAACCGAAGTTTGTCAACGCCTGCAGAGTGCGCGGCCGACCGACCGCGATATGGCAACCGGCGAGGAGTTGGGAGTATTGTTGTTGCGCGATAACATCCGCAAGGCGAATGCTTCGATTTTTCAGGCTGCTCAAAGCCAGCCACAGTATGCCGGAATGGGCACGACCATTGTTTCCGGCTTGTTTTACGACAATCGCGTGGTGGTCGGACACGTGGGCGATTCGCGCATGTACCGGTTGCGCGGCGAAACACTGGACACGATCACCCGTGACCACTCTTTGCTTCAGGAGCAAATTGATGGCGGAATGATCAGCATTGAAGATGCGCGCTTGTCCAAGAACAAGAACCTGGTGACGCGCGCAGTGGGAATTGATGCCGAAGTGGAACCGGAAATCCATGTGCATGATGTACAGGTGGGCGATATCTACCTGCTGTGCTCGGATGGCCTGAACGACATGGTGGAGGGCGAAGATATACAATCCACGCTCTATGCGATGCAGAGCAATCTTCCGCTGGCGACAGAGCAGTTGATCCAGATGGCGAACGATAACGGCGGCCGCGACAATGTTTCGGTGATATTGGTTAAAGTAAAGGGCAAGTTTGCCATGCCGCGTGGATGGCTGGCAAAACTGTTCGATTGGTTCGGAAAATAAACGGCACGAGGGTCACGACAATGGCGGCAAAACTGATACTCAGCATGGATGGGGTGATTCTAAAGGAATACCCGCTGAACAAGGAACGTATGACTATCGGGCGCAAAGCGCACAACGATATTGTTATCGATAATCTGGCCGTGAGCGGCGAACACGCTGCGATCATTACCATCCTGCACGACTCATTCCTCGAGGATCTGGAAAGCACTAATGGTCTGGAAGTGAATGGCGCACCAACCAGAAAGCACTTTCTGCAAAACAACGATCTGATTGAAATCGGCAAATACAAGCTGAAATACATCAACGATCAGACCACCCAGACAAACGCGGCTGACTTCGAAAAGACCATGATATTACGTGCGCCGGTCAGGCAGGCTGCACCAATCGCCAACACAAGTGATGCGGCCACCGGCTTTATGAGTACGCAAATCAACCCGGGCACCACGCAGGCCGCCGATTCGGCAGAAAAAACCGGCAAATTCGAGGCACACATACCGGCTAAACCGGCACCTGCACCAGCCAAGCCCGCAGCCGCAACAGTACCTGTACCCCAGGCCGCCGCAGTGCAAATCCTGACCGGGCCCAATACCGGCAGAGAGCTTGAATTGGTGAAAAACCTTACCACACTGGGTAAGCCCGGCGTACAAGTGGCTGTTCTGACCCGTCGCCCACACGGCTATTTCATTACCCACGTGGAAGGCGCAAGGCATCCCACGGTCAATGGCACGGTATTGGGCGATCAACCACATTTGCTGAATGATCATGACGTCATCGAACTGGCCGAAATCAAAATGGAGTTTTACCTCAAAGGCTAACCATAAAGCCACAGCACCCTATTTTTATTACCGGGCAGAGGAGTGAAGATTTGAGGATTGAGACACGTGGATTGAAGATAATCCATCCCTCCTTCACGGCAAGAGGAAACATGGGAAACTGCCCTTTATCTTTTTCTGTCATTCTTTCGCCAAGAGCTGCCGCGTGAAAAAAAATGCGCTTCTGATCGGGCTCGGACTATTGTTAGTCCTTATTTTCATTGGCAGTGCCGCGCGTTTCTACCATCTCAACCTCGTAGGCCAGCTCTCCGCTATTCTTTATGACTACCGTTTGCAGCTAACCATGCCGCGTACGGTAGACGACCGTATAGTCATCCTTGACATTGATGAGAAAAGCCTCAAGGAGGAAGGCCGCTGGCCATGGAGCCGCGACCGGCTGGCTTTATTGATGGACAAGTTATTCGACCAATACGGTGTCGCGGTGGTGGGCTTCGACGTGGTGTTCGCCGAGAAGGATGAGAGCTCCGGGCTCAGGGTGTTGCAGAAAATCGGGCGTGATCAGCTCAAGGGCGATGCGCAGTTTCAGACTGCGCTGGCACAAATCCGGCCGCAACTAGAGTACGACAAGCTGTTTGCCGACAAGATCAAAAACCGCAAAGTAGTGTTGGGTTACTATCTGACCAGTCAGGACGATGCCAACATAACCGGGGCATTGCCGGAACCGGTATTCCCGGCAGGCACCTTCAGAGGCAGATCCATCGATTTCACGACCTGGAACGGGTATGGGGCAAATCTCCCGGAATTGCAGCAAGCGGCGGCGAGCGCGGGGCATTTTAATCCACTGGTGGATTTTGACGGCGAGGTGCGCCGCGTGCCGATGCTGGTGGAATATGGCGGCGCATATTATGAATCGCTGTCACTTGCGATGGTGCGCGTCCTGCTCGGACAACCCAAACTGCTGCCCGGGTTTGTCGAAGGCGAGACCAGCGGCTATGGTGGTTTGGAATGGCTGGAGCTGGACACCGTCAGCGGTTTGCTGAAAATTCCGGTGGATGCTGATGTGGCGACTTTTGTACCCTATCGTGGTTACCAGGGGAGCTTCAAATATATTTCAATCGCCGACGTATTGCATGACCGTACTGAAATATCACAACTTAAAAATAAAATTGTACTGGTCGGCACGACCGCGCCGGGGTTGCTGGATCTGCGCGCCACACCGGTGGCCGAGGTTTATCCGGGAGTGGAAATCCACGCCAGCATGATTGCCGGGATTCTCGACCAGAATCTGAAAGAGCGCCCCGCCTACATGATTGGAGCGGAAGTAATCTGGTTGCTGCTAATCGGCGTGGCACTGAGTTTCCTGTTGCCACAAATGAGTCCGGTAAAAGCAATATTATTGTCGGCATTCATGTTCGCCATTACCCTGGGGTTAAGCCTGTTTGCATGGCATTATGAAAATCTGTTGTTTACAGTGGCTAACAGCCTGGTGATGATTGCACTACTGTTCGCACTGAATATGTCCTACGGCTATTTTGTCGAGTCACGCACCAAACGCCAGATTACCAACCTGTTCGGACAATATGTGCCAAGCGAACTGGTCGAGGAAATGGCGGAGCATCCGGAAAGTGTGTCCATGGAAGGCGAGAGCCGCGAGATGAGCATTCTGTTTTCCGACGTACGCGGCTTTACCTCCATTTCCGAGGGCCTCGACCCGAAAGAGTTGACGTTGCTGATGAACGAGTTCCTGACACCCTTGTCCCGTGTTGTCTACAAACATCGCGGCACCATCGATAAATACATGGGTGACTGCATCATGGCGTTCTGGGGAGCACCCCTGCCGGATGTGAACCATGCGCGCAACGCGATATTGGCGGGTATCGAAATGCAGGCAACCTTAAAAGCGTTGCAACCGCATTTCAGGGAGCGCGGCTGGCCGGAGATTCGCGTCGGTGTGGGCATCAACAGCGGACGCGTCAGCGTCGGCAACATGGGTTCGGAAGTGCGGGTCGCCTATACCGTGATGGGCGATGCGGTAAATCTTGCCTCGCGTCTGGAAGGCATCACCAAGCAATACGGTGTTGGCATCATCGTCGGTGAAAATACCCGGAACGCCGTAACCGACCTTGTTTACCGCGAGCTTGACCATGTGCGGGTAAAAGGCAAAGACAAGCCTGTGGCGATTTATGAACCGGTCGGACTGCTCACTGAGGTAAGTAAGGCGGTACAGGACGAGGTCAAGCTGTTTCATGAAGTGCGCCGCCTGTATCGCAAACAGGATTGGGATCAGGCTGAATTACAACTGATGAATTTGCAGCGCATGTCGCCGGATACCGCGTTGTACGAAATCTACGTGGAGCGCGTCACCTATTTCCGCAAGACTCCACCGGCGGCGGACTGGGATGGCGTATTCGTGTTCCAGACAAAATAGGAAATGGTAAGTGGTTAGCAGATTACCCACTGAGGCGCGCAGTGCCGCTTTACTTTCCACTTTCCATCCATGACAAAGGTGGCAAAACAATGAAGCTGAAAGTTTTGGGATGCAGCGGCGGAATCGGTGGCAATCTGCGCACCACCTCGTTCCTGCTCGATCAGGACGTGCTGATTGACGCAGGCACAGGTGCCAATGAACTCAGCCTTACCGAACTCAGCATGATTGACCATGTTTTTGTCACGCACTCCCATCTTGATCATATCGCCAGTATTCCATTCATGGTGGACAGCGCCGGGTTCATGCGCGATCACCCGCTGACCGTTTATGCCACTGAAAAAACGCTGGATATTCTCAGGCAACATATATTCAACTGGAAGATTTGGCCGGATTTCACGCAGATTCCCAATGCCGGGCAGCCATTCATGCGTTATCAAGCAATGGAATTGGGCGAGACTGTTGTGCTGAACGGGCGCAAAATAACCGCCACTCCCGCCAATCACGTGGTACCCGCAGTCGGCTACCACCTGGATAGCGGCAAGGCCAGTCTGGTATTCAGTGGCGACACCACGACCCATGACGCATTATGGGAAGTCATTAATAAAATTGATAATTTGCGCTATCTCATCATTGAAACTGCATTCTCGAATGACGAAAAGGAATTGGCCATTCTATCCAAGCATCTTTGCCCGAGCATGCTGGCCGAGGAATTGAAGAAATTTCATGGGAATGCTGAAGTATTCATCACGCATCTCAAGCCCGGCGAGGTGGAACTGACTATGCAGGAAATTGAAAGTATGATTCATGAGCACTGCCCGTTAATGTTGTTGAACAACCAAGAGTTTGAATTTTAGGATTATCTGATGGCTTACTCGCTTGATGTCAAAGTTCTGGCCGGATTGGAGCCGATTGCTTCATTCAAGCCGGCCAAGCTGCGCGAGTTGCTTGACTATTGCCATATCGAGACCGTGCCACAGGGACACGACCCTTTCAAATCACATGGCTTGCAAGGCCAGTCGGTTTACCTGGTAAACGGCGAGCTTGAACTAAGCTATGAAGACGGCAATAAAGTGACCGTCAGCGCGCGCTCCGAGTGGGCCAAGCACCCGTTAGGCAAACGTCAGCCCTACATCGTCTCCGCCACGGCATTGCGTGAAAGTCAGTTGCTGCGTGTCGATGATGAACTGCTGGATCGAATGATGACCTTTGACCAGTTTTCGCAAACCAGCCTGGCAGGCTCGCCACGCGTGGCGGCCGATCAAAAGGACCACCCCGATGCATCTACCAGCATCAAACGTTTGTTGAATTCCAACATGTTCAGCGCGGAGAATCTCAAGAACGGGCCGCTGGCGCATTTACCGATGGCAAATATCAGTGCATTGTTGCAGTGCATCGAGGCAATTGCGGTGTGGGAAGGCGATATCATCATCCGTGAAGGCGATGATGGCGATTATTACTATATGATCGACAGCGGCCGCGCTTTGGTGACGCGCCGCGTGGGCGGTGTGGACATGCATCTTGCCGACCTGAAGGCGGGTGACGTATTCGGCGAGGAAGCGCTTGTTTCCGGCGCCAAACGCAACGCGACTGTCGCCATGAAATCCAATGGCATGTTGCTGCGTCTTGAACGCAAGGATTTCCTGGCATTGATGCAGGAACCGCTGTTGCATAAATTGAGCTATGCACAAGCCGTGCAGTCCGTGGCGCAAGGTGCAGTGTGGCTGGACGTGCGGCATCCACCCGAATATCGTTATGACAAACTGCCCGGCGCAATCAATGTACCATTGAGCGAAATACGCAATGCCATCGGCGTGCTGAACCGCAGCAAAGAATATATTACCTACTGCCAGAGCGGGAGACGCAGCGCCGCTGCCGCGTTTATTCTGGCGCAGGCCGGATACAACGTGCAGGTTCTGGATGGCGGCTTGTGGTCGGTGCCCAGAGCGGCATCAAAATAGCGCAGCAACAAGATTAGGAGCGGCAATGAGTACAGAAACGGCAACCAATAGCGCGACGGGTAATGTCGGTGAAATCAGCCTCAAGCTGGAATTCACCAAGAACCTCAATCACGTTATCAACAAAATACATGCCACCAACAATATTGATGAAATCATGCTGGATGTCAGCAAGGATATCTGCACGCTGTTCAATGCCGACCGGCTGACCATCTATGTGGTGGGCGAAGATAACACCTCGCTTATTTCCAAAGTCAAAACCGGCCTGAATTCCTTCAAGGACCTCAAGCTACCGATCGCCGAACAAAGTATTGCCGGATATGTGGCAATGCACAAGAAACTGCTCAATATCAAGGATGTTTACGATGAAAAAGAATTGGCCGGCATCAGTTCGCATTTGCGTTTTTTGCGC
This sequence comes from Gallionella sp., assembly GCA_035529795.1. Taxonomy (GTDB): domain Bacteria; phylum Pseudomonadota; class Gammaproteobacteria; order Burkholderiales; family Gallionellaceae; genus Gallionella. The sequence goes on along the minus strand of DATKVZ010000017.1, from coordinate 4,520 downwards.
GAGGTAGACAAGCGCACCGGCTACCGTACCAAGCAAATGCTGGTTGCACCGGTCCTGGATGCGACCAGCAATGATCTGATCGGCGTCATTCAAGTCATCAACAATAAAGCTGGTGCTCCGTTTGCCGCGATAATCGAAGAAGGCGTGCAGGAACTGGCGCAGACCATGGCCGTGGCGCTGCGCCAGCGCCAGCATAGCGGCATTGTCAAAACCAAATACGATTATCTGGTTGCCGATGCGGTGCTGTCCGCCGCCGAATTCGAGCTGGCAACCCGCACTGCACGGCGCAAGGGGGTAGATATCGAAGAGGTGTTGATCGATGAGTTTCAGGTCAGCGTCCCGGCATTGGGCAAAGCCTTGTCCAGCTTCTTCGGGGTTCCTTACGAGCCCTACAAAGCTGACCTCGTCAAACCTACCGACTTGCTGAAAAATCTGAAGCGCGAATATGTCGAAACCAGCCACTGGGTTCCCGTTGAGGAAACCCAGGAAGGATTGACAATTTTGACCACCGACCCGGAGCGAACCCAGGCTTCGCGGGTGGTCAACAACATTTTTCCCAAGAACCGGCTGGTCTATAAAGTTTGCTCGCAACGCGAATTCAGACAGACCCTGGATTTGTTTTACGGTAAAGGCGGAGCAACCGACTCTACCGGTGGTTTTGCCGTGGATGAGTCCTCGATGGATGATCTGCTTACCAGCCTTGGCGGGGATGAAGAGGAAATCAGCGGTGTTTCCCAGGAAGATGTCAGTGCGGCGGCCGATAACGAACTGGTCAAGCTGGTCAATAAAATCATTGTGGATGCCTACCGGATGGGCGCATCGGATATTCATATCGAACCCATGCCAGGCAAAGGTAAAACCGGAATTCGTGTGCGCAAAGATGGCTCATTGCTCAACTACATCGAGGTGCCCTCCACTTACCGCAACGCGCTGGTGACGCGCCTCAAGATTATGTGCGACCTGGATATTTCCGAAAAACGCAGACCACAGGACGGCAAGATCAAATTCAAGAAATTCGGGCCACTGGACATCGAGCTGCGTGTGGCCACTATTCCGTCACAGGGCGGGGTCGAAGATGTGGTGATGCGTATTCTCGCTTCCGGCGAGCCGCTGCCACTGGAAAAAATGGGGTTCTCGGCGCGCAATTCGGAGCTGGTCAAGGCAACCGTGAGCAAGCCGTACGGACTGTTCTTCGTGTGCGGGCCGACCGGTTCCGGTAAAACCACCACGCTGCACTCGATCCTGAAGTTCATTAATACGCCCGACACCAAGATATGGACAGCGGAAGACCCGGTGGAAATCACCCAGAAGGGGCTGCGCCAGGTGCAGATCAACAAGAAGGCCGGGCTGGACTTTGCCACCATCATGCGCGCCTTCCTGCGCGCCGACCCCGACGTGATCATGGTCGGCGAAATGCGCGACAAGGAAACCGTCTCCATCGGCATCGAGGCTTCACTGACCGGCCACCTGGTATTTGCCACGCTGCACACCAACAGCGCGCCAGAATCCATCATCCGGCTGCTCGATATGGGCATGGATCCGTTCAACTTTGCCGATGCGCTGCTGGGCATCCTGGCACAGCGCCTGGCGAAACGGCTATGTTCAGACTGCAAGAAACCGCATATCGCCAGCGCCGATGAAATACAGGCATTGCTCACCGAATACAGCAGCGAGCTGACCAATACCGTTACCTGGAAGAATGATCCGGCGGCGGCGATTGCGGCTTTGCATGCCGAATGGGTCAAGCTGTATGCGGATGACAAGGGACAATTCACCTTGAACAGCCCGGTTGGTTGCGACAAATGCTCCGGCACCGGTTATCGCGGACGCGTTGGTTTGCACGAGCTGCTGATCGGCACCGACCCGGTCAAGAAGGCGATTCAGGAGCACGCGCGTGTCGCCGAGCTGCTGGCGATTGCGCTCGAAGAAGGCATGCACACCCTGAAGCAGGACGGTATGGAAAAAGTATTGCAGGGCATTACCGACATGCATCAGATCCGCGCCGTTTGTATCAAGTAATTAATTTAATATGGATTCTCTCGATAACCCGCTACACCGCCTCAAGGAGCTCAATGAGATCGGCATCGCGCTATCCCAGCAGCGCGACATCAACAGCCTGCTGGAAACGATTCTGGAAGCGGCAAAACGCATTACCCATGCCGATGCCGGCACGCTCTATCTGCACGAACCGGAGCAGCGGGTATTGCGTTTCGAGATCATGCGCACCGATTCGCTGCACATCGCGATGGGCGGCACCAGTGGTGTGCCGATTACCTTCTATCCGATTCGACTTTACGACAAGGATGACAACCCCAACCATGCGATGGTGGTGAGCCACTCGGCGTTGAGCGGCGAGACCGTGAACATTCCCGATGCCTATATCGCAGAGGGTTACGATTTTTCCGGTACCAAAAACTTCGATGCCAAAACTGGCTACCATTCACAGTCTTTTCTGGCCGTGCCAATGCGCAACCACGAAAATGAAGTCATCGGGGTGCTGCAACTGATCAATGCACAAGACCGGAAAAGCGGCGCAATCATCCCGTTCTCAAGCGACGATCAGCAACTACTGGAATCACTTGCCTCGCAGGCCGCCATTGCGCTGACCAACCGCCGCCTGATCGCGCAGCTGGAAGAGCTGTTCGAGTCCTTCATCAAGCTCATCAACACCGCGATAGACGATAAATCGCCCTACACCGGCGGCCACTGCGCGCGCGTGCCGGTGCTGACCATGATGCTGGCCGAGGCGGTCAATCGCACCACGCAAGGGCCGCTGAAAGACTTTGCGATGTCCGAAAAGGATCGGCGTGAACTGAAGATGGCCGGGTTGCTGCACGATTGCGGCAAGATCACCACGCCCGTGCATGTGGTAGACAAGGCCACCAAGCTGCAAACTATTTTTGACCGCATCCATCTGCTCGACACCCGCTTCGAAGTGCTCAAGCGTGATGCTGAGATTGAAATGCTGAGGACAGAAGACAGAAGACAGAATACAGATTGTTGTGCGGCTGCGCCGCACCAATCGAATACGCAGCATAGCGGCGACAACCCTCAGTCCTCAGTCCTCAGTCCTCAGTCCTCAGTCCTCAGTCCTCAGTCCTCTGAATACGAAGCGCGCCTCCGCCAGCTCGATGACGACCGCGAATTTCTGCGCCATTGCAATATCGGTGGCGAAGCCATGTCCGAGGAAGCGCAGCAGCGTGTCCACCAGATCGCCGCCTATCAATGGTGCGATGTCGATGGAAAAATCAGTAACTTCCTCAACGCTGACGAGATCGAGAACCTGACCATCCGCGGGGGCACGCTGATCGCCACCGAACGCGAGATCATCAACCACCACATCGTGGTTACCATCAAGATGCTCGAGTCGCTGCCCTGGCCAAACCACCTGAAAAATGTGCCGGAATACGCCGGCGGCCACCACGAGCGCATGGACGGCAAAGGCTACCCGCGCGGCCTGACACACGATCAGATGTCGGTGCAGGCGCGTTTGATGGGCATCGCCGATATCTTCGAGGCGCTCACCGCCAAGGATCGCCCCTACAAGGAAGGCAAGACGCTGACCGAGTCACTCACCATCCTCGGCAAATTCAAGGAAAACGGGCATATCGACCCCGACCTGTTCGACGTATTCATCCGCGAAAAAGTCTATCTGGAATACGCCAACCGTTTTCTGAGCAAGGCGCAGATCGATGACGTGGACGTGACGAAAATCCCCGGCTATATACCGTGAGGGCTACGGGTGGCGTCTGGTTAAGCTTGCATTGAATACCCGGCACAGATACACTTGTCCAACTTAATGAACAAGTGAGGTGAGCATGAAAGTCGTTACCTATTCCCATGCGCGTAATGCGCTCAAGTCCGTATTGGATGGTGTTGTCCATGATGCCGACGTGACTATCATCAGCCGCCGTGATGCCGAGGGTGATGCGGTGGTGATGTCGCTGGACAGCTACAACAGCATCATGGAAACGCTGCACTTGACCAGCAACCCGTCGAATGCGGCAGCATTGGCCAGAGCAATCGCGCAGGATAAGGCAGGGCAAGCGCAACATCGCCAACTGTTTGCCACTGATTAACTGTGCGCGCAATTCGTTTTGTGCCCGATGCGTGGGATGCCTACCTTGACTGGCAAGATCAGTACAAGAAGACACTCAAGCGGATAAACCTTCTGATTACTGCCGCTGCACGCGATCCCTTTGCAGGCATCGGTAAACCCGAGCCATTGCGTGGGGAGTTATCCGGATACTGGTCACGGCGCATTGACGATGCAAACCGGCTGGTGTATCGCACAACTGATGCAGAGCTGATAGTTATTGCTTGCCGCTTTCACTACGATGGCTGAATTAAATCCACAGGCATGTACATCCGTGTAGGTATGTCAACGCTAAATAGAAATGTCCCCTTCCCTGCAAAGTAGAAATGTCCCCTTCGCCTGTGCCACCCCCGTTACGGAGTGGCGCAACGCCCCTCGGTGGCGGGTTTGACGTCGGGGTATTTTCTCCAAGGGTGATTTAGTG
>DATKVZ010000016.1:0-97628 GCA_035529795.1 Gallionella sp. | reverse complement strand
AACAACAAGATCCGAGTCATCCAGCGGCGCGCATATGGGTTGCGCGACGAGGAATATCTGCGGCTGAAAATCCTCACGTCCATGCTCCCAAAATTGTGATTCTGATGCCATTTTTACCCACACTCTCACGCGAAGAGCCTCATTTTTATACTCCATTGTCGGATCGTTTGATCACTTGCAGATCAGGGCTTGGGGCCGTTAAATCTGGTTTTATATTCGGCGGCGACAAGTGGGTCATCAGTGCTCTGGATCCGAAACTCGATTGGTGTCACTTCCCGCCTGATGTTCTCGCCGGGCGCCTTGACAAAGATAGTAAATGTGCTGCCACGGCTGTGACGCGCCAGCAAAGGCTTCTCAGTGCCGATGAGAACCTGATCTTTTACTCCTCCCTCTGCCGTAACAGCCACATAAAAGTCCTTGTCGGTCTTGTTCACGACCTTAAGTTCATACCTGTTGCGAATCGAGCCATCACTCAATCTGACAAACAAAGGCTGGCGTTCCGGTATGACTTTCAGTGTCACAGTGCCGAGATGCGTCAAGCCGTAAATGATACCGCCCAGAGCAATCAGGATGATGCCGATATATACCCATGTCCTGGGATGCTGGTGTATTTTCTTGACGGGTTTACCTTCCAGTTCGTCCAGCGAAGCATAGCGTATCAACCCGCGTGGTTTGTCCACCTTATCCATGATGGAATCGCAGGCATCCAGACATAGGCCGCAGGTAATGCATCCCAATTGCTGGCCATCGCGAATATCCACACCGGTCGGGCACACCTGCACGCACTGGAAACAATCGATGCAATCACCCTGCGCAAGATTTTCCTGGCCCGCTTTGCGGTGCAGTTTGCCGCGCGGTTCGCCGCGTCTGAAATCATAGGTCGGCATTATCGTTTGTGCATCGGACATGACACCCTGGATGCGCGCGTAGGGACACATCCACATGCAAACCTGCTCGCGCAGCATTCCGGCCAGAATGTAAGTACCGAAAAAAAATGCAAGCAGTGTTACCCAGCCGACCAGCGGCAATTGGAATCGTGCCAACTTTTCCCAGTAGTCATAGGCATCCACGAACCAGATGGAGAAGCTGATACCGGTAAGCAGGGAAATTACCATCCAGATGAAGTGTTTGATGGCCTTCTTGCCAATCTTTTCCAGACTCCATGGAGCGGCATCCAGCTTGCGCCGGGCGGTAGGAGCTCCCTCTATTTTCTCCTCTACCCATGTGAACCAATCGGTCCAGGCAGTCTGAAAACAAAAAAAACCGCACCATACCCGTGATGCTACCGAAGTCACCGCAAACATCACCATCGCCAGCAACAACAGCAACAGCGACAACATCCAGATGTCCTGCGGCAATATCGTCAGATTGAAAAAATGGAACTGATTGTTGGTAATATCAAACAGAATGGCTTGCTTGCCGTTCCAGCGCAGATAGGGAACAAGAAAAAACAGCAGCCAGAGTGACTGTGTATAGTTTTTCAAGGTGCGGAAAAAACCAGGCATGCGTTTGGCATGAATGGTCTTGTCGCCCTTGTTTACTTCCCAATGCTCAAATTCCTGATAGATTCCGGTAATCGAGCCGGTTTCTTTGCGCTCTGGTTCCTTATTCACATTTTCACTCCTGACTAACCCGGATAGTTATCTGGGGTTGCGCCATACTAAAATCAACAGATTGGCATTGTAACTGCTGTTGATAACCCTCCAACTCATCAGCTAAAAACCGGATTGGGGATGAAAAAAGGAGGAGATTCGACTCTCCTCCTTAATTTGCGTGGACGAATTTACCTGGCACTGTCGCCATTGATTGCGCTCCCGTAAATTCAGCCCCGATCTTGTGGCGATCAGATAAGGGCCAGTTAGTTTTCTGCTTCAGCAGCGGATGTCGTGGTGGCAGCTTCCTCTGGCGCGTCAGCCTCCCCGCCGCCAAATTCATATACGTACACTGCAAGTTTTTTGATTTCGGCATCACTCAATTTTCCGGACTCCTTGAAAGATGGCATGATTGCCACGCGACCCAGCGGATCGCCGGAATTCACGCCATATTCAATCGTATGCTTGATACCTTCAATTGACCCGTCAAAACGCCATATCTTATCGGTCAGATTGGTTGAGCCCATAGCGTGCATTCCCTTTGCATCAGCACCGTGACAAGCCGTGCAATCGCTGGTCTGAAATACATTCTTACCCGCAGCAACTGCAGCATCTTTATCAGCTTGACCCTTGCCTTCATCACTCATCGCTTTGACATAATGAGCCACGTCATCGATCTGCTGTGCGGACAACATATCCTTGTGTGCCATCATCATACCTTGTCGGCCGGTTTCGATAGATGCGTGGATATCATCAATCCTGCCACCGAACAGCCAATCGTCGTCGATCAGAATAGGCGCAAACAGACCTTGTTTGTCATGCGTGCCAATGCCATTCTGACCGTGACAGGCTGCGCAGTTGTCGCCAAACAGCACTTTGCTGGAACGTTTCACATATTCACTCAATTCGTTATCGGCCAAAATGGCTGCCGGGGTCATATTCTTGAGTCTGTCTTCAAATTTGCCACGTAATGCATCCACCTCATCCTTGCCAGCTTCCATTTCCTTGATTGCGGTCCATCCGCCCAACCCCCTGAAATACTCGCCCATCGTGGAAATTGGAAAGGACGGGTAATACAGAAAGTACACCACACACCACAACGCGCTGGCAGTCAATCCCCACATCCACCATCTGGGAGGCTGGTTGGTAAAATCCGCCAAATCATCGTCCCACACGTGGCCGGTTGTTGGCACGCCTGATACATCGTGCTTATCAGTCATTTTTTTCTCCCCGATTAATATGGTCTTCTTCATCCAGCGCCATGCCGCGCTGAGACTCAAATGCGTCTTTATTGGCCGGGCGGAACACGATGAAATAAATTATCACCATGCCGATGAAAGCCCCCAGCGTAAAAAACACGCTAAGCCAATCATTGGTGGTCATGGCAGCAACGTCCATGCCCAGATAACCCAGCAGCTTAGTCACGATAATTTACGCCCTCGGTGAACTTGATGTGGTTGCCCAGGCTTTGCAGATAGGCAATCAACGCATCCAGCTCGGACTTGCCGCTTACTTCAGCCGCGCTCGCAATATCGGGTTCAGTATAGTTGGCCGGGTAGAACGGCATCATGTTCATCACTTCCATGATCTTCTTCACCTTGGCCGCGTCCACCTCTTGGTCATTCAGGAAAAAATAATTGGGCATGACAGATTCCGGCACCACTTCGCGTGGATGCATCAGATGGCTGCGATGCCATTCATCCGAATATTTTCCACCGACGCGCGCCAGATCGGGTCCGGTACGCTTGGAGCCCCATTGATGCGGATGATCGTACATGGATTCTGAAGATACCGAGTAGTGGCCATAACGATCCTTCTCGTCGCGGAACGGACGAATCATTTGTGAATGGCACAAATAGCAACCTTCACGAATATAGACCTGGCGCCCCGCCAGTTCCAGCGGCTTGTAGGGGCGCACACCGTCTCCCTGCTTCCAGTCATCCAGGGATTGACCGGCCTTGCGTTGCCAGACGATTGGGGAGATTTCCTGGCTGTCTACCTTGCCTCTGACGTCGGGTGACAGGTGGGTCATGGTGCGATCCAGATAGAACAACGGAACAATTTCCACGATACCGCCAAATACCAGAACAATAGCGATCATCACGAACATCAGGACGGTACTGCGTTCAATCCTGTCCTGGAATTTAGTTGAATAGATTTTGTCGTGATCAGACATGTCTCTCACTCCTTATGCTTGAGCAACAACGGCGACTGTTCTGCGCGCGGCAGTCGCCTGACGCACAGTCATCGCCACGTTGTACAGCATGATCCATGCACCCAGATTGAAGATTATCCCGCCGATGGCGCGCATCGCATAATACGGATGCATCGCAGACACGGACTCGACAAAAGTATAGGTCAAAGCGCCGTATTCGTCGTAATCACGCCACATCAATCCCTGCATGATGCCGGAAACCCACATCGCCACAACATAGACCACGGTGCCGACGGTGGTCAACCAAAAATGCACATTCACCAGATTATCTGAATACATTTCGGTGTTCCACAGCTTCTTCACCATGTGGTAAAGCGCACCGATGGCAACCATCGCCACCCAGCCCAGCGCACCTGAATGCACGTGACCTATAGTCCAGTCGGTGTAATGCGACAGTGCATTCACGGTCTTGATCGACATAACCGGCCCTTCGAAGGTGGACATGGCGTAGAACGCCAGCGCAACTGCCAAAAAGCGCAGGATGTAATCGGTGCGTAACTTGTCCCAGGCGCCTGACAGGGTCATCATGCCGTTTATCGCACCGCCCCAGGACGGGATTATCATCGCCAGAGAAATTGCCGCAGCCAGCGAGCCGGTCCAGTCAGGCAAGGCGGTGTATTGCAGATGGTGCGCGCCCAACCATACATAACCGAAAGTCAGCGCCCAGAAATGCAACACGGAAAGGCGATAGGAATATATCGGTCGCCCCGCCTGCTTGGGCACAAAGTAATACATGATGCCCAGAAAGCCTGAGGTCAGATAGAACCCCACCGCATTGTGCCCCCACCACCATTGAATCATGGCATCCTGTACACCGGAAAAAATGGAATAAGACTGGGTCAGACTGACCGGAATGGCGAGGCTATTGACTATGTGCAGGTAGGTAATCATCACGGTCATGCTCATAATAAACCAATTAGACACGTAGATATGAGAGGTCTTGCGGATCGCCACTGTCATGATGTGATTCAGGCCGAATGACAGCCAGACGATGGCAATCAAAATATCAATCGGCCATTCCAGCTCGGCATACTCCTTGGATTGGGTAATCCCCAACGGCAGGGTGATCACCGCCAGCACGATGACCAGATTCCAGCCCCAGAAGGTAAACCAGGCCAGACGGTTACTCCACAGTCCGGTTGCGCCGGTGCGTTGCGCCATATAGAAGCCGGTACCCATCAGGGTGCAGCCGCCAAACGCAAAAATTACCGCGTTGGTATGCAGTGGTCGCAATCGCCCAAAGGTAATTTCAGGAATAAAATTTAGCGATGGCCATGCCAATTCTGCTGCAATCCATACACCGATCAGCGTGCCCACCACCAGATAAACCACGGCTGCGAAGGCAAACCATCTGACCACGTCCATGTCGTACTTCACGGGTGCTGTCCTGGTTGCGTCCATAGTGCATCCTCCTCTTCAGTCTAAAGTTCCAAATCAATCCATCCCAAGCGCACACCACGCCAAACCGGTTTTACACAGTAATTTAGCCACTAAATCTCATCACGAGCACCAACCTCTTGGGATTATGCGCCAAAAAACAACTGCTTTAACATAATTCACACCAGCAAAGTTAATTCTCCAGCTGTTCAGCTCATATTTCTTCATGTTACGTCCATGAATAAAGAGAAACCCTGATGCGCGTCAATCTTGTTGCTTACTCTGCGGCTCGCAAGAATCAAAAATTTCTGAAAATTGTAAAGCACGCCAAAAAAGCCTGTGTGTCCGGAAATAATGTGTCGAAAGGGTCAGCGCGAATGCGGCGTGCGCCGCAACGGGATAACCTGTGCGGTCATCGAATAAGGTTCGCGCGCAATGGCGCTTAGGCGTTCGAGATCATTCAGGATAATATGCCTGCGCTCGCTGGTAATCAGTCCCTCTTCCTGAAAACGGGTAAGAACACGACAGACAGTTTCTTCGGCGAGACCCAGATAATTACCGATATCACCACGTGACATACTCAAATTGAACTGGGTAGCAGAGTAATTGCGCATGGCAAAACGCTGCGATAGAGTCAGCAAATAGGTCGCCAACCGCTCTTCGGCATTTTTCTTTCCCAGCAACAGCATCAACCCCTGATTGTGTTTAATTTCTTTGCTCATCATTCTGAGCATTTGATAATGGATGGAAGGAATTTGTTGCACCAGCTCCTCAAAGCATTCTGAGGAAATCTCACATACCGAAGTGGTTTCCAATGCCATCGCCTCGCAGTTATAACGCTTTTCGTCAATAGCGCTCAGTCCGAGCAACTCGCCCGGAACGTGAAAGCCGGTGATCTGCAGGCGGCCGTCGTCAGTGGAGATATATGTTTTAACCGATCCGCTACGAACCGCATAAACACAAGAAAACTCCTCGTTATGGCGATAGAGAATCTGGCCACGCTTAACAACACGCTTTCTTTTTACATAATGGTCGAGCAGCATTGTGTCAGCGCTATTTAGTCCCATTGGCAAACAAAGTTGATAGAAGCCGCAGTCCTGGCAGGCTAGCGTACCGCACTCTGGTTTCTGTCTTGTTTGAAGTACCATAGTATTCGTCCGATTATAAAATCATGCCTCCAACGGTCATAGTACAGACGATTCATCATCCGGAGTGGCCTGCGCCATGATCGTTTCCCTCGGCCCCCGTTTCCTCCTCCAATGGAACTATAGCCACTCGACAAGACTGGCAATTAACGCCAGCCTAGTCCTTGGTTATCCCAAGGGGCGATGATTGCAGGCGGTCGCAATGCAAGATATACAATAAAGCAGAATCTGGAACTGCAGTACAGATTATAGCCGCCATCAGACAACCCCACCCAATCAGACAGATATCCAGAGTCGGCCACTAAGGTAGCCCGTTCGGTTATATTTCGCAAGAACACTCGCCGCCATATTGCCGTAGCAGCCTGAGCATCGCTGAGGCCTTGTGCAGTGTCTCCCGATATTCGTCCTCTGGATTTGAATCCGCCACGATGCCGCCACCTGCCCAGCAATGAACCTTACCATCCCCATACACCAGTGTCCGAATGACAATATTGCTATCCATGCTACCGTCAAAACCAACATAACCGATAGTTCCGCAATATACCCCGCGTCGATCCGGTTCCAGCTGCTCGATGATTTGCATGGCGCGCAGTTTTGGCGCACCGGTAACAGAGCCGCCCGGAAAACAACTGCACAGTGCATCCAGTGCATCACGCTCCGCTGCAAGTCGACCTTCGACTGTGCTGACCAAGTGATGCACATTGGCAAAGCTTTCCACCTCGAACAGTTTCGGCACACGCACCGAACCGGCTGCACAGCACTTGCTCAAATCATTGCGTAACAAATCAACGATCATCAAATTTTCCGCACGGTCTTTGGGGTGCTTGTGCAATTCTTCGGCTAGCAGACGGTCCTGCCGCACAGTATCGCTGCGCGGCCGCGTGCCTTTAATGGGTCTGGTTTCCACTTTACCGTCTTGCATTCTGATAAATCGTTCCGGTGAGGCACACAAAATCTGAGTGTGCGGCAGATTCAGAAAGGCCGAATATGGTGCGGGACTCAAACAGCGCAGCGCAAGATATGCGCCAAACGCATCACCGTCAGCCTTCACGCTAAAACGCTGTGCAAGATTGACCTGATAACAATCGCCGGCCCGCAAATAATTCTGTACCGCCGCAAATGCAGTAGCGTAACTGTCGTAGGTAAAGTTGGAAATAACTTTCCCATGCACCCGGAAAGTATCGGTAATTGGGGTTGGATTACTTTGCAAACGCAGTAATATTTGCGGCAATAGTTTCGCCGTTTCGGCAAATCGCCGATGCGACACCAGTCGCACGGTATGCTGTTGATGATCCAGCACAACCGCCCAATCGTAAATGCCGATTGCCATATCGGCTAGCTGCCCGACGGCCTGCGCAATATTCGGCAATGCCATCGTCTGGCGTGCCAGATCATAGCTCCAGTAACCCAGCGCACCACCTGCAAACGGCACGCCGGCTATGGGTTTGCTCTGCTCTCCCAACTCGTTACGCAGCATGGCAAAAGGATCATCTTGCGTTCCCGCTCCATTCAGCATTAATGTGTGATGTGGCGCTGCAGCAAGAATGTCATAGCGCGCCATTCCGCCACTATCCAGCCATATCGCCCAAGGCAAATCGGCCAACGCAGCGTAATAGCGTGAGGCATCGGGTTGATATGGCAGTTCAGCGCAATAGAAACTCATTGCTTAATCTCGGAGACTCGCCTGCACTACAAGCGGCCGTGGAAAGGATATGAGGCGCATTGTCGCACACGGAAAAACGGCAGTGCCGTAATCGTTGCCGACACTCCGACTGGCCCGGCGAAGTTCAGGGCACAAAAACGATCACAAACCATTCAGGTTGTAACGGGAACAATAAAACGCATCAACATTGTGTTGACGGAATAAAAAAGGCGCACGCACTGGTTAGTGCGCCCAAACCAAAGCGCTGTGGCAAACCTTGTCCGCCAAGACCACCAAACTCATGGCGGCACCTCCTGCCACCAAACCAGCCCAGTGACAGATCGTCTGACTTAACGCGTTACTGGAAAAATCGGAAAATCGCGGGATCAACCAATTCATATCCCGGCAACAACCGAATCGCCGCAACGCAGTGGAACATCAAAGGTTTCTACCAAGGAAGCACACTCCTTGTTCGGCACACCCAATCCACCGTATCGTGGTTTGCCACCACCGCCACAGAACCAATCAGTTCGGCTTGCCGATTCCTTGAGTAGGAAAAGGCCATGTTGCAGCCGGACGTAAAGGTGCTGGCGCTGAAGGCGCAGGCGCCAACGGTTTGTCTGCTACAGTAACTGCCGGCTTCTTTACCGCTGCCACTTTCTTGGCTACCGGTTTTTTGGCTGCTACCTTTTTGGCAACCGGCTTCTTGGCTACTACTTTCTTGGCAACCGGTTTTTTAGCTACTACTTTCTTGGCAACCGGTTTTTTAGCTACTACTTTCTTGGCAACCGGCTTCTTGGCTACTACTTTCTTGGCAACCGGCTTCTTGGCTACTACTTTCTTGGCAACCGGTTTTTTGGCTGCTACTTTTTTGGCTGCTGGCTTCCTGGCTGCCGGCTTTTTCGCTGCTACCATTTCAACCTCCTTGTAATAATAAAAGTTAACGAAATAAACTACTGCTACTACACCCCCAGCCCGCGCCCAAATTCAGGCACAGCCCAAAGTCTATCAAGAGAGTCTGCCATTCGGCAGCACACTAACCACTGTTTATTCAGGCGAGCTTTGACAAGGCCACCAAGCCACTGTGACGAGCGCCATATTTTGATCACGCAAACTGAATGTAAGGAAAAAAGGATGGAAGGCGTTGACAGCAAAAATTGAAGGTGCTGATGGGTTGTCAGTGGTAACGCGCGGTTTGCACGCACCCCCTGAGAATTTTGTTGATTTTGAATCTCTTTAAAGTCAATAAACACTATATGTAGTATTTTTTTTCCTCGATAGCGCTAATTGTAGTAGTTAACAAAAATATTGCAAGCGAAAAAATGGCCTATATATTTTGTTTGTTTCCGGGTAAATCTTCTCAACCCTTCATGGCCTGCACAGCGCCGCAAGATAGCGTGTCCACTCAAAACTGTAGCCAGGGTCAGTCTTGCGCTGCGGAGCAATGTCACTGTGTCCGGCAATCCCGCATATTGGATAGGCGGCACGCAACGCCTTCGTCAGCCAATGGAGTGCCTCATATTGAGCATCAGTAAATGATACTGTGTCGCAGCCCTCGATTTCAATGCCAATCGAGAAATCGTTGCAACAGTGCTTACCTTGCCAGCATGACTCTCCCGCATGCCATGCCCGTTTCAAGCAGGAAACAAACTGGACAATTTTTCCATTGCGCCGCAGAAAAAAGTGAGCCGACACTTTCAGTTCAGCAATACTCAAATAATAAGGATGCTTGCTCACTTCCAGGGTATTGGTAAACAATCGCTGCACACCATCACCGCTAAACTCACCCGGCGGCAAGCTGATGTTATGTAACACCAGTAGCTCGATGGATCCGGTGGGGCGGTCATCACAGTTTGGTGATGGAATATATTCGCCACCAACCAATAATCCCTGTGCGTCAATCAGCATCTTCCGTACCGCACGGGTTCTTGATGCACAGCCGCTCCATCCGGTAGCGCATAGTACGGAATGTCAACCCCAGCAACCTGGCGGCTGCCGTGCGGTTAAACCCGGTTTGCTCCAATGCTTCCAGCAAAGCCTGTTTCTCAATACGGTCCAGGTATTCCGGCAATGGATATTTGTTGCTGAGCGCTGCATTACCAGACGGGTTATGCTCCACCGGCACCAGCAATAAATCCTGCTCATCGAGCACCCCTTCATGGCACAGCGCCAATGCTCTTTCAATGATATTTTCCAGTTCGCGTACATTGCCCGGAAAGCTGTAGCCTTGCAGCGCACACAATGCCGTTTCGGAAAAATGTGCCGGTACATTGCCGCGTAAACGCTTCAGAATCCGCTGCGCGATCTCCGGTATGTCATCATGCAGTTCGCGCAATGCAGGCATCTGGATCGGAATCACATTCAGGCGGTAATAAAGATCCTGGCGAAATTTTCCTTGTCGCACCCATTCGGCCAGATCATGATGCGTTGCACTGATGATTCGCACATCCACATCCTCTTCGCCGGTGGCTCCTATTTTGCGTACACATTTTTCCTGTATTGCGCGCAGCAACTTGACCTGCATCTCCAGCGGCAAATCGGCCACTTCATCAAGGAATAAAGTTCCGCCATGCGCGGCCTGGAAAAATCCGTCCCGATCCTTGCTGCCCGCCCCGGTGAACGCACCTTTCTTGTAGCCAAAAAATTCGCTCTCCATCAGATTGGCCGGAATGGCTCCGCAATTCACTGCGACAAATGGCTGGTCATGCCGCGCACCGCTTTGCACGATCAGGCGCGCCGCCAGTTCCTTGCCGCTGCCCGACTCGCCGCTGATATGCACTGGTGCCTGGCTGCGCGCTACGCGCTTGATGAGATCGCGCACTTTCTGCATCGCCGGCGAGTGGCCGAGCAGCTCCTTGCCATCCGGCACAACCGTCTGGGGCAACCTCAACGCGGACTTGACCAAAGCGCGAAGCTGATCCAGAGAAACCGGTTTGGCCAGATAATCAAACGCGCCCGCCTTGAGTGCGGTAACGGCATTTTCCATGTTGCCATGCGCAGTAATTACCGCCACCGGCACATCGAGGTTGTTTTGCATGATGTGCTGCACCACTTGCAATCCATCACCGTCAGCCATGCGCATGTCGGTCAAACACAGGTCATAATGACGTGCCGCCAGTTTCGCCAGTGCATCACGCACACTACCTGCCCGGTCCGCCTCCAGCCCCATCTTGAGTAACGCCAACTCCAGCAACTCAAGAATATCCGGTTCATCATCCACCAGCAGCACTGTAGCGCTTTGCGCCCGATAATTATCTGCCATGCTCATGCTCCATACTCTCTGCAAACGTTATGCGGAAGCGCGCCCCTTTTCGCCTCCCGCCGCCACAATATTCCAGCCGCGCATTGTTTGCCTCGCATAACTCCTTGGCAATATATAAGCCCAAGCCGGTGCCATTAACTGAAGTCGTAAAAAAAGGTTCGAATAACTTGCTATGATTTTCCGGTGCGATACCCGGCCCGTCATCCTGCACGTCCAGCATCACCCGCCCATCCACGACGCTTACCCACAGCATCAGACTACCCGGCAACTTGCGGCTGTAATGCAAAGCGTTACGGCACAAATTCCACAACACCTGGAGTAAGTGCCCGCGATCAAAAAAAATCTCGTTATCCGGCATTTCTACCAGCGCCATTACCCCCCCCTCGACCCGCTCAGCCAAGTTAAACTCTTCCACAAAAGTCCGCAACATGGCATCCAGTTCAAATACTTCAGCCTGCGCGCGATCACGCCGATTCAGTTGCATCACATCCTGCACAATCCGGTTGATGCGCTGCGTGTTATCCAGCACGATTTGCAACATGCGTTGCTGCCTGGCATCGGGCTGCTCCTCCTGCAACAATTCCGTTGCGTAGCTGATCGCCGACAACGGGTTGCGTACTTCATGCGCAATATTAGCGGTCAGCCGCCCCAGCGCGGCCAGCTTTATTTGTTGCGCCTCGGCCTGCACATGCTGCATATCTTCCAGAAAAATTACCGCGCCGTGCGCAGCGTCACGCTCAATTGAAACAAAACGCAATCTGGCCTGCATCCCAGCGCCCAGCTGCAACGTGCCCCGACTCGTACTACCGGTTTGCTTCCACATTGCATAGTACCCGTACAGTACCGGAAAGGTTTCTGACAGCAAACTTCCGGAATCAACACTTCTGCGCAACAAGCGCTCGGCACCCGGATTCATTTGCATAATCGTACCTTGCTCATCCACCACCAACACGCCATCCTGCATATCGCGCATCACCAGAAGATTCGCTTCGGAAAGGCTGGCCAGATCATGGCCACGGCGTTGCGCGAGCTGCTGGCTTTCCATCGCATATTTTGCCAGCGTATGCGCCAGCCAGGCCACCGCAAAATAGGATACGCACAACAGTCCCGCCTGAACATACTGCGCTGCTACGGCATCGTCATACAGCACCTCATACGAATGCTCGAGCAACATGGCAATGCTGGCCAAAGCGGCAAAAAACAGGGTAATCCTGCCGCGACTGATCATTCCGGCTGCTGCCAGCGAGATCAGCAACAGCAAGCCGATATTGCTCTGTATCCCGCCACTAGCATAGGAAATCACCGAAAGTGCAACAATATCACCACCAATTTGTACTGCCAGTTGCACCGCAAAACGCGGCCAGCGCAGCCGCAACAATACAAACGAAACCGCCACTACCGACAAGTACACCAAACTGGCAGCAAAGAATATTTTCCAATTGCGCGCGCCCAGTGATAGCGAGGTGCCAAACACCCAGGCGAGAATCACAAACAGGCTGGACAATGCCAGCCGGTACAAATTGAAATAGCTCAGGGAACGCCAAAAATCGACGGCGGGAAACGCTGTAACAGGCTTGTCACTCATTACGTTCAATGTGGACGCAGTGGCACCTGTCTGCGTCACGTTGTTTACTGGCGGTGTGCATCACGATGTTCCGCGCTGCAAAAAAATTGTCCGTTATCCTGAATGCTCTCGCCCTTGGGTAAATGTACGCCACAATGCGCACAGCACACCATGTCCTCGGCGGTTATTACATCCCGCTGCGGCGCTTGCTTGCGAAAAGATCTGATCAACAGGTAAACCGCTGCCACAATGGCAATTATCAATAATAGACGGCTCATTTCGCATGAACTCCACATAGCAGAATCGGAGCGGGAATTGTACTACGCAATCAACGTCACACTGTCTTCACTTGCACAAACACTTTCATGCCCGGTGCCAATCCGAGCTGGTCACGTGAGCGGCAACGACATATCGTCAATGGACAGCAGTGCCACACTGGCAGCAACTTAATACCTTCATCTCGATGCCGGCCTGGCCGTTACAGCTTGCTGTGGTGACGACCTTAATTCTCACGCAACCATTTTCATCTGGCTCGGCAATATTTTTGCGCAACATCCACCATGCAGACTCGTCCGCTGTCGGGAAAATGAGTCAACTCATCCATTTGAATCCTTGCTAATTTATGTATCCAAGCCGCCACAAACACGGCAGGCGATATCCCTGTTCAACGCGCTGCGCATGATGTGCATGTCCAACGCGTTAATTGTTAGCAGCTTGCCGCTCAATCCGCGTTCGATTCCCATTAGTAACTTGAGTGTTTCCGCTGCCTGAATCGAACCGATAATGCCCACCAATGGCGCAAATACGCCAGTGGTCGCACAGCGCAATTCGGCCGCCAGGCTATCCTCCGGAAACAGGCAGTTATAGCAGGGCGCATCTTCGCGCCGGAAATCGAACACTGAAATCTGCCCGTCAAACTGGATCGCCGCGCCCGAGACCAGCGGCTTGCGCTGCGCCATACAGGCGCGATTGACAGCATAACGCGTGGCAAAATTATCACTACAATCCAGCACCGTATCGGCCTGCGCAACCAGATCGCACAACTGTGCTTCATCGACGCGCACCGGCAGAACAACACATTCGGCCTCGGGGTTGGTGTCATGCAGCGCAGCTTGCGCAGATGCAACTTTTGTCTGGCCGACCGATGCGGTGCGATGAATGATCTGGCGCTGCAGGTTGCTTAATTCCACTATGTCGTGGTCGCACAGGATCAGTTGCCCGATGCCGCTGGCGGCAAGATATAATGCGGCAGGCGAGCCGAGCCCGCCCAGCCCGATGATGAGCACCTTGGCGTCGAGCAGACACTGCTGCCCCTCGATACCGATCTCCGGCAGCAAGATATGCCTACTGTAACGCAGTAGTTGTTGGTCGTTCATGCCGGCAGTTTATTCCCTTCAAAAAATTATCTGGCAGGCATGCGGTGGCGCTTCCATGCGCCAGCCGTTGGTACAGCCCGCATCCTTCAGCGACCAGGTTTTGTTGGCCGGCACCGCAGCAACAGTGAGCGCAACTTCGACAGGCTTGCCCTCCAGTGCGTGCAACCTGACGAGCTATTCGATCAGGTGCTCGACATCGCGGTGCAACACAAATTGCAATGGTCAGTAATTGAAATGCGCAGGCTGCGCATAGACCAGTGCGAAGTATCACTGACGGGTGTTGCGCAATCACGCGCCATACCCGGCCTGCACAGTCAGAGTATCGCCCGCCAGCCTATCAGCACATAACGCTCCAGCACATACAACAGGGCCAGCACCAGTAGCAAAAAAATACTGAAACGTATGATCTGCCAGGCAAGGCGAAGATAGTAAGAATTGCGGGTGAAGACGTATATAGCGCCGCTCAGGATCAACGACAGCGCAACCAGTACCAGGAATAAGCGCAGGATTATCATCCACCCACCATTTTTATATTGTGATCAGGCTGCCTGCAGTTGCAGTTGCAGACGCAGGAACGCCGGCGCATCTTCCACGCTATCGAACGTGACAAACTCCCATGCCTGCTCATCGGCAAGCAGCTCACGCAACAGGGCATTGTTCATGGCATGGCCGGACTTGTAGCCGGAGAACGCGCCGATCAGCGGATGGCCCAGTAAGTAGAGATCACCGATCGCATCAAGCACCTTGTGCTTGACGAATTCATCCTCGAAGCGCAAGCCGTCAGTGTTCAGTACGCGGTACTCGTCCATGACAATGGCGTTGTCCAGACTGCCTCCCAGCGCCAGACCCTGCGCACGCATGTTTTCGACATCCTGCATGAAACCGAAGGTGCGCGCGCGACAGATGTCGCGTACATAGGATTCTTCACCCAGATCGACCGTTACATGCTGTTTGGTGCTGGCAAAAACCGGATGGGCAAAATGAATGGTGAAAGTCAACTTGTAACCGTGAAATGGGTCAAAGCGTACCCACTTATCGCCCTGCCTGACCTCCACCGTTTTTTTGATACGGATAAATTTTTTGGTGGCAGACTGTTCAACGATACCCGCCGATTGCAGCAGAAAAATAAACGTGCCAGCACTGCCATCCATGATCGGCACTTCCGCGCTGTCCAGATCGATGTAGGCGTTGTCGACACCCATCCCGGCCAATGCCGACATCAGGTGTTCGATGGTGGCGACACGCACTCCGTTCTGCTCCATACAAGTGGATAAACGGGTGTCATGTACCAACTCGGCACGCGCGCGCATTTCCTCGACCGGTTTCACGTCCACACGACGGAATACAATGCCGGTGTTGACCGGAGCGGGGCGCAAGCCAAGCGTAACCTTCTCGCCACTATGCAAACCAACGCCCGTCACACTGACGGGGTTTTTCAAGGTGCGCTGCTTGACCATTACTGCCTTCAAACCGTAACTCATGGGGGAAATTCTACCACAGCGAGACCTCCCGACCTCCCTGCTTTCCGTACTAGATCACGCATTTAATCGGCCTGTTTGCGCAGGAACGTCGGAATGTCGTAGGTATCAGCCCCGGATTTTTCCATTGCTTCGATTTGCTCCCTGCGGCCGGTGCGGATGACCGTCGGCGTGTCCAACTTGGCATAGTCAATACCGGAATTGGCAACCGGCTCGTTATCCGTACCGGTGCGCAGACAGGTTTCTTCGTTTCGATGAACCACTACCGGCTTACGTGTTTGCTGTCCTCCCAGTCCGGTCGCTACCACCGTCACGCGCAAATCGTCACCCATCGCCTCATCAAATACCGAGCCGACAATCACCGTCGCCTCTTCTGCGGCAAATTTGACGCATTCCATCACATCTTCCAGCTCTTTCAATTTCAATTGGCAGGACGAAGTGATATTCACCAGCACACCACGCGCGCCGGACATATCCACATCTTCCAGCAGCGGACTGGCAATGGCACCTTCTGCGGCGATACGTGCACGATCCGGACCGGCAGCGATGGCGGAACCCATCATCGCCATACCGTTTTCCGACATCACGGTGCGCACATCGGCAAAGTCGACATTGATCAGCCCCGGCACGTTGATGACTTCGGCAATACCCGCCACCGCGCCTTGCAGCACGCCATTGGCGGCTTTGAACGCTTCCGGCACGGTGACCTCATTGCCCAGCACTTCCATCAGTTTGGAATTCGGCACGATGATCAGCGAATCGACATGCTCGTGCAAAGCTTCAATACCGGCCTTGGCAAAGCGCATGCGGTTACCTTCGTAAGCAAACGGTTTAGTGACCACCGCTACAGTCAGGATGTCCAGTTCGCGGGCAATTTGAGCGATGACCGGTGCGGCACCCGTCCCGGTACCCCCGCCCATGCCGGCAGTGATAAACACCATGTGCGCACCGCTGATCATCTCCTTGATACGCTCGCGGTCTTCCTCGGCTGCCGCCTGGCCAATCGATGGCTTGGCGCCTGCCCCCAACCCTTTGGTAATCATCGAGCCGATCTGCAGCTGGGTGTGCGCCTTGCTGCGCCGGAGCGCTTGCGAGTCGGTGTTGATGACGATGAACTCGACCCCTTGCACGCCTTGTTCAATCATGTGATCTACGGCATTCCCACCGCAGCCACCCACCCCGATCACCTTGATCACTGCGTCCTGTATTTCTGCTTCCATTAGTTCGAACGGCATCATTTTCTCCTTATTAGTAATTACAAACCAACCTTGAACCCAACCTGAATCCTGCTAGAAGTTACCCTGGAACCAGGCCTTCATCCTTGCCAATACATCACCAAACGAACCTGATTGCATGCGCTTCTCCTCATTGTTCTGAAAATTTTCCAGACCGTACAGCAACAACCCGACACCGGTTGCCATGCGCGGGGTCTTCACCACATCGGACAACCCACCGACATACTTCGGAATGCCCAGACGCACCGGCATATGAAAAATTTCTTCACCCAGCTCGACCATCCCCTGCATGGCGCTGCTACCGCCGGTGATGACAATGCCTGACGACAGCAAATCCTCGAATCCGCTACGGCGCAATTCCTGCTGCACCAGTGAATACAGTTCCTCGACGCGCGGCTCAATCACTTCGGCCAGCGTTTGATGAGACAGCATGCGTGGTCCGCGCTCGCCCACGCCGGGCACTTCAATCACGCCGCCATCGGCCATCTGGCGCAGTGCGCAACCGTGCTTGATCTTGATGTCTTCGGCATCCTGCGTCGGGGTGCGCAGCGCCATCGCAATATCGTTGGTAATCTGGTCACCGGCAATCGGAATTACGGCGGTATGGCGGATTGCACCGCCGGTGAATACCGCGATGTCAGTAGTTCCGCCGCCGATATCCACGAGGCACACACCCAGTTCTTTTTCATCCTCCTCCAGCACCGCCTTGCTCGAAGCCAGCGGCTGCAGGATTAACGCGTTGATCTCCAGCCCGCAACGATGGATGCATTTCATGATGTTCTGTACCGCCGCCACCGCACCGCTGACAATGTGCACCTCCACATCCAGACGCATGCCGCTCATACCGAGTGGCTTCTTGATGCCGTCCTGGCCGTCGATGCTGAACTCCTGTTCGAGGATGTGCAGTATCTGCTGGTCGCCCGGCAGGCTGATCGAACTGGCGGTTTCGATCACCCGCTCGATATCGGTCAGCACGACTTCTTTTTCTTTTATCTTCACCATACCGCGCGAGTTAATGCCGCGAATATGACTGCCGGCGATGCCGGTATGAACATTGTGAATCTTGCAGTCAGCCATCAACTCGGCCTCTTCCAACGCGCGCTGAATCGCGCCCACCGTGGCTTCAATGTTGACCACCATGCCTTTTTTCATGCCGCCGGATTCGTGCATACCCATACCGATCACCTCCAGCATGCCATCCGGCTTGATCTCGCCGACAATGGCCACGATTTTGGAGGTGCCGATATCCAGTCCAACCACCAGGTTTTTGGTTTCCTTGTTTCTGCTCATCGCTCGTTCTCCACTGCCATTTCAACCAGATTTGAGGTTCGCGCCACCCAGCGCAAAGCCGTTGCGATAACGTAAATCCACATATTTCACCGTACCCCCCAGCGCCGCGAAGCTGTATGGGTACACCGCGACGAAGCGTGCCATGCGTTGCTGCATTTCTTCGCGCCCCAGCTCCAGCGTCATGCCGTTATTCAGGAGCACCCGCCACGCGTGGCGTGGCGTCAGGGAAAGTTGCACAATCTGCAAATTCAGCATCACAAGCTGTCGGCTGAATTCACCATAACGCTGCGCGACCTCGAACGAGTCGCCATCCTGGCCAAGGAACTCCGGTAACTGCGCTTCGCTGAATGCGACAAATACCTCGCCGTGGGTATTCACCAGGGCCGTGTCATTCCAGTGCGCCAATGCCTGGTGCTCTTCCAGCGTTACAATCAAACGATTCGGAAATTCGCGGCGGATGCTGACACCGCGTACCCACGGCAGCTTTTCCAGCGCCTGGCGCAAATGCCCGGTATCCACGGTAAAAAAGTTGCCGTTTACCTCGCTACGCAGCACCTGCAGCACCTCACCTGTGATCAAGTGTTGTGGCGCTGCGCTCAGGCGCACACTATGCAACGGCAAAATATCCGGCCGATGCACGACGTACCAGGCCGCACTACACAGCATTGCCAATATACTGAATGCGCTCAGCGCGCCGGTGATGCTGCGTAGCAGTGGCACGTTATCCCACATGTGCCAGCTCCAATATGCGAATCACCAGTTGTTCGAAACTGATGCCCGCCTCGCGCGCTGCCATTGGTACCAGGCTGTGATCGGTCATCCCCGGTGAGGTATTGGCCTCCAGCAAATACGGCTGACCGTTCTCGCCCATCAGAAAATCCACTCGACCCCAGCCCTGCCCGCCGATCAATACAAATGCCTGTTGTGCCATGCGTTGCATGTCTGCTTCCTGTTCTGCAGCCAGCCCGCACGGACACAGATAACGGGTGTCATTGCGCAGATATTTTGCCTCGTAGTCGTAGAACTCATTGGCCGGCTCGATCTTGATTACCGGCAAAGTCTGCTCACCGAGAATTGCCACGGTGTACTCGCCGCCGCCGATGAAGCTTTCCGCAATCACCAGTTTGTCGTGCTTCGCGGCCTCGCGGTATGCGCCCTGCAATTGCGCCGCCTGCTGCACTTTGCTGATGCCGACGCTGGAACCTTCGTTGGCAGGTTTCACGAACAGCGGCAACCCCAGTTGTTTTGCCACTGCATCCCAATCACTGTTTTCATTCAGCAAGGTGTACGCGGGGATCGGCAGTTCCGCCGCCTGCCACACCAGCTTGGTGCGCCATTTATCCATACCCAACGCGGAAGCCAGTACGCCGCTGCCTGTATAGGGAATACCCAGCAGTTCCAGCGCACCCTGCACCGTGCCGTCCTCTCCATAGCGTCCGTGCAGCGCAATGAACGCGCGCTGGTAACCCTCGTCGCGCAAGGTTTGCAGGTTTTGCACCGCCGGGTCGAAGGCATGCGCATTTACGCCGCTATGCCGCAACGCGGCCAGCACCGCCGCACCACTCTTCAGTGATATCTCACGTTCGGCAGATTTGCCACCCAACAGTACCGCCACCTTGCCGAAGGATTCAGGATTCAGAATTCGGGATTCGGAATTCATCATTTGTACTCACCAACAATTCTTACCTCGGGATGCAGCTTGATACCGGTCTGCTGCTGCACCACCGCCTGTATTTCGTAAATCAGATTCTCGATATCCGCCGCCGTTGCATTACCCGTATTCACGATGAAGTTGGCATGTTTCTCCGACACCTGCGCGCCGCCGCTGCGTCTGCCTTTCAGGCCGCATTGCTGAATCAGCCGCGCCGCATGATCACCCACCGGGTTGCGGAACACCGAGCCGGCATTCGGCAAATTCAGTGGCTGGCTGGCGCTGCGCTTATCCAGCAGTGCCTTGATTTCCTGCCGTGCGATATCGCCATCACCTGCCTCAAATTTCAACCATGCTGCGACGAAAAATTCAGAAAATTGAAGATTGCCTCTCTCGTTTGCCTCCTCTCCCGCAAGCGGGAGAGGATTGAGGTGAGGGGATCTTTGCGGGAGATGGGTTGGGGATGAGGGTCGCAACGCAACATACCGATACCCAATCTCATAATCCGTCGCCGTGCGCTCATGCAGCACGCCAAAACGATCCACTACCTGCACCTTCTGCACCTTTTGCCAAATTTCGCTGCCGTGGCAACCGGCATTCATTGCCAACATGCCGCCGACCGTGCCGGGTATTCCGGCCAGGAATTCCGCGCCACGCAGGTTGTGCAAAGCGGCAAAACGCGCCAGCTTCGCACCCGGCACTCCGGCTTCGGCATAGAGCGTGCCATCCGCTTCCAGGCACAATCCGCCCAATGCACCATGCAGCAGCAACGCCGTACCGCGCAGTCCACCGTCACGCACCAGCAGATTGCTGCCCAGCCCTACCGGATACAACGGGTCAGCAGCAGGCAACCGGCGCAGGAACAACAGCAGATCGTCGAGATCGGCGGGCTGGTACATGTGCTGCACCGCGCCGCCTGCGCGCCAGCTCGTATGGCGACTCATGGACACGTTGCGGTGCATTTCTCCACGCAACCCATCTGCAATAAATTGTTCCGGTTCACTCATATTCATATCTTGCCTGGTGCCAGTTGTTGGATTGCCCCGGCCACGCCACCAATAGAACCGGCACCCATGGTGACGACCACATCGCCTGCACGCGCCATCTGCATGATCGCCTGCGGCATGTTGGCAATCTCCTCGACAAATACCGCCTCGCTTTGTCCTGCCACGCGCAACGCATGCATCAGCTCGCGCCCATCCGCCGCGACAATGGGCGGCTCGCCCGCCGCATACACTTCCGCGAGCAGCAAGGTATCCACGCTGCACAACACCTTCACAAAATCCTCGAACAAATCGCGCGTGCGCGTATAGCGGTGCGGCTGAAACGCCAGCACCAGACGCTTGCCCGGAAATGCACCGCGTACTGCGGCCAGCGTGGCAGCCATTTCTGCCGGATGGTGGCCATAGTCGTCAATCAAAGTGAAGCTGCCGTGCGCGGCAGCGACGTTTGCCCCCTCGCCCTTTAAGGGAGAGGGTTGGGGTGAGGGTAAATTCTCTGCGCTACTCTGCAACGCAATCTCGCCATAGTGCTGAAAGCGTCGCCCCACTCCCTGAAATTCTGTTAGCGCAGCGACGATGGCTGAATCTGCCACACCCACTTCCAGCGCGATAGCGATGGCAGCCAGCGCGTTCAACACGTTGTGCACACCAGCCAGATTAAGGGTAATGTCCAAATTTTTCGGCGTACCATTCTGGCGGCACTGTGCAGTAAAACGCATCTGCCCACCCTGATGACGCACGTTTATCGCGCGAATCTGTGCATCCGCACTGAGGCCGTAAGTGCACACCGGCTTGGTGATGTGCGGCATGATTTCGCGTACGTTAGCGTCATCCACGCACAGCATCGCCATGCCATAAAACGGCAGATGCTCGACAAAATCGACGAATGCCTGCTTGAGCCTGCCGAAATCGTACCCGTAGGTTTCCATGTGATCTGCATCAATATTGGTGATCACTGCCAGGATCGGTTGCAGATAAAGAAAAGAGGCATCTGATTCGTCGGCTTCCGCCACGATAAATTCACCGGTACCCAGTCTCGCGTTGGTATCACTGCTGTTGAGTTTGCCGCCGATGACGAAGGTGGGATCGTAGCCACCTTTGGCCAGCACGCTGGCGATTAACGAGGTGGTGGTGGTCTTGCCATGGGTGCCGGCGACCGCAATGCCCTGGCGCAAGCGCATCAACTCTGCCAGCATGATCGCGCGTGGTACCACCGGAATACGGCGCGCACGCGCTGCCAGCACTTCCGGATTGTCCTGACTCACGGCGGTGGATATCACCACCACATCGGCAGCACTCAGGTGCTGTTCGGCATGACCGAGATATACCGTCGCGCCAAGCTGCTTGAGACGTTGCGTAACAGTACTCTCGCAAAGATCGGAACCACTCACCTGGAAACCAAGATTGAGCAGCACTTCGGCGATGCCGCTCATGCCCGAGCCTCCGATGCCGACGAAATGCAGATGCTTGATTTTATGCTTCATGTCTCTGCCAATTCTGCGCACACTTGCGCCACTCGTTGCGCTGCATCCGGCTTGGCCAATGCCCGCGCCTGCTGTGCTATTACCGCTAATTTTTCGCGACTCAGTTCGCGCAGCAATTGCACCAGTTTTTCCGCGCTCAGTTCGGTTTGCGGCAACAACAGCGCTGCACCGTGCTCGGAAAGGAAGCGCGCGTTATGCGTCTGGTGGTCGTCTACTGCGAACGGAAATGGGATCAGAATGCTGGCCACGCCCGCCGCCGCGAGCTCCGCAACAGTCAGCGCACCGGCGCGACAGATCACCACATCGGCATTCGCATAGCCACTGGCCATGTCATCAAGGAATGGCCGAATATCGGCCTGCACGCCAGCCTGCTGATACCGTTGTTGCACTGCCGCATAATGCTGGCTTCCGGTTTGATGCAGCACATTGGGACGTTCATTTTGTGGCAACAATGCAAGTGCCTGCGGCAGCGCTTCATTGAGCGCTTTTGCGCCGAGGCTGCCACCCACCACCAGTACATTCAGCTTGCCGCTGCGCGCGCTGTAACGCTGTTGCGGCTCGGGCAGTCCGGCAATGCTTTCGCGCACCGGATTGCCGCACCAGACCGCGTTCGGCAACACGTCCGGGAAGCCGCTCAGTACTTTTTGCGTGATACGCGCCAACACTCTATTACTCAACCCGGCGATGGAGTTCTGCTCGTGAATCACCAGCGGGCGGCGTAGCAACACCGCCATTAGCCCACCGGGAAAAGCGATGTAGCCACCCATACCCAGCACCACGTCGGGGTGGTGGCGAAGGATCGCCGCAGCACTCTGTCCCATTGCGCGTAGCAGCGTGAACGGCAGCATCAGCAGGCGCAACAGACCCTTGCCGCGTAATCCGGAAAAATTTACCTGCGCCATTTCATAACCATGTCTGGGCACCAACTCGGCTTCCATGCTGCCCGGTGCACCGAGCCAGATCACCTGCCAGCCTTGTGCGCGTAAAATATCGGCTACTGCCAGCCCCGGCATGATGTGCCCACCAGTGCCACCTGCCATAATTAAAATTGTGCGGTTCATACCGGCAACCCACGCGCAACACGGCGGTTTTCATAATCCACGCGTAACAGAATCGCCGCTGCAATGCAGTTCACCACCAGGCCGCTGCCGCCGAAACTCAAGAACGGCAGGGTCAGTCCCTTGGTCGGCAGCACACCCATGTTTACCCCGATGTTGATCATTGCCTGCACGCCCAGCCACACACCGATACCTTGTGCGATTAGCGCGGAGTAATAGCATTCGAGAAAAGCGGCATGACGGCCAATCTGGAACGCGCGAATCACCAGCAACGCAAACAACAGAATCACCGCTGCTACGCCAATCAGCCCCAGTTCCTCGGCAATCACCGCCATCAGGAAGTCGGTATGCGCTTCCGGCAGGTAAAACAGTTTTTCCACGCTGCCGCCCAATCCGACGCCGGACCATTCGCCGCGCCCGAAAGCGATCAGCGCATGGCTCAACTGGTAGCCTTTGCCGAACGGGTCGGACCACGGATCCATGAATCCGATGAGACGCTGCATGCGATATTCCGACGAATAGATCAGCGCACCGAATGCCAGCGGTAACGCGACGCTTAACATGGCAAAGACTTTGAGATTGAATCCACCCAGCCACAAGGTGGTCATGGCAATAGCGCAGATCACCACGAAGGCACCCATGTCCGGCTCGAGCAACAATAGGCTGCCGATCAGTGCCATCACCGCGAACATCGGCACGAATGCCTTGATAAACAGATGGCCCACCTTATCCTTGCGTACCACATAGCTTGCAGCATAGAGCACGGCGAACAACTTCATCAGTTCTGAAGGCTGCAAATTGATGACCAACAGCGACAACCAGCGGCGGCTACCGTTGACCTCGCGGCCGATACCGGGAATCAGCACCAATACCAGCAACAGTGTGCCAGCCATAAACAGATAGGGCGCATAGTTCTGCCACACCTGCACCGGCACAGTGAAAGCGAACACTCCCGCCGCCACGCCCGTGGCGATAAAGATGCCGTGGCGTGCCAGGTAATAGGCGGGCTGATAACCGGTGAATTTGCTGGCTTCTGCCGTCGCAATCGAGGCGGAATACACCATCACCAAACCGAGGGCGAGCAGGCCGGCCAGCACCCACAGCAACAGCTCGTCAAATTGCGCCTGTGGCGGAAGAGTGCGTGTTCTGACCAGCGACACCATCACGCAACCTCCCTGGCCAGGCCGCGCACCGCTGCGACAAACACCTCGGCGCGATGTGCGTAATTACGGAACATGTCGAAGCTGGCACAGGCCGGTGACAGCAGCACCGCGTCGCCATTCTGCGCCAGCCGTGCCGCCTGCTGCACGGCACCCTCCATATCCGCTGCGCGCTCCAGTGGCACGCCGCAACCATGCAGCGCGGCCTCAATCAGTGGTGCATCGCGACCAATCAGCACCACCGCACGCGCATGCTGTGCCACCGCCGGATTGAGCGGTGCAAAATCCTGCCCTTTGCCCTCACCACCCGCGATCAGCACTGCCTTACGCCCCAGCCCCTGCAAAGCCGCCTTGGTTGCGCCGACATTAGTGCCCTTGGAATCGTCATACCAGATGACACCATCGATTTCAGCCACACGCTCCACACGATGCGGCAAGCCCCTGAAACTGCGCAGCGCAGTCAGCAGTAGCGGTAACGGCAGGTTGATGGCGCGACACAAAGCCAGCGCGGCCAGCGCGTTGGCGATGTTGTGCAGTCCGGTGATTTGCAGCTCGCCGGCCTTGATCAGGCGTTGCTGTCCACACATCAGCCAGATGTCATCGCCGTCTTGCTCCACGCCCCAGTCTCGTTCGTTGCGCGGCGCATCCAGCCCGAATGTGATGAGTTTTCGTCCGGGCAGCGCCATATTCATGCTGCGCGGGTCGTCACGATTCAGCACCTGCACCCCGCTGCCCTGAAAAATACGTGCCTTGGCTGCCGCATATTCATCCAGGTTGCGGTAGCGATCCAGATGATCCTCGCTGACATTCAGCACTGCGGCTGCATCGGCATTCAGGCTGAACGTCGTTTCCAGCTGGAAGCTGGACAGCTCCAACACCCACACCTCGGGTTTTTTTGTATCACGAGCCGCGACCACATCCAGCACCGCAGGCGAGATATTGCCTGCCGCAACGGCATCCCTGTTTGCTGCCTTGCACAGATGCTCGACCATACTGGTGACCGTCGTTTTGCCGTTTGCGCCGGTGATCGCAAGAATCAAAGGTTGCTTCTCACGTTTGCCTCCTCTCCCGCAGGCGGGAGAGGATTGAGGTGAGGGACTTTTTTCATGAGGGTCGAGGATCGAGGATTGAGCCTTGAGTTGTTGTGCAAACAGCTCGATGTCGCCGACCACAGGAATGCCTCGTGCCACAGCACGCGCCACGGCCGGTTCGTGCAGAGAAATACCGGGACTGACGGCGATCAGGTCAATACCTTCAAACAAGGTGTCTCCGAATGTGCCACAAAATATTTGTCCATTCCCGACATATTGACTGGCTTCAGCCAGACCGGGTGGCGCACTGCGACTGTCCGCAACACGCAGTCGAGCACCCTGCGTGCTCAACCAGCGCACCAGCGACAACCCGGTCTCACCGAGACCGAGTACCAGCACCTGTTTGTCAGCCCATTTATTCAATACATCTCCTGTTATGGCAAGTAGGAAGTTGCAACTGGTAAGTGGAAAAATCACCCGCACTTCCCATTCACTACTCACTACTTCCCGCTACCTCAACTTCAGCGTCGCCAGCCCTACCAGCACCAGCAGCATTGTGATGATCCAGAAACGCACCACCACTTGCGTTTCCTTCCAGCCTTTCAATTCGTAGTGATGGTGTAGCGGTGCCATCCTGAACACGCGCTTGCCGGTGAGCTTGAACGAAGCCACCTGAATCATCACCGACACCGCCTCGACCACGAATACGCCACCCATGATGAACAGCACCAGCTCCTGGCGCACGATTACCGACACGACGCCGAGCGCCGCACCCAGCGCCAGCGCACCAACATCGCCCATGAATACTTCGGCGGGATAGGCGTTAAACCACAGGAACGCCAACCCTGCGCCGGTAGTCGCACTGCAAAATATCGCTAATTCGCCCGCACCCGGGATATAGGGAATGCCAAGATATTTCGAAAACACCGCATTACCCGCCACATAGGCAAAGATCGCCAGCGCGCCGCTTATCATTACGGTGGGCAGGATGGCCAGCCCGTCCAATCCGTCGGTCAGATTCACCGCGTTGCTGGTGCCAACAATGACCAGATATGCCAGCACAATGAACAGAAAGGCCGGGAGCGGAAATACCAGCAGTTTCAGAAACGGTACGATGAGTTCGGTATGTTCAGGCAGGCTCGCGGTATTCCATAAGTAGATACCGACCGCCAGCGCAATGATGGATTGCCAGCCCATCTTGGCCCTGGCCGACAGCCCCTTGGGGTTGCGATGCACCACCTTGCGATAATCGTCCACCCAACCGATCACGCCGAATCCCAGCGTGGTGAGCAACACCACCCACACGTAATGGTTGTACAAATCACCCCACAGCAAGGTGGTGATGGCAATGGAAACCAGGATCAGCGCGCCGCCCATCGTTGGTGTGCCAGCCTTGGCCAGATGTGTCTGCGGCCCGTCGCTGCGCACCGATTGGCCGATCTTGTAAACGGTCAGTTTGCGGATCATCGCCGGGCCAACCAGAAACGAAATAACCAGCGCAGTCATTGCCGCCAGCACGGCGCGCAGCGTGATGTAATTGAACACGCTGAAAAACCGGATGTCCTCGGCCAGCCACTGGGTTAATGCGAGCAGCATTGTGCCTCCTGTGTCGCCATGCAAAACTCCACCACACGTTCCATTTTCATGAAGCGCGAGCCCTTCACCAGCACAGTGGTATCCGCTTCCAGCTCCTCTTCCAATGCCTTGTACAGATCCTCGATACGCTCGAAATGCTGTGCACCGCTGCCGAATGCACGTACCGCATTGCGGCTCAACTCACCCAGCGCGTAAAGTTTTTCGATGCCGGCGCGCTGAGCCTCAGCGCCGATCTCGGCATGAAAGCTCGCGGCGTTATTACCCAGTTCGCCCATATCGCCCAGCACCAGCACGCGCTTGCCAGCGGGCTTTCCCGTGTTACTTTCAGCCAACACGCTGATCGCGGCGCGCAGTGAGGCAGGATTGGCGTTGTAGGTGTCATCGATCAAGGTCGCGCCATGCCGTGCCGCCTTGCGCTGCAGGCGCCCCGGCACCCCGCTGAAATTTTCCAAACCTGCAACAATGGTTTCCAGTGGCACGTTCAATGCGATGGCGACGGCGGTTGCCGCCAATGCGTTGCACGCGTTATGCGCACCGGGTACCTGCAAATCTGCACTGAAATCTCCCAATGGAGTTTGCGCGCTCAGGCGCAACCCGCTGCCTTGCGGTTGCCATCGCCCCGATACATCGGCAGGCTGTTCCAGGCCGAACTCGAGCAATGGATAAGTGCCGGCCAGACCACGCCACAACGGCGCATATCCGTCATCTGCATTGATAATCGCCGTACCATGCGGCTTTAAACCGGAAAAGATTTCACCCTTGGCGTGTGCCACCGCCTCCACTGAACCCAGACCCTCGAGATGTGCGCTGCTGGCGTTGGTAATCAGCGCCACGTCTGGTTTGGCCAAGCGTGCCAGGTAATCAATTTCGCCGGGATGGTTCATACCCATTTCGATCACGGCATAACGATGCTGCGCGCTCAGTTGCAACAGGGTCAGCGGCATACCGATGTCGTTGTTGAGATTGCCCGAGGTCACGAGTACCGCGCTATCGCTGCCTGCCGCCGTGCGCAGGATGCTGCCGAGCATTTCCTTTCCCGTAGTCTTGCCGTTGCTGCCGGTGATCGCCACCAGAGGGATGTCAAACTGCGCACGCCAGTACGCTGCCAGTTGCCCCAGTGCCAGGCGTGTATCCTCTACCACAAGGGTCGAAGAACCGGAGACGGCGACTGAAGAGTGCGCTTCGTAACTGTCGGCATTGACCAGCGCCGCCACGGCCCCGGATTGCAGTGCGGTTGCAACAAACTCGTAGCCGTCGAAATGTTCGCCACGCAAGGCGATGAACAGATCGCCGGCCCTGATTTTCCGGCTGTCGGTCGAGACCGCATCGAAGCGCAGGTCAGGGCCAAGCAGCCGGCCATTCAGCACTTGTGCGGCTTGCGAGAGCAACATCATGTCGGCGCCCTCCATGTCTGCAACGCACGCGCCGCGACCGTCACATCGCTGAAAGGGTATTTCACACCACTGATTTCCTGATAATCCTCATGCCCCTTGCCGGCCACCAGCACGGTATCGCATTGTTGCGCCAGGCCGATGGCGCGCTCGATAGCCGCGGCTCGCCCGGTGATGGTTTCGTGATTATTTGAGGTCATGCCGCCGAGTATTTCGGCGATGATATGCTGCGGATTTTCGCCACGCGGGTTGTCGCTGGTGACGATGCAATGGTCAGAAAATTTCTCGGCAACCAATCCCATCATGGCGCGCTTGCCGCGGTCGCGGTCGCCGCCGCAACCAAATACGCAGATCAGTCTGCCGCCACCCGCATCTCCCACTTCGCGCAACGCCAGCAACACTTTTTCCAGCGCGTCCGGCGTATGTGCGTAGTCAATAATGACCGTCGGCTGGTCCGCGCCGCTCACCCGCTGCATGCGCCCCGCGACCGACTGCACCTTGCACAATGACTGCACGGCCTCATCCAGCCCAATGTCACTCACCAGCAACACCGCCAACACACCCAACAGATTTGCCGCATTAAAACGCCCGATCAGATGGCTGTCGAGCCGTGTCGCGCCCCAGCTTGAGTGGATATCCAGTTGCAAGCCTTGGCCATTCATCGCCAACAGATGTCCATATACCATGCGCAGGCCGAGCCGCTCTGCAATCTGCAAGGCGGCATTGCTCAACCCATAGCCAACCACCTCGGGGATTGAATATTGCTTTTCTCGTTCGCCTCCTCTCCCGCTTGCGGGAGAGGATTGAGGAGAGGGGAACGCACCGCCGCACAATTGCTCGGCGAGTTCAGCACCGAACGCGTCGTCAAGATTCAGCACCACATATTCCAGCTTTTCCCAGTCAAACAGCTTGCGTTTGCTGGCTGCATAGCTTTCCATGTCGCCGTGATAATCGAGGTGATCTTGGCTCAGGTTGGTCAGCAGTGCCACGTCGAAGCGCACAGCGTTTACCCTTCCCTGCGCCAGCGCATGCGAGGATATTTCCATCGCCACGGCTTGCGTATCGGCACGCAGATATTCAGCGAGCAGCCCGTGCACACGAATTGCACCCGGCGTGGTATTGGCGCTGGCCTGCAACGCTCCAATAAAACCGCTGCCCAAGGTGCCGATCAGCGCACATTTTTTTCCGGCATTGTTCAGCGCCTGCGCAATCCAGTGGCTGGTGGAAGTCTTGCCGTTGGTGCCGGTAACACCAATCATCTGCAATTTTCCGGAAGGCGCGCCATACACCGCATCCGCCAACCACCCCGCCTTGTGACGCAGGCCGCTCACCGCCAGGTTGGGTATCTGCCACGCATCGTTCCAGACAAAGTTGTGCGCCTCCTGTGGACGCCCGGACATAAACTTTTCGTAGATCACCGCGTTCGCGCCCCGCGCGATTGCCTGTGCGATAAATTGTCGGCCATCCGCCTTTTCGCCCGGATAAGCGACAAAAGTGTCGCCCTCTTGCACATCACGGCTGTCGGTCGCCAGACGCGTGATCTTTACGTTCAGCTCGCTCAGTTGATCGAGAGGAAACATTACACTTCCTCCCTGACGATTTCTGTCGGCGGTGCAATGACGTTATCCAGCGGCGCATCATTTGGTACGTTGAGCGCGCGCAGCGCGGCACCCGTCACCTTGCTGAATACCGGTGCGGCGACCAGCCCGCCGTAATACTGGCCGTTGTTCGGCTCATCAATCATCACCGCCACAATCAGACGCGGGTTTGATGCCGGCGCAAACCCGATGAATGAGGCGACATAGCGATCGACGTAACGACCGTTCTCCAGTTTGTGTGCCGTGCCGGTCTTGCCCGCCACGCGATAGCCAGCCACCTGCGCCAGCGGTGCTGTTCCACCGGGCTGCGTGACCAGTTCCAGCATGTCACGCAGCGCGCGTGCAGTGCTGTCCGAAAATACTCTTTTACCGTTTGCCGGCGCATCCAGCCTGAGCAACGACACCGGTTTCAACTCGCCATTATTGGTAAACACGGTATAGGCGCGCGCCAGTTGCAGCAGATTCACCGAAATTCCGTGCCCATACGACAAGGTGGCCTGCTCAATCGGCCGCCAGGTATTCGGTGCGCGCAACCTGCCCGGTGCCTCGCCCGGAAAATTGCTGCCGGTCCGGACACCGAAACCACTATCCGACAGGCTCTGCCACAGTGTTTGCGGTTCCAGCGCCAGTGCCATTTTGGCCGAGCCAATATTGCTGGATTTCTGAATGACCTGTGCCACGGTCAGCCGCGCTTCCGAATGCGAGTCGTGAATTTTTCGGCCGCCTATCGTATACACACCATGCTCGGTGTTGATAGCGGTATCCGGGCGCACCTTGCCTTGCTCGATGGCAGTGGCCACGGTGAACGGCTTCATCGTTGAACCCGGCTCAAACAGATCAATGATGGCGCGATTGCGCATCGCCTGACTGCTGATTTTGCCGCGATTGTTGGGGTTGTAAGCGGGATAGTTGGCAAGTGCCAGTACTTCGCCGCTGCGCGCGTCAAGAACCACCACGGCACCCGCCTTGGCACGGTGCTGTCTGATGGCGCTTTCCAGTTCACGGTAGGCGAGGTGTTGCACATTGCTGTTCAGGCTTAACGCGATATCGCTGCCCGGCTTGGGCGCGCGCAAGCTACCGGCATCTTCCACAATGCGCCCATAACGGTCCTTAATAACGCGCTGACTGCCGCGGTTGCCAACCAGCTGCTCCTGGAGGGCAAACTCAAGCCCTTCCTGCCCGTTATCATCCTGCCCGGTAAAACCCAGCGTCTGCGCAGCCACCTCGCCGGTAGGATAGTAACGACGATATTCGCGCTGCAGAGAAATACCCGGGAGATTCAGATTTACCACTTTTTCGGCTTGGTCGGGAGGCAGTTGTCGCTTGAGATAAACGAAATCGCGTGAGGTATCAAACAGACGGAGTTTCAACTCTTTTATGCCGACACCGAGTATCTGCGCCAGTTGTTTTATTTGTTGATTGTCGATAGCCACATCCGCAGGACTTGCCCACACCGATTCCACTGGCGTACTGACTGCCAGGGGAGTGCCGTTACGATCGGTAATCATGCCGCGGTGCGCACTGACCTCGATCACGCGACTGTAACGTGCGTTACCTTTTTCCTGCAGAAAATCGTTGTGTACCACCTGCAAATACGTACCGCGCCCGAGCAGCCCCGCCAGACCGGCCAGCAATACCACAAATAACGCAGTGGCGCGCCATCCGGGTAATTTCGCCGTGATGTCAGGTTGTGCGCTAGCCGCGTAATTCATTTTATTTATCTATGTGGCCGTCAGGCTCTACCCGTATAAATTGAATTTGCCCACTTTTGGGAAACTGCATCTGCAACTGTTGCGTGGCGATTTTCTCCACCCGCGTCAGTGCGGCCCAGGTGCTTTGCTCCAGTTGCAACTGCCCCCACTCCACCTCCATTTGCTGTGCGTGTTCTTTTTGCTTCTGCAACTCAAGGTAAAGTTTGCGTGCCTTGTGTTGCGAAGTGACCACGCTCAATGCACACACCACCACCGCCATCAGCAACAACACGTTCAGCCCGTTACTGCTAGGCCACATTACTGCGCTCCGCTACGCGCATCACCGCGCTACGCGCACGCGGATTGGCTTGTACTTCTGCTTCAATCGCGCGCACGGCCTTGCCGACCAGGTGTAGCCGACCCTGCGGCACTTCGCTGGCGCGGATCGGCACACCACGAGGCAGCTTGTCACCCTCCGCCATGTCACGCATGAAATGCTTCACGATGCGATCTTCCAGCGAGTGAAAGCTGATCACCACCAGACGCCCCCCGGGCTTGAGATGCGTCACACATTTTGGCAACACCCGCGCAAGCTCTTCGAGCTCCCGGTTGAGATAAATCCGTATAGCCTGAAAGGTGCGTGTCGCCGGATTTTGCCCGGCTTCGCGGGTACGTACCGCTTTGCCAGCCAGCTCGACGAGCTGCCGCGTGGTACAGACAGGTTCCGTTGCGCGCGCCGCAACAACCGCCCTTGCAATCTGCTTAGCAAACCGTTCTTCGCCGTAATCACGTAGTACCTCCGCCAGTAAACCTTCATCCACCTCCGCCAGCCACTGTGCTGCAGTCTGTCCATTGCTGGTATCCATACGCATGTCCAGTGGCGCATCAAAGCGAAAGCTGAAGCCGCGTTGCGCATCATCCAATTGTGGCGATGACACACCCAAATCGAGCAGGATGCCGTCCACCTTTACCACCTCCAGCTCGTGCAACACTTCCGTCAACTGCGCAAAGCTGCAATGCACTATCTGAAAGCGTGCATCACGCCATGCTTTGCCTGCCGCTACCGCCGCCGGATCCTTGTCCAGCGCGATTAACCTGCCGCCACTACCCAAACACTCCAATATTTGCGCACTATGTCCGCCGCGCCCGAACGTGCCATCCACGTAGATGCCACCCGGCTTGATGGCCAACGCCTCGACAGCTTCTTGCAACAGAACGGTGGTGTGGGCGAAGCCCTCACTCACAACGAGAAGCCCTCCAGTTCCGGCGGCAACTCACCCTCCATAAATGACAGCGCCGCCTCCTGCTGTGCCTGCCATTTCGCCTCATCCCACAATTCGAATTTATTACCCTGCCCGACCAGCATCACACGCTTGTCCAGCACCGCATAATTGCGCAAAGTCGAAGAAATCAATACTCGTCCGGCACCATCCATCACCACATCCTCGGCATAACCGATCAGACGACGTTGTAATGCACGGATTTTTGGATTGAGCGCGGAAAGTTTGAGCAGCTTGTCGCGAATCGGCTGCCACTCCGGTTGCGGATACAGCAGCAGGCAACCATCGGCATCGGCAGTTAGCACCAACTGACCCGCGCAATGCACGAGCAGCATGTCACGATGCCGCGCCGGTATCGCGAGCCTGCCCTTGCTATCCAGATTGAGTTGCGCAGCGCCTTGAAACATTTCCCAACCCCCCACTATTACCCACTTTTTACCACTTGAACCCACTATATTGAAAAAAACTTAGCAGGTCAAGCGGTAAAACAGGATTTTTCTTTATGCGACAAGGGGTTAGCGCGTGAAGTTAATAAAAATTAAATTCACTTAAAAAGCAATGGATTGCACTAATAACCTAAAGTTGTTTGTAATTGGTGGTCTAGGTATTCAGGCGAATTACTGCCACACAGCGTTTCGGCAACGTGCGCGAGATTGCTAAGAAAAAACTTTAACTGGTAACTACGGGTTTTCAGGGTGCTTTCTATCCGCGAATTGACGCAGAATATCTTTTGATTGGATGCAGCCTATGCGGCCCTGCCAAAGAAGTGAAGCTGGCCGGTAAGCCGGGTTCTGTCGTGGACAGTCATTCCTCTAGGCGTTTCGTTACCTGACGCTCAAGCAACCTACCCGCAGGCGACGCGAGCAACGTCATGGCCTGCCTATTTGGTCTTGCTCCGGATGGGGTTTACCCTGCCACTGATGTTGCCACCAGCGCGGTGAGCTCTTACCTCGCCATTTCACCCTTACCCATCTACTTGCGCAAACGGGCGGTATATTTTCTGTGGCACTTTCCATCGCCTCACGGCGTCCGGTCGTTAACCGGCATCCTGCTCTGCGGAGCCCGGACTTTCCTCCCCGCCCTTGCGGACGCGGCGACTGTCTGGCCAGCTTCGGCGCGAAGTCTAACACGGGTTGGCTAGGCCAGAATATATAGGCTTTTCGGCATATTGTTCTTTCACCCGTGACAGAATATAAAGCGGCTATCACAACAGCTTCGGGAGGGGCATGATGTTACGGTCAATGGGTATGAATGGTTTTTCCGGGCTCGGCATCCAGCCGAAACGCGAACCGCGAGATAGAATCAATCTCGTTGCAGTGGCCGAGGCGCATATATTATGGAAGACACGTTTGGGCCATCATGTTCACGGAAGCATTTGCGAACCCCTGGAATCTGCCCCGGTCGGCCAGGATGGCATTTGTCAATTGGGCAACTGGATCAATGGTGCGGTATTTAAGGCACTTCATGGAAGCGAGGCATACCAACGGCTGCACGATGTACATCAGCAGTTTCACCAGCTGGGCACACTCATTATTGAAAAACTGAAAACCAATGACCGCAGTGGCGCGGAAGATATATTCACGAACGGATACAGCCAATCGCTGCGCCATCTCATTCAATCGCTAGTCGAAATTAACCGGCTGATTTAACTTTGAAGTGCAACTTTCGCAAGGTTATCCGGAGGCGAGCTGCGTTAGCATTCGCACCACTCATACGACCGAGTAAAAAGAACATATACATAGCTCTCTGAGCTGAATGATCATTCTTCAAAAAACACCATACCGGCAATAGACTTTGCAACATCATTACCCTCCGTGCCAAGTGTGGAAGCGCTCCAGTCAGACTAGCATCCACCGTGAGGTATATGCCGACTTTCATTCGCCAGCCACGTATTTGCTAGTTTTCGCCCAAACAAGTCACTGATTAAATGGGCACGCATGGATGTCATGGCAGCCCTTACTCTCCCTTACCCCAGATATCCCGTACTCGTGCGTCCCTCCCGCAGCCCTTGCGATAGAGTGTGTAACGAATCGGATTCTTCCTGTAGTAACCCTGGTGGTATTCCTCGGCCGGATAAAAAACTGCCGCAGCGGCAATTTCGGTATGAATTTCCGGAAACTTGCCGCTGTTCAGGAGCACATCACGGCTGGCCTCTGCAACCTTGCGTTCATTTTCGTTTTGCCAGTAGATGCCGCTCCGGTACTGCGTCCCAATATCACAGAATTGTCTGTCTTTGACCGTCGGATCGATGTGTCTCCAGAAATATTCGACCAGTTGCGGGTAACTCACTTTGGCCGGGTCGTAAGTAATGCGAACTGCCTCGGCATGCCCGGTGCCGCCGGCACTGACCTGCTGGTAGGTTGGATTGACAGTCTTGCCGGCGGTATAACCGGACTCGACGCCAAGTACCCCGGGTAGTTTTTCATAATCCGCCTCCAGGCACCAGAAACAGCCCCCGGCAAAAATTGCGGTGGCAGTGTGCCCCGGTATCGCCTCCGAAGCTGACTCGGCCGCAAAGGTGGTGACATTCATCGCCCCCAGCATGTATGCAACAACCATGGTCAGTTCCAGTTTCGCATTCATGTTCTCGGCTCCGGTAGTTTTTCAGTGTGCGGTACAAATTGTAGTGCCAGCCCATTGTTGCAATAACGCAACCCGGTCGGTTTCGGCCCATCTTCGAAAACGTGACCTTGATGGCCACCGCAGCGGGTACAATGATATTCCGTGCGCGGCCAGATCAGTTTGAAATCAAGTCTGGTTTGCAGCGCGCCGGGCAGATAATCGTAGAAGCTGGGCCAGCCGGTTCCACTCTCGTACTTGGTCACGCTATCAAACAACGGCAAAAAACATGCAGCGCAAATAAAAGTGCCGCCGCGTTTCTCCTGATTGAGCGGACTCGATCCCGCAGGCTCGGTACCTCCCTCGAACAGCACAACATAACGATCTGTCGGCAACAACACTTCCCACTCGGATTTGGATTTTACCGGCGGCACGGTCAGGTTATTTTCTTTTGCGGAAGCTGGGAAAAAACTGCTGACAAGCAATCCCGATGCACCGATTAACAGTTGGCGACGATTCATGATGAACTCCCCCATATATGTACAAAACATACGTGCGACATCATGAATGCCATTAACGTTCAGTAAAAATGCATCCATCAGTCGTAGCCTCCTTACTTTTCAGACCTCGCAATAGCTCCATGGCTCGTTGATGGAACTCCACTTGTGGCCATTGCGCGCCAGCAGTGCCCACACTTCCGGTGGACTGTTGCCACTTGCGGCGGAACCCGGGAACTACGCAACAGGCTCACACCCTCATTGGGCTGGCTGCGCAGGGTAATGGCGTTGTGTTTCAGCCCATCAGCGCGTGCGAACAGCACCAGCAATTGCATCAGGTGGTTGGACACCAGGTCGCGCATTGCGTCATATTCTTCGTAGTACCCATACGATTTCCCGCGCCCAGCGTCTCGGCAGCGGTAAATTTCACGTAGTCAATGTGGTTGCGATTCCACAGCGGCTCGAACATGGTATTGCCGAAGCGGAAAAATAAAATGTTCTGCACCGTCACCTTGCCGAGGTAATAATCGATGCGATATGCCTGTGGCTCTGCGAATATCTTTGCGATCTCCGCGTTGAGGACCTGCAACGATAACGGGTACAGAAGAAGGTGGAGTGGCAAGCTGCAACAACCGGTTGGCACCAACCGGGGCAACGATCCGGTTCAAGCATTCGGCCTGGCCGCCTGATATACCGAAAATCACAACAACGCAAAGCTTGCCTAATTTGCGACGTGTTGCAGAAAATGCCTTCTCTGCGAAAGTGCACTCCTGTTACGGATTACCGCATCGAGATGATGTCAATCCCGTTTGTCCGCAATCAGGAATATGATGCCGCGCTCATCGGGTGTCATGAGAACATCGGGCGTTAGGCCAGCCCCCATTCTCTACGCGCGGCTACCAATTGCTTTACGCTTTGTGACATGCACACTATATACCTGCACGTATGGGCTGCATAAAACTCGCAGACTGTCACCGCACCACAGTATCTGATTACGGGTGAAAATCAACAAAAGTATCAGGGAGTTCGGGCCGCTAGAACATGTTGCCCGATTGCGCAGCTTGTAGAGCAAGTTCGTTTGCTTGAATATGAATATCTTCAACGTCCGCCAGGCTGATGCCCAGCTCTACCCATTCATGGTCATAAATCTTACCGTCGGTATGCTCGGCAATACCAAAGTCTGACACAACTTTTTCCGCCAGCCTGACCAGGTGCACCAGGGGATTACCGGTTACATTTTTCTCGACATACGGCGAGTGATGATAGCCCAGCACCTCGACGATTTCCGGTGGCAAATCCCACTGCATCGCAAGTTGTGCGCCAATAAAACAATGTGTGATATTTAAAGTTTCCAACTCGATATCCAATATGGGGCGACCATGCTGCAAGCGCAGTTGCTGATGCAACTCATCGCTTGCTACAGGATTAATATGGTGCAGTACAACGAAGCCGATATCATGCAAGAGTCCTGCCAAGAAAATCTGATCGTCTCCAGGGCGCAGGTTTCTTGGCATGGCTTTGGCAATTATGTGCATGACCATGGCAATAGTCATGCTATGCAGCCATAAGTCCTGCAGATTGAAATATTTAGCCGGTGCCAACTTAACAAGGTTCGACATTGATGCAATGCCGATAGCAACCGATTTGACACGGTTCATACCAAGCAACAGAACGGCATCCTGCACCGAGCTTACCTTGCTCGAAACGCCCATCATGGGCGAGTTGGCCATGCCGATTATCTTTGCGTAAATTTGTGGATCTTGTCCAATTAATTTGAGTAATTGAACCTCACCCTCGTCGGTGTCGAGCGGCAACGCCAGTAATTTCTGCGCAATCGCCGGCATGGCCGGCAATGAATCGATATTGGCAATGGCACGTTTGAGCCCGATGCGTGCGCTTTCGTCAATCATCAGCATTTCCTTATGGATTATCGTTTTTTTCAGCGTTCATTTCCCGCCAGCCACGCACTATACGAAAGATTGACGGAATTAGCGAAGGGGAATTTTACTCCGCGCGCGTAGGCGGCTTGGCGAGTTTACGCTGCAATGTGCGACGATGCATATTGAGCGCGCGTGCTGTGGCCGAAATGTTGTCATCATGTTCGTGCAATACGCGCTGAATATGCTCCCATTCCAGTGTTTCGATTTGCGTCGGCTGCGCCTTGATCGGCGTGTCACTATTGGCGGCATGACTGAAAGCCGCAACGATCTCATCCGCATTGGCTGGTTTGGAAAGATATTGTGTTGCCCCCAGTTTGATGGCCTCAACCGCAGTGGCAATGCTGGCATAGCCGGTCAGCACCACGATGCGTGTATTTGGATCAAGTTCGTGCAGTACCTTGACCAGAACCAGCCCCGGCGCCCCACCCATTTTCAGATCGACTACCGCAAATTCCGGTGGGTTAGCCTCAGCCAGCGGGATAGCCTGCTCGACGCTGTGCGCCACGCAAACGCAGAAACCGCGATTCTCCAAGGCGGCACTCAAC
The DNA here is from genome assembly GCA_035529795.1 of Gallionella sp. Classification (GTDB taxonomy): domain Bacteria; phylum Pseudomonadota; class Gammaproteobacteria; order Burkholderiales; family Gallionellaceae; genus Gallionella. The sequence continues at coordinate 58,970 of DATKVZ010000016.1, read as the reverse complement.
ACCCTGCAGAAGGTTTCGTCGTCATCCACCAGCAGCAACGAAGCCATTTCTTCACAGGGTTGTGTCATGCCTGCACTCCGCCTATCGGCAAAATAAGTTCGGTTGTCGCACCACCCGTATCGCGATTGAATAGTCGCACCGAACCGCCCATGCGCTCGACAGTGGCATTGGCGAGAAACAGTCCCAGCCCGCGCCCTTCCTTTTTGGTGGTAAAGAATGCCGACCCGGCTTTGAGTTCCACCTCTTCACTCAGTCCGTCGCCCTGGTCGTGAATTTCCAGAATGAAACTGACAGCATTCCAGTATGCGTAAATCTCAATGGCTTGCGGTGCAGCGTCTGCCGCATTATTGAGCAAATTCATCAGTGCGGCGCGCAGCGTGGCATCTACATTGATAAGCGGCGCGGGTGGAGTATCGTCATTGTGGTACCGGTATTGCGCGGTGGGGCGCAGCAACTGCCACTCGCTTAGCACCTCGGTTACCAGGTGATCGGCCGGCTGCAACGAAGCAGCCACACTGCCTTGGGCATTGGCCAGAATCTTGTCGAGAATGCGCTTGCAACCACGCACTTGTTCATCAAGTATGACCAACGCGTCATGCCAGGGGGGGCGGGTTTCTACATCGCGGCGTAACTCGCCAATGACCACCGCTATGGTAGACAGCGGCGTGCCCAGTTCGTGTGCTGCGCCGGCTGCCTGCGTGCCGAGTGCCACGATGCGTTCATTGCGCAGGATTTCCTCGCGTACGCGCACCAGCATCTCGTCACGCTGCCGCACCGCCTGTGCCATCTTCACCACGAAATAAGCCACCACCACCGCACTGATGACGAACCCCAGCCACATGCCAATTACATGTGCATTGAATGCGCTGTCACCATCATCATGATGGTTGTGCGGCAGCGGAATGTAATAGAACATCAGTACGCTGTAGCAAACGGCGGTAATCACCGCCATGCCCCATGTGTAGCGACCCGGCAGCGTTGCGGCGGCAATTACCAGCGGCAGCAGGTAGAGTGAAACGAATGGATTGGTCGAGCCTCCGCCGTAGTAAAGCAGGGCACTGAGCGCCAGCACATCCACACACAACTGGGCAAATAATTCCAAGTTGGAAACCGGTTTGCTGCTGCGTAACCGCAATAGAGTAAACAAATTGACCGCAGCAAGCGCTGCGATGGTCAGCAGCATCGGCGGCCAGTCCAGTTCCAGTTCCAGAATCTCCCTGGCCGCCGCAAGAGTCAGAAGCTGTGCCGCAACCGCCAGACTACGCAAGGCCGCCAGGCGGCGCAACTGCCCATGTCCGGGCAGGGAGGAAAGTATCGTGCTATTCATGTGGTTATTGTAAGCGCAGAGATGCGCGGTTGGGTGCGGCATTATGCCGCATTCCAAAATTGTTTCCGGTGGCCAACAATTCGTCCCAGCATAAGCTTGTTAGCAATATTGAACTCTAATTGTCCATCAGGCTCAATATGATGTAACTTATCAGGGCATGTTTTCCTTGTGGCTGGCCAACGGCCGGATACATATAATTCGCAACATCCATTTCACTTCAAGGAGGAACTTAATCATGACTAATTTCTTGTATCGGTTTGCCGGGCTATTGACGGTTCTGCTGTTGAGCACAGGTGTTTATGCAGAGGATATTCAGGTTGACGGAGCGTGGACACGCGCCACCACCGTTGGCCGTGACTCGGCCAGCGTGTTCATGTTCATAACCAGCAAACAGGACGCCACTTTGACTGGCGCATCCAGCACTGCCTCCAGGGCCGTGGAGTTACGCACCATGGAGCATAAGGGCAGCATGATGAAGACGCTTGTCCTCGAAAAAATCGAATTACCGGCCAACAAGCGGATGGACATGACCAGCATCCACGGCTATCACTTGACGTTGACGGGCTTGAATGCCCCACTCAAGGCCGGTGAAGTCGTGCCACTGACGCTAAATATCAAAACTGCAGATGGAAAAAGTACCATGATCGAAGTACAAGCTGAGATCAAACCGCCCAGAAAATAGCAAGAGATAACGCCGTAAATGCTGCGCAACGAGTGTTATTACGGCAAGATATCGCGTGCCTTCACGCTGGGGCAAGATGTGAATGAGGCTACCGCGCAGATAAAATACAATAACGGCGTGCCGGAATTGATACTGCCCAAGAAATCAGTAGTGGCATTCAGAAAACTGGCCGTTCAGTAAGTACAAACTTCACGGCAAACGGGCGGCTTAATGCCGCCCGTTTTGTTTTATGTTGTACAATCCGCGCCAGATTCTCCGAGGAAAAATCATGTCCCTTACTCCTTCTGCTGCGGATAAAAAAGCGCGCACGCTGTCCGAGGCGATGCCCTATATCCAGCGCTTTTTTGACAAAACTATCGTAGTGAAATATGGCGGCAACGCCATGACGGAACCCGCATTGCAGGAGAGCTTCGCGCGCGACGTGGTGCTGCTCAAACTGGTGGGAATGAACCCGGTGATCGTGCATGGCGGTGGCCCACAAATCAACAATCTGCTCAAACGCGTCGGCAAACAGGGCGAATTTATTCAGGGGATGCGCGTCACCGATGAAGAGACCATGGATGTGGTCGAGATGGTGCTGGGTAAAATAAACAAGGACATCGTCAATCTGATCAACAAGCACGGCGGCAAAGCGGTTGGACTGACCGGGCAGGACGGTGCATTCATCCGCGCCGAAAAGATGATGTTGGAGAGCAAGGACGAGCCCGGTAAGATGCTCGACATTGGGCAGGTGGGCGAGATTACCAAGATCGACCCGGCCATCATCACTTTCCTCGATTCCGGTGATTTCATTCCGGTCATCGCACCGATCGGCGTCGCGCCGGACGGCGAGACGCTGAACATTAACGCCGACTTGGTGGCGGGCAAGCTGGCTGAAGTGCTCAAGGCCGAGAAACTGGTGCTGTTGACCAATACACCGGGCGTGCTGGACAAGGACGGCAACCTGCTTTCCGGCCTGACCCCGAAGAACATCGATGACCTGGTTGCGGATGGCACGTTGTCCGGCGGCATGCTTCCAAAAATTGGCTCCGCGCTGGACGCGGCACGCAGCGGCGTAAAATCGGTACACATCATCGACGGCCGCGTGGAGCATGCACTGCTGCTGGAAATCCTGACCGACGAAGGCGTGGGTACGCTGATCAAGAGCAAATGATGAGTGCACGGGTCTGGATATTCGATCTTGACAACACGCTGCACAATGCAACGCCACATATTTTTCCACACATCAACCGCAGCATGACTGCCTATCTGCAGCAGCATCTGCAACTGGATGAAGCGACGGCGAGTGCATTGCGCGTCCATTACTGGCAACGTTACGGCGCAACCTTGAGCGGCATGATGAAACATCACGCCACCGATCCGGAACATTTTTTGTGGCACACGCATCAGTTTCCGCAATTGCCCCAGATGGTGTTGCGCGAGCCGCGCCTGCGTCATGCGCTCAAGCGTCTGCCGGGCAGAAAAGTGATCTTTTCAAATGCACCACAGCACTACGCACAAGCGGTGCTGAAACTGTTGCGTGTGGAAGATTTGTTCGATGATGTGATGGCGGTGGAACAGACATGCTTTTGCCCCAAGCCGGATCGTTTCGGCTTCATGCGCCTGCTGCGGCGGCAACATATCAGAGCAAATCAGTGCATCATGGTCGAGGATAGTCTGGAAAACCTGTACGCGGCAAAGCGGCTCGGAATGCGTACGGTGTGGGTAAATACAGGCCGGAAGAATGCACCGTGCGTGGACGTAAAGATTCGCGATGTGATGCAGTTGCCGGATACGCTGCATCGTTTGAATTAAAGAGGGGATCATGGCAAGCAAACCGGGCGAGAGAAAACTGCAAATCCTGCAAACCGTGGCACAGATGTTGGAACAGCCCAAAGGAGAGAAAATCACCACGGCTGCGCTGGCGGCAAAGCTGGAGCTTTCAGAAGCCGCGCTGTACCGTCATTTTGCCAGCAAGGCACAGATGTTCGAAGGGCTGATCGAGTTCATTGAGCAGACCGTGTTCGGCCTGATCAACAAGATCACTCAGGAAGAGAAAAGCGGTTTGCAGCAAGTCGAGGCGGTTATGGCGATGCTGCTCAACTTCGCGCAAAAGAATTGCGGCATGACCCGCGTGCTGATCGGCGACGCGCTGGTGAACGAGGACGAACGGTTGCAGCAGCGCATCAACCAGCTGCTGGATCGCATCGAGGCAACGCTCAAACAATCGTTGCGCATGGCCGTCACGCAAGGCGAGATAAGCGCAACTACAGAAGTGGGTGCGCACGCCAATCTGTTGCTGTGCTATGTAATCGGTCGCTGGCAGCAGTTTGCCAAGAGTGGTTTTGCGCGCGATCCGGTAGCGCAGTGGCCGGCGCAGTGGCCGCTGCTGTCCCGGCGGTAAATTTGACGTTAAACTGAAACCAGTCTCGATAAAGAGGGGATGGCTCATGCTGCAAACCAGACAAATTCAGCAAGCGCTTGACCGCGTCATTTCCGCCGCCAGTAAACCAAGCAAGATCATCCTGTTTGGTTCTTACGCGCGCGGCGATGCGGGTGAACATTCCGACCTCGACATCATGGTCGTGGAACCCGTGGTTGCGGATCGCGCGCAGGAAATGCTGCGCTTGCAGGAAGCCATCGGCAGGATAGGCGTGGACGTGGACGTGCTGGTTTACTCCAACGCCGAGTTCGAGCAACGCAGGAATTGGTGCTCCACCCCGGTTTACTGGGCGCTGCGCGAAGGCAAGGTGGCATATGAACATCGCCAATGAAGAAGCGGCGATGCTGTACCGCATTGCCTCGCAGGACAGGCGCGCCTTTCAGAATCTCAATGCCGATGCGGAAATGGATTTGCGCATTGTCTGCTTCCATGCGCAGCAAGCAGTCGAAAAGCTGTTGAAGGCGGCGCTGGTCAAACGTCGCGTCATTTTTTCGCGCACACACAATCTTGCCCATCTGGCTGAAATGCTGACGCAGGCGGAAGTGCCCTTCCGCTGCCAGCCGATGTCCTGTCACGCCTGAACCCTTATGCCGTCATTTTTCGTTACGATGATCTGGATATTCCGTTGATAAGCAGGAATGAAGTCAGGCAAATGGTTGATTCTGTTTTTGCTTGGGCGGAGCACGAATTGCAGCAACCATGACCAACATTTCCCAGAACAGGCACGCACGCCCAGATGGCGCAATGTCCGCAACAGTGGGCCATTTTTTCGCGCAAATGAGTGGGAGAAAACAATTCTACTACCCCTTTTGGCCGATTTCTTCGAGGCCAGTCTCATGTTATCAAAAACAACTTGAACCTGACCCCTTTTTCCTTTCTTTAGCTCATGTTAGGCCACGCCAGTTTTGCCTATACGGCGGGCTTCTTTTCCTCCTCCGTGCGGACATCGTGCCTGAAGCGGCAAATTGATTCGATAAGAGCTACCGCATGCTCGACATCGGGCGGTAGTGTTTTGGCGAGAAGCTTCAAGGCTTCTTCATGGATTGCCAATAGGGCTTGAGATTCTAGGGAAGGGGCACTGATATCGCTCATTTGTTGCCTCTGTAGTAATAATAATTTGGGGATGGATGATCTTAACTTCTTATTGGTTTTGTGGAACGACCCGAAGCACTGAGCCATTTCGATCGGTGTAGCAGAGCATGGTGATTGGTGTATTCCCGGTAGTGGCGTCCGATGCCTTGATGTAGTAGAGATACCCGCTGTCTGTCTTGTCGATAGTTTCAGTATCTCTATTAGAATTAAAAAATCTCGACGTTACGCCGAATTTCAAAGTACCTGGGTCAGAAATTCTCCTCACAGCGTTTTCGCAGTTGCGAACCAGTGGGTCTTTCCATGCTCTTTCGGCCGCGTACCTTATGTCCCCCTCTATGGCCCGCTCTTTCTCGCGCTTTTCATGCTGGTTCTTGGCAAAGAGAGATAGGGCGATTGCGCCAACTACGATCACCATAAAAATGATTTTGATGGCATTTATCACTATCGGTCTCCTAGAAGAAAGTGGCCTAACGTAATCGAGTAGGAGGCAGGGTCACCCCTGCTCAAGTTATATTTGCTTACCGCCTTACGTGGACTGGATTAAACGCTTTATTCTATTTCATGGCAAGCATCATGAGTGTGGTCACGTAATTTGATGTCCTAATTTTCACTTTCGGTGATGGGCGTTTCGGGTTGCCTGATGACAGAGAAACGCCGCCAGCCTTGCGAGCTTGCGGCGTTTTTCATTGGTGGTTGCTATCAGTCAGAACGGCGGATCATCGGTTGACGAAATGGATAAAGGGGACGCTTCCCTTTTACGCCACCAATAGACAACAAAGGGAAGCGTCCCCTTTTTCTACTGTTTCATTGTGGCAAGTTGGATATGAGCTTAGGCTAAAGAAAATTCACAGTGAATATGCCGAAGAACCGAAATTATTGACCATCCTGTCGGTCGCGACCCGCGATGACGTATACGCAGAGCCTGCCGCTAGTGTGTCTGCAGTGCGGCGGCGAGATGAAGATCATCGCCTTCATCAATGAAGCGGTGGTGATCCGCGAGATTCTCAACCATCTGGGCGAGCCGACTTCGCCGCCCATGCTCAAGCCAGCAAGGGGGCCGCCGCTGTGGGAGATGGCTGGCATCGAGCCGGACGAGAGTGATCCGCAGGCGCAACCGGCTCCGGATTTCGAGTTTGATCAAAGCGTGGCATGGTAGGCAAGACGAGTCACTTCTCCTCCCTCGCCAGAGGACATTCGTGCCTGTGACGAGGTGAGCGGTAATTTCCTGACACGCAGGTGATTCCAGATACGCTCATCGGGATAAACGGGACGGGTTTTCAGATTCTTAGACACAAATTCCAGGATTGACTACGGCTGAAAAGCACGGGATACTTCATAAAGTGGCGTTGAATTTCCTATCCTTTATCCTTTCCTTAGAACAAAGTTCTTTTACTAAGATTCAAAATCCTTCGTTCAGACTCATTTCTGTATTGAAATATACTGCAACACTTTCAAGGCGATAAAAATGCTCTATAGAAAACTATTTGCAACTGTAATATTGGCTTTAGTTAGTACAGAAGCGATGTCGGAGTGGGTGATGATTGCCAGTAATAAGAAAAGAACTACTTATTATGACGATAGCAGAATTCGCACGCTTAACAACACGGTAAAGATGTGGATTTTGACAGACTATAAAATCACTCAAGAAAGAAATGGGTTCAGATATAAATCCACGGAAACTTTTGATGAATTTGATTGTGCAAATATTCGTAGGAGGGCTTTGTACGTTAAGGCATATAGTCAAAATATGAAAAATGGAGAAGATGTTGGAGAGGAATATCCAGAAGATAATAAATGGCTCAAACTTTTTCCTAATAGCTTCGGTGAAGTCACGTGGAAAATAGCTTGCAGTAGGAAATAATCGAAGATGAAGGATAGGAAATTCAAGTGCGACACGAGGTCGCTTGTAGAAGTTGTTCTCACTATAAAGGAGGGAACCGCCCGTGTCACCGGGTGAATTTAGGAATTAAAGGGGCCAGGGTCGAATTAATGGGAAGCCAAAGGGGCCAGGCTCAAGTTGTTTTCATATGAGTGAACGATAAGATGCCAGTCTCGAATTGATTTCTAAAACAAACAGCAGATGGAGGATGAGATGAAAGCTCAACCCGCATTCTTTGAAGAACATCAGATTCGCCGCGTGTATGACAAGGCGACAGAGACTTGGTTTTTTTCGGTGATAGACATCGTGCAGGTGCTGACGCAGCAGCCGGATTATCAGACGGCGCGCAAATACTGGAACAAGCTGAAAGAACGGCTGGGCAAGGAAGGCAGTGAGTCGGTGACAAATTGTCACCGACTGAAATTAACTGCTGCCGACGGCAGAAAATTTTCTGCCACCTAACAAACACAAAGGAATAGAGAAAAAATGATCCTGATACTGAGTTCCAACATCAGCGAGCAAATGCCGGAATACCAGCAGTTGCTGGCGCATCTGGCGACGCTGCAAGGCATCCAGACGCGCGTGCATACCGAGCTTGGCAGCGAAAAGACACTTACGGAAATTTATCTGATCGGCAACACCAAGGCGCTGGATATTGAGGATATGCAGAACCTGCCGTGCGTCGAACGCGTGGTGCGCGTGTCCGAGGAGTACCGCATCCTCGGGCGGCACAAGGACGAGCAGCGTCCCACGCATTTTGACTACAACGGCGTGCGCTTCGGCCAGGATACCTTGCACGTGTTTGCCGGCTTGTGCGCGGTGGACAATCGCGAGCATGTCGAAATCATGATGAAAGCAGTGGCTGATAATGGCCAGGTGTGCACACGCATGGGGGCTTACAAGCCGCGCACCAGTCCGTACGCGTTCCAGGGGCACGGCAAGAACTGTTTGCCATATGTGTTCGAGCTGGCGGGCCAATACGGCATCAAGGTGATCGCGATGGAGATCACCCACGAATCGCACCTGAACGAAATCAGGGAAGTACTGCATCAGACCGGCAACCCGACCGGTGTGATGCTGCAAATCGGTACGCGCAACACGCAGAATTTCGAACTGCTGAAAATAGTTGGGCGGCAAAAGGAAATGCCGGTGCTGCTCAAGCGCGGCTTCGGCATCACGCTGGACGAGTCGCTGAATGCGGCGGAATATCTGGCCTCCGAGGGCAACCGCAACGTAGTGTTCGGTCTGCGCGGCATGAAGACCAACATGGGCGACCCGCACCGCAATCTGGTGGATTTTGCGCATGTGCCGGTGGTGAAGCGGCTGACGCGCATGCCGGTGTGCATCGACCCATCGCACTCGGTCGGTTCGCGGCAGGTATCGCCCGATGGCATACTCGATATGATGCATGTTACGGCACAAGGTGTGCTGGCCGGTGCCAACATGGTGCTGGTGGACTTCCATCCCGCGCCGCCCAAGGCGCTGGTGGATGGCCCGCAAGCTTTGCTACTGAAGGAGTTGCCGTATTTTCTGGAAGATGTACAAATTGCCCGCGAGGCGTATCTCGGGCGCGTCGCATTACGGCAACGCTATCAGGACACATAAATCTCCGGGTCTATATACCGCTGTTGACTAAACAAGGTTTTCGTTACTACTATGCTATCGGCAAGGCTCTGAATCGTTAACTTCACTACTATGGAGGCATGCATCATGGCACAACAAAAAGCAAAACCACTCACAAAAAAGGCATCTTCTGCCGGACTAGGCAGCGTAGCTGACGTTAAGCCAAAAGCCACTAAAGTGACGACGACTGCCGTTGCCAAGAAGGCTTCCATAAAAAAGAGCACAACTCCGACAACCAAAAAGACCGCTGCACCCATCCCAAAAAAGGAGGCTCCGACGAAGAAAGCGGCGACGACAATTAATTCCGAGCTAGCCACAAAGAAAACGGCAACAAAACCGACACCCGAAGAACGCTATCGCATGGTGCAAACCGCAGCTTATTTTATTGCGGAACGCACCGGATTTGGCGGCAGCGCACTCGAACACTGGGCGGCTGCCGAGCGGGAGATTGCCGGCAAACTGGGTTAATAGCCGGACAGGAAAGCTTCAGTTCAACCGCCCCTTTGCCTCATTGTCTCCGGCGTTGCCTGTGCCCGTTTGCCGGCACGGCCGGGTGCAATATGTTCATTGTTTTTCCAGACAGGCAAAGTAAACGGCTGCATCAGGCTGGGTACGGTTGCGCTGCGCCTGCCAGATCATTTCGCCGAGACATTCCATCATGCGATGCTGCGCCTCATGTTCCGATTCGAACTGCCGGGTCAGACGCACGAAATGTGCACGTATTCCCGCCGGCTGGTTAATTGAGATTTGTTCTTCGATGGCAAGGTGCATCATCAGATGCAAAAATGGGTTGGTTGTGCCATGCTCGGGCAGATAATCATTGTCGCGGTACGTATCCTGATTTTCGAACACTGCATGGAATTCCGGATGACGGGCGACAAGCTGCGCGGTGAGATCTTCCAGTGGTGTCAGCAATTCCCCGGCTCTGCGCTTACGCCAGGATTCGAACAAAAAATTCCGCGCTTCGTCGCGCGACGGATCGAATAGCATCAGAGCTCTTTATTTTGGTACTCGCATAAATCGTTGATAAGACAAATACTACATTTTGGTTTGCGCGCCTGGCAAACATAACGGCCGTGCAGAATAAGCCAATGGTGCGCATTGTGCCTGAACTCTTCCGGCACGACTTTGAGCAACTTGTTTTCCACCTCCAGCACTGTTGCGCCGGGCGCCAGCCCGGTCCGGTTGGCCACGCGGAACACATGGGTATCCACCGCGATAGTGGGCTGTCCGAAAGCAGTGTTGAGAATTACGTTGGCAGTCTTGCGACCCACACCGGGCAAAGCCTCCAGCGCTTCACGGGTCTGCGGCACAATGCCACCGTGCTGCTCCACCAGCATGCGGCAGGTTTGCATCAGATGTCTGGCTTTGGTTTGATAGAGGCCGATGCGCTGGATGAATTCGCGCAACCCGTCTTCGCCGAGTGCGAGTATGGCTTGCGGAGTGCTGGCCACCGGAAACAATTGCCGCGTGGCGGCATTGACGCTGACGTCAGTTGCCTGCGCCGAAAGCAGCACCGCAACCAGCAGTTCAAACGGGGTGCGGTATTCCAGCTCGGTAGCGGGATGCAAGTTGGCTGCTTGCAGACGAAGGAAAATGGCGCACCGCTTATTTGCGTTCATTTTCTGAGAGGTGCTAGCGAGCGGTTGAACAGCCGCTTTCTATGGGAACGATAATCATATTTGCACCGCGCACCTTGCGCGCGGCACGCAGGTCCAGCCAGTTTCTAATTGCGATCAGCAGGCCGAGGGTGATGAATGCACCAGGCGGGAGTATCGCAAGCAGGAAACCATGATAATCGGGTATCACGGTGATGACCCACGGTTTTGCGGCCTCACCAAACACCATATCAATACCGGACAACAAGGTACCGTGCCCGAAAATTTCGCGAATACCCCCCAGCACAACCAGCACCGACGTCAACCCCAGCCCCATTGCAATACCGTCCATTGCCGAAACAAGGACGCCATTTTTGGAGGCAAATGACTCGGCGCGCGCCAGTATGATGCAGTTGGTGACAATGAGCGGGATGAAGATACCCAGTACCAAATACAGGGAATAAAGGTAGGCATTCATTAACAGTTGTACGACGGTAACCAGCACGGCAATTAGCAGCACATAAATTGGAATACGCACTTCATTGGAAATGAATTCACGTATCGCGGCCACTGCGCTGTTCGACAAAGTCATCACCAGCGTGGTGGCCAAACCCAGGCTGAGCGCATTCACCACCGAACTGCTGATCGCCAGCAACGGGCACAGGCCAAGCAGTTGCACGACGCCGGCATTCTGTTTCCACAGGCCGTTGTAAAAAATATCCCTGAATTCTTGAATGGTCATTTATTCTTCTCCTCAGCCGCTTCCTGCTCTTCCCTTTTGAACCTGCCCGGAGCAGGCTCTTCAGAGGGTGAGGCAGGACCGGCGACAAACAATTCATCGCGATGCTGCGTGTAATACTGCAAAGCCTTGTGCACCGCCTTCACAATCGCACGCGGCGTAATGGTGGCTCCAGCCATGTAGTCGAATGTGCCGCCGTCCTTCTTGACTTTCCATTCACCTGCTTTGCGGTTTTCCAGCGAAGCACCGTTGAAACCGGCAATCCAATTACTCCTGGCGATATCGATGTAATCGCCCAATCCCGGCGTTTCCTGATGCGACACTACGCGCACGCCGCTGATGCTGCCGTCACGATGAACAGCGATAATCAGGTAGATTTTGCCGCCATAACCGTCCGGTGCGATGGCTTGCAGTACCGCGATAGACGGCTGGTTATTCAGATAGCCAAGATAGGCAACAGCGGTTTCATCGTAGCCCAGCAATTTATCCGCCGCCAGTGACACAGTATCTTTCATGATGTCATTGTCATAAGTCGTGATCGGTACGATTTGTGCGATCCGTTTCAGCTTTTCATTTTCCACACTGCGCGCAATGGTGTCACGGGTCAGCCCGTAAGTCCAAGCCAGCAGCGCCGTGCTAGCCACTGCAAACAACAGCAGATTTGATGCCGTATACAAGGAAGCCTTTGCCATGGTGCGTCTCATGGCCGCTTCTCCTTTTTACCGAACACGCGTGGTTGGGTGTACAGCACAATCAGCGGCACGCAGATATTCATCAGTAGCGTGGCAAACGCCACGCCGTCCGGGAAATTGCCGAAAACACGGATCAGATAGGTGAGTAATCCCGCACCTACTGCATAGATCAGCTTGCCTTTATACGTGGTGGGGCTGGTCACCGGATCGGTGAAAATGAAGAATGCTCCCAGCAGCGCCGCGCCGGAAAACCAGTGAAACAGCGGCGCGACATAATGCGCCGGATCGGCCAGATGGAAAATTCCGGCTATCGCAAACAGGGTGGCAAGATAAAAGACCGGGACGTGCCAGCTGATGACACGTGTGGCAATCAGGTAGAGCCCGCCAAACAGAAAACCCAGCGACACCATTTCGCTGCCATGCCCTGCCAGACGGCCATAGATGGGCAATTCAAGAATTTGCTTGACCGGTTCATCGAGATGCAGATGGGTTTTCAGCGTATCAAGCGGCGTTGCCATGGTTATGGCATCCAGCGTCACCTCCGGTGGCAGCACACCGAGAAACATGTATTTCAGTTGCTCAATAAAACCCAGCTCGACGGCTCCCAGGCCTTGCGGGCTGAGCCATTGTGTCATCTGTACCGGGAACGAAATGATCAGTACGGCAAAGCCGACCATCGCCGGACTGAACGGATTGTTGCCCAGTCCACCATACAGATGTTTGACAATGGCGATACTGAATGCCGTACCGACCACGATCAGCCACCACGGCGCCAGCGGCGGAATGGACAGGGCGAGCAGCCAGCCGGTGACCAGCGCGCTGTTGTCCTTTAGAAACGGTGCGATTGGACGGTTGCGCAACTTGAGCATCAGCGCTTCGACACCGAGTGCGGTAAGGCTGGCCAGCGTAATCGAAACCAGGATCGCCGGACCGAAATACCAGACATACAGCGCAATGCCGGGAATCAGCCCCAGCAGCACCTTGAGCATGATCCGGGAAACAGTATCCGGTTTGCTGATGAAAGGGGAAAAAAATGCGCCCATATTATTCCTTGGTATGCTCGACTGCCGATTTCGCCAGCTCGCGGAGGTTCTCCCGTCGCGCCTCGATCTCGGTAATTTCCGCCTGTTGCTGCGGAGTGAGGTTATCCGTATTTTTTGGTGCGGCGGCGGTGGACTGTTCCCTGGCGTGATCAATTGCCGCCTGGATTTCCGGCTGCGGTGCTGCAGCCGCTTGTGACTGTTGTCGGATAGCCTGTTCCTTGGCAGCCAGCTTTTCGGCTTTTTCCTGCTTCTCGCGTTCGATGCGATATTCACGGAATTCATGGCGTTCACGCGCATGATTGGCGGCTTTATTATCCTGCTCGCGCGAGCGGATTTCGCTCTTGGCAAACTGGAAATACTGTACCAGCGGAATATGACTGGGGCAGACATAGCTGCACGCGCCGCATTCGATGCAATCGAACAGGCTGAATTCCTGCGCTTTGCCAAAATCCCTGGATTGTGAGAACCAGTACAAATCCATCGGCTGCAAATTCACCGGGCATACCTGCGCGCAACGTGTGCAACGGATGCAGGGTAATATCTGCGGTGCGGGCGGAAACAGTTTTTCCGAGGCGGCAATGATACAGTTGCCGGCCTTGGTCAGCGGGACGGCGGTCGAAGCCAGTTCCATCCCCATCATCGGGCCGCCCAGGACGTAATGGTTGGTATCCGGCAATGCCCCGCCCAGTGCAATCAGATCATCAATCGGTGTGCCAAGCAGCACTTCGAAATTTTGTGCTTGGCGCACGTTGCCGGTGATCGTGACGATACGCGATAGTAACGGTTCACCATGTGCAAGGGCGCGGTATATGCTGTAAGTGGTGGCGACGTTGAAGCATTGCACACCGATGTCCGGAGGCAGCTTGCCGGACGGCACCTCCAGCCCGGTGAGTATGCGGATCAACTGCTTCGCACTACCGCTCGGATAAATTGTCGGAATGGAGACCACTTCAAACGGCAGGCCGCTCTCGGTCACCGCCTGTTGCAATGCGGCAATCGCCTGCGGTTTGTTGTCCTCAATGCCGATCAACACCTGCCCGGCTTCGAGAATGATGCGCAGCATTTCCGCGCCCTGCACGATTTCTGCGGCGCGCTCGCGCATCAGCATGTCATCACAAGTAATATAGGGCTCGCACTCCGCACCGTTCAGGATTAGCGTGCAGATATTTTTGTTCGGGTGATTCCTGAGCGGACGCAGCTTGAGATCGCAGGGAAACACGGCACCGCCCAGCCCCACCACACCGGACATGCGCAGGTATTGGCGCAGCTCGCCGGGGTCCATGTTGCGATAATCAACCGCCGCATGAGGGAACCATTCCTCCTTGCCATCCGGGATCAGTGTTGCGCACAAATCCGACATACCGGATGGATGAGCAACAGGCTGCATATCGATGGCGGCAATGACGCCCGACGTCGGCGCATGCACCGCGCTCGAAACAAATCCGTCCGGCGTGCCGATAAGCTGGCCTTTCAGCACATAATCGCCGGCGTTCACCACTGATCTGGCCTGTTCGCCGGCATGCTGGCGGAACGGGATGATCAATCTGGAAGGCAGCGGCGCGCGCGCAATGCCGGATTGCGTGGACTGAATCTTGTTGCCGGGCGGATGGATGCCGCCGTGAAATTTATGAAGCATTCTCATTTTTCTGTCGTCAGCGCATATATTGGATATTTACGCTTCCATGTAGTGATTTTTTCTTCGACCGGCACCATGCTGATGCAATCCACCGGGCAAGGTGCAACACACAATTCACAGCCGGTACACTCGACAGCGACTATGGTATGCATCTGCTTCGCCGCGCCGGCGATGGCATCCACCGGGCATGCCTGGAGACACAATGTGCAGCCAATGCAGGTGGTTTCGTCAATAAAGGCAACCGCTTTCGGTTTGATGACAGTGTCACCGCCGAACGGTTTAAACTCCACTCCGAGTAAATCAGCGAGCTTTTGTATACCCTCTTCACCACCGGGCGGGCACAGATTGATGTCAGCCTCGCCATCTGCAATCGCTGCGGCGTAAGGTCGGCAACCGGGATAGCCGCACTGACCACACTGTGTCTGTGGCAGGATGGCATCGATCTTGTCTACCAGCGGATTGCCTTCCACGCGGAACTTGATCGCGGAATAGCCCAGCACCGCGCCGAGTACGATGGCGATGACCGCCATCACAAGCAATGCACTCAGCATTATTTAATAAACCCGGAAAATCCCATGAAGGACAGGCTCATCAGCCCCGCCGTGATCATGGCGATCGCGGAGCCCTTGAAGATTGCCGGCACATCAGCGCCTTCCATACGCTCGCGTATTCCGGCGAACAGCACCATCACCAGCGTAAAGCCCAGCGCGCCGCCCAGGCCGAAGAAAATAGATTCCATGAAATTGTGTTTTGCCTGCACGTTGAGTAGCGGAATACCCAGCACCGCACAGTTGGTGGTAATCAGCGGCAAATAAATACCCAGCACCTGATGCAGTACCGGGCTGGTTTTCTGGATCACCATTTCGGTAAACTGCACGATACCCGCAATTACCACAATGAATGACAAAGTGATCAGATAAGAAAGCTCCGGTCCCAATAGATACTGATTGATGAGGTAGCTGGCACCGGAGGCCACGGTTAGCACAAAGGTGGTAGCCGCGCCCATACCCAGCGAGGTCTCCAGTTTTTTGGAAACCCCCATGAACGGGCAAAGCCCGAGAATCTTGACCATCACGATGTTGTTCACAAACACCGCGCCAACCAAGATAAGCAGATATTCAGTCATTTACGCACCTTTGAAATCAGGCGTAGATTATCCCTTGATTCATACACCGCTTCAACTGGATGTTTCAGGTTAAAAGCGTAAAAATACAATCTGGTGCCGCTTGTCGGATTCGAACTGACGACCTACCGCTTACAAGGCGGTTGCTCTACCAACTGAGCTAAAGCGGCAAAATCATGATGCAAAAATTCACTTCAGGAAGGCTTGGTAGGTCGTGCCAGATTCGAACTGGCGACCAACGGATTAAAAGTCCGCTGCTCTACCGGCTGAGCTAACGACCCCTTCGCAAAAGAGCGCGAATTATACGGAATTGACACCTGCTGTCAACGCGAAATGCCGCCTGCGACAAGGCTTGCATGGCTATGCCGCGCGATACCTGGTCGGATCATCAATATTGGCGGCGACAAACCCGGCACGGCGCAACCGGCATGAGTCGCAGGTACCGCAGGCATATCCCCCTGCATCGGCCTGGTAGCAGGAAACGGTCTGCGCGTAATCCACACCGAGCGCACTACCCTGCCTGATAATCTCTTTCTTGGACAAATTCAGCAGTGGTGCGTGAAGCGTGAGTGGATGTCCTTCAACGGCAGCCCGGGTGGCGAGATTGGCCATACGCTCAAATGCTTCGATATAGGCAGGGCGGCAATCTGGATAACCAGAATAATCCACGGCATTCACCCCGATAAAAATATCTTGTGCCTGCAACACCTCAGCCCAGGCCAGCGCCAGTGACAGCATAATGGTATTACGCGCCGGAACGTAGGTCAGCGGGATACCCTCAGAGGGCTGCTGAGGTATGGCAATGTTATCGTCGGTGAGGGCGGAGCCGCCGAATCCGGCCAAATCAATATTCACCACACGATGCTCATGCGCGCCGAGCATTTGCGCAACGCGCCGTGCAGCAGCCAGTTCGGAATGGTGCCGCTGCCCATAATCCACACTCAACGCGTGGCAGATAAAGCCTTGTACCCGCGCCATCGCCAGCACCGTTGCCGAATCCAGCCCGCCCGACAACAGCACCACGGCATTTTTCATCGTTAGCATGAAGCTCGCGCAGCGATTCGTTTGCTCCCTCGCCCCTTGGGAGAGGGTTGGGGTGAGGGAACGAGCATGGCAAATTTCATTATCGAGGTTAGTATAATCGGCATGCTCGTTAATATCCGGGAGCGTTGTTCCACAGCAACTTGTGCAATTGCAACAGCATTCTGACCGGCAAACGGTCGCGTAAAATCCACCCTGCAAGATGCACCGCACTGAGTGTGCCGTGTGCCGGCGAGAACAATACTGGACATTTTTCATGCAAGTGATGCTGCCACAGGATTTGCTTTGCCCACCGGTAATCGTTCTCGTCACACAGCACGAATTTGATCTCGTCATGCGGCGTCAGCAACGATAAATTTTCCCAGCAATTTTTTCCGGCCTCGCCGGACGCCGGCGTTTTAATATCCATCACGCGCATCACCCGCGCATCCACTTCGCTGATATCCAGCGCGCCACTGGTTTCCAGGGACACTTCATAACCTGTATCGCACAGCGCGCCAAGCAAAGCCAGGCAGTTCTTCTGTGCCAGCGGTTCGCCACCGGTAACAGTTACATAACGTGGCGTGTATTCCGCAACCTGCTTGAGAATATCGACGATGCTGCAGTTTTGCCCGCCACTGAAAGCATAAGTAGTGTCGCAATAAACGCAGCGTAGCGGACAGCCGGTCAAACGAATGAACACTGTCGGCAATCCAATACGACTGGTTTCGCCTTGCAGGGAGTAAAAAATTTCGCTGATGCGCAGTTGCGCGCCTGGATCTTGGCAAGGCATGGTGCCTACCTGGAGGGGGTGATGAGTTCTTTGGCCTTGGCAGCGGCTTCGCTGTCGGGGTATTTGGCGACAAGTTGCTTGAGTGTTTTTTGTGCTGCAGCGTTCTGTTTCAATTCCCGCTGGCATTCGGCGATGCCGAACAACACTTCAGCTGCTCTGGGCGTGCCGGGAAAAGTCTTGAGCAACCCCTGGTAACTGCCCAGCGCACTCTTGTAATCATTCAGCGCAAATTGCGCGTTTCCCGTCCAGTAATTTGCATTGGGAACATGCACCGATTTCGGATAAGTGTTGATGAATCCCTGAAATGCTAAAACCGCCTCCGCAAATTTCTCGTCCTTGAGCAAGCCGTAAGCTGCCTCAAAGGCACGGTTCTCCAACACCGGGTCATTCGGGTCGGCTGCCACAGATGGGTCGGCATTTAAGGAAGACGCTTCTTCTTTGGGCTCAAAACGACGCAGGCGCGTATCCAGATCCACATAAAAATCCTTCTCGCGTTTTTCGGCATCCTGCAAGCCACGCACCAACTCCTCGCTCTGCCCGCGCAAATTGCGGATTTCACGGTTCAGAACCTCGATCTGCCCCTGCAAGTCCATCAATGATGCGTTTTGCCGGTCGGTATCACCTTCCAGCTTGAGCACCCGCGCCTCAAGTTGCTGGATTTGTTTGCGCGCATCGTCGTCCGAGAACAACCCCGCTTGCGCGGGGGCGGCAAAACACAAAGCCAGCAACAAGAGGACTCGCTGCTTCAACATGGTATTACCTTGCGTAATTCAGATCGGTACGACGGTTCTGCGACCAGGAGGCTTCGTCGTGGCCGGTTGCTCTGGGTTTTTCTTCGCCATAACTGACGCTTTCCAGTTGGCTCGCCTTGGCACCGCCCAGTTCCAGCATCTTCTTCACACCGTCGGCACGCCGCTGACCGAGGCCGAGGTTGTATTCATTGCTACCACGCTCATCGCAGTTGCCTTCCAGACGCACAGTGCGGTTGGCATGCTCGCTTAGATACTTGGCATGTGCTTGCACCGCCGGCTTGTCTTCATCCTGCACTACTGACACGTCAAAAGGATAGTACACGCTGCGCTTGGCCAAAATACTGCTCGGATCATCCAGCGCATCGACGGCGGCTTTAGCCGGTGTGACCGGGGCCGTCTTGGGTGCTTCGGCCTTAACTACTGGCGCAGACGCATCAGCTACAGGCTCTTTCTTTGGTTCGCTGGCACAGGCGGCCAGAAAATTGACCAATACAATACTGATAATAAGCTTTTTCATGATGTTTCCTTTCGCTAGGTTGTAAGTTAAGGATACGGTCCCCACACTGGTTCGCGTGCATCGCCGCTTTGCGTAAACATATGCTGCATGACACGACCGTCACTGGAAACGGTCGCTAATATACCACGACCACGCGCTTCGCTGGCAAACAGGATGAGCTTGCCGTTGGGCGCGAAGCTGGGATTTTTCTCCCAGCCGCCCTCGGTGAGAAGCGACATCTGCCCGGTTTGAAAATCCTGCATGGCAACGTAGAACCTGCCCTTATTGAGATGGGCGAACACGAAGCTCTTGCCGTCCGGACTATGCTGCGGTGAAAAATTGCTGCCTTCGCCAAAGGTCAGACGTTCCGTCGATCCGCCTTTCACCGGCATACGGTAGATTTGCGGGCTGCCGCCGCGATCCGAGGTGAACAACAGATATTGCCCATCCGGCGAAAAATGCGGTTCGGTATCGATTGCGCCGCTGAAGGTGATACGCCGGATATCGCTGCCGTCCGGACGACTCAGGTAGATTTGTGAACTGCCGTCGCGTGTCAGCACCAGTGCCATCTGCTTCCCGTCCGGCGACCAGGTCGGCGCGCTGTTACTGCCACGGAAATTTGCCAGTACCACGCGCCGGTTGCTGTATAGCGATTGCATGTACACCACGGCATGTCCGGTCTCGAAACTCACATAAGCCAGCTGGCTGCCGTCCGGAGACCATGCGGGAGACATGATCGGTTCATTCTGCGTTAGCACGATCTGCTCGTTATGACCATCGCTATCCGCCACAATCAGACTGGATTTTTTTTCCTGCCGGTTCACATATGCGATGCGGGTACTGAACACACCTTGGTCACCGGTCAGCTTTTCATAAATCATATCCGCGATGCGATGCCCGATGGCGCGTATCTGATTCTCGCGTGCCGAGACCGCCTGACCGATCAATTCCGTTTGCTTGACCACATCCAGCAAACGGAAGCGTGCCTCGATGCGGCCATCCTGCACTGCAACCATGCCGATTACCAATGCTTCCGCGCCGCGCACTTCCCAATCCGGATAGCTGACTTCGGCGGGCTGATGCGGCGATTTTCCGGTCGGATCCACCAGACGGAACAGCCCGCTGCGCCGCAAATCACCAGTCACCACTTCGTTGATGGACTGCGCAATTTCTTCATCGCCACCGAATGGCACGATGGACACAGGAATCTGATGCTCGCCCGCACCGATGATTTCGATACTCAGTACCGCACCAGCCATTGAGACCTGCGCCAGCAACAACAATCCAACCACGCCCTGCAATATCCGCCTTACCATAAACGCCTCCTATTGTTTCGGCCTGAACACCAGCTTCAGCTCGCGAAATCTATTGAACATCGCCACATCGGCGGGCAGCGGCAACGGCTGCGACTTCAAAATCGCACGCTCCACATTGTCGTCATACACTGCATGACCACTCGACCTGGTCAGCTTCGCACTCAGCACCGTGCCGCCCGGTAACAGCGTCACCAGAAATTCGGCGTGTGCATCATTTGCCACATCCGGTGGCATCACAATGTTGCTGCGTACTTTGCTGACAATCTTGCCGGTGTATTCGTCCACCACGCGCCCGATTGCGGCAGCCTGTTCGGCACGTTCAAGCGCCACCCGCTCTGCTTCCTCACGCGCTACTCGTTCCGCCTTTTCATGCGCCACGCGCTCGGCCTTTTCTCGCGCGGTTCGTTCGGCTTTCTCGCGAGCCACTCGTTCTGCTTTTTCACGTGCCACCCGTTCAGTTTTCTCGCGTGCGGCTTGCTGCTCGGCAAGGCGCATATCTGGCTTTCCTTCCGGCAGCACAATCTCCGGCTTGGCCGCTTCCTCCGGTTGTGCTGGCGGCGCAATCTTCTCAATCTTCGCTTCGGGCGGCGGTGCAACCGCTACTACCATCGCATCCGGCAAGTTCTGCCACAGCTCCACGCTCATCGTCGCTGGCGACAGCGTCTGCCAGGTAAAGCCAAAATACAGCAGCGCGAAAAATGCGCCATGCACCGCAACGGCAAGAATGCCCGCAGACAACTTGTAAGATTCCGAATGTACCGCCGTGTTCATTTCCGGGTTTGCGTCAACAGGCCAACTTTCTTTATTTGTTGCTGTTGCAGCGCATCCATTACGTTGATGACTTCTTCGTAGCGCACATTCTTGTCGGCGGAAATCACCACGGTCTGTTCTGCCTGCGTGCCCTGCCTGGTTTTCAGAATCGCGATCAGCTCGTTGTACGACACACTGCTTTCCTTGCCACTCTTCGCATGGTCGCGCAACGCCAGCGAGTTATCCTTCCTGATGATCACTTCCAGCGGCGCAACCGGCGGCGCCAGCGACTTGCCCACGCTGGGCAAATCAACCTGGCCGGGATTCATCAGCGGCGCGGTAACCATGAAAATCACCAGCAGCACCAGCATCACATCGATGTACGGAACGACGTTGATCTCATTCATCAGACGATTGCCGGTGCGGCGGCTATTTCTCATGGCTGACGCTGCAACACATTGGAGAATTCTTCGGTAAAACTTTCGAAACGCGTGGCCAGGCGGTCGATATCGTGTGCGTAGCGGTTGTAGGCAACCACCGCTGGAATTGCGGCAAACAAGCCCATCGCCGTTGCCACCAGTGCTTCGGCAATGCCCGGTGCGACATGCGCCAGCGTTGCCTGCCCGACATTAGCCAGACCGCGGAATGCATTCATGATACCCCACACCGTGCCGAACAATCCCACATACGGGCTGACCGAACCGACCGAAGCGAGAAACGCCAGGTGCGCTTCCAGGCGATCCATCTCACGCTGGTAAGTCGCGCGCATGGCGCGGCGCGTGCCGTCCATTACCGCAGCGGCATCCACGCCATGTTGCTTGCGCAGCTTCACAAACTCAACAAAACCGGCGGCAAAGATGCGCTCCAGTGCGCCCTGGTCGCGCCGCAAGCTGCTATTGGTGTGCTGGTATAACTCGTTCAGGTTCTGGTTGTGCCAGAACGCTTCTTCAAATTCTTCGGTCAGTCTGGTCTCGGTGCGGATGGTGAATAGCTTGAGAAAAATGTACCACCACGACATTAGCGATACCGCCAGCAACAGCCCCATCACCAGTTGCACCAGCACGCTGGCATTGCTTATGAGATGTATGAACGACAAATCCTGCGTTACTTCCATTACATTCCTTTCCGGTTCAAATTTTCCACTGTTTGCGCAACACCTCCGGCACACTCACCGGCTTGAAGTTCTCCACAGACACACATACCAGCAACACTTCTCCTTCGGTCAGTATTTCATCACCGCGCTGTACGTTTTGCAGCAGTGTGAGACGACTGCGTCCGGTGTCCTTGATCTGCGCCGAGACGCTCAACAAATCATCGAGCAGCGCGGGCTTGAGATAATCCA
Source organism: Gallionella sp. (assembly GCA_035529795.1). GTDB lineage: Bacteria > Pseudomonadota > Gammaproteobacteria > Burkholderiales > Gallionellaceae > Gallionella. The sequence continues at coordinate 36,645 of DATKVZ010000016.1, read as the reverse complement.
GCTTGAGTGAACGCACCACGAACACCACGCCGAATTTCTCCATCAACCCGGCATTGCTGTAGCCATAACACTCGCGCAGCCACTCAGTCCGCGCCCGCTCCATAAAGTTCACATAACTGGCGTGATAGACCACGCCGCCCGCGTCGGTATCCTGAAAGTACACACGAATCGGCAACGAGAAAATTTTGTGCTCAAACACCCAGCAAATCCCCGTTGATGTCGTTGTTAGCCACCACCAATCCAAAATGCCGGTAGGCATTCGCCGTCGCCATGCGTCCACGCGGCGTGCGTTGCAAATAGCCCTGCTGAATCAAATATGGCTCCAGCACATCTTCGATGGTGTCGCGTTCCTCGCCGATGGCAGCCGCAAGATTGTCCACGCCGACCGGCCCACCGAGAAATTTTTCAATCACAGTCAACAGCAACTTCCTATCCATCACATCCAACCCCTGCGTATCCACATCGAGCATAGTCAACGCGGCATCCGCCACTTCGCGCGAGGCATCACCCGCCGCCTTGACATCGGCAAAATCACGCACACGGCGCAGCAGGCGGTTGGCGATACGCGGCGTGCCGCGCGACCGTTGGGCGATTTCCAGTGCGCCGTCGTGTGACAGATTCATTTCCAGCAAGCTCGCCGAGCGCATCACGATGCGCTGCAATTCCTGCGGCGTATAGAACTCCAGCCGCGCGACGATGCCAAAACGGTCACGCAGCGGGTTAGTCAACATACCGGCGCGCGTGGTTGCGCCGACCAGCGTAAACGGCGGCAGATCAAGCTTCACCGAGCGTGCCGCCGGCCCCTCGCCGATCATGATGTCGATCTGGTAATCCTCCAGCGCGGGATAGAGGATTTCTTCGACCACCGGTGAGAGGCGATGAATCTCGTCGATGAACAGCACGTCGTTCGGTTCGAGGTTGGTCAGCAGCGCCGCGAGATCACCGGCGCGCTCCAGCACCGGTCCGGAAGTGTGGCGCAGGTTCACGCCCATCTCGCGCGCGATAATTTGTGCCAGCGTGGTTTTGCCCAGTCCGGGCGGTCCGAACAGCAGCACATGATCAAGCGGCTCCTTGCGCTGCTTGGCCGCCTGAATAAAGATTTCCAGTTGTCCGCGGATCTTCTCCTGACCGACATATTCGTCGAGATGCTTGGGGCGCAGCGCGCGCTCCAGCACTTCTTCATGTGCAGAAGTGGGTGTGGCAGAAATGATGCGCGGCGCGGCGGAAAGGTCGTCGTTGTGGATCATGCTTTGGATAATAACTTGGGCGGCTTCATGATTTGGAGAGGAGCTTAAGCGCTTGGCGGATACCGTCCGACACATTGCTGTTTCCGGGCAATTGCTTCGCTGCCCAGTCGGCTTCCTTTTCGTTGTAACCCAAAGCCAGCAGTGCATTAATAATGTCGCTACCGGAGGAAGGAGCCACCGCGCCCTGATTCGCGTCTGTGCCCGTCGCGACAAACTTGCCCTGCAATTCCAGCAACAGGCGCTCGGCGGTCTTTTTGCCCACACCGGGAATTTTGGTGAGCCGTCCGCTTTCCCTGCGTACCACCGCATCGGCAAGATCGGCGAGGCTCAGGCCGGACAGTACAGACAGCGCCAGCCTCGGCCCCACGCCGCTGATCTTGAGCAACTGGCGAAAGGCGGTACGCTCGTCCAGCGAACCGAAGCCGAACAGCAAATGCGCGTCTTCGCGCACGATGAGTTGCGTGTGCAACACCACTTTTTCGTGCAGCACCGGCAGGTTATAGAACGTGCTCATCGGCACGTCCAGTTCGTAAGCCACACCCTGCACATCCAGCAGAATCTGCGGCGGATTTTTTTCCAGCAGTATGCCTGTTAACCGACCAATCACTTCATCACCTCGTTACGGAATCTCGCATGTCGCAACACAACACGCGGGCAACGATACCAGATTTCCGGGGCAAGAAAGCCGCTCGAGGATAAAATCCGTGCCGTATTTACCCTGCATTTGCCGGTTGCTTTATAATTCATGCCCTTCGAAGAAAACTATCATGCGTATCGGCTCCTATCAACTCAGAAATAATCTCATCGTCGCCCCGATGGCAGGAGTGACTGATCGCCCTTTCCGCCAGTTGTGTAAACGTATGGGCGCGGGCATGGCGGTGAGCGAGATGGTCGCATCCAATTCGCTGCTGTACGGTTCAGAAAAAACCAAACGGCGCGCCAACCATGCAGGTGAGACCGACCCCATCTCAGTACAGATTGTCGGCGCTGATTCGAAAATGCTGGCGCTGGCGGCACGATACAACGTGGATCACGGCGCGCAGATCATCGACATCAACATGGGTTGTCCGGCAAAAAAAATTTGTAACGTGATGGCGGGCTCCGCGCTGCTGCAGAACGAAAAACTGGTAACAAAAATCCTTGAAGCCGTAGTCGGCGCGGTGGACGTGCCAGTCACGTTGAAAATCCGTACCGGCTGGGACAAGACCAGCCGCAACGCGGTGCGTATCGCGAAGATCGCCGAAGCGGCAGGCATCCAGGCGCTGGCGATTCACGGCCGCACCCGCGCCTGCGCCTACACCGGCGCGGCAGAATACGATACCATCGCGGCAGTGAAAGCCGGAGTGGGAATTCCTGTCATCGCCAACGGCGATATCACCACGCCGGAGAAGGCGCGCTTCGTATTGCAGCACACCGGCGCGGATGCGGTGATGATCGGCCGCGCGGCGCAGGGTCGCCCGTGGCTGTTCCGCGAAATCGAGCATTTCCTGAACACCGGCGAGCACCTGCCCGCACCGCAAACCGCAGAAATCTGCCAGGTGCTGATGGCCCATGTGCATGAGCTGTATGAATTTTACGGTGAGCATACCGGGCTGCGCGTCGCGCGCAAGCATATTTCCTGGTATGCCAAGGGGCTGGCCGGTGCGGCGCAGTTCCGCCACCGGATGAATCAACTGGAAAGCCCTGCCGAACAGCTGGCGGCAGTGGATGATTTTTTTGAACAACAAGCGCAGTACGGAACGCAACTGCATTACATCGAAAGGCTGGCGGCATGAGCGATTGTCTGATGGACGAAAATGACATGGCGCGCCACGTGCGCAAAACACTCAAGGAATATTTCAGGGATCTGGACGGCGAGAAGCCCTGCTGCGGCATGTATCACATGGTCATGAGCTGCGTCGAAAAACCGCTGCTCGAAATGGTGCTTGGGCATGTCGGCGCCAACCAGACACATGCGGCGGAACTGCTCGGCATCAACCGCAACACCCTGCGCAAGAAGATGCAGCAGCACGGCATCACCTAGATTTTTATTCAGCCTGGAACCATCATGACCCACATCACACAAGCGCTCATCAGCGTGTCGGACAAATCCGGTGTCCTCGAATTTGCCCGCAGCTTGCAACAGCTCGGCGTGAAGCTACTTTCCACCGGCGGCACCGCCAAGCTACTCGCCGATAATGGCGTACCCTGCACCGAGGTGGCTGACTACACCGGCTTTCCGGAAATGCTCGACGGTCGCGTCAAGACACTGCAGCCGAAGGTTCACGCGGGTATTCTGGCGCGGCGCGATGTGCCGGAACACCTTGCCACGCTGGAAAAACACGACATCCCGACTATCGACCTGGTGGTGGTAAACCTGTATCCGTTCGCCGCGACGGTGGCCAAACCCGGTTGCTCGCTGGAGGACGCCATCGAAAATATCGATATCGGCGGCCCAACCATGGTGCGCGCGGCGGCGAAGAACCACAATCATGTCGCCATCGTCACTGACCCGGCGGACTATGCGGGCATACTGGAAGAGCTGCGCACCAACATCGGTGCGGTTTCCGACGCAACGCGTTTTGACCTGGCGAAGAAAGCGTTTTCGCACACTGCCGCTTACGATTCCGCCATCAGCAACTATCTCACCGCGATCAACAGCGACGGAACAAAGAGCGTCTTTCCCGCACAGATCAACTTCAACTTTACCAAAGTGCAGGACATGCGCTACGGCGAAAATCCACACCAGAGTGCCGCGTTCTACCGCGACCTGAATCCGGTCAAGGGCGGCATCGCCGACTACACGCAATTGCAAGGCAAGGAGCTGTCCTACAACAACGTCGGTGATGCCGATGCGGCGTGGGAGTGCGTGAAGACTTTCGAACAACCCGCCTGCGTCATCGTCAAGCATGCCAACCCGTGCGGCGTGGCAATTGCGGACAGCGCGCTGAATGCCTACAAGCTCGCGTATGCCACCGACACTACCTCCGCATTCGGCGGCATCATCGCCTTAAACCGCGAGCTGGATGCCGAAACCGCGGCACAGATTACCGCCAACCAGTTTGTCGAAGTCATCATTGCGCCGGGCGCATCTGAAGCCGCGCTCAAGGTGACCGCCGCGAAACAGAATGTGCGTGTGCTTACCGTACCACTGTCCAATGCGCACAATCAGTTCGACTTCAAGCGCGTCAGCGGCGGATTGCTGGTGCAATCGCCGGATACGCTTAACGTGCAGGCCGCACAACTCAAAATAGTGACCAGGGCGCAGCCGTCGCATGAACAACTGCAGGATCTGCTGTTCGCCTGGCGCGTGGCGAAATACGTGAAGTCGAATGCCATCGTGTTCTGCAAAAACGGGCAGACGCTCGGCGTCGGCGCGGGACAGATGAGCCGCGTGGACAGCACGCGTATCGCCTCGATCAAGGCGCAGAATGCAGGCTTGAGCCTGGCGGATTCGGTGGTGGCATCCGATGCCTTTTTCCCGTTCCGTGACGGTGTGGATGTGCTGGCGCAGGCCGGTGCGAAAGCGGTAATCCAGCCCGGCGGCTCAATGCGCGACGAGGAAGTAATCGCGGCCGCCGATGAGCACGGGCTGGCGATGGTGTTTACCGGCTACCGGCATTTCAGACATTAAGGCTGGTGAGTGGAAAGTAGGAAGTAGTGAGCAGGAAGTGGGGAAGCGAAATTTGTTGTGCTACCCCACCCGTTCCCGGCCGCATCGGAGTTTGAAGCTCAAAACAACCAGCGCCATCAGCAGCAGCATCGCCACTGCATTATGCAGTACCGCGATCAGCAACGGCAGACCGAGCAACACATTGGCAACGCCCAATAGCGACTCAAACACCACCAGCCCGAGCAGGATTTTTCCGAGGTTACGCAAGCCTGCCGTCGCCATGACCCCGAAGGACAGCCAGCCAAGATAAGCAATGGTAAACAGCGCGCCAACCCGGTGCACCCAGTGAATTGCCGTCAAGTGTTCCGGAGAAAGCAGCATGCCGGAAGCATTCAGGCTGGATGAGAAATCCATCGGCGGCAGCAGCGCGCCCTGACAGAGCGGAAAATCGGTGCAGGCCAGCGCGGCAAAATTAGCGCTGGTCCAACCGCCCAGCATGATCTGAACAACAAGCAGCACCAGACCGGGCCAAAAGAGACTGCGTAATTTTCGCGCCGCGTTTGCATCAACCGCACTACTAACCTGAGGCATCTGGCGCAACGCGATCCATGTCAGCAATATCAGCATGACCATCCCGCTGGCAAGATGCACCGATACCGTTATCGGACGCGACAGATGCCCGAAAGCCCAGATACCAAATGCCGCCAGAAATACCATCAACCCCAGCAGCAAGCTCGGCAGCAACGGCGATTGCCGCAGCTCCCTGCGCTTTTTCCACGCCAACCCGCACACCGCAATTGCCAGAATGCCCAGCAGTTGCACCACCTGCCCATGCAGCTTCCACTGCCACGAAGTATGGCCGCGCGCTGCATCGGAATTTGCAGCATGCGCCTGTGGCGGCAACCTTTCCTTCAGTGCATTTTTTGCATAGCAGGCAGGCCAATCGGCGCAACCCAGACCGGCATCGGCAAGGCGCGCCGACGCGCTCAACACCACCGCAAAAAAAGCCAGCGCACAGGTAGTCAGAACAAGTTTGAAATACATCGTCTGGGGCATAAATCAATGACCGCGTGATTGTATGCGATCACGGCAGGCAAGGCGAGATTGACTGGCGATCCACCGGATGCATTTGAAATGCGAACCATTGGACTTGACTACATTCAGCATCAAGCTACGAAGCTTTCTGCATCCCGGCCCGGAACATCTTCACATTGTTGCGCCCGCTCTGTTTGGCGTGATACATCGCGCTGTCGGCGTGCTTGAGCAGTTGCTCCCCATCGCTGCCGTGCTCGGGATAAATGGCGACACCGACACTGCATGAAATGCTCAGGCAATACCCGGCCAATTCAAAAGGCTGACCAAGCACCTGACAGATCTTTTCGGCAACCACCATGGCATCAATATCCACCTCAATGGTCGGCAGCAGCACGATGAATTCATCGCCGCCGGTCCGCGCTGCAGTATCCGACTCGCGCATACAATCCTGCAAACGTTGTGCGGTTGCCTGTAGTAACAGGTCGCCGATGGCATGGCCAAATTCATCATTGATCGGCTTGAAAAAATCCAGATCGACAAACATCAGCGCCATGCGGGTATTATCGCGCCTGGCTTTGGCGAGCGCCTGCCGGATACGGTCGGTAATCAGTGTCCGGTTGGGTAAACTAGTGAGCGTGTCGTAATGCGCCAAATAATTGGCCTTGTCTTCCGCCTGCTTGCGCTCGGTCACATCGTCGTAAATCGCCACGATCTGACCGCTGTGCAATTTATAGACATAGTTTTCGCGCCAGCCGCCCATGCGACTATCCTGATAATAAGCAGCGGGACATTTTTCTGCCACACCGGTTTTCCAGACGCGCCGAAATACATCGAGCAATCCCATTCCCGTAATACCCGGAAGTATTTTTGCCACATTCTGGCCGATCACATCCTCGCGCTTTATATTTTCGATGCGCTCCGCCGCAGGATTGATGGCGACAACGGTGAAATCCGAACCATCCGGTGACGCCTGATACATCGCAACGCCACTGCTCATATTTCCGAACATCTCCTGCAGTGTTGCCTCATTTTTGGCCAGATATTCCGCCGTTTGCACAATGCGTTTCCGACCGCGTACCAGTATCCAGGCCAGCAAAGCCAACAGCAGGCTCACGCCGATAGCGGCATTGGCGACAATTTGCGGTTTTTCCCGGTCCAGCCGCGCCTCGAAGCCGGGCAGGGAATGGATCACCATCGTCCAGTGGCGACCATCGACCACGAGGGATTGCACCGTACGGAAAAGTGCAACCCGTCCGGCACTGTGGTTTCCGGAATCATGCATCAGTGCCCGATCAGAAACATCATTGCCATCGTAGATCTCGATATCGCAATTGACAGCATGCGCACCGAGAATCTCGTTCATCAGGTCGTCCATACGAAACACCGCACTGATCCAGCCGGTGATGCTGGTGCGCCGTGCCGCGAGCGTGTCGGTCAGTGCACCATTTGTGTAGACGGGTAAAAACATCATGAATCCGACTTGCGCATCCGCATTGTTTTCAAACACCAGTTCGACTTTTCCGGTGGAGGTCGCCGCACCCAAGTCTCGCGCCTGCACCATCGCGGCATGGCGCAGCCCCGGGACAGAATCACCACCACGGGGCGCATCGAGATCGGAGTACATGTCGTAACCAAACACGTTCCCGTTACGCGCGTCAAACGGTTCGGCGTAGGCTACGGGTGCGTAGAAATCGCGCCGGCCCTCCGGCCAGATAGTGTAGTCGGGAAACCCCTGTTTTCGAATCGAGGCGATGTGCCGGTCTTTATCCGCCAGCCGCACCAGCGGGGTAAAGCGCAGCGACTGGATACCCGGATAATTTTTTTCAAGATGCAGCGTATTGACATAGTCACGAAACTCATCGCGCTCGACACTGGCGGAAGCGGCAAACAAACCATTTGCCCCGCGCAATACCTGCTCGTAAGTTGCCATGCGCTGCTCGACACGTACGGCCGCCTCGCGCGCCAGGAGATCAAAACTAGCCCGCAACTCCTGCATGACATCCTGCCGTGCGTACTGCCATAGTTGCTGGGTAACGAGCAGACCAATGGCGAAAACCAGCAGTGGCAGGAATCGGATAAGACGCATCTCCGTCGACACACTTGCAAGATGCGTCAAATCAGAATCCGTGCGGGAGGATAATATCTTTGCATTTGTATCCATAGCCGTCGGGTCTCTCAAGAACCTTGCGAATATTTATAAACAAAAGCAACCTGCTTGGTTCATGCTACGCGCCGCAATAACAGAATGCAACGCGGGCAAACACAATATATTACGGGTCGGTCAAACCTGCCGGTCCATCCTGCGGTACTGCACGGCTTCAGCAATATGGGACGCCAGAATATTTTCGCTGCCGGCCAGATCGGCAATGGTGCGCGCCACCTTGAGCACGCGGTGATAGGCGCGTGCCGAGAGGTTGAGGCGGCTGATGGCTTGCTGTAACAGCGCGGTGCCTTGCGCATCCGGCACGCACAATTCGTCGATATCGCTCACCGAGAGCAGCGCGTTGGATTTATCCTGGCGCGCCAGCTGGCGCTGCCGGGCAATCTCGACGCGCGCCTGCAAGGTGGCACTGGTTTCGCCGTCGGCTTTATCGAGCAGATCGTTCTGTGCCACGGCCGGCACTTCGATCTGGATATCGATGCGATCCAGAAACGGGCCGGAGATCTTGCCGCGATAGCGCGACACCTGATCCGGCGTACAGCGGCATTTGCCGTTGTAATGGCCAAGATAGCCGCACGGGCACGGATTCATCGCGGCGATGAGCTGAAACTGCGCCGGAAAATCGGCACGCCGCGCCGCGCGTGAAATGGTGATGCGCCCCGATTCAAGTGGTTCGCGCAATACTTCCAGCACCTTGCGTTCGAACTCCTACTGGGAATTTCTAATATCACCGGAATCTTCCAATATTCCTTCATGCCGCTCAAAACTACGAGACAACCGACTTAATTAACTACTCACCTGATTTCGACGTCTTGGTCATGAGTTCAAGTACGGATTTTGATCCCGGAGAGTCATTTTTCGTATTTGAGAAACCTGTTTCTTGGGGTGAGAAGATGCACGATGCCGCATGCGCAAGCACAATGTCTTCAGTTCCACCTTCCCCAGCGGCCTCAACCAGGGCGCGGTATGTCAACAATGAATTTTGTCGGTGCCGATTTACTACAGCGTTGTGTTTGTGTGTTGAGTAGTTGCGTGCTGCCAGCAATAGCAAATAACCAAGCACAGCGAAGATTAATATCTTGCTGCTGATTAGCTGCAACATCTCCGGTGTTCCTTCTGGCTTAATCCAATCCCACTTATGAAGGAACAAACTTATTACAGCAAAAGCGCCAACGCCAGCAGCCGACCAATAGGTTCGTGTTAGCCACTTCTCAGCCAAGCTTTCCTGCTGTTCGGCCTCATCTTTGAAATAGCTCGCTTGTTGAGACACTCCTTGCTCGGCTGCGACTGCACGAATTGCTTCAAGTGCCTTGTCTGCATCCGATTTTGCGCCATTCAACTGCTCTGTCAGTTTCGCAGCCTGATCTTTGATGGATTGAATCGTTGATCGAGCCTGAACTTCGAGAGCACTTGCATCAGTATTCCTGGCAACGCCATAAGCAATAAATTGCCAAATTTGATCAAACAACTTGTCGCGACGAGTCTTTATCGAGGTGATAAGTTGGGTTCTGGTGGCTGCTGCATTGCCAGAGGTGGCGTCAAAATTGAGTATTTGCTGGAATATATTGAAATCTGCGTCGGCCTGCCCCTTTATTACATTCAGTTGCGCATCTGAGAAATCATTGAGAGCGCTCAATGAAATGCGCTTGTATAGATCAATGAGAGATGCTGCAAATGGGATTGCTTCTGTAAAACACATTTGCTTTCCCAAGTCGCGCTCGCGTCCTAGAGACTGAGCGTCAAACTGCTGAACTCGTTCTAATGCCGAAATCGCTTCGTCCAGAACTGATTGCGTTGCCATATATTTCTCCGTTTCGTAGCGATTGGCAAAATGAAGTTTGCTTGCGGCTGGTCTTATTTCGTATGCCGCTTTTGCTTCCTAAACTCCCATGGCGGTATCGGCTGACTATCAAGCCACAGCCCCCTCTTTGTTGTTCGAGCCGCATTTTCCAAGTCTAGCAGGGACTGATCGTGGAGGTACTTACGGTAAGCCCACGCCAATCCTACTCGAATTTGTTCGGCATTGGCATCTACTCCAGCGCAGTGCACCCTCGCCACCGTACGCCCATATCGGTCAGTATCGGCTGTAAATAACACTGCCTCCTTGTCGAAGCATAATTCAGAAAGGGACTGCTTTGATCGCTGCCCGAATGGCTGAGCTTTCTCTGGCGCATCAATTTCCGCCAATCGAACTTTTATCTGATCTTGGCCGCGTACCAGGATGGTGAGCGTATCGCCGTCAGCTACAGCAACCACGTGACCGTGGATTTCCTCAGCTTCAACGCTCGAAGAAATTAGGATAATGCCTAGCAACAGAAAGGAAATACGAGTCATATGGTTCGGCACCTTTTATTTCACCTCCACAGACCCTCAAACCGTTTCGCATTAGTTGCAGTGTACCGAACGGTATTCTGGATTTGCTTGTGCCCCATGTAATCTTGGATCAATCTAGTGTCCAGTCCCTTGTTGGCAAGGTAATATCCGCATGAATGTTTGAGCATGTGCGGATGTACCTTAATTTGAAGCTCGGCGCGCTCACCCGCCTCTGCGACTATCCGCCAAGCCGATTGCCTGGTCAATGGAGAGCCGCGCTCCGATACAAAGACGAAATCGAGAGCAGTCTGCGGACGTTCTTTCAGCCAACGCCGACAAAGCCGTATTTCATCGCCTTCCATTGGATGGGTGTTGGCAACGGATCCTTTTAGACGGCGACAATAAATACGCCCCTCATCCAAATTGATGTCCGACACGCGCAGGTTGGTAACCTCGGAAATGCGGAGGGCGTGCCGATAGGCAAGCAGAATCATTAGGTGGTTGCGCAGACTATACCGGGTCGCTAATTTGGCTCCGGCCAGTAGCTTCTCGATTTCAGCAGAATGGAGGTAATCGCGATCAACTTGTGACATTACAGTGCTTGGCGCTGATCTTCTTGCGCCCCTCGAAGGTCAATGAACACTCAAGAAGAATAGCACAACTTGTTACATAACAGTTATAAAGTAACAAGTTTTGGCGGTTCAGTTTGAGCTATTTCACACCAGCCACGATCGAACGTGAATGTCTGGGCAAGTCCATAGGGATTTTGAATCCTAAGTACACGGGCTTGTGCTAGATCAGTTGCGTGCTCGACCACGTACAACCAGTACGCATCGCCCTTTTCGCGTGCACAGTCGAATTGCGTGTGTGATAGTCCCACGGGGCGATCTTCCAAGCTACCCGTCATCGACTTCACTTCGACCCATCTAGTCTGTCGGCCATTGGCGTCTGCCTCGAAAAGGTCATATCCCGGGTTACCTTCAGGAGTGCGGCACAGTGCTGGCTCAAGACCAATGATCAGGTCGATTGCGCTCCCCTCGATCTGCATCCGTTCCGCCTGATCGAGGCCATCGGGATCGGAGCCGTCATCATCAGGATGCGTGCCGATGTAGGAAATGAATGGTCGCCCCCCTGCATTGCCAGGCGTCCTCTTTCCCTGCCCGTTGCCTTTGCTACCGCCTTTGTGTCCGGAGGTGCCGTGGGCACCGCTAGGGCTCTGGGCACCGCCACGCGAAGTCCCGGTGCCGGAGCGCCCTTGACCACCACCACCTCCCGCACCCATGCCTGCGTCATCACCACCATCCGGATCAGAGGTGCCGGGCGGGATATCCGGCATGTCATCACCGTAAAGATCTTTCGCATCATCGTACACATCGCCATCGGACGGCTTGTCGGCGTTCGGCCCGGTCACAGGCGATGGCTCGGGTTCAAGCGGCGGATTGGTGATGCCCAGCCGGGAAGTCAGGTCAGCCACGTTGGTGATACCGAGCTTGCGCAGTAGATCAAGTGCAGCCGGATCAATGCCTGCCTCCTTGGCAAGCTGATCGATGATGGGCGGTTTGAAGGTGACCTTGGTCAGCAGGAACGGGTTGGGCTTCCAGTTGAGGGTATCGAACACGACGAGCCCGGGAGGCACAAGTTCGCCGTCGGCATTCGGCACCCAGCTCACCTGATTGAGCGTCCGGACGAAGGCAGCGTCGAATCGGGCAGTCTTTGTCTCGTGAGAGTAGCCCCACTTGTATGAGCCATAAAAGGCGGCGGTGCCGCGCGCCTCCAGATCAGCCAGCGCCTCCCACAGCACCTTTACCCTAGCTGCGGCCACTTCAGGCTTGAGAGTGGGTAAGAACTCCAGCAACTGCGCCAGCCCGCGAAGGGTGAAGTCCTCTGGCTGGCTTTCCCAGCTTGCACGCTCAAGTCCTGCTTCTCTGCGAATCTGCGCCTTCTCGGAATACCCCAGCCCCGATGGCGTTGCTTGGGGTATGAGGTAGCGGCTTGCGCCGCACGACACCAACAGGTCACGAGTGTCTTCACCGCGCAGGCAGTCGTATTCGTTGTCGACAATCAAAATGTCGGGCACGCCTGCAAAGAGCTGCTGCAGACGGTCGGTGGCGATGTAAATTTCTCCTGGCTTGGCAACGTAGCCTTTGCCATCTCCGGTATCTACCACCATCACGAAGGTGGTATCGCGCAGTGCAGACCGGAGCTTTTCCCTCTGCGCGGATGAGTCGGTGTTGAACGCCGCTCGGATGCGCTCGATATCGGCAGCGTAGGCATCGTCGCCCACATCCACCTCTTGCTGCTGGTACTTCGGCAGAACGTTCCAGATGACGTCATCCACCGGGTCGGGTTCAGTGATGCCCAGTGAGATAAGGAACAAGCGCACCTCGGGGGTCGCACAAACCGCGCGGCGCATCGTCGGGAAACTGGTGGCAATAGCGCTGGGCAGGAATGCCTTGGCTTTTCCGTTTTCGCGAGCGACGACGTGCGTCCCATCATCGAGGCGGATGAGCGGAACAGTGTCCAGATGGCGACGCAGCGCCTTCTCCTGGCCGCTCAGGAATTCGTACAGCAGCAACACCCACGCGTCGGATTGCACCTCAAGGAACGCTTTCGTCAGGCTCGGCACCAGCTTTGTCGGCGTGATCTCGTCGATGTCGAGTTCGCGCATCAGATACTGGCGAATCTCGGGTGCCTTGTCCTGCGTGATGTCGCCTGATAGCCAAGCGGCAACCTCCGAACCGAACAGCGCCGCAACCTGTTCCGGGCTGAACAGTTCGCGCAACTCTTGCGTTCGCGCCAGCTTTGCTTGCTGGGCGGTGACATGCCGGCCGTCGAAAGTCGGAAGCAGCTCTTCGTCCTGAAACGCCTGTCGGACGGCGTCAAACATTGGTGTAAACCGCGAATCCTTGGGGAATTTTTCGCGGTCAAGCGGCAAACAGCGCAGTGCCGCAACATCCAGCATTGCCTTGTCCCGCATCCAGCGCATCGCTTCCACTAGCAGGCCGGATGTTTCCTTGACCAGGTGCTGGTTCCACGGCTCGCCGGGCGGAATGTTGTCGCGGCTTGGCGTGGTGCGGTACGGCCCTTGCACGAGAAAGCCAAGGTGGCTCTCAACCACCGTCGGGAAGAACACCACCAGCGGCGACTTGGCCAGCGGCTGCACAGCCCAGCGACCAGGGGAGTCCTTTACCGTAACCAGCGAGAAGGCAATTTCCACCCGTCCGACCTTGTGCCCTTCGGCAGAAAACACGTCGCGGTGGAACACCAGCCAGTTCTGATCGACTTCCGGTCGATCATCCTCTTTGCCGATCACCGTGATGCGCTGGACATTGGGTCCGAGCGATTCGGGGGTGTTGCGCAGATAGAACCCGGACGCGCCGCCCTCGACGCTCCAGTTGATTTCGTCAATGTGGCGCAGGAACAGTAGCGCGCCCGGGCCTAAGTGGCGAAACCCTGCCGTGATGTCCTGCGCTGCGCTCGCGTCCTCCGGCTTCAGAGGCAGGATGATCTGCGTCTCATCTGTCGCGCGTGCCGAACGCGCCAACCGCTTCGGGAAGACGTAGTTCTCGATGGCGAAGTCCTCCTCGCCAGAGTGAATCTCTGGAAGATCGGTGACAGTGTAGACGGACTTGAAGCCGAGACCGAAACGACCGATGGAGGCCTCGTTCTTGGTGCTCTCGGCGATGTCGCAGACGCTTCGGACGTCGGCCTCGTCGAACGGCTTGCCGAAATGCGAGAGCGTCAGGCGGGTCGGGTTCAGGAAGAACGCTACCTTGCGTGATCCGTGCCACTCGCCACGCCGACCGAGCGCGTCCTCAGCGTTTTGCAGCAGTTCGAAGATGAAGTGAGTGCGGTCGTCGTACAGCCCAGCGGCCAGCTTGCCGGATTTCTGAGCGCCTTTGGTACCGTAGCTGTGCCGATTTTCATCACAGATTTGTTCGTAGTTTGATGCCACTGACGCTCCCTATAGTTCAAGTATAGATATGGATGCCTAGTTGGCATCATAACTTGAGAAAAAAGAGTTATAACATCCTAACTGGGATTGCTTTCCACCGGTAATAAGCTGCTAATATCCAATAAAACTATAAAGACAACCGCAGGAGGAGGGCATAGTTTGGCTTCAAAGGGGAATCTGTGGCCGTAGACATACTTGGGCAAAGCAAAGCCAATAAGCAGCAGCAGCAAGCCATACTAGCTACTGATGGTCCAGTGCTAATCATAGCTGGTCCTGGCTCCGGCAAAACATTTACGCTCGTCGAGCGGATTGTCTATCTCATCACGCACAAGGGCATCTCGCCTGAATCACTGCTGGTCGTCACATTCACCGACAAGGCCGCGCGTGAACTGACTACCCGTATCTCCAACCGGTTGGCCGAGTTGGGCATCCAGTTCAACCTGAACGAGATGTACCTCGGCACTTTTCATTCCATCTGCCTGCGGCTACTAGAGGACTACCGAGAGTTCACTCGGCTCAAGCGTAGCTTCACGCTGTTTGATCAGTTTGACCAGCAATACTTCCTCTACCAGCACATCAAAGACTTCCGCGAATTACCCGACGCCCAACTCGTTATGGGTGATGACCAAACGGGCCGTTGGGCGCAGTCGGAGAACCTACTCAAGTGGCTCAACAAGGTCAGCGAGGAAGCGCTGGATGCGACCACGCTGGCGGCAGCTCCCGAGCCGGAAATCCGCGCACTGGCCACGTGTTTCGCCAAGTACCAGGAATTACTGAACGAGCATAATTCGCTGGACTTCTCCGGCATCCAGTACGAAGCCTTGAAACTGCTGGAAAACCATCCCGAAGTGCTGGCGCAGCTGCGAGACAGGCTCACCTACCTGATGGTGGACGAGTATCAGGACACTAATACCATTCAGGAACGCATCCTTCTGCTGCTGGCAGGCGAGCGCCGCAATCTGTGTGTGGTGGGCGATGACGACCAAGGCTTGTACCGCTTTCGCGGGGCCACCATCCGTAACATTCTGGAGTTCCCCAAGCTGTTCGACGATGGCCAATGTAAGCAGGTCAAGTTGACCGTAAACTACCGCTCGCACCCGGATATCATCCGCTTCTACAACGAGTGGATGCGTGAGCAGGTCTGGGACGACGGCACGCGAGTATTCCGCTTTGCCAAGCAGATCGTGCCGCGCGAGGATGAGTTCCCTGACGTGCCCGCAACGGTGCGCCTAAGCGCCAGTGATGAAAACGGCGACACCACTAACTGGCACGCTGAGGTATTAGCTTTCCTCAATGGTCTGAAGACATCAGGGCAGCTTGCAGACTGGAATCAGGTGGCCTTTCTGTTCCGTTCGGTCAAGAACGACAGAGTGGTGGCGCTTGCGCGTTTCCTCGAAGCCCAAGGCGTGCCAGTATTTTCGCCCCGCTCGAACATGTTCTTCGAGCGCGAGGAAATCCGCCTGATGATTGGCGCGCTGATCTTTCTATTCCCGCAGTTCCCCAAGGTGCGGGCGTGGGCCGAAGGCGTGACGCTACCCATCTGGGACTACTACGACCACCAGTGCTTCGCCGCCTTCGCAGCGGAGCTGCGCAAGCCGGAGAACAAGGCACTGCTAGACTGGGCGCGCCCGCTGGCCAAGCACCACGCCGTGCTGACTCAGAACACAGACTACGCCTTCTCCGGCCTGTTCTATCAACTGCTGCAATTCCCACTGTTTTCGCGCTATCTAACGGAAGAAGCTGTTCAAGGCGTGGACAAAGGGCGGGCAGCACGCAACCTCGGCACCTTCTCCAAACTGCTGACCAAGTTTGAGTACCTGCACTTCGTCAGCGTGTTGAACCCAGAGTATCTTGAAAGGAATCTTCGCGATCTATTCAACCAGTTCCTACGCTTCCTTTCTGACGGCGGCATCGGTGAATATGAGGACGAAGCCGAATACGCGCCCAAGGGGTGTGTGTCGTTCCTCACCATCCACCAGTCCAAGGGGCTGGAATTTCCCGTGGTGGTATGCGGCTCGCTGGAGGCAGTGCCGCGCAAACAGTACGGTGAACTGGATGTGCTACTGGAGGATGGAGGTTATCTTTCAAAAGCTCGCTTCGAGCCGCTCGACCACATCAAGAACTTCGACTTCTGGAGGCTGTTCTACACCGCCTTCTCGCGTGCGCAGAACCTGCTGGTGCTGGCCGCGCAGGAGCGCCAAGGACGGGGCTTGGGGAAGTCGCCATCTAAATACTTCGAACGGTTGTTCCACGAACTACCTAGTTGGCGCGACATCGATCTTTCCGTGCTGACCTACGAGGCGGTCAAGCAAATCAATCTGAAGCGAGAATACTCCTTCACCTCGCACATCACGGTGTTCGAGAATTGCGCCGAGCAGTACCGCTTCTTCAAGGAACTGGAATTTAACCCCATCCGTGCTGGAGCCCAGTTGTTTGGTACGTTGGTGCATCAAACTATCGAGGACATCCACAAGGCTGTCTTGCGAGGGGAGGAGGCTTCGGTCAACCCCGATCAAATTCAGTCCTGGATGGCGGTCAATTACCAGTACCTATCCAAACGTGAGCGCCAGTATCTTGCACCGCAAACGCTAAAAGCCGTTGAGAAGCACATCTTGGGCTATTACGAACGCGAAAAGGGCAACTGGGACCGCATCAAGGAGGCCGAGGTCGAGATTTCGCTCGTCAAGGATCAGTACATCCTCAAGGGTAGCGTTGATCTGATTCGGGGTGAGGAAGGCACGGTCGAGATCATCGACTTCAAATCTGAGAAGAAGCCGGACATGGAAAAGGATCGGGAACGCCTTCGCCAGTACCAGCACCAACTGGAGGTATATGCCCACCTGGTTGAGGAGCGTACCGGTCAGAAGGTAAGTCGAATGCATCTGTACTACACTGGCGAAGATGGCGGCAATCCTTATGTCTCCTTCACCAAGGATGACCGCGCTATCGGAAAAACGATTGCCCGTTTTGATGACATCGTGGCGCGTATCGAGCGCCAGGATTACCAAATTGAGGCGCGCCCATCGAAGCAATGCCAGAACTGTGACATGCGTGCCTACTGCGACAACAAGAATTGGAAATTTAGGAAAACCGACAAATGACGACAACCACCCCTTCACAGGACAGCCTGCAACTGGCCACACCCGATGGCGGCACTACCAACGTCGAGAAGTACGAGTTTGAGCCAATCAAGGGCTACCCGATGCTCAACTGGCGCGGGAAGCGACCGTTCACCTCGACGCAGTATTACCCTGCGCAATTAAAGGAAGTCCACGGCGAAGAGGTAGATGGGTGGCGCAACAAGATTTTTTGGGGCGATAACCTTCAGGTGATGAGCCATCTGCTGAAGCAGTTCAGGGGCAAGGTTGATCTGATCTATATCGACCCACCGTTCGACTCGAAAGCCGACTATAAGAAGAAAGTTCAGATGAAGGGGCGCTCTGTAGAGAACGACCAGAGCACTTTTGAGGAGAAGCAGTACGGGGACATCTGGACTAATGATGAATATCTGCAGTACATGTATGAGCGGCTTGTGCTTCTCCGCGAACTGCTTACCCCTACAGGCTGCATCTACTTGCACTGTGATGCACACAAAGTGCACCACTTGCGCTGTTTGCTAGACGAAGTATTTGGTGGACAGAACTTCCGAAATGAAGTGATTTGGCATTACAGACGCTGGACTGCGGGCAGCAAGCGTTTTCAGGCCATGCACGATAACTTGCTCTTCTACTCGAAGTCAGATGAGTATTATTTCGGAAAGATAAGCGTCGAGGCCACAGAAAGTCAGAAGGCCGTAATTGAGAAAGGCTATAACGTTAATGTAGTCAACTCGAAAGATGGCAAGATTCGACAACTGCTGGTGTACGACAAAGAAAAAGTTGAAACCTTAATCGCACAGGGGCGCATTGATCCTAGCAACTACGGGCGCGTCGTATACATCAATACAAAAGAAACTATCGCGCCCGATGTATGGACCGACATTCAGTTTCTGCATTCTCAATCACTGGAAAGAACCGACTATCCAACGCAAAAGCCTCAAGAATTGCTTGAGAGACTCTTGACGGCCTCTTGCCCTCCTGGTGGATTGGTACTGGATTCCTTTGTCGGGTCTGGCACTACTGCTGCGGCGGCATTAGCAACAGGGCGGCGTTTTTTGTGCGCTGACATTAACCTAGGAGCAATTCAAACGGTGACTCGGCGACTCTTGTCCGACATTGAAGATTTGCGGCAGCAAAATCTGGGAGTTATGCAGCGCCAAATCGGATTTGAGGTCTATAACGTCAACCACTATGACATCTTCCGCAACCCCGTCCAAGCAAAGGAGCTGCTGATAGAGGCGCTGGAAGTGCAGAAGCTTGAGTTCAGCACCGTGTTCGATGGTGAGAAGGATGGGCGCATGGTCAAAATCATGCCCGTTAACCGGATCGCCACGCGCGCCGACTTGAATGAGCTGATCGCAGGCTTTGACTACAAGGCGTGGGAGCGTAAGCAAAACGAGTCCCCGAACCGTCCGGTTGAGAAGATCACTCTGGTCTGCATGGGTCATGAGCCGGACTTGGCCGCACAACTGGAGCTGGCCGCCAAGCCCTTCAAGATCAACGTTGAGGTAGTGGACATCCTCCGCGACAAGGCTGATCTGGAGTTCAAACGCGACTCGCAGGCCAAGGTGTCCATTAAGAAAGGTGAGTTGGTCATCGAGAAGTTCTACCCGATGAACCTGCTGCAAAAACTCTCGATGCAAAAAGAGTCTGTTGAGAACTGGAAAGAGTTGGTTGAGTCGGTGCTGATCGACTGGAATTATGACGGTGCGGTGCTGCAACCTGCGGTGGTGGACATTCCCGGCAAGAGCGAGCTAGTCCAGGGTGCATACAAGGTTCCTGATGACGCAGGCACCATCCACGTGAAAATCACCGACCTGCTGTCGGAATCGTGGGAAGGGAGCCTTGCTAATGGCTAAAGCTGCCACCAGCAAGGCAGCGAGCGCATCGCTCGACTTTGCCTTCTTTCAGTTTCTCTGGCAGTTCTACCAGGCCAACCGGGGCACCATCCGTACGCACTATAAGGAGCTCACCCGCAAGTTCCTGGACTTCAACAACCCGGAAAAGAACCCCAAGGCCTTCCTGCGCCTGCCGCAGTATGAGGCGCTGGAAACCTACATCTTTCTCAAAGAGTTCCTTGGCAATGCTAAGGTCGAGGAAATCTTCCAGCACTGGTTCGAGAAACAAGGCCGATTCGCCGAGCGTGGTGAAGGTGGGGTTATGTCGGGTAACGCTGGTCAAGTGGACTTGTTCGATAAGATCACGCAGGATCAGTACAAAGCCGTGTTCGCGGCGATGCGCAAAAACCGACGCGCTTACCCAAACTACATCTTTGCGCTGACGATGGGTACGGGCAAAACCATCCTGATGGCGACCTGCATCTTTTACGAGTTCCTGCTGGGCAACAAATTCGAGAAGGACGCACGCTACTGTCACAATGCACTGGTGTTTGCACCGGATAAAACCGTGCTTCAGTCGCTAAAAGAGATTGAGTCATTCAACAAATCACTTGTTGTGCCTCCCGAGTATGTAAATTTCTTGGAGGCACATCTGCGTTTCCATTACCTTGAGGAAGCAGGCACTTCGCTTGACACATTAGACCGCTCGCGCTTCAACATCATCGTCTCCAACACACAGAAAATCATCCTCAAGCGCCAGCACAAAGAGAAGACAGCCACGGATAAGCTATTCGCTGGGACGGGAGAAATTCTGACGGCTACTGGCGTTTATGCTGACGCCGCCGATCTCTACAACTTTGACCAGCCCGAGGAAGAAGGCGAACTTACCACTAACCAACGTTTCGAAAAGCTGCGCCGACTAGAGCAGCTCGGCATTTATGTGGACGAAGCCCACCACGCCTTCGGCAAAGCTCTAGCCAAGGATATGGGCGTGGGAGCCAAGGAAACTGACACTAGCCTGCGTACCACCATAGATATTCTTGCGGCCAGTTTGAATGCGGCGGGAACTCGCGTGGTAGCCTGCTACAACTACACCGGCACGCCTTATGTCGGGCGCGAGGTGTTGCCCGAGGTGGTCTATGCATACGGCCTGAAGGATGCCATCGACAAAGGCTTCCTCAAGAAGGTGACGCTGCACGGCTACGCCAATACCCGCACCGACGAGTTTATCGATATTGCCATTGAGAACTTTCTGAAGGAAACGGACGGACTGCGACCCGAAGGACTGTCCCCGAAGCTGGCGTTCTTCGCTACCACTATCGACGAGCTGACTGGCGAGCTGAAACCGGCCGTCGAGCGCGCGTTACTCAAGCATGGCATTCCGACCTCGCGCATTCTGGTCAATGTGGGCGACGACAAGCTCACTACCAATGACGACATCCGCGAGTTCAACCGGCTGGACACTGAAGGCTCGGAAAAACAGTTCATCCTGCTGGTCAACAAGGGCCGCGAAGGCTGGAATTGCCGCTCGCTTTTCGGCGTGGGACTGTTTCGCGAGCCCAAGTCCAAGGTGTTTGTGCTGCAAGCCACCATGCGCTGTCTGCGCTCCATTGGCCAAGCGCAACATACCGGTCACGTCTTTCTCTCGGACGACAACCTAAACACCCTAAACGACGAGCTGCAACAGAACTTCCGCATCAGCGCCGACGAACTGCAAAAGGTTGCAAAGGACAAGGAGCGTGTCGAAATCCGCGTCGTGGAGCCTCCAGTCAAGATCAGGCTCGTGCGAGTGCGGAAGCAGTACCAGATGCGAGAGAAACAGCTTGTTTCTGGACAGGAGCTAATTCCAGAGCGCTCCAGCCGTGATAAGTGGGCAGAGTTAGTCGAGAAGTACCGGCTTATTGAAACCCAACAGGATGGCCTGACCGCCGCTGATGCCGCCCGCGCATCGGGCAGCCGCACCTTCGACCTGACCTCGCGCCGCGAGAAGCGCATCTTCTCACGCATGACGCTGGTTGCTGAGGTTTCGCGCTACCTCAATCACAGCCCGTTACAGATTGAGGAGCTGCTGGACGCTACCAAGGAAGGCACCGACGAATTGGTCTCCATCACCAATGAGTTCAACGAGCTGCTGTACGACGAAATCATCCCTCGGCTTTTCCGCCAACTCTACGACCTGGACGAGACACAGCAGACTGAGGAGCATGAGGTCGAATTAATCAAGGTGCCCCCGAGCGGTTACTACGAGGTATCAGCGGCCAAGGACAAGATTGTCCGGATGAACGATGCGCAAATTAAGGAAGGGGAACGTGCCAAGAGCTTCCACCTCGACACCTACTGCTTCGACTCTGGCTCTGAGAACTGGCTGTTCTGGGATCTTCTACGCGAGCAGCGGGTAAAGAAGATCTACTTTACTGGAATGCTGACCCATGGGCAGTCTGACTTCTTCATTCAATACATAGACCCGGATTCACGCACCGTACGCAGTTACTATCCGGACTTCATCTTCCAGAGGGAAGAGCCGGATGGAAGTTTGAAGTACGTCATTGTCGAGGTGAAAGCCGACAACCAGATTGAAGACGCAGTGGTGCAGGCAAAAAAAGATTTTGCCCAGCAAATCGCTGTGGCTAGCGGGATGGAGTACCAGATCATCAAGTCATCGGATGCTGATAAGCGGCATTACCGAATGCTGTTGTAGTTGCCTTATGATGCCAAATGCCCCCCAATTATAGAATTCGCAGCATCCGCAAGAAGTCATTACCCGGCGTTACTGCGCCAGTGTCTTGCTCGCTGGACGCCATACTTAAATTTGACAACCCCGAGTCACCGTATTGCGTTTACAGCGAACTGGTCGCCCTGCGACTTGCGCAGACATTTCACATTCCCGTTGCCACTGGGGTGCTTACAACAACCGGCAATGGTGAGGCCTACGCGAGTATCGAATTGGGTTCGCCAGGCCTGAGACTGCCCGATCTATCCCCGCCGCAATTCGAGAATGCTGCATCTCAATACGCGGATGAGGCCGCCGCACTTGTGGTTTTTGACATCTTTATTGGCAACTGGGATAGGGGCAGCAACATCAAGGCCAGCCTGGTTACGCCACACATCCAGATTTTCCAAGGCTTCGATCACGAGCACGGATTGCTTGGGGTAGAAAACCAGCCGCTGAAGAGCATCGAAAAACTGGGAACGTCAGAATTGATCGTGCGCAACCATCCGTTCTATGGTCATGTCACTGGCGCGCTGGTTACCCAATGGGCAGATCGTATTTCAAAAACCAATGATGTGATGATTCGTGAGTGCTGTGAGATCAAGCGCCCACTCAGGGCTGTAACAACCGACATGCAGAAACAATTGTCTGAAGCTCTCTGCCTACGGAAAGCATTTCTTCCGACTATTGTTTCAAGCAATCTAATTCACATCAGGTCATGGCGTTAGACCTTCATTACCATGTCGTGCAGTATGTCGAGGACCCCCTTATTGGCGAGGGCAGGAATGTAGCTATTCTTGCACACCATCTTGGCAAAGGTTACTTCAGAGCCCTTGGCGTTAATGGATATCACCTCGCCCCAAGCCATTTCAAATCGTTGTCCCCCAAGGCACATGAAAGTTTCTGGGCATACCGGGAATGGGTAGAATGTTTTCGATCGGTATCTGCCATCCGGTCGTCTGAACAATTTGACGAGATTATTTCGCGCCTTGGTTCCCGCAGTTCTGGATTGGTCGCATCAGGCGAGGGTGTATTAGAACTTTCCGATGGCCACATCATTGATCCAACCGATGCGATGGATTATCTGTTCCAGCGCCTGGTTCGAACTCCCAAGATTCCACCCATTCTTGCTTTTGAGGATCGTGTTGCTGACTTATTTATGCGGGTTGAAGTGGGTGACGATGAACACTTCTGGGATGAAGCCGTTGAAGTCGAGATGATTTCCGACAATGGAGAGGAAGTCATCAACTTGGAGTTCTCACACCTGCTGACTGGCGATAATCCCATTGGCTTTAACACCCTCGTTCTCCAGGGGGCGACCAAAAAGTCGCTGGCACGCCAAATCGAGCGGATCACCACAACATTTAGGAATGCGGTCAAAACCGGGTATCTACAGCAAGACCGCTGCATCTTGCTGTGCGGGAAGGTCAGCGAAACGCACCGGGATTTTCTCTCACAATTATCAGGCCTTGCTGAGGTGATGGATGTATTCAACGAGTCAACTGTCGGAAGAATCAGAAAGCTCGTTTGGCCTTACTCCTAATGCCCATGCCCACTGCCGTTTTTCCAGCACGGAGAGTCGCTTCATCCGATATTCTTCCTGCGCTGCGCTTTTTCGGTTCGGGAACTCACGCTTGGCCAGCAGCCGTTCCGGGGGATTAAGACGAGTGTACCGCGCTCCCGTACCGGCAGCATGTTCACCGTATCGCCTATCCACATCATCAGTGATCCCGATGTAGATGCCACCGCCCCGGCATTCGATCATATACAGCCACCATGGGCTAGGCATGGGCAACCTTCGCGTTAACTTCGCTGACTAGCTGAGGGTCGATGATATTCAGGTACTTGATAGCCGTTTCATCCGTTATGCCGAACGCCTTGACCAGCACCTTCGGATGACGCAACCCGCCCATATATGCGTTGTATATGGCCGTCGAGAATAGTTGTGCGGCTGAAACGCCCTGCTTCTTGAGGTAGTAACTGACGGCTGCTTCCGTTAGGTGTCCGCCATAGGTTCGGCCCGGAAAGAGGTATTCATTGTTCTCAGTATCCTCCATCGTCGCCAGTGCGCGGCGTTTCTCCAGATATTGTCCGAGCATCTCCCCAAGCCGTCTATCCAGAGTGACTTCTGTCTGCCCCATTGCGAGCCTGAAAAGCCCATCGCGGCCATGCGCCAAGTCGGACAGTTTGATGCGCACAACCCGATTCGCCGGTTGTGCGTAAAGCAGCATCAAGGCGCAGACCAAGGACTCCTTCAGCGTGTCCTCGCTCGGATTGAGCCACGCCTTCAACAAAGCACCATATTTTGCCCTAGACAGGAAAATTCCCTCCGGCAGGCCGCGTGCTACTGATGGTTGAGACAGCTTGCGGAACAGCTTTTCCTCGCGGTTCAGATAGCGCAGGAACGCGCGAATACTCGTCCTGTAGCCGTTTTGCTCAGCCAGAAAGCGATCAAGGTCTGGCTGCTGTATCTGCTGCAGGCTGCTTGTCTTCTGCTCCTTGGTCAAAAAGTCCAGGAATACAGCCGCAGCGCGAAGATCAGCGGTTACCGTGCGGGGTACGAAACGACGGCGTTTCCCGCTCCAGCCGCGCGCCGCATAGCGCTCGTTTATTTTCTCCAAATGTTTGTGGAAGCGTTCCAGCAGTGATGCGTACCATTCTTGTTTCGCCTGATCGATAATCAGCCATTGGCGGCGATTCTCTGAAGCTTCTTCAAGCGACTCATTCGTGATTGCTGAAATGATATTTTCTTTTACTAAGAAGCTGTATGGAACCATATGTCGGCGCAGGCCTTCAGCACCTAACGACGCAATCAACTTCTCAGCAATGATTGACTTTGGGTTGTCAAATGACGCGTCCATTTTTGCGAAGAACAGAAAATATCGTTCCAGCTTTGTCGTGGCTACTGCATGCGGATCCTGGCGGTCGATCAGATCCGCATAGAATTTGCGGAATGCCTCACGGGACCACTCGTGGGTCAGTAAGGCCACCGAGTCCTTGAAACGCTTGTCCGCACGCTTCCGCCAGTAGCAAGCATGGCACATGACCTTGCTGTGCGGCTTTCCGTTTTTCCCGCAGGTATTACACACAAATGGCTTGCTTCCCCTTTCCAGGCAGGATTTGCATACAAGCTTTCCGTCCGCGCGCGCACCGGCCGGGTGTCGATTCTTTCCGCAACCTGCGCAGGTGATATTCCCTTTCCGTTGGCAGTGTTCGCATACCGGCAGATCTGTGAACCCTTTGGTTGCGTTCCGGGAAAGCCTCAAGCTCATCTGACCGCACACTGGACATGGTTTGGCTTCCTTGTAATAGGTTACGCAAGACCCGCAAACAGCGCCGTTCTGAAGGGTTTTCGATGCTCGTGGCAACGCTTTTCCACAACGCATGCATGTTCTACCTTTGAGCGAACAAGCACGACACAGCGGCTCGCCCTCGTCATTACGCCGTCGAGTTGCGCAACCGCACCCGCTGCAGGTTGCGAGCGGTGCAGTTTTCTGAACAGGATTTATTTCGACGGCAATCAACGATTATTTCTTTCTATCAGGTACAGGGAATGCGGTGACCTTCGGTCCAGTGAGATCGACTCCGGATTCGCTGGCAATTGGCTCTCTGCGCACGCGCGCTTTTTTCGGCTTGGATTGCTCCGCATCCTTCCCGGTGCCACTTTCTGCCGATACTGGATCGCTGCGTAGCAAATCCCCGATGTTGCAGTTCAGCACCTCTAGCAAGTGGTCGAGTAAATCTGTGCTGATCCGGTCAGGACGCTCCTTGATGACGCGCGTAAGCTGAGAGCTGGTGACCTGATATCCAGACTTTTCCAGCAAGCGTTGAAGCTCGGTTGCGGTTGATATGTTCCTTTCAGCCATCATCACGCGAAGTCGCCACGACAGCCGCTTCTTTTGTGCTTCGGTCATTTCTTTTCCTCTCCATTTTGATTTCCGAGTATCTGATCCAGTTGGGATCCGATCGCCTTGTTGATTTCGTCGTTAACCATCTCGTCCGGGACGTGCATGTAGCCTTGAGTCGTCGCGCCATAGACATGGCCGTGCTTGCGCCTCACTGCCTCCAATCCAAGCCTCATGGATTCGTGCGTGACGGATGAATGCCGCATGCAGTGTGGGGTAAATCCCAGTCCGCCCAGTCCAGCAAGATCGATTGCATGCTGGAAGCGGGCCTCTGCGGTCGATACGGCCATACGGTTGCCACGTTCCGAAAGAAACAGGGCGGTGTCATTGGCGTCTGCATTGGCCATGAAATACGGGCGGATATTCTTGACGTACCAGTCCAGCATTTGGGGGAGCTGCGGATGTGTAACAGGAACCGAGCGGAATTTCTTGCCGCTGCCTTTGCTGCCCTTGCCCCAGACCTTGATAAAGCCGTAATCGCCAAATTCAGGGAAATTCGGATTAGGTTCGAAGGATGTCACATCAAGGCCAAGTGCTTCTGATATGCGCAGCCCGCCTATATAAAGCGAGTAGAACAGCGCCTTGTCGCGCTGTAGCGGCCGCAAATCCTTTGCACGGAAGTTCGCGGCCTCCTTGATGGCGCGATCGAGCGCGTCGAAGAAAGTGACCACTTGAGCGTGAGTCATCGCGGGCCGCTCCTTCGTCAGCTCGCGCTCGTTCACATGAGGAATGCAATTCTCGGAATGGCAAATCTGTTTGAGATCGATTCCATAACTCCGGCGCACCTCGTTCTTGAACTTGACGTTATCAACGATGTAATCGAAGAAGGAGCGAATGGCCGACTGATACTTGCGCTGGCTGGAGACTGCCAAAGCGCGCTCGACTCCGATGTGTTCACACCACGAGTCAAAATCGTCCTCAGACCAGTACCATGGCGCTGCACCAACATGTGCGAGCATGTTCTGGACGACTGCGATATCGTGATCCACGGAACGTTGCTGGTGACGTAAAGCTCCACGCCGTCGAGCAGACCACTTGGCGATCATGTCGTTGAACAGGGTGGCATCATTCTCCGGCAGCGATAAGCTGTCCGGAGGGGTTTGATGCAACGCTGCCAAATTTATGAGTTTTCTCGCCATGGCTCAAAAAGACTTAAGTGGAATCTCCAATATTAGTGGTGAATCTTCTTCACCTTTCCTGAGCTATTATACACAATGTTGCATCTATTGCAAGTATCCTGAATATTTCGCATATGTAATGCATATAACTCATCAATCAGTTAACTCGATGATTAAAATGAGCTTCATCCGAATTGGCAGAAACAACAATATTCACTCACTCAATGAGTTTTGTTCACCCAAGTTGCATCTGATGCAACTCGCCAATTTCAATAAACTATTTTATTTACAAGGAATTACCAAGCCATCCGTCAATACTGAACGGATTATTGGCAATATTGGAAGGTGGGCAATTCGTCGAGAAACAGCACACCATGCAACGCCATCGAAATTTCGCCGGGACGTGGATTGCTGCCGCCACCGACCAGCGCCACACCAGACGCGGTATGGTGCGGTGCACGGTATGGACGCGTCTTCCACTTCGCCACATCAAAGCTGCCATCCAGCGATTGCACGGCGGCGCTTTGCAACGCTTCGGCCTCGGACATTTGCGGCAGGATGCCGGGGAAACGCGCGGCCAGCATGGATTTGCCGGTGCCGGGCGGACCGACCATCAGCATGCTGTGCCCGCCAGCAGCGGCAATTTCCAGCGCGCGCTTGGCCTGTGCCTGCCCTTTTACTTCGCGCATATCCGGGTAGTGCGGCGTGATGGTTTGCGGCTGGCTAATATACGGCGCGAGCGCTTCGCGACCGGCCAGATGCGCGGCAACCTGCAACAGCGATTGTGCCGGATACACGGTCGCCTCTTCCACCAGCGCGGCTTCGGCAGCATTCGTCTGCGGCAGGATGAAGGCACGCCCGCTGTTGCAGGCGCGGTAGGTCATCGCCAGCGCGCCGCGTATCGGGCGCAGCTCACCGGTCAGTGCGAGCTCTCCGGCGTATTCATAGTCGGCGAGTTTATCGGAAGGTATCTGTCCGGTCGCGGCAAGAATACCGAGCGCGATAGGCAAATCGAAGCGTCCGCTTTCCTTGGGCAGGTCGGCGGGTGCGAGGTTGACGGTGATACGGCGTGCAGGAAAATCAAACCGGCAGTTCTGCAAGGCAGCGCGCACGCGGTCCTTGCTTTCCTTGACTTCGGTTTCCGGCAAACCAACGATAGTGAAATTGGGCAGGCCGTTGGCGAGATGCACCTCGACGGTCACCAGCGCCGCCTCCATGCCGGAAAGGGCGCGGCTGTATAAAACCGCGAGACCCATAATTACTTTGCGGTCGTGTTGCGTTGTGCTTCCAGTTCGGTGACACGCATCTCCAGCAGGATCAGTTGTTCACGGGTACGTGTCAGCAGTTGCGCCTGCACATCGAATTCCTCGCGCGTGATCAGGTCAAGTTTGGCGAAGCCCTGCATCAGCAGGGCGCGGGCATTTTTTTCAATGTCCCTGGCGGGACTGTTTTTCAGCATGTCGCTCAGCTTGGCGGACAGATCGTCAAAGATTTTCGTGTCAGACATAATTGGTTCTCCCGTCGTTAATGCGCTCCCGAAGTGTAGCAAGTTACGCGCTTGCCCGCCGCACCTGCCGGGTGCGAAGACCATCAAATGCGCACCAGAATCATGCACCGATCCGGAGTCGCAACGGAAACATTATCACAATACGTTGTAATCAAAGAATTATTTAATCTGGCACGCATTCTGCTTAGTAGAGGGCGGGGATACTGTTATCTCGTTTTCAATTCAGAAATAAGGAGTCACGATGAAGGCAAGCAAAACAAGTTCCGGTGCGGTCACAGGCAAGCTGTTGAACACTCTGATATTGGTTGCACTGGCAGCGCCCGGTGTAGCCATAGCAGAAGAGGCCTCGCCATTCAGCGCGAACCTCGGTTTCACTACCGATTACATTTTCCGTGGCATCTCACAAACCTCCGGCAACCCGGCGCTGCAGGGCGGCATCGATTATGCGCATACCAGCGGTCTGTACGCCGGGATATGGGGTTCGAATGTGAGCTGGATCGCCGACAGTGGCGCGGTGGCGACTGGCAGCGTCACCATGGAACTGGACACCTATTTCGGTTTCCGCAACAGCTTCGCAAATGATTTCACTTACGATATCGGCTTCATCCGCTACAACTATCTGGGCAGCTACACTGAAAATGTGGCGGGCGGTTTTGCCAAGGCGGACACCGACGAGATATACGGCGCGCTCGGCTACAAATGGATTACCGCCAAGTATTCCTACGGCCTCGGTAAATTTCTGACCGTGCCCGGCGCGGCAGGCACCAACTACATCGAGGTCAACGCCAGCGTGCCGCTGGGCGATACCGGCATCACGTTCGGCGCGCATGCGGGCAAGCAGACCTACAAGGGCGCCACTGCCGACGCACTGGCGCTGGCCGGCACCAGCGCTACTTACAGCGACTACAAGTTGAGTGTATCGAAGGACTTCAGCGGTTATGTGATCGGACTGGCCTATACCGACACCAACGCCAGCCCGTTCTACATCTATCCTGCATTTGGCGGCGACTGGGCGAAAGGCACCGCTGCGTTGTCCGTGACACACGCGTTCTAACAACCACCAGCGGGATGAATCCCGCCTTTGCAAAGGAGATTGTCATGAAAATGGTTACCGCCATCATCAAACCCTTCAAACTCGACGAAGTGCGCGAGGCGCTTTCCGCCATTGGCGTGCAGGGCATCACCGTCACCGAAGTCAAGGGCTTCGGCCGGCAAAAGGGCCACACCGAGCTGTATCGCGGCGCAGAATACGTTGTGGACTTCCTACCAAAAGTGAAACTGGAAGCCGCCATACAGGCCAATCTGCTGGATCAGGTGCTGGAGGCTATCGAAAAATCTGCGCGCACCGGCAAGATCGGCGACGGCAAGATTTTCGTGCATGAACTCGAAAACGTGATCCGTATCCGCACCGGCGAAACCGGCGCAGAAGCGCTGTAAGGAGAACCTCGCCATGAAGAAACTATTTGAAGTTTTCGCGCTGCTGGCAGCATTGTGCAGCGTATCCGCTATGGCTTATGCCGAGGCTATCGCACCGGTGCCCGACAAGGGTGATACCGCATGGATGCTGGTTGCCACCATACTTGTCATCCTCATGTCGTTACCCGGTTTGGCGTTGTTCTACGGCGGCCTGGTGCGCGTCAAGAACATGCTGTCGGTGCTGGCGCAAGTGTTCGCGATCTTTTGCCTGATCTCCATCCTGTGGGTGGTGTATGGCTACAGTCTGGCATTCACGGCAGGCGGCGGCATGAATGGCATCATCGGCGGATTCTCCAAGGCATTCCTCGCGGGTGTGGGCACCGATGCAGTGGTGGAAACTTTCAGCAAGGGCGTGGTGATTCCCGAGATGTTGTTCAT
This sequence comes from Gallionella sp., assembly GCA_035529795.1. Taxonomy (GTDB): domain Bacteria; phylum Pseudomonadota; class Gammaproteobacteria; order Burkholderiales; family Gallionellaceae; genus Gallionella. Next base: position 6,312 of record DATKVZ010000016.1, on the reverse strand, counting down.
GGTGTTTCAACTAACCTTCGCGGCGATCACCGTGGCGCTGACCGTGGGCGGGTTTGCCGAGCGCATCAAGTTCTCCGCGTTGCTGGTGTTCGCCGCGCTGTGGTTCACCATCTCCTATCTGCCGATGGCACACATGGTGTGGTTCTGGGGCGGTCCTTCGGCTTACGCCGATCCGTCCGGCTTCATTTTCGGCAAGGGCGCGCTGGACTTCGCAGGCGGCACAGTAGTGCACATCAACGCCGCGATGGGCGCATTGATGGGCGCCATCGTGCTGGGTAAGCGCCTTGGCTACGGTAAGGAAATCATGGCGCCACACAGCCTGACCATGACCATGATTGGCGCATCGCTGCTATGGGTTGGCTGGTTCGGCTTCAACGCCGGCTCCAATCTCGAAGCCACCGGAACCGCCGTACTGGCGATGGTGAATACCGTGGTCGCAACCGCCGCCGCCGCCTTCTCGTGGATGCTTGCGGAATGGCTGTTGAAAAGCAAACCCAGCATGTTGGGGCTGGCTTCCGGCGCAGTTGCCGGCCTGGTTGCCGTTACACCGGCGTGCGGCTTCATCGGCCCGATGGGCGCCATCGTACTGGGACTGCTTGCCGGGGTGCTGTGCTTCTGGGGCGTCACCGGGCTGAAAAAACTGCTTGGCATCGACGATTCGCTGGATGTGTTCGGCATCCACGGCGTGGGCGGCATTCTGGGTGCATTGGGCACCGGCGTGCTGGCGTCTCCCAGCCTTGGCGGTACCGGCGTATTCGACTACGCGACCGGCAAAGTGGCGGAATACTCCATCGTCGGGCAAGTCACCAGCCAGGCCTGGGGCGTGGGTGTCACAATCCTGTGGTCCGGCGTGGTCAGCTTCGTGCTGTTCAAGCTGATTGACCTGGTGATGGGTCTACGTGTGCCGGAAGAAGCAGAACGCGAAGGGCTGGATACCGCGACGCACGGCGAACGCGCTTACAGCCTGTAAGTATCGCATGGGCGAATCACGCTGCGTGATTCGCCCTGATCTGAATCCGGCAGGCAGGCCGTCTGCAATCCCATATTCAGAATATCAACGCGATGATTACGGCGGCTACGCGCCCGACGGAATATCTCCAAGCCAGACGCGCGCTAATTCGGTACAATGGCAGTCTATATGACCGACTCCACCGCTGAAAGAATCCTGTTTTCCTCCCTCGACCTTGATCCGCTGATACTGCGCGCCATCGAAGAGCAGGGCTACTCAGAACCGACCCCGATACAGGGACAAGCCATTCCGCACGTGTTGGCAGGCCGCGACCTGATGGCGATGGCGCAGACCGGCACCGGCAAGACTGCGGCATTCACCCTGCCCTTGTTGCAGCGCCTGCTGCCGTTTGCCAGTACCAGTGCTTCACCCGCCCGCCATCCGATTCGCGCGCTGATTCTCACCCCGACACGGGAGCTGGCGATCCAGGTCGGCGAGAGCGTCGCCACCTATTCCAAACATGTGCCGTTGCGCTCCACCGTGGTATACGGCGGCACCGATATCAAGGCGCAAAAACCGGTGCTGATGAAGGGGCTGGAGATACTGGTGGCCACACCGGGTCGTCTGCTCGATCACGTCGAGAGCCGCAACCTGATGCTCAACCAGGTGCAAATCCTGATCCTGGACGAGGCGGATCGCATGTTGGACATGGGCTTCATGCCGGACCTGCTGCGCATCCTCGCGCTACTGCCGAAGCAGCGCCAGACCTTGCTGTTTTCGGCCACGTTTTCCGACAGCATCAAGAAGCTGGCGCAGGATTTTCTGCGCCATCCGGTCACCGTGGAAACGGCGCGCATCAAGACCGAAAACGAGAGCGTCAAGCAATCAGTTTATCTGGTCGAGCCTGAGCACAAATTCCACGCACTGGTCGAAGTCATCCGCTCGCGCGACATCAAACAAGTGCTGATCTTCACGCGCACCAAACTGAGCGCCGCACAAGTCGCGCGCAAGCTGGCGCGCGACGGCATCACTGCCGATGCGATTCACGGCGACAAGACCCAACAGGAGCGCATCAAGGCGCTGGAGGCGTTCAAGGCCGGCACTGTCGTGGCGCTGGTGGCCACCGATGTGGCGGCGCGCGGTCTCGACATCGACCTGCTGCCGCTGGTGGTGAATTACGAATTGCCGATGCACGCCGAGGATTATGTGCACCGCATCGGCCGCACCGGACGCGCCGGCGCATCCGGAGAAGCGGTATCGCTGGTGGACAGCAAGGAAGAGCGCAAGCTGGACGATATCGAAAAATTGCTGAAACGCACCTTCCAACGCGAACGACTGCCGGAACCGGCACACAAGCGGAATTATCAAAGCCACGGCCCGCTCAAGGCGGCGGCCACGCATGCCCGCAAACCGGCGGCGGACGATTGGTTCAGCAAGCCCTACGAACCGTCAACACCGGCACGTCAGGCGGAAGAAATACAACCGGTACCGAGAGCTTCCGCCAAGCCTGTAGCTGCACTGTTCAGACGCAAGACCGAGCCAACCGCTTAACTCCTCTGGTTTCTGTATGCATCACATATACTTCGGTATGTGATAATTCGGCTATTGGAGTTAGCCAATAAACCACCACACTATGCCAGCCCGCAAATCCCTTTGGCTGGCTGGAATAATTCATGACGCTAAGCTGGGCATGGATTACAATTCCGCAGCCCCCATTCTGGGAGTAGCAAATGGCCGTCACAAAAACCATTCAGCATCGCTTGCTGCTTAATCCTCTTGAGAAACGGGCATGATTGCCATTTTCGACACCACTATTGCCATTGATGCACCAAATAGCATCGTCGTAACAGATGCCGAATGTGCGCATTACATATTATGAAAATCAAAGCCTTCGATAGAAGCGAACACGTATACAAGAACGATGCTTTTGCCGAGCTCGTCAAGGACGCTATCAGGTTCTTTAACGGTACCCCTGTACACACGCTACCCCCGCCGGAATCTTTCCGTGGCACAGGGGTCTATGCCATTTATTACACAGGCAAAAATCCTACATACAAAAAATATGCCGAATTGAACCGGTTGTCTTACAGCTACCCGATATATGTCGGCAAGGCTGTACCAAGAGGCTGGCGCCAAGCGCGGGTTTCCGACAATAAGGACGGCCAATCCAAAGAACTATTTGGACGCCTTCGTGAGCACAGCCGGAGCATTAGTATCGCTCCGGGCCTGGAGCTTCAGGATTTCAGTTGCCGGTTCGTTATTTTTGAAGATGCCAGCTCGGACATGATAGGCACCATCGAAGCCACGCTCATCAAATTGAACAGACCCCTCTGGAATACTGCTGTGGATGGCTTCGGAAACCACGACCCCGGAAGCGGGCGATATGAGCAAGCAAAATCGGATTGGGATGTCCTGCATCCCGGTCGAGCTTGGGCGGAAAAATGCAACGGCGCTCATGCCGATAAAAGCGCCATTCTTTCCAGAATCAAAAATCACTTCAAAAATATCGAGCGCAAGCCATGAAGTCATTAGAGATATTTTCCGGGGCTGGCGGATTAGCTAAAGGGTTGGAACTCGCCGGTTTCCAGCATTCCGCCTTCGTCGAATTCAACAAGTATGCCTGCTCATCCCTCTATGAAAATTTTGATGCTGGAAAAGTTTTTTTTGGAGACATTAAAGACTTCGACCTTAATGCCTTGAGCGACGTTGATGTCGTGGCAGGCGGCCCGCCATGCCAGCCATTTTCGCTAGGCGGCAAACATGGCGCGGATCAAGATAGCCGCGACATGTTCCCCTATGCGATTCGGGCGATTGAACAACTCACACCCAAAGCTTTTGTATTTGAGAACGTCAAAGGCCTGCTCAGACCATCATTTGCGGATTACTTCGAGTACATCATCCTGCGGCTCACCTATCCCGGATTTACTGCACAACCTGATGCGGACTGGAAAGATCATTTACATGACTTGCGCAGCATCAGCCAGCTTTCCTATGCCGGAACCAAGTACGACATCACGTTCAAGCTAATCAATGCGGCAAATTACGGCGTGCCGCAAACGCGGGAACGGGTTGTTATCGTCGGTACGAGAGCAGATTTGGCCGTGTCTTGGTCATTTCCCGCAGAGACTCACACCGAAGATCGATTGCTTTGGGAAATGTATGTCTCAGGCGAATATTGGCAACGCCACCATGTCACAAAATCAAACAGAGTGCCGATAACCGAGTTTTTGCAAGAAAAAATTCTGCGCTTGAAAGATAAGTACGGCATGTTTGAACCCGAGCAATTGCCTTGGCTCACGGTCAGGGATGCGCTGCACGGCATACCCGACCCAAAGACCCGACACGGCATTGCCGACCACATTTTTCACGACGGCGCACGCACCTATCCAGGCCACACAGGCAGCGATATCGACTGGCCCGCAAAAACTATCAAGGCTGGAGGCCATGGCGTACCCGGCGGAGAAAACATGATCCGCTACCCGGATGGAAGCGTCCGCTATTTCACGGTGTGCGAGGCCAAGCGCATCCAGACCTTCCCGGACAGCTTCGTCATAAAAGGTGCATGGGGAGAGGCGATGCGCCAGATAGGGAATGCGGTTCCGGTGTTGCTGGGCGAAACAATAGGCCGAGAGTTGGCGGGTAGATTGGATGCATACGGTGGTATTTCCAGTGCAGCTAGCCCTTACCGTGCAAGCCTTTAATACCGTCAGAGATTCCAAATGAGAGCCAGACAGCAATATATTTTTCCTACAAGGCCGTTAGCTATAGACCTGTTTTGTGGTTGTGGTGGCATGACCGAAGGATTGAAGCAGGCGGGCTTCAAGGTGCTATGGGGTATTGATGTCGCTGCGTCCCCACTAACTGCTTACCGCGCAAATCATCCAGAAGTTTTGGTTGATGAAAAGGATATCCGGAAGATTGAATGCAAATATCTGATGAGAACCCTTAACCTAAAAAAAGGAGAATTAGATTTATTGGCGGGTTGTCCGCCTTGCCAAGGGTTCTCCACAATGCGCACTAACAATGGTCGCTACTCCATTCCTGATGAACGAAATAATCTTATTAACGACTACCTTCGTTTTGTAGAAGCATTTCTCCCAAAAGCCGTAATGCTTGAGAATGTACCAGGACTTAAAGATGACCCGCGCTTTGATATTTTTGTAGCAACCATGTCCGGCTTTGGATATCAAGGCGAATGGAAAGTTCTTAACGTTGCAGACTATGGTGTTCCACAGCGAAGACGGCGATTGATTTATGTTGCCGCGTACAGGAAGAGCATTTGCATATCGGATAAAAAATACGAATATCGTTCTGTTAGGGACGCAATTGGCTCACTTCCATTGGCAGGAAAAAGTGGCGATTTTATGCATGACATCCCAGAGAAACGAACAAAAAAAATTCAAGAAATGATTGCCTTAATCCCCAAGAATGGAGGCAGCAGGTCGCAACTTCCGGCTAAATATGTCCTGCCGTGTCATATAAGAAACCCTGGAGGGTTCAAAGATGTCTATGGTCGAATGGATTGGGATAAGCCATCTCCAACAATTACTGGTGGGTGCGCCAGCCCATCAAAAGGCAGATTTCTACACCCCGAAGAAAATCGCTGTATCACACCAAGAGAGGCGTCACTTCTTCAAGGCTTTCCACCTAATTATTTTTTTCCACGAGGACTTTCTAAAGATCAGCTGGCATTGATGGTGGGTAATGCGCTTCCTGTTCCATTCATTTATGCCCATGCAACAGAAATCCGACAACAGATGAAGAAATGGTAGGAAAAGAATGAGTGACTCACCATTTGAATTGCGTTTTGATCCATTGACGATCAAGCATCTTGGCGTCCGAATGTACTCGACGCTACCCCCTGCATTAGCTGAGATTATTTCAAACTCCTATGATGCTGATGCAAACAACGTCACCATCACATTGTCCGAAAAGAGTGGGAAGCCAATAGAAATAAAAATAGAGGATGATGGCAAAGGGCTTTCGCTCGAAGAAATTAATAGCAAGTTCCTAGTGATAGGGCGCAACAGGCGCAATGAAGAAGGCGATACTCCCTCGGTAAAATATGGTCGTTTACCAACTGGGAAAAAGGGGCTCGGTAAGTTAGCGCTATTCGGCCTTGCAAAAACCATCACGATTTTGACCAAGCAAAATGGTCTACAGAATGAATTTATTCTAGATTGGGATGATCTCAATACCGCTCAGGGTAAATATCTTCCAAAGAGGGTGTCCCGGATTTTGTGTAAACGGGAATTCATTATTGCTGCGGCATCCGGTCTTCGAACTGGATAGTAAACCGATTTAATGCCGCTTTCCAATCCCTAATTGGCATCGTCCATTTCTTGCTGATGTTATTCAGCGCC
>DATKVZ010000015.1:0-161069 GCA_035529795.1 Gallionella sp. | reverse complement strand
ATGATTCTTTTCGACTTCGCGTAAGCACTTTTTACTGCTGTTTTTTAAAGTCGTTCCCACATCCCAAAGGATACAGAAACTCCCCAAAAACCAAGCGCCTACACTCGTCGGTTGTTCGTTTGTTTTTTAAAGATCGGGCTGCAGAGGCAGCGAAGAGGTGCGCATTATAGAGATGCAAAAGTTCTCGTCAACACTTTTGTGAACTATTTTGATAATAATTTTGGTTAAGCCGTTGTGACGGGTTTTAATTACAATGCAGCTTCACTTGAAAAGCAATCGAATGTCACTGATCACACTCGGAATCGAATCATCCTGCGATGAGACCGGTATCGCGCTCTACCAGACGGGGCGTGGATTGCTGGCGCACACCTTGCACACGCAGGTCGCCATGCACAGCGAATACGGCGGCGTTGTTCCCGAGCTCGCTTCACGCGATCACGTGCGGCACATCGTCCCGCTGGTGCGACAAGTATTAGACGAAGCGGGCGTGTCGCTAAACCAAATCAATGCCATTGCCTATACGCAGGGGCCGGGGCTGGGCGGTGCACTGTTGGTCGGCGCCAGCGTAGCGAACGCGCTGGCCTATGCGCTCGGCGTCCCCGTTATCGGCATCCATCATCTGGAAGGTCATCTGCTTTCCCCTTTGTTGTCCGACCCCGCACCTGACTTTCCCTTTGTTGCCCTATTGGTTTCCGGCGGGCACACGCAATTGATGCGCGTAAACAACGTGGGCCACTACACCCTGCTCGGCGAGACACTGGATGATGCAGCGGGAGAAGCCTTCGACAAGAGTGCAAAACTACTGGGCTTAGACTATCCCGGCGGTCCCGCGCTGGCCAAACTCGCCGCTTCAGGTTGCCCCGGTCAATTCAAACTGCCGCGCCCGATGCTGCACAGTGGCGATCTGAACTTTAGTTTTAGCGGATTAAAAACGGCAGTGCTGACCTTGGTGAATCAACAGGTCCGCATCTCTCACCCCAACCCTGATGAAACTACTAGCCATTCGACTAAGCCCGCAAGCGGGCAAGTCGCTGATTATCTCCCAGAGGAAGAGGGAGTGAACGAATCGCTACGCGAATTTCAAATCCCCGAACAGACCCGCGCTGACATTGCCTGTGCCGTACAGGAAGCCATTATTGATGTACTGGCATTCAAGGCACGTGCTGCATTGGCGCAGACCGGACTGGATCGGTTAGTGGTCGCGGGCGGGGTGGGCGCGAACCAGTTACTGCGCAGCCGTCTGAACGAAGATATCGGCAAACGCGGCGGTACCGTATTTTATCCCGACCTGGAATTCTGCACCGACAATGGTGCAATGATTGCCTTCGCCGGGGCGCTGCGTCTCGCGCAGCAACAGGTCAACCGGGACTACCGCTTCAATGTCAAACCACGCTGGGATCTCGCAGAAATTACCGGGCATCTCCGGCAGCCGGTTGCGGGAGTGGTTAAGGCCGGTAACGATATTGCCGTTTGACGTCAGCACATCCCAACATTCCATCTTGCGACGCGGGCTAAAATCGGTTCAAATGCCAAAAATGGAACAACCTAACCAGCATGACATCCGTATTCAGACGCGGGTAAATTACTTGCCCGGGCAGTCCGACGAGGCGGGCAACCGCTTTGTGTTCTCTTACACAATCACCATTACCAATCTTGGCAGCAGCACCGCCAAGCTTGTCAGCCGCCACTGGATCATCACCGACGCGCACAACCATGTGCAGGAAGTGCGCGGCCAGGGCGTGGTGGGTGAGCAACCGTTGCTCAAGCCGAACCAGAGCTTCGAATACACCAGCGGCACAGTATTGACCACCCAGGTCGGCACCATGCGCGGCAGCTACCAGATGCAAACCACCGATGGCGCACAATTCGATGTTGAAATCCCGCAATTTGTATTGAGTGTGCCGCGTGTTTTGCATTAACCGATTAATAGACAATACAGGCGGGCGGCATACCTTTCTCCTCCTGCTGGTTTTTCTGGCGGCCTGTGCAGCGCCACCCAAGCCCTCAGTCGTACCGACAACCGTAATCCTGCCACCTATCGCGCCATTTGCCGTCAGCAAATGGGAGATGCTGCCGGATTGGCAGATCATGGATATGCAGCCCAGTTGGATGGCCTTTCTGCAAAGCTGCCGCGCGTTGAAGGCCAAGCCGGACTGGCAGGAAACATGCGCCCGCGCCGATGGTCTGGTGCAGCCGGACAACGCCACGTTGCGCGACTTCTTCGAGGAAGGCTTTACACCCTACCAGGTGTTTAACCCGGACGGCTCATCACTAGGCCTGATCACCGGTTATTATGAACCCAGGCTGACGGGTAGCCGCGTCAAGACGGAGCGTTTCCACTATCCACTGTATGCCGCTCCAGACGACATGCTGGCCATCGATCTGAGTGAGGTGTATCCGCAATTAAAGGGTATGCGTTTGCGCGGCCGCCTGCAGGGGCGGCGCATCGTGCCTTATTACAGCCGTGCTGAAATCGACGACGGCAGAGCCGCGTTGCAAGGCCGCGAGTTGTTCTGGGTGGAAGATGCGGTGGACCTATTCTTCTTGCAGATACAGGGCTCGGGACGCATCGAGCTGCCCGATGGCAGCTTGGTAAAGGTCGGTTACGCCGAACAGAACGGTCATCCGTATGTCTCGATCGGCAAAAAACTGGTCGAAATGGGTGAACTGAAACTTGAAGAGGCCTCGATGCAGGGCATCAAAAACTGGGCACGGCAGTATCCGGAAAAACTCCCCGCACTGCTGGCGCAAAATCCCAGTTATGTATTCTTCCGCGAGTTGCCAAACGGACTCTCCGCACCGCTCGGCGCGTTGGGTGTACCGCTGACCGAAGCGTACAGCATCGCGGTGGACCCGCGTACCGTTCCGCTTGGTGCGCCGGTTTTTCTCTCAACTACCTACCCGAACACCAGCGAACCACTGAACCGCCTGATGGTGGCGCAGGATACCGGTGGGGCAATCAAGGGAGCGGTGCGTGCCGATTTTTTCTGGGGCTTCGGTGAACAGGCCGGTACTCAGGCGGGACGCATGAAGCAAAGCGGTCAGATGTGGGTATTATTTCCGAAAGGGGCGGAACCGGCGCTCAACTAACCACATGCACCTGGTCGCGCCCATGACGCATGACGTCATGTAAAGCCGCCTCTGCAAGCTTGATCAGTTCATCCGCCGACGTATCGCGATTGGGCACGCGCGAAACCCCTCCGACACTGATGGTGACAATCCCATGCGGTGAATCGCCATGCGGGATGCCTAACGCGCGTACCTTTGCACAAAGCTGCTGTGCATGACGTTGCAAATCTTCAAAATTGACGCCAAGTGACACCACTGAAAACCGTGCGTCATCATAGCGTGCTGCACAATCCGAAGACCGCGAGAAGGACTTGGCAATGCGGTCTCCGACAATGCGCAGACACTCATCACCGGCACTTTTACCGTAGCGCTGGTTGAACAACTTGAATTGATCCAGATTGATCATTAATACCGATAGTTCACCGTGAGTGCGCTGCGCGGCAGAAAAGAAATTGGCGAATGTCTCATCAAAACGACGACGGTTGCTGATACCGATCAAAGGATCGGTATAAACCAGAGTATTCAGCTGCCTGTTAAGCGTGGTCAGATCTATTCCAGTCTGATGCAGGTGTTGCTCGAGCAGAACTCTGGCGGTTACATCCTTTTGAATACCGATGTAGTGCGTGGGTTTGCCTTCGGCATCGCGCACCGGAGAAATGCTCAGCTCATTCCAGAACAACGTGCCATCTTTGCGGTAATTACGCAAAATCACTACACATCCCTCGCCGCTCCGGATGGCGTTGCGTATGGTTTCTATCTCCGGCTGATTGGTATCGGTGCCTTGCAGAAAACGGTAACTTTTTCCGATTGCCTCGGTGGCCGCGTAGCCGGTCATCTGTTCAAAGCCTGTGTTGGCATAAATAATCGGCTGGCCGTCCGCCCGAGCATCAGCAATAGTGATACCGTCGTGCGATTCATTGATTGCCTTGACCAGCAAATCGCGAGAAATTTCCTGAGCTGCGTCCATATCGATTTAGTTGCCCACTGATTCGTTCAGATGTTTTTCCAGCTCGTCCGCAGGCAAGTAGCCGGGGACTTGCGCGCCATCACCAAATATCAGATTTGGCGTGCCGGTGACGCGTAATTTCCTGGCCAGTGCAGCCACCTTGTCGGATGGTATCTTGCAGGATGCTTTGATCGGTGCTTTCTTGTCCAGCATCAACTCGTCCCATGCCTTGACCGGGTCTTTTGCACAATACACATTGCGTGCGATTTCATCAGAGCCCTGAAATATCGGATGCAGGAACAGATACAGGGTGACATCGCTGATTTTGCTCAATTCACCTTCCAGACGTTTGCAATAACCGCACTTGGGGTCGGAAAAATAAGCCATCCTGCGTTTGCCGTTGCCTTTCACTTTCTTCACGGCAAGATCAAGCGGCAGCTTGTCGAACTCGATGGCAAACAACTGCTTACGGCGATCTTCCGTCACATCGTGCCTGCTCTTGACATCAATCACCCTCCCGTCAAACAGATATAGTCCCTGTTCATCGGTGTAAAGCAACTGATCATCAATCACAACCTCGTAGAGTCCTGAATAGGGTGTTTTCAGAATATGGTCGACCTTGCCAACATCCGGCAACTGGCTTTGCAGCGACTGGCGGATTTCAGCCTCTCCGGCGTGGGCAGGGTGTAGCAGAGTGAGCAGAAATAAAACAAGGAATTTTTTCATGACAATTCACAGTTGGTTAAGAGAAGTTATTTAATACAATTTCCTGCAGCACAGGGACGGCATTCAACTCCAATTCATACACGCCGCACAATGCCCTAGCATCCGGTTCGATGCCACTTTCGCATTTTCGTTCATGGTAATACCGCAAGAACCGAGGGTGTCCCGGATTTCGTGTAAACGGGAATTCATTATTGCTGCGGCATCAGACCAGTCTTCCATGCCGCACGCGAAAGCCCTTGGTCTCCAGCGCTCCCAATCCCATCCCGCCATGCGCATGACAAATCGCACAGGCCAGCGCGTCCGCCGCATCTGTTCCGGGTATACCGGACAGGCTCAACAGGCGCCGCACCATTTCCTGCACCTGCTCTTTTTTGGCATGGCCGTTGCCGACCACCCCCTGCTTCACCTGCAGCGCGGTATATTCCGCCACCGGCAGATTCGCCAGTACCGCCGCACAAATTGCCGCGCCGCGCGCCTGCCCGAGCAACAGAGTGGATTGGGGATTGACGTTGACAAATACTTTCTCCACCGCAACCTGCTGCGGCTGATGCTGTGCGATCACCTCGCCCAGCGAATTCAGGATGGCTTTTAATCGCTCCGGCAGCTCACCAACCGGCGTCTTAACGCAGCCGCTGGCAATGTAATGCAGCTTCTGACCGTCTTTTTCGATGACACCAAACCCGGTGATGCGCAAACCGGGGTCTATGCCGAGAATACGCATTACTCCTCTATGACGGCGGTGGTGTAAACCTCCTGCACATCATCCAGATTCTCCAGCGCGTCGAGTAGTTTCTGCATTTTTACCGCATCATCGCCGGTGAAAATCACTTCGTTGGCGGGTTTCATGGTGACTTCGGCAAATTCCGGCTTGTAACCTGCCGCCTCCAGTGCCTGTTTCACGTTCACGAAATCGTGCGGCATCGCGATTACTTCGATACTGCCGTCATCGTTGCCCGAGATATCTTCGGCTCCGGCATCCAGCGCCACTTCCATCAGGCCATTCTCGTCGGTGCCGGGTGCGAAAATCATCTGCCCGCAATGTGTGAACAGGAACGCCACTGAACCGTCCGTTCCCAGATTGCCGCCGTTCTTGCTGAAAGCATGACGCACTTCCGCGACAGTGCGCGTTTTGTTATCGGTCATGCAGTCCACCATCACCGCCGCGCCGTTGATGCCATAACCTTCGTAGCGCAACTCCTCGTAATTCACTCCTTCGAGCTGGCCGCTGCCGCGCTTGATGGCATTCTCCACGGTGTCCTTGGGCATGTTGTTCTCGCGCGCCTTCTCGATTGCCAGTCGCAAGCGCGGATTGGTACCCGCGTCACCGCCGCCCATGCGCGCCGCCACGGTGATTTCCTTGATCAGGCGCGTAAATATCTTGCCGCGTTTGGCATCCTGCTTGCCCTTACGATGTTGGATGTTCGCCCATTTGCTATGCCCAGCCATATTGTTCCCCGAAAAAAATGCCATGCGATGGTATCATTTTCATCAAGCTAACCCAATATTAAAGCCTTTTCAGCCAGAGATATTTGCTGATTGAAGCCACCTTTCTCAGCGAAAATGCAGCTGGCGCAGTGATTGAACTTGCTGCGGTGACCGGTAAAATTTTTCATCACACACACGAAAAGAAAAATGGACACCCGCAAAAAACCATGCGAGCCATATTTAGCAATCTCAAAAAACAACAAAGCCAGCATTTACGCTGGCTTTGAGGATATAACTAACAATTATACTTACGGTATCAATTAAAAGGGAATGTCGTCATCAAAATTATCGAAGCTTCCCTTGGCAGCCGGCGCAGCTTTTGCGGGGGCCGCAGCGTTGCCGGATGAAGAAGCAGCAGGTTTGTTCTCCACCACTTCAAAACTGCCGCCGCCGGAAGATTTGCCGCCGAGCATTTGCATACGGTCTGCGACGATTTCCGTGGTGTAGCGATCCTGGCCTTCCTTATCCTGCCATTTGCGGGTTTGTATCCGCCCTTCCACGTAAACTGGCGAGCCTTTTTTCAGATACTCACCGACAATCTCTGCCAGCCTGCCAAAAAATGAGACGCGATGCCATTCGGTTTTTTCCTGTTTCTCGCCACTCTTATCTTTCCAGGTATCCGTGGTTGCCAGAGTAATATTGGCTATCGCCTCGCCACTCGGCATATAGCGTACTTCAGGATCTTTACCCAGATTACCGATCAGGATTGCTTTATTCACCGATGCCATTTCACGCTCCTTGTATAAGTTGTTTCACGACTGTTTCATCGAAACCCTGCATGTCCACTTTGAGACAGGCCATGTTTTCCGCCACCACCACGATTACCTCGCGCACGCCTGGTATCTGCGCAAGACGTTGCCGCAATTCTACAGCGGTCGCATCATCTATTTCCGGCAAATGATACAGCCTGGTACGCACGGCAGCCGGCGATTGCATTCCGGCTGCAACCGCCAACCACAATAACAGTAACACTAGACCAAACACAAACACGGAATTGCCGCCGGCATTGCCGTCGACATACTGCATCAACGCGCCGCCTGCCGTCGCGCCAAAAAATGCGCCCAAAAATTGTACGCTGCTATATACGCCCATTGCCGTCCCCCTGGTGGCCAACGGCGCAACAATACTGATCAGCGCGGGCAGCTTGGCTTCCAGCAGGTTAAACGCGGTAAAAAATACCAGCAGCGCGGCAGTCACACTCCAAATGCCGTGCGGGACAAACGCCAGCATGGCTTGCGCAATCGCCGCCAGCATGATGGACAGCAGGAAAATTTGTTTCGTACGGTTTTTCTTTTCCGCAACGATGATGAGCGGCAACATCAGCACGAAGGCTGCCAGCATCACCGGCAGATACACTTTCCAATGCTGCGACACCGGCAGCCCGCCATCCTGCAACAGGAACGGCACCTGCAAAAATACCGACATCAATATCGCATGCACCGAGAAAATGCCGAAGTTGAGGCGCAGCAAATCCTTGTTACGTAGCACTTCGCCAAAACGTTTACTATTCGCCTCGGCATCGCTGTGAAAGCGTGTAATTACCGGATCCGGAATCACAAAACGCACCACGAGCAGAGCCAGCAAAGCCAGTACGCCGGTCAGTGCGAAGATGCCGGGCACACCGATTATGCCGTTGAGCAGCGGCGACAATATCAATGACAGCGAAAAAGTGGCGCCAATGGTTATGCCGATAATCGCCATCGCTCGAATGCGTACTTCTTCGCGGGTCAGATCGGCAGTGAGTGCCATGACTGCGGCGTTTAACGCGCCCGCCCCCTGCACCACGCGCCCGATAATGACCCAATAAATGTCGCCGGCGTAAGCGGCGATGAAGCTGCCCAGCGCAAACAGCAGCAGGCTGATATAAATCACTGGCTTGCGCCCGTAGCGGTCGGATAACCAGCCGGCGGGAATTTGCAGAATCGCCTGGGTCAACCCGTAAGCGCCCAGTGCAATTCCCATCAGCAAGTGACTTTCGCCGCCGGGCAGATGTTTGGCGTACAGCACGAAAACCGGAAGAATGATGAACAGCCCCAGCATGCGCAAGCCGTAAATACTCGCCAACCCAATACTGGCGCGGCGTTCCAGGGGGGACATGGAAACAGATAAAGCAGACATAAACTGGTAGTGATTTTTGGAAAGGGCGTATCTTAACAGACCGCTTGGCCATCTACGGAATGCTCAACAGGGCGAATACGGTGTAAAGTTACGAAAAATCCATGAGCCAATCCCTGAACAACGTCATTCGCCAGGCCGAACAGGTCATTCTCGGCAAGCCGCAGCAGATCCGCCTTGCGCTCGCATGCCTGCTGGCGCGTGGCCATCTGCTCATCGAAGATATGCCGGGGGTCGGCAAAACCACGCTGGCGCATGTGCTGGCGCGCACCCTGGGCTTGCAATTCCAGCGCATCCAATTCACCAGCGATCTGCTGCCCGCAGACATCCTCGGCGTGTCCGTATACCAGCGCGACAATGGCAAATTCGAATTCCATCCCGGCCCGATTTTCGCACAGATGATCCTGGCCGACGAAGTGAACCGCGCCACACCCAAGGCGCAGAGCGCGTTGCTGGAGGCGATGGAAGAACAGCAGGTCACCATCGAAGGCACGACACGCCCCTTGCCCGTACCGTTCTTTGTCATCGCCACACAGAACCCGGCACACCAGGTCGGCACCTTCCCGCTGCCGGAATCGCAACTTGACCGCTTTTTGATGCGCATCCAGATGGGTTATCCCGACGCGCAGGCAGAGCGCGGCCTATTGTCCGGAGTAGACCGGCGCGAGATCGTCGCCGGACTCAAGCCGCAAGTAGAAAGTGCCGAACTGCTCGCCCTGCAACAGCGCGTCAAACGGATATTCGTCGCCCCCGCGTTGCTCGACTACATCCAGGCCATCCTGCACCACACGCGTGAAACGTCACGCTATACGCATGGCCTCAGCCCGCGTGCCGGGCTGGCGTTGCTCTCTGCCGCGCGCGCCTGGGCATTGCTCGACGAGCGCGAGGCAGTCATACCGGAGGATGTGCAGGCGGTCCTGCCCGGCATCGTCAACCACCGCCTGCAGGTTACCGGTGAACGCTCCGATCAAAACAGCGACGCACTGGCGTGCGAACTGATCGAAGCGGTTGCGATTCCATGAAAAGGCAGGATAATGACGCACACCTTGATTCGTTGAATTATTGAGGGGATCGTGATGACAGCCACTGCCAAAATATTGCTTGAAAAAATTCAGACGCTCCCGCCAGAACGGCTGGCAGAAGTAGATGACTTTGTCGATTTCTTACGACTCAAAGAGCAGGACCGCCAACTGACACGTGCCGCTGCACACAGCAGTCAACCAACCTTCGCAGCAGTGTGGAACAACAGCGAAGATGAAGCCTACGATGCCCTTTGAATTTGGCGATGTAGTATTGGTTTCTTTTCCATTTACCAGCCAAACCGCATCCAAACAACGCCCGGCCGTTATTGTAAGCAGCCACACTTACAGCGCCACGCGGCCAGATGTGGTTGTAATGGCAATCACCAGCCAGTTGCGTTCCGTGACCGGTTTTGGTGAAACGCTCATCCATGGCTGGCACGCTGCAAAACTGCTGAAGCCATCCGTCATCAAACCCGTATTTGCCACTCTCGAACAATCGCTGATCATAAAACAACTCGGCACACTGCATGAAACCGGCCAAGTCGCACTAAAGCGGGCCATCTCACAGTTGATTGGATAGCCGTGAACGGCATTCTGTTCGTCGTTAAAGAAGCTTCAGAAAGTGGAATGACAGCGCGCGCGATTGACGAATCAATTTTTACGGGGGCCGACAACATGGGAAACCTGCTTTTGCAAGTTTGCGACGCCGTGCATTGCCACTTTGATGAGGACAAGACTCCGCAAAAAATTATCCCGTGCTGACCGCACTCAAACAACGCTTTCGTACCTGGCTATTCCGCCCGAAAATCGAAAGCGGCACCGTTACTCTCACCCAGCGCCGCATCTTCATTCTGCCCACCCGGCAAGGGTTGGCGCTCGGCTTCATGCTGGTGCTGATGCTGCTCGGTGACATCAACTACAACTTGAGTTTGGGTTATGTCCTGACTTTCCTGCTGGCGATGATGGCGGTGATGTCCATGCTGCACGCGTTCCGCAACTTGGCGCATCTGGAGATTCGCGCCGGACGGGTCGAAGCCGTGTTCAGCGGTGAGTCGGCACGTTTTGTTTTCCATTTTCGCAACTCTGGAACACTGGATCGTTACCAGCTTAACTTGCGCGACAGCAACGGCAGCACGGTCAGCTTCGACGTGCCCGCGCAGCAGGACAGCGAAATTATCTTTCCTGTGGCAACGTCACGCCGTGGCTGGCTGAAGCCGGGGCAATTAACGCTGTACACCGAGTTTCCGCTCGGCTTGTTCCATGCATGGTCGCATCTGCATTTCGACACACGCTGTCTGGTCTACCCCAAACCGTTGCCGGATGCGGTATTGCCGTCTGGCGACGCGCCGGATGGTACCGGCAAGCGCAATATTGCGGGTGACGACGACTTCGCCGGATTGCGCAACTATGTGGCGGGCGATGCACTGCCGCGCATCGCATGGAAAGCCTATGCGCGCGAACAGGGCCTGCAGGTTAAACAGTTTTCCGCACAAGTCGGCGAGGAATTGTGGCTGGATTTTTCTACCACGCCGGAGCGCGACCTTGAGGGCAAGCTGGCGCGCATGACACGCTGGGTGCTGGATGCCGAAGCACAAGGGTTGCGCTATGGACTACGCCTGCCGGAGAGTGAATTACTGCCCAATAACGGCAGCGCGCAGCGCGGCGAATGCCTGCGCCGGATTGCACTATTCAGGCTACCCGAATCGAAATGACTTATCACACCTCAATATTTCCGTCATGAACAAACCGCTCATCTACGGACTGTTGTTGAGCATTCTGATGGTTGCCGCGCCGCACGCCGACCACTTGCCGCTGTGGATCAGCGCCTTGTGCATCGCGCTGCTGACCTGGCGCGCCTATCTCACCTGGAGCGGCAACCCGCTGCCGAAGCGCTGGCTGCTGATGACGATCACCTTTGCCAGCGTCGGCGGCATCCTGATCAGCTTTCATGCATTGTTCGGGCGCGAGGTCGGTGTCACGCTGCTGATCCTGCTCACCGCTTTGAAGTTCATGGAACTACGCAACGCGCGCGATGCGATGGTGCTGGTCTATCTTGCGTGCTTCATCATCATCACCAATTTCTTCTACTCGCAGAGCATTCCCATCGCGCTGTACATGCTCGCTACGCTGCTGGTCATCGTCACCACCTGGGTGCATCTGCACGGACAGCATATCGCGCTCAAGCCACGGCTGCGCATCGCCTCAACATTGCTGCTGCAGTCGGTTCCGCTGATGCTGGTTCTGTTCATCCTGTTTCCGCGCGTGCAGGGGCCGCTGTGGGGGCTGCCGCAGGATGCCTTCGCCAGCAGCGGGCTGGACGACAAAATGGCGCCGGGCAGTCTGAGCCGGTTATCGCTATCCGACGAGGTCGCGTTCCGCGTCAGCTATCCGGATAAGCTGCCGCGCCGCGACCAGATGTACTGGCGCGGCCCGGTGTTGTGGGAATTCGACGGGCGCACCTGGACGCAGGGCAGAACGGCTGCGACCATCGCACCGGAATTCACCGATACGTCAGACGGGATCAGCTACAGCGTCACACTGGAACCGCACAACAAGACCTGGCTGTTCGCACTCGACATGCCGGAACACATCTCCATTCCTGTCCGGCTGACCTACGATTTCAGGATCGTGCGAAACGAGCCGGTCAAGGCACGGCTGCGCTACGAAGCGCGTTCGTTTCTGACCTATCACGCCAACCTGCATGAAGCGGAACGGCAAATCCAGCGCGCGTTGCAACTGCCGCCCGCACTCAATCCGCGTGCCCGGGAGCTAGCGGCAGACTGGCGTGCACAAGCCGAAGCTGTTCCCCCACCCCAACCCTCCCCCGGAGGGAGAGGGAGCGATCATTCCCTTACGGAAATCAATAAATCTATCGTGCG
Organism: Gallionella sp.; assembly: GCA_035529795.1. Classification (GTDB taxonomy): domain Bacteria; phylum Pseudomonadota; class Gammaproteobacteria; order Burkholderiales; family Gallionellaceae; genus Gallionella. Next base: position 148,827 of record DATKVZ010000015.1, on the reverse strand, counting down.
CAATGCATTGAATTATTTCAGCCGGGAAAATTTTAGCTACACGCTGGAACCCCCGCCGCTCGGATTGCACGGCATCGATGATTTCCTGTTCAAAACCCGGCAGGGATTTTGCGAACACTATGCGTCGGCCTTCGTGTTCCTGATGCGCGCCGCGCATATCCCGGCACGCGTCGTTACCGGCTATCAGGGCGGCGAATACAACGAAATGGGCGATTACTACATCGTGCGCCAGTCCGATGCCCACGCCTGGGCGGAAGTGTGGCTCGACCAACAAGGCTGGGTGCGTATCGATCCGACTGCTGCGATTGCTCCGGCACGCGTCGAGCTCGGCTTGTCTGCCGCCGTATCGGACACTGCCGCGCTACCGTTCATGGCGCGCAACCCGCCGCAGTGGTTGCTCAATCTGCGCATGAACTGGGACACGCTGGCCAACCGTTGGAACCAGTGGGTATTGGGCTACAACACGGAACTCCAGTTCGCTTTTATGACACGCCTCGGCATGGAGTCCGTCACTTGGCAGAAACTCGCGCTGAACATGGCGGCTGGTTTGGGGATAGTGGTTGCGCTGTTCACCCTGTTCATGCTGCGCCATCTGTTGGTGCGGCGGCCGGACAAGGTGCAGGCGGCGTGGCTCAGGCTATGTCGCAAACTGGCCAAGGCCGGCCTGCCGCGCGCCGCGTACGAAGGTGCGCTGGACTACACTGCACGCATCGCAGTCATACATCCCGAGCTCGCCGACGCAATTCGCGAGATCGGGATGCGTTACAGCGCGTTACGCTACGAGGGACAAGCCAGCAAACAGCAGGAGCAGGAATTCATTCGTCGTATTGCAGAATTTCTGTCTTTCCGAAATCGAAGAAAACTCGGTTAAGAAAAAATTTAACAAGTACGTCATCGCCGCGACAAGGCAGTAGGGCAATGCAACAGTGAGTCGATTACAATACCGGCACAACGTATAACTTATTCAAGAAACTACAGCTTATCGCCCGGGAGGCGGCCATGTTGAAATTCAATTTCTCGATACTGACGCGCGACAGACAAAAGGTCGAAAATATTCTTATCGCGGGTCACGACCAAGCGGATGCCGAGCGCAAGTTACGGCAAATGTACCTGCATTGTGAAGTTACACAATGTGAGATCAGGCAGGAGTCAGCCCGGCAGGCCGCTCATGCAGCATCGGTGGAGGACATCCTTTCCATGATCTCCAAATGATGCGGTTCACTCAATAAATCCATCAGACAGCAACTCTGCCAACAACTCATCATAGTCGGATGCCCCGCGACTGCCGGGGGCATGTTCATACACCGTTTTGTTGAGCGCCGGGCTTTCCGCCAGACTGACGTTTTCTGCAATGCGCGTATGGCAAACATCCTCGCCGAATCTTTCTTGCGCGAAGCGCAACACATCCCACGCCATGTTGCGGCGGCTATCAAAGCGGGTTAACAGGTAGCGGCGTTTGACACGCCGTTTCAGCACCGGCTCCAGCGCTTTAAGGGTCTTATCAATCTGAACTGCACCCATGGCGGAGAGATGGTCGGCAGAAATCGGCACAATCAAACAATCACAGGCAAACATCGCATTCAGCGAAAGTACCCCGATCATCGGACAGCAATCAATAATCAGCGGCGTTTCTTTCTTACCGAATTGTTCCGCTTGCAGGGCAGTATTGAGCCGATTGACAACGTTATAACCTTTGCCATACAGCGCATCCACCTTGGACAGTTCCGCGTGTGATGGAATGATGTGAATGCCGCAGGCTGATCCATGCACCAGTTCGCGCAACGGGCGATTGCGCTGAAACAGGCTGAGCACCGTATCATCGCCGGACTTGATGGTGGCGCCAACAATGGAACTCAATTGCGCCTGCGGATCAAGGTCTATGCCATAGGCAGCACGCCCACTGCGGGCGAGTGCAGCGGCAAGGTTAAGGCTGGTTGTAGTTTTCCCCACCCCACCCTTCTGGTTGAAGACGGCGACTATGCTCATGGAAATTTCATTCTAACTGAAATTGATTATTACCAAGGCAGCATCATCCCGGGTCAATTCCTGATGACGCAAGGTGTGAAAAGCGACATACGCCGCGATGCTATAATCTGCGCCACATTTATTGTTCAACACCGCCATGTTCATCACCCGACGCCTGGAATTCGATGCCGGACACCGCATCCCCAACCACAACAGCCAGTGCAAACATCTGCACGGGCACCGCTACGCCATCGAGATCACCCTGTCCGGCAACCTCATCACCGCAGAAGGACAATCCGAGCAGGGCATGGTGATGGACTTCTCCGACGTGAAGCGCATCGCCAAAGAGAAGCTGGTGGACGCGTGGGATCATGCCTTCCTCGTGTATCGCGGCGACAAGGCAGTATGCGATTTCCTCGCCAGCCTGCCAGAGCACAAAACCGCCATCCTCGACGTCGTGCCGACCGCCGAAAACCTCGCGCAAATCGCTTTCGGCATCCTCGAGCCCGCATACCAGGATACCTACGGCAACAACCTGCGCCTGGAGCGCGTGCGTCTCTACGAAACGCTAAACAACTGGGCGGACTGCGTGCGCGCCTGAAATTTCACAGCGTTTATCTGGACACACCGCGCGCCTTGCTTCAAAATGCGCGCCTCCGGAAGCGTGGCCGAGCGGTTGAAGGCAGTAGTCTTGAAAACTACCGAGGATGAGAGTCCTCCGTGAGTTCGAATCTCACCGCTTCCGCCAAATTCCCTTGCCCCTCATAATCTCCGTGGCCGCAACAGGCTCTCATCCATCGTTCGGTTTGATGTGTAGTGACACAATCTGTCCACTAGTCGGCCAAAGCCAACTTTTGGCGTTGTGCTGATGAATGGCAGAATTTGCACCCATTCCGGATAATTGGGCTGAAATCTGTCTAGCGAAACGGGAGCGATTCAAATCAAAGAGAGCTCCAGCTCGCGTTTTCTTCTCTCCCAGTCCGGCATGAGTCTTTCCAGAAACCTGTAGAAGCTTGGGCTGTGATCGTCATATTTGAGATGGCATAGTTCATGTGTGATCACATATTCGATGCATTCACGCGGGGCGCGTATCAAAGCCAAATTAAGCGTCAATGTGGAATTTTGTGAGAGGCTTCCCCAGCGAGTTTGCATTTTCCTGATTTGCAGATTGGGTAATGCATACCCCCTACGCACGAAATCCTGGGCACACCGTTCCAGACATGCCTGAAAATGTTGGCGCGCTCTGGTTCGATACCATGCCTCTAAATACGCAGCTACTTGCTCTGGCTGTAACTCGCCTGCCATTTCTACAACCAGCCTTCCACGTGCCATTTTTACCTGATTGGCATCTCCCCTCACCACCTTCAAGCGATACTGCCGCCCCAGATAAAGATGCGTTTCACCGCTAACGTAATGCCTGGCCGGGGTACGAGGATCGAACTGCTGAAAATAATCAATCTGACGCAACACCCAGCGAGCTCTCTTTCTCAACCTGCCCTCAATAGCATCCTGAAGTATCCCCAACGGCGCTTTAACCACTACCCGCATATTTGGATGAACGGCGATTTCCATCGTCTTGCGCGCAACGTGCAACACATCGTAGGCGAACGAAGTATTGCCGAAGTGAATATTCCCCGTCATACCCGCATCCTGTGCCGCGCCAGTTGCATCGTGTTTTTGATAATCTCGTCCATCTGCTCGATGCTCAGATCAATGCCATGATCGCCCTTGAGGGTGTCATACAAATAATCGTCAATATCGTTCATGGTGCGCTTCTGCGCATCGAAATCATCCCAGAAATTCACCTTCAGGTTTCTCTCGAAAATCTTCGCTATCGCCAACGCCGCATTGCTCGCCACTTCTTCCGCTTTGTTTGCCTCCACAAAACTGCCACCCAGAAACGGCTTGAGAATCCCATAGAACGCCATGGCATGTTCGTTGCCCTGCAACACGTCGGGCACATCATCGTGCTTGCGGCTGACAACGCGCTCGCGGATATCGTCCGCCCGTTTCAGATACTCCTGATCCGAAATGCGCTTGGCGCGAAAATCGTCAATGGCCTGCTGGATCAGTTTGGAAAACTTATCGTAAAAGGCCGGGTCTTCTTCCATGTGTTCGGCAATCGCACGCTTGGTCGCATGTGCGATGGCGTCCGCACGCGATGCCGTGGTGCGGGCATCGTATACTCCATGCTCCTGCTTGACTTGCAGGAAGGTTTTTTCGTCGAAGATATTGACTGGCGCGTTCAACCGGATCACCTCGCTGGCGGAAATATGCGTATCCAGCAGCTTCTGAATCTTCGGCGCGTAATCGCGGTAATCGATCGATTCCGCGTAACGCAGTTTTACAGCGGCTTTTAGCTTGCGGAAGCGCTTGAGATCGTCCTTGTATTGCGTCAGCTTAACTTCATCCGTGGTCATGATGAAACGTTCGGTCGAAAGCGCGATCCCCAGCGTATTGCCGTAGTTCGTCAGCCGCTCATAAAAATTCTCGCGCAGCGCATCGTCCGCCAGCAATAGCTCGTAAGCCTCTTCGTCATGCTGGTTTTTGACTTCCTTGAAAATATCCCAGAGATCGGAATGATGTTGCGGCAACTTCGCCGCCACCTCGTGCACCGACATCAGCGACCCGGCCAGGTCTTCTTCATCGAAACCGGCCAACCCAGCCTCGGCGTACATGGTCAGCGCCTTGTCCAGCTCGCCCAGCACGCTGGCGTAATCCACGATGTAGCCAAACTCCTTGGTTGCGCCGGTTTCCTCATCCTCATGCAGCCGGTTCACGCGCGCAATCGCCTGCAATAAAGTATGCTCGCGCAAGGTGCGGCACAGATACATCACCGTATTACGCGGCGCATCGAAACCGGTAATCAGCTTATCCACCACGACCAATATCTCCGGCTCTTCGCCAAACTTGAACTGGTTGACGATCTGCTTGAGATACTCTTCCTCTGAGCCATAGCGCTTCATCATTTTCTGCCAGAACTTGACCACCTCGTCGACAGGTTCGCCATCGACTTCGTCGTAGCCCTCGCGGCTATCCGGCGCCGAGATGATCACTTCCGAAGTCAGATACCCGATCTCGTCCAGATATTCCTGATACTTGAGCGCCGCCAGTTTGCTCGGCGCGACGAGCTGCGCCTTGTATCCCGTGCCCTGCCAGTTCTCGCGGAAATGCTCGCTGATATCGAAGGCGCGCATATAGACGACCTGATCGGCCTTGTTGAGCATTTCCGCCCGGGCATATTTCTTCTTCAAGTCCGCCTGCTGCTTGCGGGTTAATCCCTGCGTATGCCGCTCGAACCACAGGTCGATAGCGGCCTTGTCCTGCACCATTTCCACATGCCTGCCTTCATAAAGCAAAGGCACCACCGCGCCGTCTTTTACCGCCTGCTGGATGGAATAATGCGGCTCGATCAGCCCGCCGAATCTGGCGAAACTGCTCTTCTCCTCTTTCAGCAGCGGCGTTCCAGTAAAACCCAGATAACAGGCATTCGGAAACATCTGCCGCATGCGCGCGGCAAAGGAGCCGAAATTGGTACGGTGGCTTTCGTCCACCAGCATGAAAATATCAATGGACTCATCCTGGTATTTTTTTACGTTAAGCGCCTTGTCGAACTTGTGTATCAGCGTGGTCACAATTCCGGCCTTCTTCTCGCTCACCAGCTCCAGCAAATCGCGCCCGGTTCTGGCGCGATCCGGTGCCAGCCCGCACGCGGCAAACGTGTTGCCCAGTTGCTTGTCCAGATCCATGCGGTCGGTGACCAATACGATGCGCGGATTGGCAATATCACTATCCAGCGCCAGCGCCCTGGCCAGCATCACCATCGTGAGCGACTTGCCGGAACCTTGGGTATGCCAGATGATGCCGCCCTTGCGCCGCCCAGCGTGATCGAGTCCCTTCACCCGATCCAGCGTGGATTTGACAACAAAATACTGCTGATAACGCGCGATCTTTTTGATGCCGCCCTCATACACGATGAACTTGAATATCAGCTCAATTAGCCGCTCGGGGCGACACATGCTGAACAGCATCTTGTCCTGTTCCGTGACTTGCCGCGCGCCCTGCGCTGCCAGCGCATCGAAAAATTTACGCGCCTGCGCGAAGTCGCCGGAAAACAGCGCGTCCTTGTTTTGCTCTGCCAGCGGCTTGTTAACGGCCCTGGCAACTTCATCCTCCTTGTCGCGCAATTCAAGCCACAGGCTCCAGAATTTCGCGGGCGTGCCTGCCGTGGCGTAGCGTGCCGCATTCTTGTTGATGCCCATTACCAACTGCACATAGGTAAACAGCTTGGGCAGATACTCGTCCTGCTGGTTGCGGATGCATTGCGAGATGGCCTGTTCAACTTCCACATTCGGCGACTTGCACTCGATCACCGCGAAGGGAATGCCGTTCACGAACAGCACGATATCCGGCCGTGCGGTCTCGTTGCTGCGGCTGCGCTCCACGCTGAATTCGGCGGTCGCATGAAAGCTATTCCGTTCCCAGTTGTGCCAGTCCACATAGCGCAGATTGAAACTCTTGGAATCGCCCTCGATGGTCTGCTCCAGCGCCGTGCCCAGCGTCAGCAGGTCGTAGATCGCCTCGTTGGTTTTCTGCAACCCGTCGTACTTGACGCTTTTCAGCCGCTGGATGGCGGACTGGATATTCTCCTCGCTGAACAAAAATTCCTGCGCCTTGTACTGAATGCGATTGATCGCCTTCAACTGCTCGCGCAGCACGCCCTCCAGCAGCACATTGCCCGGCTTGCCGCCCCGCTCGGCCAGCGTCTGTTCCGGGGTCAGATACTCGAAGCCGAGGTTGGCCAGCACTTGCAGCGCCGGAATCTGCGACAGGTATTTTTCGTTGAAGTGGAAGCTATCCATGCCTGTTAAACTATCCGCGAGGTTGCTTCAACCTTATCGATAATAGCTTTGATAGCCAAGTCAATTGTGCTGCCTTCCTGATAGTCAGCCGTGGCTACAAGGGTAGCCCGTCCTTCACTGATAAGTTCCCCTGCCTTTTTCTTTGCACCATGTTTACCTGGGTTGTACACCGCTATCGAGTGTCCGCCTTGCTCCCTCACCAAACGCATACAGGGAATGTCAGTTTCACCGTCTCCAATGAAAACCATGTTTTCAAAGGGTACTGGGCGCTTCTCTTTAGGCACGAATTTATTAATAATGGAATTATCATGAACATCTAGACTGCCCTTGTTGATTCGAAATAGATACTGTGTTTTTGTCGTGTAGTTCACTGCTAAAGCAGGCCAGCAGGCTACGCCGTTGTGGTCGAACATAAATCCGGATGCATAAACTTTTTTAAATTCTTTGTAGATTGGAGTGCCCTCTACCATTTCACGGATACCCGAAGAAATGATGTAATGCTCCAACCTCACTCCTTTGTTTTTTGCATAGATGTTAATGCGCTTGAACCAATCTTTTACGCCAGGAAATAGCTCAATATGCGCCCCAAAGTTTTTGAAATCCGTTTTACGAACTGCAACCTTTTCCTTACGTGCTTCTTCGAGCATGGCATACATGTAGGCGAGTATCTGATCCATTTCATGTTGCTCTGCAAGATTGTTAACAGACTTCCAAAATTGCTTGGACAACATGTTAATGGCTGGAATGAAGTCATACTCCTGCATATTTCCTGGTGCAAGCGTACCGTCAAAATCGTAAGAAATTGCCATAGGGATAAATTTCTTTGCCATCGAATTACTCCTTGGTTGTTAGTGTGCTCACGCGCCACTGGCCGGTGAGCAGCCTCTGCATGAGGCCGCGTTTCTGCTCTTTCAATTTTTCAACATAAACACCGAGTATCGAAATTTCCTCACGTAGCACGTTCAAATAACGAGCAATCGCCACCTGTTTAGCGATATTTGGCAAAGGAGTGGTGATGGCTGCAAACTCGGTAAATGACACCGTCTCGCGCACGCTGCCTTGAGCGCTCTTCTTGATACGCCCCCTCGCTTCGTGAGAATCCAGCCAGTGCAGGAAATAATCGGAATTCACCTTCGTTTCATCCAGCCCAAACACTGCATACATCGGGCTCAACACTCCATCACCCCAGTCGTCCAAACGCGCGATGGAGCCGACGTTGATACGGGAAGGGTTGTAGGCGTATTGCCTGCGCTTCACTATTTTGTAGTTGGATAGATCGGCACTGGCGACGCGGCGCTCGAACTGGTCTTCCGGCAGAACGAAACCGCGCGAATTGGTAACGCTAAGTACACGAGCTTCGTTGCCACCGCGATTACGCTCGGACACTTCATGTGCGAAAGTACCTATATGGTTGCGCGGATGATGGCCTTGGCTGATGAGGCGGGAGAGTTCGTGGGTATAGCGTCGTTCTTTCGCAGCAATCAGCCGCTCGGTTTTCTCGATGGCTTGGTACCAAACACCCAAAAAATCTGCGATCCACGCTTGTTCACGTATTTGCGGCAAAAGCACTGGGATAGACTCGACAGTATGCTGGTTGATCTTTTTCATGCTCCCGCTTGAACCGGTCGCATGCTGACGAATAAATTTCACAGCACTGTCGCTCTTGAGGTATGTTTCCAGATAGTCTGGATTTACCTTCTCTCGATCTGGGCGAAATCGCATCATCAAGTCAGGGTAGGAGCAATTGTCTAGCCCACCTCGAAAGACGCCAATACGCCCCACTTTTTCAATCGTATTGGATCGACTAATGAGGAAGTCGCCAGGCTGAAGCATAAATTTATCCACGAGAGGCTCGTTGACTGGCGCAGGCTTTGCCCCAGCAAGATCAAGTCCGTACCCATTCAGGGCTGCGAGCCCAAGCACCCATTTTCCAGTTGGGGTGTCAGGACATACCGGCGAATATCCGTTTTGTGGAGAAACCTCTAACAGATTGCCGAGCGGAACAATATCGAAGCGGCGAGCTTTCATTTCTTTTTCCCCCGCCCCTTGCCTTCCAGCTTCGGCTGCTCGCGCTCCAGCAGCTTCAGTTTTTTCACCGTTTCTTCGAAATGCTGCTCCACCGGGCTGGCTTCGTTGATCCGGGCCTGCCGGTATTTTTCAAACTCGATCTCGGCTTTTTGCAGCGCCTGATCGTGGGACACGCTGCCAGGATGGCCGAGAACATCGCGTTCGGAGATGCGCAGGAATTCATCCAGTTTGGAAATCCAGTCCGTCATATACATGGGGCGGCGGTCGAGGGCGCGCAGTTCGGCGAATTCGAGATAGGCGTTGACGATGCGGTTGAGGGTTTGCAACTCGTTTTCGGCTAGGTAGTTCTTTGCGACAACAGCATCGGTCTTGCGCGGTTTGTCGCCCAGCCACGCGGTCATGCCCATGTTGACTTGCGCGGCATCCGCCCGCTTGTGCACGATCTCGGCGGCGGTGTGGCCATGCGTGGCCCAGTGCATCTTGTTCTGCACGGTGGCAAAAAAGAGTTGCGAAGCTTCCGCGCCCGGATCGTAGTCTATGCTGGTGGCGTAGATGTCGAGCACCTTGCGCCAGAAGATTTTTTCGCTCGACCGGATGTCACGGATGCGCGCCAGCAGCTCGTCGAAGTAGTTGCCGCTGCTGTCGCGTTTGAGCCGCTCGTCGTCCAGGGCAAAGCCCTTGATCAGGTATTCGCGCAGCCGTTGGGTGGCCCAAATGCGGAACTGAGTGCCGCGATGGGACTTGACCCGGTAGCCGACGGAAATGATGACGTCGAGGTTGTAATGGGCGACGTTGCGTTCGATCGAGCGGGCGCCCTCCTGTTGAACTGTTGCAAGATTTGCAACAGTTGATTCGGGTCTTAATTCGCCCTCTTCATACAGATTCTTGAGGTGCCGGGAAATGACCGATTTGTCGCGCTGAAACAGCTCTGATAGCTGCATCAACGACAGCCAGACGGTCTCGTTCGTCATGCGCACTTCCAGCCGGGCTTCGCCGTCCTCGGTGGTGTAGAGCAGAAATTCGCCGGCGCTCATTTCTTTTTCTCCACCTTTCTCTTGTCGCTTTCAAACTGCTTGATGCTCGCTTCCGGCGTCGGCAAGGCCTCCGGCATGGTGCCGCCCAGATCATCAATGGTCTGACGTACCTTCTTGCCGACTTCAAAGTGGGTCTGGTTGGCTTTCTGCTTGCCGTGCACTTCGTCGCGGCGCAGTTTCTCTTCCGTCTGCGTGGCGCGGAACAGGTTGGCAGCGAGTTCAGTACTCCCCATGTGGTCGAGTATCTTCTGGCTTTTCTTCAGGCCTTTGATGGTGTGAATATCCTTTGCGCCCTTGCCGCCATAGAGGCCTTTGTAGCCATGATCCTGGAAGATGGCATAGTCGATGGGCGTTTCCACACCGGCATCCTTGGCGGCAGCAGCGAGGTGTTTGTTATGCTCGGCTAGCTCGTTGCGGATGGCGAGGCGTTTGTCGTTTTCAGATAGTTTTGCGAAGGCTTCGTTATCGTTCAGCTCCTGCCGCCGCGTTTGCAGGGCAAAGTAGGTCTGGCCGTTGGCGATGACAGGTTTGGAGGGGTCGCCGTTCTGGACGATCAGGTAACAGGCGTAACGGGACAGCTGGTAGTCTTCGATTTCGCGCTTTGCACCGGAGCCGATATCGACCATTTTCGCCGTTTGGGAAAAATGGTCTTCGACCACATGGCCCGACTGTCGACAGGCCTCCATAGACTTCTCTATCACACGCTTGAACTTGTCCCAGGCGGCATATTCCAGGAGTGGCTGCAAATCACGCGCATTCCAATATGCATTGCCTTCGGCATCGAACTGACGGATACCCTCGAATGTTTCATGGTGTTGCTGGTCGATATGCTTGTCTGTCATACGCCCAACTCCTTGAGGTAGGTTTTCATCTTTACCCGTACTTCGGCCAGCTCGGCTTCCAGCTGCTCGATTTCCTTTTCTACGGCGGCGATATCGATTTCTTCTTCCTCTTCGAAGGTGTCCACATAGCGCGGGATGTTGAGGTTGAAGTCATTGCCGCGAATTTCTTCAAAGGCGGCGACATGGGCATATTTGTCGATGTTCTTGCGCGCCTTGCAGGCTTTGACGATTTTCGTTATTTGCTCTTCCAGCAAGACATTGTGGTTCTTGCCGGACTGGTAATCGCGGCTGGCGTCGATGAATACCACGTCGCGCCGCTTCTCGTTCGCGCCGCCTTTTTCGCGCGAGCGATCGAACAGCAGCACGGCTACCGGAATGGAGGTGGTGGGGAACAGGTTGGCAGGCAGGCCGATGACCGTATCCAGCAGGTTGTCTTCGATGAGTTTCTGGCGGATGCGGCCTTCGGCTCCGCCACGGAATAACACGCCATGCGGCGCCACGACCGCGACGCGCCCTTCTTTTTCCAGCGCGGCTTCGATCATGTGGCTGATAAAGGCATAGTCGCCTTTACTCTTGGGCGGCACGCCGCGCCAGTAGCGATTAAAGCGGTCATGTTCGGCTTCGGCTGCGCCCCACTTGTCCAGCGAGAACGGCGGGTTGGCGACCACGACATTGAATTTCATCAGCCGGTCATTTTCCACCAGTGCCGGACTCGTCAGGGTGTTGCACCATTCGATGCGCGCGCTATCCATGCCATGCAGAAACATGTTCATGCGCGCCAGCGCCCAGGTGCTGCCGTTCGATTCCATGCCGAACAGCGCGAAATCGCGCCCGCCAATTTCGCGGGCGGCTTCGACCAGCAAACCGCCGGAGCCGCAGGCCGGATCGCAAATGCGGTCGCCCGCTTTGGGCCTGACCAATTTCGACAGCAGCTCGGATACCTTATGCGGCGTGTAAAACTCACCCGCTTTTTTGCCAGCATCGGAAGCGAAACGCTCGATCAGGTAAATATAGGTGTTGCCGATCATGTCCTCGGAAACACGGCTGGGGCTCATGTTCAGTTGCGGTTTGTGAAAGTCTTCCAGAAGGTGTTTCAGGCGATTGTTGCGATCCTTGGTTTTGCCGAGATTGGCCTCGCTGTTGAAGTCGATATTGCGGAACACGCCTTCGAGTTTGGCCTTGTTCGCTTCTTCGATGGCGTCCAGAATGATGTTGATGAGTTCGCCGATATTCGGCTGGCTGCGGCGCTCGTACAGGCTGTAGAAGTCGGCCAGAAACCGGTCTTGTATCTTCTTTTTATCTTTCGGGTCTTTGAGTTCCACCATCGGCAGGACGAAGCGTTCGCGCTCCAGCCTGCGGCGGATGCGCACCTCGTTGTCGCCGTATTCTTTCTTGTACTTCGCGTAATGATCGCTCCACACATCCGAGATGTATTTAAGGAACAGCATCACCAGAATGTAGTCCTTGTACTGGGCCGGGTCCACGACGCCACGGAAGGTATCGCACGCGGCCCATGCGGCTGAGTTGACTTCGCTTTGCTTGATCTTGTCGGTCATAACGTGTGTCTCCGGTTAATTCGGTTTATTCCTGATTCAGTGCGGCAATTATTTTCTGGCTCAGTATGCGTTGGCGAGCCTCAGTGGCTGCGACCAGTTTTCTCCTGAGGTCGAGCTCTTGCGCGAGCAATGCGCCAAATTCGACGATGCGCTTTTGTTCTGGCAATGGCGGGACAGGGATTTGAATATTACCCAGAACATTGCGCTGCACGATGGGCGTCCCCGCACCTGTTCGTATCTGCCCGATCTGTGCCTGCATGGGCGGCTGATTCAGGCACCATGCAAGATAAGAGGAATCGACTATTGGCTTAACACGCAATATATAGAAAGTCGCCGACGCGATGGTTTTTTCCGGCACCGCTTCGATTACGGCTGCACAGTTGCGAACGCCGCGCGATACAAACAGCACATCGCCTTTGTGCACTCGGTAATTGTCAGGCGAGCCCGCTGGCGTCATTCTGAGTTCGTGTTCATCAATGTAGCGATAAGGTAGACATTCCGAAATGTGTTTGGCCATTACGACCTGATAGGCGCCCTCAGGCTCATGTTCCGCGCGAGCCTTGAGAGCGAATCCAGGAAGAACCTCGGCGCACTCCGCAACTTTTTTTATTTGTGCACGCATGGCTCTTTCCGTCTCCGTTAGCCGTTACACATCGGGTTGTACTGAGCCACCATATCCGACTCCTTCGTAAACCTTGCTGCCTCCGATGTTTCCAAATGAATGGCAATATGCGTTTTCCCGTTCCTATCGAAACACGGCTGCTTATGGTGATTATCGAAGCGTGTACTTAAGTCATCGGTTTGGCCGACATACTGTATTTGAAAATTCGGCGGGTTTTTTCTCAGCACAGTGTATATCGCCCCCAGTGGTTTGAATGAAGTACCCCACGGATAAATATCGAAGCTGTACATTTTTCCGGAAGCGCCTTGCAGTGTTACTGTTGTCTCTTTACTCATTTGTATCTCTCCAAAATATGGGTATGGCTTGGCGCCGAGAACCAACTTGAAGTACACTGTGCTTGCTGTAACAAGCGACTTTAGCTGGTTCGGGCTTTGCCTGCCCGGTTAAGGTCTTAAAAAGCCAGTGTTTGCGCACTGGCTTTTTTTCGCCCGCCGAAGAAATTTCAGCGGGACGAATGCTAATACTCCGCCAATTATCTGTCAATATAAATTTATCGACGAATAGCAATACTGTTAATTATATTATGCTGCTTACAAAAATACGCTTAATTATCAATATCTAGTATTCATGTAACATCTAAAACCAACTCTCAAATTAGCGCGCTGATTAACATCTAAAGCAACCGGGAGCGCAAGGATGTTGCAATATCAATAATAATGCCCATTGCAATCGCTGTGTAATTCAGGTGCATAGCCAACTGGAATTGCGCTGATAATGGCAATGGCACGAATAGGATATGATTGGCAATCTTTAAGGAGGGAACATCATGGGAAGCAAAGACAAGAAGAAAGAATCAAAGGGCAAGAAACCACAACCCAAGCCACAACCCGCAGGTAAATAATCCTAGGGATTCCACGGTTGGGCGGAATTCGGCCGCCCGTTGAAATCAGATTCAGTGCAGATTGATGATGCGCCAGCCATGCTGTTCGGCATGAGCGCGTAGCGTGTCATCCGGGTTCGCCGCAACCGGATGTTTCACCTTGGCCAGTAGCGGCAGATCATTAAGCGAATCGCTGTAGAACGTGCTGTCGGCGAAACTATCCAGCGCCCAGCCATGCGCAGCCAGCCAGCTTTCCAGGCACGCGATCTTGCCTTCGCGGAAGCACGGCATACTCGCCACATTCCCGGTAAATTCGCCGCCCCGGTGTTCCGGCTCGGTGGCGATCAGGTTTTCGATGCCGAATTCGCGCGCAATCGGCGCGGTGACGAAGCTATTGGTGGCGGTGATGATGACGCACACGTCGCCCGCCTTGCAGGCTTGCTCTATCTGTGCGAGATAGTCTTTGAATATCGCGTTATCAACCACGTTGCCCCGCCCCTTGATATTTCTATTTGCGCGCGAGTGTATCGTATGCGGTGGCATTGAAGGTAGCGGATTTCAAGGTAGCTGCAGCACAAATTCCATCAATTACACCATCAATTGAAACCGGCAAATTAGCCCTTCCCGCCCCTCGCACCCTCCCGCATAAGTCACCCGGAAATCGTGCCGGGAGCTTCCTGTCTGGTTAACTTTTCTGCAATTTATCCATACTTGACGAGCTTGCTCGTTAGCGGTTTGCCGACCATCTCCTGCTCTGGATCAACGACCCGGTCTCCTTGTGAATCACGGATACGCGTTACCAGTCCCATCCGGTTCATTAGCGCTATAAAGGGTTGGGGATCGAGCTCCTCCACGTTGACCATCTCGCCAACATCCCAGATTCCATTGGCGATCAGCATGGCCGCCGCCACGACAGGCACCCCGGCCGTGTAGGAAATAGCCTGACTGCCCACCTCTTCGAAGCACGTCTGGTGATCGCAGATGTTGTAGATCAGGATTTCCTGCGTTTGCCCATCCCTGTCTCCCTTGATCAGGTCACCAATATAAGTCTTACCGGTATAGTCGGGCGCCAACGAAGCGGGATCTGGCAGCACGGCCTTGACGACTTCGAGCGGTACCACCTCAACACCTCTGGCTGTCAGTACGGGTTGCTCTGACAAAAGTCCCAGCGTTTTCAAGACGGTAAAGACGTTGATGTAATGCTCGCTAAACCCCATCCAGAAACGGATGTTGGGTACATCCAGATTTTGCGACATGGAGTGAAGTTCGTCGTGTCCGGTCAGGTAGGTGGTGCTCTTGCCTATTATTGGCATGTCCCATTCCTTGCTGCGCTCGAATATTGCATTCGCTTTCCAGGCGCTGTTTTCCCAGGACCAGACGGTTGAGGTGAACTCGCGAAAGTTGATTTCCGGATCAAAGTTGGTCGCGAAATAACGTCCGTGGCTGCCGGCATTGATGTCGATAATGTCGATAGATTCAATGCTGTCGAAATAAGTGTCCATGGCATAGCGCGCGTAGGCATTGACCACGCCCGGATCAAAACCCACTCCCAGCACGGCTGTTACTCTGGCATTCTTGCAGGCTTGCCTCCGCTTCCATTCATAATTGGCGTACCAGGGCGGGGATTCGCACACCTTGGCCGGATCTTCGTGAATAGCGGTGTCCAGATAGGCGGCGCCGGTGTCGATGCAGGCCTGCAGCACCGACATATTCAGGAAGGGTGAGCCGACATTGATGACGATCTGGCTGCCGGTGGCGCGAATCAAAAACTTGGTGGCCTCAACATCCATGGCATCGAGCATATGGGCTTGTAATTGACCATTTCGCTGCATGCTGCCCTTGTCATGGATTGACTCGATAATGGCATGGCACTTGGCGAGTGTGCGTGAAGCAATGTGGATGTTGCCAAGCAGTGCATTGTTCTGGGCACATTTGTGCGCCACCACGCGAGACACACCACCCGCTCCGATAATAAGGACATTACGTTTCATTGAGTCATCCCTCTTTTACTTAAATTTGAAAATTAATTCTCAGGACAAGCTGCTAACGAATTCTTCAAAGGAAAACTCGCGCACTACCCGCACATTGCCATCGGTCTCCCTGATGGCAATGGCCGGCATGTGGATGCCGTTGAACCAGTTCTTCTTGACCATAGTATAAGCTCCGGCATCGCCAATCGAGATGCGATCCCCCACTTGCAGCGGCCGGTCAAAATGCGCTTCCCCGAAGATGTCGCCCGCCAAACAGGTCTTGCCGCAAATCTGGTAACGATGACCACCCTGGTTGTCGCCGATAGGCGCCGTCTCGCGGTAGATCAGCAGATCAAGCATGTGTGCTTCGGTGGAGCTGTCCACAATCGCCAGATGCTTGCCGTTGAAACCGACATCCAGCACGCTGACTTCCAGCGTGGTGGTGCGGTGCACGGTCGCTGCGCCGGGCTCGAGGTACACCTGCACGCCATAAGTTTCTGCAAAGCGGCGCAGACGTTCGCAAAAGGCATCCACAGGATAACCGGGTGTGGTGAAGCTGATGCCGCCACCAAGACTCACCCATTTCAACCTATGCAGAATCTCGCCATAACGCTGTTCAACCTCGGTGAGCAGCGCATCGAATCGCTCAAAATCTCCATTTTCGCAGTTGTTGTGAATCATCACGCCATCAAGACGATTGATGACCGACAGAATACGGGCCGGATCCGATTCACCCAAGCGGCTATAGGGTCGAGCCGGATCGGCCAGATCAAAACTGGCGCAACTGATTGCCGGATTCAGGCGCAAGCCCTTGGGTTTGCTGCCGGCAAAAGACTCAAAATGCTGCAACTGGCTGAGCGAGTTAAAGATGATCTTGTCACAATTGGCAACCACTTCCTCGATTTCATGATCGGCAAAGGCCACGCTATAGGCGTGCGTTTCGCCGCCAAATTTTTCGCGGCCCAGCTTGACTTCGTACAGAGACGAAGACGTAGTCCCGTCCATGTGCTGCCGCATCAGGTCGAATACCGACCAGGCGGCAAAGCACTTCAGGGCCAGCAATATTCTGGCGCCAGAGTATTCTCTGACTTGATCGATAACATGCAGATTACGCAGCAGGGCTGACTTATCGATCAGATAGTAGGGAGTAGGAATCATATGCAGCATCCGGTAGTAAACCCAGGGCTCGCCATGCTTGAACGCAGGCTGGCTGTAACCGCACTTTTTGGTCTGTCCAGCACGTTTGGCAGATGTTTCAAAATTGCCAGCGTCATCGCATCCGGCCCTATCGGCTTATTGCGATCAACAGATTGCGCTGGCACCACATCACCGTTGTTGTTGCCATTCCGGCAGCGCACTTTATTCTGAGCCAGCCGCAGATTATGGTTTATAAGCCATATGCAATCAAGTGCATGCCCGCGTGCATGGTTACAACACTGGCAAGCACCAACAAGCGTCTTGCCTTGACACATTTCGAGCACTATACTCAAAGCGTTTTCCAGAGACCGATTTGGTGTGCGTTGACACAGATCGGTACCCGTTCCTGAAACCCGATATCCATGACGCCATGACTAACCCTGAAAACTCCCTTACTCAAAAACAGATTACGCACTTTACGCAGCGGATCGATGCGCGCAAGAGCCTTTTGCTTGATGAAATCCGGGAGGTGCTCGCGCGTTCCAGCAACGAGTACTACGTCGATCTCATTGGCGGGGTGGGCGATTCCGGTGATGCGGCGGCAGCCTCCCTGCTTCGCGACATCACCCAGGCCGAGATCGTCCGCGACATAGGAGAGGTGCGTGACATCGTGGCGGCGGAGCAACGCATCGAGGCCGGACGCTATGGCCTGTGCATCGACTGCGGGGAAGCCATCCGCTACAAACGACTGGATGCGTATCCGACTGCCAAGCGCTGCATCACCTGTCAGATACGCCGCGAAAAACTACAGGCACCTTCACCCTACACGGGCCGATGACCCCAAGAAGGAATCTGCGCTATCCAACAACCACTGGAACACCGAGTTTCGGAAGAAATTCAGTGTTAATGAAGTAGCTACACTCGCGTCATAGCATCGTTGCACTACAGACCTGAATCCGCCATTTGCAATTGGATTCATTTATTCGTCGGTCATGCTTTTGTCAAACTTTTCGTTCGGCATGCCAAACAAACTCCTTAGCGATCCATGAATAACAGCAATGGGCAAACATATGATGCCTGCTATCAGCATTCCCAGTTCGTAAGACAATGAGCTGCCGTTGAATGGTTTGCCTTTACGCCTGGACAGAAATGCACTGTAGGGAATCCCGTACATATTGGCGGCAATCATAAACTGGGCAGCAGAAAGAATAATACGTGCCTGTTGTTCGCCGTATTCCTTGACCATGGAATCGTAAGCGTATTGCTTGGGATATCCTCTTGAGTCTGCAAAGTGCTGGGCAAACATGATGGCTTTTGCTTCTTCAGGCTTGATAAAAGCGTCTTCTCCACTCAAGAAGCTGACGATCTCTTCATTGCTCATGCCTTCACGCAAAGCCATTTTTGCATGCTGGTATGAGCAGGCGGCACAACCGTTGACTTCGGTGACTGCCAATTGCAGCCGTCTCACAAATTCTTTGCCCAGCAATTTGCTTTTGCTGTTTTCCATCATCTTTGCCACCGCGCCGGGGAGGAAAACAAACGCGCGATACATTTCCCAAAAACTGAATTTGCGCTTGAACTCAATTTGTGAGCTGATTGATTCCGGCAGATCCATGTCCGTTTTCATTTAGCTCCCTCTTCGAACACATTCGCCGGGCGACGCCAACGTCATTGCCAGCCAAAGCGCCGGATGTAGTAGCGCTTCATCAGCGAGGTCAGCACCGTGTAGCCGAACACGATGCCAACGAGCCACACGAAGTAGAGCCAGGGCAGCGCCTGTAGCTTGAAGTAGCCGGCCAGCGGTCCCATCGGCAAAAACACGCCGATCGCCATGATGAGTAGCGTCATACCCAGCAGTGGCCACGCGGCCCGGCTCTCGATAAAGGCGACTTTAGGGGTGCGGATGATGTGCACGATCAGCGTCTGCGTCAGCAGCCCAACGACGAACCAGCCCGATTGGAATAGCGCCTGATCTTCGACGGTGTTGGCCTGGAATACGTACCACATCACGGCAAACGTGGCGATGTCGAAGATCGAACTGAGCGGCCCGAAGAACAGCATGAAGCGCCCGATCCCTTCGGGATTCCAAGTCAGCGGCTGGCTGACCAGCTCCGCATCGACGTTGTCGAACGGGATCGCAATTTGGGAAATGTCGTACAGCAGATTCTGCACCAGCAGTTGCAGCGGCAACATCGGCAGAAACGGCAGCGCGATGCTGGCGATCACCACGGAGAACACGTTGCCAAAATTGGAGCTGGCCGTCATACGAATGTACTTCAGCATGTTGCTGAAGGTCCTGCGGCCCTCGATCACGCCCTGCTCGAGCACCATCAGGCTGCGCTCCATAAGGATGATGTCGGCCGCCTCCTTGGCGATGTCCACCCCGCCATCGACTGAAATGCCGATATCGGCGGCTCGCAGCGCGGGGGCGTCGTTGATGCCGTCACCCATGAAGCCGACAATGTGGCCATTGCCGCGCAGGCTGCGCACGATGCGCTCCTTGTTGAGCGGTGACAGCTTGGCAAAGATCGTGTTATGTTCGACCGCCTCATTCAGCGTCGCGTCGTCCATGGCGTCGATCTGCGTCCCTAGTACCATGCCGTCGACCGCCAGCCCGACCTGGCGGCACACCTCCGCCGTGACCAGTTCGTTATCGCCGGTGAGTACCTTGACGACGACACCATGAGCCGCCAGCGCCGCGAGCGCCGGTGCAGTCGACTCCTTGGGCGGATCGAGGAACGCAATGTAACCCATCAGTGTCAGGCCCGACTCGTCGGCTTTTGAGTACACGGTCTGCTCCGGTGGCAGCTCTTTCATCGCCACCGCGACCACGCGCAAACCATCCTCATTCAACTCGCGGGTGACGTCTTGCAGCCGTTCCCGTCGCTCGGCGTCGAGCGGATAGATCTGGCCGTCCTGGTGCACATGGGTGCAGATGTCGAACATCTCTTCCACCGCACCCTTGCAGATCAGCTCGTGGTGATGCTCGCGCTCCGACACCACGACCGACATGCGACGCCGCTCGAAGTCGAACGGGATCTCGTCGATCTTCCGGTAGTTGCGAATAATATCCAGCTCGGTTTTCAGGTCGACATGTTCGAGCACCGCACGGTCGAGCAGGTTTTTAAGTCCAGTCTGGAAGTAACTGTTGAGATAGGCGAAACCCAGCACCTCATCCGACTCCTGGCCGACCACGTCGGTGTGACGGGCCAGCGCAATCTTGTCCTGAGTCAGCGTGCCGGTCTTATCGGTGCACAGCAGGTTCATGGCGCCGAAGCTCTGGATCGCGTCGAGTCGCTTGACGATCACTTTCTGGCGCGACAGCATCACGGCGCCACGCGCCAGCGTGGAGGTGACGATCATCGGCAGCATTTCGGGAGTCAGCCCGACGGCGACCGACAGGGCGAACAAAAACGCTTCGCCCCAATCGCCCTTGGTGAAGCCGTTGATGAACAGCACCAGCGGCACCATGACCAGCGCGAAGCGGATCAGCAGCCAACTGACCTTGTTGACGCCGACCTGAAACGCGTTGGCTTCGGCCTCGTCGGCCACGCGCGTGACGCGCGTGGCCAGGGTACCGAAATAGGTATCGTTGCCGGTGGTCAGCACCACCACGCTGGCGGCACCCGAAATAACGTTAGTGCCCATGAACACCAGGTTGGCCATGTCCAGCGCGGACTCGGAGTCGGACTTCGCAGCCGTAAACTTCTCCACCGGCAACGATTCCCCGGTCATGGCCGACTGGCTGACAAACATGTCGGTCGCCGTCATGACACGGCAATCCGCCGGGATCATGTCACCCGCCGACAGCACCACAATGTCGCCGGGAACCAGTTGCTTGATCGGGATCTCGATCGGCGCCCCGATCGCACGGCCGGCCTCGCCTCCGGCTGCGTCGGTGCCCCGATCGACGCGTCGCCTCACCCCGGTCGTGTTGCTGACCTGCTCCTTGAGCGCCTGTGCGGCCCGGTTGGAGCGTCGCTCCTGAACAAACCGCATCAAGGTCGCCAGCAACACCATGCTGACGATCACGACAGTTGCCTGTATATCGTGGGTGAGATACGACACCACCGCCAGCAAGGTGAGCAGCAGATTGAACGGGTTGTTGTAGCTCACCCAAAGATGCTGCCACCATCGCATGGGTCTTTCGTGTTCAACCTCGTTGAGCCCGTGCTGCTCACGCAAAGCATCGGCTTCCATATCACTGAGCCCGTGCACCGACGTGCCCAACTGCTCGAGCACGCCCGGCAGATCGCTGCGTGCCTGGTCAACCAGGCGGCGATTCAGACTGCCGGAAACCCGTTCGGCTCGCCGACCGCCCGGCAGCGACTCGAGGACGGCCTGGCGTCGAAACAGACTCCTGTTTCGGTGCAATGCCAGGTAGCGGCCGAAGTATTGGCTAAAGATATTCATGGGTTCGTGCTCCGTTGTCAGTCAATCACGTATCAGAGGTGGCCCCGGTTGATTGGGAAGAAATTTTGTGGCGGCAAGGAATGGCACGAGGCCTTATTTGCGCAGTCTGACTTGACCGGCTAGTCTTTAGATTTTGCATAGGTGACACGCTCCGTGTGGATACCAACATGGAAGCCAAGGCATTGCCTCATGTTTTACTCGCTCCCAATCGTGCTTGAGCAATAGCGAAACCCGTTCAGAAAACTTGGACAGTTTCACTTCCAGGATATCGCGATTTTTTAGCGCGGCAATAACCACAAGAACATCTTTGCCCTCTTGGCAAAATGGGCTAAAGCTAAGCGAGAACTTCAACTGCAGCTCATTGAGCCTTGCCGAATTATAAGCAACAGTCTGGAAATTGAGTGCTTTCCAGTATGGCGAACTCACACTTTCGGCCCGTTTCCGACCCGAGCTGCCAAGCGTTGAGACTTCCGCTTTGCTTGCGGTCGCGAACCTTACAAGAACCCTCGGCAACTACCACTTTGATAATAGATGGAGCCACCGCACCACATCCTCAGCCATCCTCTCCCTAACGCATCCGAACAAGGGGCTGCTCCCTCGATATCACGCCCTATTACACAAGGCGGTTCCAGCAGGATTCCTCAGCCGGCCGACGACTATGTGCAGCAGCACCTGAGTCCGGGCGGACACGGCAGGGCGTCACCTGAAACGAGAGAGAGCATCCTTGACAGCACTGCCGATAGCTAGCCAAGCCGACTCTATCCCGCTACGCATATCTTCCCAGGCGCCTTCGCTGGCAGTACGCAGTTCCTCCAGCTTCTGCCCTGCTGCGGCATGCTTTGCCCTGAGATTTTCGACCTGAGTCCGATAGGTAATTTTTGTATCCGCTTCAGCCGCTTCAACCTTGGCGGCCAGCTTGTCTATATCGGCGTTCCACTCGTCCAGCTTGGACTTCATTTTCTGCACATACACATCTCTGTTGCTCATTTTGTTCTCCTTTTTCCGGTTATAGCTGCTCGGCGCATACTCCCCACAAATCGTAACAAAGTACTGAGCTCTTCGTACGAAGTGCTGTCATCGACCCTTAACGGGCTGAAGAATTCATTCTTAGAAACTTCCCCCTTGAACCATTACAGGGCATTACTGTTACTCAATAGCTGTCGATGAAATCAGCTTGGTTTTCGACTTCATCAATGAGCCAACAACGAAAGACACGGTAAAAGCAAATGTGGTGTAGACCATCACACCAATAGTGCTATTTGGCAAAATTTCGTGGTTCCATAATGAATCAGGAAAGGACATCAAGATTACGAAATTCATGAAAAACACGAGAGTTGTTGTACCAAGAATTGAAGCAAAGACACTCCCAACCAGCTTCACTGTACCAATGTCCAATGTCCAGTCGCATTGCCAGCGCAACGACAACCAAATTAATGCAAAGGTTAATACAGAATATGGCGTGGCCAGAACCAGGTAAAAGTGAAAATCTTCAAATATCATGAAATCACTCCTGAAGTGATGAATTATCGCTGAGGCAATCTAGCAGAAACCGAATTGACTAACAATATGCTGATCCACTTACCTCTGACTCTTCCTCGGCCTTATGTGGAGCGCTACATAAGGCCAAACAGCGGTCGCAGAAAGGTCACGAAGAGCAATGGTCATAACTTCAATTGTTTTCCAGAACGTAGTCACGGCCTAGTCACAATTTAGTCACGAATTGGTCACGGCAGAAAATTGGGGGGTTGATAACCGTAGGTCACTTGACCATAAGTCTGAAATGGCGCGCTCGGCGGGAGTCGAACCCACGACCCTCGGCTTCGGAAACCGATACTCTATCCAGCTGAGCTACGAGCGCGTATTTGAAAAGGCACAGAAACTACTATTTGAACCGACGGTCATTTTATCCCACCCCGCCCTTATGATCATATGCTGCGGGAACCGACACGCTATCCGATTGAGCTACAGGCGTATTTCGTGAAGGCGCGCAGCATAGCGTTTTTTGTCTGTGTAGTCCAACGCTCCGGCATCTCGCAGCGATACTGCGAATAATGTTATCTTACCGCTATCCCGATGTGAGGTTGTCGCCATGCTCTTCTCTAATCCGAGCACCGAAGAAATCCGCCAGTTGTTGCGTGAGGTGCGCACCATTGCGGTGGTCGGCCTGTCACCGAACGAATCACGGCCCAGTTTCAGCGTGGCGCGCGGGTTGCAGAGCAAGGGCTATCGCATCATCCCGGTGCGGCCGCTGGTCGATGAGATACTGGGCGAGAGAGCCTACCCGGACCTGGAAAGCCTGTTTATGCTGCCGGACATTGTGGGTGTGTTTCGGGCACCCGGGCACGTGCCCGCCATCGTGGACAGTTGCATCAGGCTCGGCATCAAGCGCCTGTGGTTGCAAGACGGCGTAATGCATGAAGAAGCGGCGCAGCGCGCGCAGGCAGCGGGAATCACGGTGGTGATGAATCGCTGCATGTGGCGTGACTGCGTGCAACTGTGCGGTACCCGTGCATGAGGAAGAAAACGCGCTGCGGCTGGTGCGGTGATGATCCGCTGTATTGCCGCTATCACGATAGCGAATGGGGCGTGCCGCTGCATGACGATCAAGCCTTGTTCGAATTCCTTATTCTTGAAGGCACGCAGGCCGGGCTGAGCTGGATCACCATCCTGCGCAAACGTGAAAATTATCGCAATGCTTTCGATAATTTCGATGCGGCGTGCATTGCCCGCTACGGAGCAAGTAAAATAGAATCGTTACTGCAGGATCCGGGGATCGTGCGCAACCGGCTGAAAGTGCAGGCAACAGTGACTAATGCGCAGAAGTTTCTTGACGTGCAAAACGAGTTTGGCAGTTTCGATGCTTTCATCTGGCGTTTTGTCGATGGCAGGCCGAGACACAACGCGTGGTGCAGCCTCGCCGAAGTTCCTTCCAATACAGCGGAATCGGAATCGATGAGCAAGGAACTGAAACAGCGCGGCTTCAAGTTTGTCGGCAGCACCATCTGCTACGCCCTGATGCAGGCAACCGGCATGGTGAACGACCATACGACAGACTGCTTCAGATATAAGGAGCTACTGGGATGATTTTGAAATTTACCAAGATGCACGGTGCGGGTAATGATTTTGTCGTAATCGACGGCGTACGCCAGCACGTCAATTTATCACCCGAGCAATTGCGCCTATTGGCCGACCGCCATTTTGGCGTGGGCTGCGACCAGATATTGCTGGTGGAAAAGCCCCAGCATAAGCAAGCCGATTTTCGCTACCGCATCTTCAATGCCGACGGCGGTGAGGTTGAGCAATGCGGCAACGGCGCGCGTTGTTTCGTGCGCTTTGTGCATGACCAGAAACTCACACACAAGCGTGAGATCGTGGTGGAGACCGTGAGCGGCCTGATTGTGCCGCACCTTGAAGACGATGGCCGCGTGACCGTCAATATGGGTGCGCCGGTGTTTGACCCGGAGCGCATTCCGTTCGCGGGGCAAGGCGCGGTGAGCGAGCCGCTGGAGGTGGCGGGCGAAATGCTGGAAATCAGCGCGCTATCGATGGGCAACCCGCACGCGGTGCAGGTTGTGGCAGATGTCGAGCACGCGCCGGTGGAAAGACTGGGGCCGCTGATCGAACATCACCCGCGCTTTCCCAGGCATGTCAATGCCGGATTCGTGCAGATCATGGATCGCAGCCACATCCGCTTGCGGGTGTACGAACGCGGTTCGGGTGAGACACTGTCGTGCGGTACCGGCGCTTGCGCGGCGGTCGTGGCAGGCATCCGCCGCGACCTGCTGGACAGCCCGGTGAGTGTTGCCACGCGCGGCGGTCTGCTCTCCATCACATGGAACGGCGTCGGCTTACCCGTATTTTTGACCGGCCCGGCAATTTCCGTTTTTGAAGGTGAAATAAGCGTATAGGGAGTAACAATGAGAGCCGAAGACGTCGCACAATATTTGCAGGACAACCCGCAATTTTTTGAGGGCCATACCGACCTGCTGACTCAGATCAATCTGCCGCACCCGCATGGCGGGCGCACCATCTCGCTCTCCGAACGGCAACTGGTTGCGTTGCGCGAGAAAAATAAGGAACTGGAAAAAAAACTCCACAAACTGATCGAATTCGCCGGGGAGAATGACGCGCTGCAGCACAAGGTACATGAGTTTGTGACCGCGCTGTTTGCCGCGCGTGATCTGATCACTCTGCAGGAGATGATTCCGCATCTGTTGCGGGAAATATTCTCCGTGCCACATACGGTATTGCATCTGTGGCAGATCACGCCACCCAGCGCCGAAGTGCTGGCTTTTGCCGATGCGCTGTCGCAGCCGGTGTGTCTGCATCAGGCCACGCACGACACCGCCAACTGGTTTGGCGAGGCCGGCAAGCAACTGCACTCTTTTGCTTATCTGCCGCTGCATGCCGGCAGCGAAACCATCGGTCTGCTGGTGCTGGCCAGCGAGGACAAACAACGCTTCTACCCGGAAATGGGCACGGTGTTCCTGCAGCGCATCGGCGAGGCGGTGAGTGCCGCACTGCACCCGCATGTTGCGCAATGACCGAAGCAGCCACACTTGATCAGACCTATCTGGATGGTTATCTGGCATGGCTGCGCCACGAGAAACAATACTCCGAACTGACCGCCGAAAACTATGCGCGCGACCTGCGCCATCTGTTTGAACTGGCTGCCGATACGCCACTCGCCAACCTTAAAATTCACCACATCCGCCGCTTCATCGCGCAGTTGCACAGTAAAGGTTTGGGTGGCCGTTCGCTGGCGCGCATGTTGTCGGCATGGCGCGGCTTCTTCACCTACCTGATACGCGACCACGGCTTGACCGACAACCCCTGCACCGGGTTGCGCGCACCCAAGTCACCGAAGAATCTGCCGCAAGCACTATCGCCGGACGAGGCGGCGCGGCTGGTCGAACTGTCTGCCGACACGCCGGAGGCGACCCGCGACAAGGCGATGTTCGAGCTGTTTTATTCCTCCGGACTGCGCCTCGCCGAACTGGTCGGCCTCGATCCGGCACAACTCGAGATGAATAGCGGAGAAGTGCGCGTCACCGGCAAGGGCAGCAAAACACGCATCGTGCCGCTCGGGAGTCACGCCATCACCGCGTTACGGGCATGGCTGGCAGTGCGCGGCGAGCTTGCGAAAACGGATGAAACCGCGCTATTCGTCGGCGCACGCGGCAGCCGCATCACGCCGCGCGTAGTGCAATTGCGCATGAAACAATGGGGCATCAGGCAGGGTATCACCAGTAACGTGCATCCGCATCTGCTGCGCCACTCATTCGCCACGCATGTACTGCAATCTTCCGGCGACCTGCGCGCGGTGCAGGAAATGCTCGGCCACGCCAGCATCTCCACCACACAGGTTTATACCCACCTTGATTTCCAGTATCTCAGCAAAATTTACGATGCGGCACATCCGCGCGCCAGGAGAAAGCCGTGACCCGTGTTGAGGTGTGATGCGCTTCAGTGCATGAGAATTTTGAGCTCTTTTTTAACGCTGTATCGGCAAACATAGCGTTGCACTAACGCAAATTCACCAGCGGCTTGAATCCCAATATCTCCGTTAAACTATCCGCACTGCCGCGTGCTTCGTTCTGGCTTGCATACGGGCCAAGGTGAACGCGGGTAAGGCCATCTTTGACAAACAGGTTGAGTTGTTTGCCGATATCCCCCAGTTTGGTGCGCATCTGTGCCATGAAATTTTCTGCGGCTTCCTGTGATTTGAATGCCCCCAGTTGCAGATACACATTGCTACCGGCGGCCACATCGTTATCAGCGGCAACTGTTTTTGGCGGAATATCCGCAGGCGGCAGCGGTGTGCTGGTAACTTGCTGCGCTGCAGTGACCGGCGCGATCACGGCATTGCCGGCAAGGCTTTCCACTTCGACTTCCCCGCTGCCATTACCGATGATGCCAAGCTTGTGCGCGGCAGTGTAGGAAAGGTCAATCACACGCTCATGCAGAAACGGGCCACGGTCGTTGACACGCACTATCACGGATTTTTGCGTGGCGGTATTGGTGACGCGCACATAACTGGGAATGGGCAGGGTTGGATGCGCGGCAGTCATGCCGTACATGTCATACACCTCACCGCTGGAAGTGCGCTGGCCGTGAAATTTCTTGCCATACCATGAGGCGATGCCGCGCTCTTTGTAGTTGCCTGTGGCGGTTAGCGGCGTGTAGGTTTTGCCCAGCGCGACATAGGGGCGATTGGCATAGCGGTGCAGTGGCTCGTTGTGCGGTACGGCATCAGGAATTTCGTCGAGATTGGCCGGTGCATCCGCGCCCGGGCCGTCACCGGCAAGATAGCCCCCACCCGATGCGACAGCGGCGCCAACCGCACGCGCCTCGACCGGTGCGGGGGTGTCGCGCACTTCCACCTTGCGTTGCGGCGTACTGCCGCATGCGGCAAGCGTCAGTGCTGCCAGAGTCAAAATTGCATATGCCGATACTGCGGGTTGCCTGTTCATGCGGTCTCCTTAATACCCAGTCACCTGGCTACCGTGTTTTGGTGGCCTGGTGGAATGGCTAGTTGTTTTATCAGGTTTTGATAAGTTTCTTGTGCGTCTCAATGCTCATCAGCATACCAAAACCCAGCAGCAGGGTCAGCATCGATGTGCCGCCATAGCTCACCAGCGGCAACGGTACACCCACCACCGGCAGGATGCCGCTGACCATGCCCATATTGACGAACGCATAGGTGGCAAAGGTCAGCGTGATGGAGCCTGCCATCAGGCGGGTGAAATAGGTCGAGGCATTCGCGGTGATAATGAAGCCGCGCGCGATCACGAAAAAGTACAGTGACAACAGAATCAGATTGCCAATCAATCCGAATTCTTCCGAATACACCGCAAAAATGAAGTCGGTGGTACGTTCCGGCAGAAAATCGAGATGGGCTTGTGTGCCTTTCAGGTAGCCTTTACCAAGCAGCCCACCGGAACCCACCGCAATGGTCGCCTGAATGGTGTGGTAACCCTTGCCCAACGCGTCTTGCGAGGGATCAAGCAGCATCAGGATGCGCAGCCGTTGGTAATCATGCAGCATCGACCACGTCAATGGCGCGCTGACGAGCACCGCAACGAGTAATCCTCCCATCACGCGCCAGCTCAGCCCGGCCAAAAACAGTACATAAAAACCGCTGGCGGAAATGAGTATCGCCGTTCCCAGATCGGGCTGGCGCATAATCAAAGCGACCGGCATGAGCAACAATAGGGCCGCAATAAAATAATTTTTCAGTGTGAGCGTAGCTTCATGTTTTTCGAAATACCAGGCCATCATCAACGGCACGCCGATTTTCATCAGTTCGGACGGCTGGAGAGTGGTGACGCCCAGATCCAGCCAGCGCCGCGCACCGTGACTGATTTCACCGAACAGTGCCACGCTGATCAGCAATGCCATACCCAGCAAATAAACTGGCACGGCGGTACGCATCAGATAATGCAACGGCAGGTTGGCCACCAGCCACATACAGGTTAACGCCACCGCAATATTCAGCATCTGGCTCAGCGGTAGCCCCCAGTCTGTATTGTCCGCGCTGTATAGCACCAGCAGGCTGACCAGCAACAGCAGGCAGATACCGAGCAGCAGCGGCCGGTCGAGATGGGCGATAAAGCGCAACCACAACTGGCGTCTAGTCATGTTCCTCATCCTCCTCACCGGCTATGGTCTGCAATGGTTGCGGCACTTTGCCGAGCAGATAATAATCCAACACCTTGCGTGCAATCGGTGCTGCGGTGCTGCTGCCGTGCCCGCCATTCTCCACCAGCACTACCAGCGCGATTCTGGGTTGTTCGGCAGGTGCAAAAGCCATAAACCAGGCATGATCGCGATGGCGCTCCAGCACCTGGTCTTCGATATATTTTTCACCCTGTTTGATACCGATTACCTGTGCCGTACCGGTCTTGCCGGCGATATGATAGGACGCGCCTGCGGCGGCCCGCACAGCCGTCCCACCCGGTTGCGTGACCGCAACCATTGCTTTTCTGACCAGATCAAGATGTGCCGGCTCAATCCTGAGATCAAATTCCGGATTATCCGTCATTAAATGGCTTTCATTGTTGAGTGAGCTGCGTACTTCCTTGACCAAATGCGGCCTGAAACCCTTGCCATTATTCGCCAGTAGTGCGGTGGCAACTGCCAACTGCAACGGCGTAACCAAATTGTAGCCCTGTCCGATTCCTACCGAAACGGTATCGCCCACATACCATTGCTGCTGGTAGCGCCGCATCTTCCATGCCTGCGAAGGCAACAACCCGGAGGTTTCACCTTCCAGATCAATACCGGTTTTTTTGCCAAATCCAAAGCGCGACAGATAATTGGATATTCTGTCTATACCCAAATCGGTGGCCAATCCGTAATAGTAGGTATCACAGGACACCACGATCGATTTGAACATATCCACACTTCCATGGCCGTCCTTCTTCCAGTCGCGGTATTGATGACTGCTGCCGGGCAGTGTGAAATAGCCCGGGTCGTTGATGGTCTGACCGGGTGCACGTTCACCATAATGCAGTCCGGCCAGCGCCATGAATGGCTTGATGGTTGAGCCCGGCGGGTATTGTCCGCGCAGCGCACGATTGTTGAGCGGCGTATCGGGTGAATTATTCAACTCGTCCCAGCTCTGGGTATCGATGCCGTCGACAAACAGGCTGGGGTCATAGCCCGGTTTGCTGACGAAGGCCAGCACTTCACCATTATTCGGGTCGATTGCCACCAGTGCACCACGGTAGTTACCGAACGACTGGAAGGCGATCTCCTGCAGTTTGGCATCAATGCTCAATACCAGTGTGTTGCCGGAGACCGGCGGGGTACGCGACAATCTGCGTATTGCCCGGCCGACCGAATCCACTTCGACCTGCTCCACACCGGTGGTGCCGTGCAGCACGCTTTCATAACTTTGCTCCAGACCGGTTTTGCCGATGTAATCCGAGCCGCGATAATTGGCGGCCAGATCGTTTTCCTCGAGTTGTGCCACATCACTCTGGTTGATGCGCCCGACATAGCCGAGCAGATGAGCTGTTATCTCGCCATAAGGGTATTCCCGGAATAACCGTGCCTTGATTTCCACACCGGGAAAACGATATTGCTGCGCGGCAAAG
This sequence comes from Gallionella sp., assembly GCA_035529795.1. Lineage (GTDB taxonomy): Bacteria > Pseudomonadota > Gammaproteobacteria > Burkholderiales > Gallionellaceae > Gallionella. The sequence goes on along the minus strand of DATKVZ010000015.1, from coordinate 118,417 downwards.
CGTGCGACTTCCTCATCGGAAAGCCGGTTGCGGATCACCAGAGTCTCGAAATTACGCCGCTCGGCAAGCAGCTTCTTGAAGCGTTTGCGATCTTTCGGGGTTATTTCGACCAGCGTGGATAATTCATTGATGGTGGCTTCCAGATCGGTTGTCTTGTTCGGGGTGATCTCCAGCGTATAGCCGGAATAATTGTGCGCCAGCACCGCGCCGTTGCGGCCAAGTATCAGGCCGCGATTGGGAACGATGGGGACCACCGAGATGCGGTTGCTTTCCGCCAGCGTCTGATAATAGTCGTGGCGCACCACTTGCAGATAGGTAAAACGTGCCAGCAGAATTGCCAGTAATACCAATACCAAACCGATGCTGATCACCAGCCGTAACTGGAAGTAATACATTTCACGCTGATGGTTTTTTAATTCGACTTGCCTGTTCATGTGCGCTCACGTTCCGTGCGCATCTGCCGCACCGCCTGGAACATGATGCTGAGCGGCGTCCACAACAGCGTGGAAGTCAGACTACCGAGAAAATATGCCCACACCACATAACCATTCACCTGCCAGTGCACCAGCGCATACACCGCGTAAGTCAGCACCAGAATGCCAAATACATGGGTAGTCTGCTGACGCAGATTAAACATCTGCAAACGGCGATGCAATACCACGCCACCAAATGCGAGCAAGGTGTAGGCCAGAGCATGCTGGCCGAACAGGCTGGCGTCGGCCACGTCGGCAAGGATTCCCACTGCCCACGACCAGCCGACACCAACACGCAGCGGTTTATGCGTGCACCAATACAACATGACTACCGCAACAAAATCCGGGCGCAGCATCAACCAGATGCCTTCCCAGGGTAATCCGTTCAGGAACAGCGCAGCCAGCACGCTCAATACGATAAAAGTATTGCTGACTGGACGCTGAATTTCCTGGTTGGCAGGGGCGAAATAGGGCATCAGGGCACCTCTGGTTTCTCTTTTTTTGCCCTGCCACCCTTGTTAATTTTTGCCGCCACGGGCAGCTCTGCCGGGCGCTCGGGCAACTGGGTCAAGCCAGATAAAATCAGCAAATGGTGATGACTGTTAACACCGGCCAACGGCAAACAAATGACGCGTGCAAATGGATAGGCTGCATCCCGTTCGATTTTTTCCACCCTGGCGACCGGAATGCCCGGTGGGTAGATGCCGTCGATACCCGAAGTGACCAAAATATCGTCGTCCTGGATATCGGAGCTGACCGGCATGTAGCGCAGCGACAGCCGGCTGGTATCGCCGGCACCAAACACAATGGTGCGCAGCCCGTTGCGCAACACTTGCACCGGTACGGCATGATCTTCTTCGGTGATCAGGGTAACTTCGGCAAGCCAGGGATAAACACGGGTAATCTGGCCGACGATACCGATATCGTCCATGACCACCTGCCCGGCTTGCACATTATCGCTCTCGCCCTTATTAATGAGTATTCTGCGCTTGAATACATCGCGTTCGGCATACACAATCTCTGCCAGTTGAGCGGTAAATTTACCACGTTGTGTCAACGCCAGCAAATTGCGTAATTGGTTGTTTTCTTGCTGTAAAGCCTGAAATTGCAATAGCTGTGTGGCATCACGCTGATGCCGCTGTTGCAGCAATTCGTTCTCGTCCACCAGTCTGTGTTGCGTGACAAAAAAGCTGCTGGCCTGCCGCCACACTATGCTCGGCATGGTTGCCAATTGCTGTATCGGTGCAACCAATACGGACAATGTGCTGCGTGTGGTTTCCAGGTAGCGGTAGCGCGAATCAACAAACAGCAACAACAGGGAAAGCACTGCGAAGAACACCAGCCGTGCCGCGGGACTGGGGCCGCGATTAAAAAACTGGAATGATTGTGTGTTGTCTATCAACGACGTTCCATCGCGACTTTGTGAACGGGGATTGTATTCTTGTGCTGCTACTCGGTAGTAAAGATATTCGAAGATTTATCCATGCTGTCGAGGGCCAGACCCGAACCGCGCACCACGCAAGTCAGCGGGTCATCGGCAATCAATACCGGCAAACCGGTTTCTTCCATCAGCAAGCGATCCAGATCGCGCAACAGCGCGCCGCCACCGGTAAGCACCATGCCCTTGTTGGCAATATCCGCGCCAAGTTCGGGCGGGGTATGCTCCAATGCCGTCTTCACCGCACTGACAATGCTGTTGAGCGGATCGGTCAACGCTTCAAGAATTTCATTGCTGGAAATGGTGAAACTGCGCGGCACGCCTTCGGCAAGGTTGCGCCCCTTCACTTCCATTTCGCGTACTTCGCTGCCGGGAAAAGCCGAACCGATGGTTTTCTTGATTTGCTCGGCAGTGGTCTCGCCGATCAGCATGCCGTAATTGCGGCGGATATAGTTGATGATCGACTCGTCGAACTTGTCGCCGCCGACGCGTACCGAGCCGGAATAAACGGTGCCACCCAGCGAGATCACGCCGACCTCGGTGGTACCACCGCCGATGTCCACCACCATCGAACCGGTCGCCTCTTCCACCGGCAAACCGGCACCGATTGCCGCTGCCATCGGCTCCTCGATCAGTTCCACACGACGCGCACCCGCGCCAACCGCCGACTCGCGAATCGCACGGCGTTCCACTTGCGTGGAACCGCACGGCACACAAATCACGATACGCGGGCTGGGGCTGAAAATGCCGGCCTTATAAACTTTGCGAATGAATTGTTTGAGCATCTGTTCGGTGACGGTAAAGTCGGCAATCACGCCGTCCTTCATCGGGCGGATCGCGGTGATGTTGCCCGGCGTGCGCCCCAGCATCTGCTTGGCGGCCAGACCGACCTGCTGGATTACCTTCTTGCCGTTCGGCCCGCCTTCCTGGCGGATAGCCACCACGGAAGGTTCATCCAGCACGATACCCTGCCCGCGTACCCAGATAAGTGTATTGGCGGTGCCGAGATCGATCGCCAGATCATTGGTAAAATAGCCGTTCAAAAATCCAAACATAATTCAATCCTGATAGTCAAAGAGGTGTGTCAGCAAACCCCTTTATGATACCCTATTAGCCTTGTTTCCATAATTCTTTTACCATGTCTCTGAACAATACGGATGTCCGGAAAATCGCCCGCTTGGCGCGGCTGGCGATGAGTGAAACAGAAATCGAAACCGCGCGCGCGCAACTATCCGGAATTTTCGAACTGATTGCCGAAATGCAGGCGGTCGACACGACCGCCATCGAGCCGATGTCGCACGCCCAGGATGTATCGCAGCGGCTGCGCGAGGACAGAGTCACTGAAACAAACCAGCGTAAGGCGTTCCAGACCATCGCCCCGCAAACCGAAGCGGGTTTGTATCTGGTTCCGCAAGTCATCGAGTAAGCCGCATGTTTAACGCTTCCCTCCACCAACTTGGCGCCGCCCTGCGCGACAGGAAAATCTCCAGCGTCGAACTGACGCAGCTCTATCTCGACCGTATCGCCAGGCTCAACCCCGAACTCAACGCCTATATCACGCTGAATGCGGAAAAAAGCCTGACGCAGGCGCGCACTGCCGATCAACGTCTGGCAAAAGATGATGCCACCGGCCTGACCGGAATCCCCATCGCGCAGAAGGATATTTTCTGCGCCAAAGGCTGGCTCACCACCTGCGGCTCAAAGATGTTGCACAATTTCGTGTCGCCCTACGACGCGCATGTCATCGCACAATTCAACGATGCCGGTGCGGTGAACCTCGGCAAAACCAACATGGACGAATTTGCGATGGGTTCGTCAAACGAGACTTCGCACTACGGATCGGTGCAGAATCCGTGGGACAAAATGCGCGTGCCCGGCGGCAGTTCCGGCGGCTCGGCGGCGGCGGTTGCGGCGCGCCTGTGCGCGGCCGCCACCGGCACCGATACCGGCGGATCGATCCGCCAGCCTGCCGCACTGTGCGGCATCTCCGGCTTGAAACCCACCTACGGAGTATGCTCGCGCTACGGCATGATCGCGTTTGCTTCCAGCCTCGATCAAGCCGGGCCGATGGCACGCAGCGCGGAAGATCTCGCATTAATGATGAACGTAATGGCCGGCTTCGATGAGCGCGACTCGACCTCGTTGCAACGCGACACAGAAGACTACGCGCGCGATTTGGCAAAACCGCTGAACGGCCTGCGCATCGGTCTGCCCAAAGAGTTCTTTGCCGAAGGCTTAAGCGGCGATGTTGCACAGGCAGTCGAAGCGGCCATCACCGAATACAAAAAAATGGGTGCGACCGTCGCCGAGGTCAGCCTGCCGAATTCCAGGCTGTCCGTGCCGGTGTATTACGTGCTGGCCCCGGCAGAAGCCTCCAGCAACCTGTCGCGCTTCGATGGGGTGCGCTACGGCTACCGCGCACCGGACTACGGCGACCTGACCGACATGTATGAGAAAACCCGCGCACAGGGCTTCGGCGCGGAAGTGAAGCGCCGTATCATGATTGGCACCTACGTGCTGAGTCACGGCTACTACGATGCCTATTACCTGCAGGCGCAGAAGATCCGTCGCCTGATCGCGCAGGATTTCGTCGAGGCATTCAGGCACTGCGACGTCATCATGGGACCGACTGCACCATCCACCGCATTCAGGCTTGGCGAGAAAGGCGACGATCCGGTACAGATGTATCTGTCCGACATCTACACCATCGCGGTGAACCTGGCCGGACTGCCCGGCATGTCCATCCCGTGCGGCTTTGGCGCAAATAATATGCCGGTCGGTCTGCAGATTATCGGCAACTATTTCGACGAGGCGCGCATGCTGAATGCCGCGCACCAATACCAACTGGCGACCGACTGGCACAGTCGCGCGCCGCAAGGGCTGTAAGGAAATCACATGACCTGGGAAATCGTCATCGGGCTGGAAGTGCACGCACAACTCTCGACCAGCAGCAAGATATTCTGCGGTGCCTCGACCGCGTACGGCGCAGAACCGAACACGCAGGCCGACGCGGTGAGCTTGGCACTGCCCGGTGTGCTGCCGGTGCTGAACAAAGGCGCGGTGGAACGTGCCATTAAATTCGGGCTCGCCACCGGCGCGTGCATCGCGCCACGCTCGGTATTTGCACGCAAGAATTATTTCTACCCAGATTTGCCCAAGGGTTACCAGATCAGCCAGTTTGACTTGCCGGTGGTCGGTAACGGCCAGCTTGTCATCCAGGTGCCTGCGCAGGGCAACAGTTCTGCCTATGAAAAAGTGGTGCGCCTCACCCGTGCCCATCTCGAAGAGGATGCTGGCAAATCGCTGCACGAAGATTTCCACGGCATGACCGGCATCGACCTGAATCGTGCCGGAACACCACTGCTGGAAATCGTTTCGGAGCCGGATATGCGTTCCGCCGCCGAAGCCGTGGCCTATGCCAAAACGCTGCACACGCTGGTGCGCTGGATCGGTATCTGCGACGGCAATATGCAGGAAGGCTCGTTCCGCTGTGACGCCAACGTATCGGTACGCCGCCCCGGTACTGAATTGGGCACGCGCCGCGAGATCAAGAATCTTAACTCGTTCCGTTTTCTCGAACAGGCGATCAACTATGAGGCGCAATGGCAGATCGATACGCTGGAGAACGGTGGGGCTATCCGGCAGGCGACCGTGCTGTTCGACCCGGATAAGGGTGAGACACGCATGATGCGCACCAAGGAAGACGCGCATGATTACCGCTATTTCCCCGACCCGGATCTGCTGCCGCTGGAAATTTCACCGGAGTGGATAGATGAAATACGCGCCACACTGCCGGAATTGCCGCAGACCAAGCAGGCTCACTATGAAAACGACCTCGGGCTGTCTGCTTATGATGCCAGCCTGCTCACTGCCTCGCGCGAAATGGCAGGCTTCTTCGAAGCGACACTGGCCGAAACACCAGGCCAAGCCAAGCTCTGCGCCAACTGGCTCATTGGCGAAGTCAGTGCGCAACTGAACCGTGACGGACTGGAAATAGCGCAATGCCCGATCACGCCGCAACAACTGGGCAGTATGCTCAAACGCATCGCTGATAACACTATCTCCAACTCCGGTGCGAAGGAAGTGTTCCGTTCTCTGTGGAACACTCAGACACCTCACATACCAAGTGGAGGTATAGCAGTAGGTGGTAGTGCTGATGTTTGTGTTGGAAGTGTCGACGAAATCATCGAAGCGAAAGGCTTAAAGCAAGTCTCCGACGCGGGTGCCATCGAAAAAATCGTCGATGAGATCATCGCCGCCAACGCCGATAAGGTCGCCGAATATCGCAGCGGCAAGGACAAGCTGTTCGGTTTTTTCGTCGGCCTCGCGATGAAGGCCAGCAAGGGCAAGGCCAATCCGGCGCAACTCAACGATATATTGAAGCGCAAGCTTAACGGATAAGGAGTTCGGTATGCATCCAGAGGAAAAACACGCAGCATTTTCGTTTCGTGACAGGGGCGCATCATGCTGATCCAGCTTGGCATCATCGGAATGCTGGCGGCAATGTTGCCGCTGGCAATCGTCTGGGTGTCGGATAATCCCGATAAATATCGCAAGCTGGTGTGGGTCACTCTGTTTCTGACGTTTGACCTGATCATGTTCGGCGCATTTACCCGCCTGACTGATTCCGGCCTCGGTTGCCCGGACTGGCCGGGTTGTTACGGGCATGCCGACCCGCTGCGGGCGCACGCGCACATCAGCGCCGCCGAAGCCGCAATGCCGACCGGCCCGGTGACGGTCATGAAGGCATGGGTCGAAATGATCCATCGCTATCTGGCCATGGCTATCGGCGTGCTGATCATCTCACTGATGGTCATCGCATGGCGCAAGTGGCGGCAATCGGGACGCAAGGAAACCCGGTTTTCACCGATGCTCTCGACATTCCTGTTTGCCTTTGTTTGCTTGCAGGGCGCCTTCGGCGCATGGACGGTCACGATGAAACTGCAACCGGTCATCGTGACCACTCACCTGTTGCTGGGCATCACATTACTGGCGCTATTAACCTGGCTCGGCGCGCGCCAGACCGATCATCCGCCGATATCGCCGTCGGCCATTACACTACGTCTGCCGGCGGTATTGGCCATGGCGCTGCTGACGCTCCAGATCGCGCTCGGCGGCTGGGTCAGCAGCAATTACGCAGCGCTGGCCTGCACGGATTTCCCGCTCTGTCAGGGCATGCTGTTGCCTCCGATGGATTTCACCCACGGGTTTACGTTGTGGCGTAATCTGGGTATGACCGCCGGTGGCGAGTATCTGCCTTTCGCGGCATTAACCGCTATCCATTGGACGCACCGTGTGTTTGCTTTTGTCGTGATCGCACTGGTTGCCTGGGTGGCGCTAAAAGCCCGAAAAATCGACGGGCTGCGCAAGACCGCGCGCTGGCTGGGAATCATGATCGCGTTCCAGTTTGTCACCGGTGTACTAACCGTTTTTCTGGACTTTCCTCTGGTGCTGGCGGTCATCCACAATGGCGGCGCGGCACTGCTCGTGCTGCTACTGACCATGCTGAACTATAAAATCAGGATTGCGGTTAAGGCTGCTTGAACAGCAAGCCCGGCAGTTTGTTCAGATCATCGAGTACAGCCGTTGCACCCGCAAAATTCTGATTGAAAGTATAGCGGTTGGGGGTGACAAAAGTCCTGATGCCTGCCGCGAGGCTGGCACGCAAACCGTTTTCCGAATCCTCCAGTGCAATACAGTCTGCAGCCGACAGATCCATTTTTTTCAGCACCCAAAAATAAATATCCGGTGCGGGTTTTTTGTGCGGCACGATATCGCCGCAGCCGATGGCTTCGAAGATGCGTTCGCCATCGGCACCGAAACTCTGTTGCAAAAGTGTGGCCACATTTTCCGGGCTGGTTGTGGTCGCAATGGCAAGGCGAGTGCCGCGCCGTCTGGCATGGTCAATCAGTTTTTCGATACCGGGGCGCAGCGGGATTAGACCTTCGCGCAACATCGTATTGTAGTGACGGGTCTTTGCCGCATGCAGATGATTCACAAATCCGTCGTAATCGGCAGGCTTGCTGAAACCGGACAAAAAACTCTCGATAAAATATTTGATGCGTTCCTTGCCGCCGGTCACCTTGAGCAGTTTTTCGTATAACTCGACATTCCAATTCCAGTCGAGGTCATTTTCTGCAAATGCCCTGTTGAATGATTGCCGGTGACCGTCCTCGGTGTCCGCGAGCGTGCCATCCACGTCGAAGATGATAGCTTTGATCGTCATGAGAAATAAATGGTTAAAGCGCTAAGCTAGCGCATCCCCGGGAACTTCCCCGCCATGCCGCGCATCAGCTTGGCCATGCCGCCGCCCTTGCCGAGCATTTTCATCATTTTCTGGGTTTGCTCGAACTGGTTGAGCAACTGGTTGACATGCATCACTTGCACGCCCGCACCGGTGGCAATACGGCGTTTGCGCGAGGCCTTGATGAGTTCCGGTTTGCTGCGTTCCTGCGGCGTCATTGAATTGATGATGCCTTCGGTGCGGTTGATCTGTTTGTCATCCACCTTCGAGCTTGCCGCCGCCTGGCTGAGTTGTGCGGGAAGCTTATCCATCAGCGCCGACATGCCGCCCATCTTGCGCATCTGCACAATCTGCATCTTGAAGTCATTGAGGTCGAAGCCCTGCCCACTCTTGACTTTTTTGGCGAGTTTTTCGGCCTCGGCATGGTCGACCCCGCGCTGCGCTTCTTCGAGTAGCGACAGCACATCGCCCATGCCGAGCACACGTGAAGCCATGCGCTCGGGATGAAAGGCTTCGAGGCCACTGGGTTTTTCGCTTACACCGACAAACTTGATTGGCTTGCCGGTGATCTGGCGCACCGACAGCGCCGCGCCGCCGCGTGCATCGCCATCCAGTTTGGTGAGAATAATGCCGGTCAGCGGCAGTACATCGCCAAATACCTTGGCGGTGTTTACCGCATCCTGGCCGGTCATCGCATCGACCACGAACAGCGTCTCAATCGGTTTGAGCGCGGCGTGCAATTGCTGGATTTCAGCCATCATCGCTGCGTCGATAGCAAGGCGTCCTGCGGTGTCGACAATCAGTACGTCATGATAATGACGACGCGCATAATCCAGCGCAGCCAGTGCGATGTCCTGCGGCTTCTGGCTAATATCCGAGGCGAAGAAATCAATCTCGAGTTGTTGCGCCAGCACGCGCAATTGCTCGATTGCGGCGGGACGATACACGTCGCAACTGACCAGCAATACTTTCTTTTTCTGCTGATCGCGCAGCAGTTTTGCCAATTTGCCGCTGGTGGTAGTTTTGCCCGCGCCCTGCAAACCGGCCATCAGGATTACGGCGGGCGGCGTAACGGCAAGGTTGAGCGCGTCGTTGTGCTCACCCATCAGTTTGGTGAGTTCGCGATGCACTACGCCGATCAGGGCTTGCCCCGGATTCAGATTGCCGATGACCTCATGGCCGAGCGCGGCCTGTTTGACCTGGGCGATGAAATCCTTGACAACCGGCAACGCGACATCGGCCTCGAGTAGCGCCATGCGCACTTCGCGCAGGGTGTCCTGGATGTTGCTTTCGGTGAGGCGTGCCTGACCGCGCAGTGTTTTGATGACCCCGGAAAGGCGGTTGGTAAGGTTGTCCAACATATGGGTATGTTATTGCGTATGGTGTAGAATTGGTGAAGTCTAAAACATCCTGACAAAAAATGTCCAACGTTCTCCTCGCGCTGATTGCTTTTGCCGCCTATGGCGTGCTGGCCGCCTATTTCTGGCGGGCGCAGGCACGCGATGAAGGAGATGCGCTGAGCCGTGGAACGATAGGGCATCTGGTGTTGATCCCGCTGGTTCTGCACGGCTATCTGCTTATTCAGGATATGTTTGCCGGCGGCGGGTTCAACCTGAGCACGGCTAATGCGCTGTCGCTGATTATCTGGCTAACCCTGCTGATATATTGGCTGGCACGCTTCTTTTATCCCATCGGCGGGCTGCAGGCGTTGGTGCTGCCTCTGGCATCAGTGGCGGTGTTGTTGCCGGAACTGTTTCCGTCTGCGCACCAATTGGAGAATACCGGCTTGTTTGCCTTCAAGGCGCACCTCGCCGCCGCGATGCTGGCCTACAGCCTGTTTACCATCGCCACGCTGCACGCGGTGCTGATCTCGCAGGTGGAAAAGCGCCTGCATCATGCCGCGTTGCCACGCATTCTGCAAAGCCTGCCGCCGTTGCTGACCATGGAAAACCTGCTGTTCCGCATGATCGGCACCGGCTTCGTGCTGCTGACGCTGACGCTGGCATCGGGTTTGATATTTTCCGAGGAAATATTCGGCAAGGCATGGCAGTTTAATCACAAGGCATTATTCGGCTTTGTCTCGTGGGGAGTATTCGCCGTGCTGCTGTGGGGCCACCACTTCTACGGCTGGCGCGGGCGTGTTGCAGTGCGCTGGACGGTGAGCGGCTTTGTGTTTTTGCTGCTGGCTTATCTGGGTACCAGGTTCGTTCTGGAAGTGCTGTTGCACAGATAAAATCTGTTGATTTTCTACAGGTTGCCAGAAACACCCCAAATGTCGTAGAATTCGCGCCCTTTCGCTGGGCTAATTAATTTAGGTAGATTTTATATGGTAATCATTCGTCTTTCCCGTGGCGGCTCCAAGAACCGTCCGTTCTACAACGTTGTTGTGGCCGATTCGCGCAATCGCCGCGACGGCCGCTTTATCGAGCGTGTCGGTTTTTACAACCCGATTGCGCCGGAAAGCCAGGAAGCATTGCGTTTGCAATTGGAGCGGATCAGCCATTGGCAAAGCAAGGGCGCACAATTGAGCGATGCCGTTGCCAAGCTGGTCAAGCGTGTCGGGGCTGCGGCAGCTTGATTTAAAAAGTGCCGCCGCACCAACCTGACGAAATAACTCCCATGGTAATCATGGGACGTGTGGCAGCAGCCCACGGCATTCGTGGCCTGGTCAAAATTCAGCCGTTCACGGAATATCTCGACAGCCTGCTGGATTACCAGACATGGTGGCTGGGTCACGAGCAAGGCCCGTGGCATGAAATAGAAGCACAACAGTGCGAGATGCATGGCAAAACTCTGGTGGCGCAGTTGCCGGATTGTCCAGATCGCAATGCGGCGGAAAAACTCAAAGGTTTGCTGATTGCCGTTCCGCGCAGCAGCCTGCCGAAGCAGGGTGATGATGAATATTACTGGTCGGATTTGATCGGCCTCACGGTGGTTAATGAAGCATATGTGCCGCTCGGAATTGTAGCGAATGTGCTGGAAACCGGTGCAAATGACGTGTTATGCGTACGGGGCGAAAACGGTGAAATTCTGATTCCGTTTGTAGCCTCAGCCATCAAGCAGGTGGATATGCACAACAAGACCATCCGGGTGGATTGGGCTTTGGATTATTAAGCGGATTACCTGAGATGATTTTTGATGTCATCACATTATTCCCGCAAATGTTCGATGCGCTGACGCAATACGGCATCACGCGGCGCGCGGCAGAGCATGGCAGTTATGAATTAAGGACGTGGAACCCGCGCGATTTCACGACGGACAACTACCGCACCATCGACGACCGCACTTACGGCGGTGGCCCGGGAATGGTAATGCTGGCGGAGCCGCTGGCTGGCGCGATCAATGCAGCCAGGCAGCGACAGGCAGCCAGCGGAGTAAAGAAGAGCCGTGTGGTGTACCTGTCACCGCAGGGAAAATTACTCACCCATTCAGTAGTCAAGGAATTGGTGGCGCAGCCGGATGAAGGCTTGATCCTGCTGGCGGGACGTTACGAAGGTGTAGACGAGCGCCTGATTCGCCAGTATGTGGATGAAGAAATCTCCATCGGTAACTATGTATTGTCCGGTGGCGAGTTGGCGGCGATGGTGTTGATGGATAGTCTGGTACGGCAACTGCCCGGTGTATTGGGCGATGCCGAATCGGCAGAGCAGGATTCATTCGTGCAGGGCTTGTTGGATTACCCGCACTACACCCGCCCGGAAGTGTTTAATGGTGAAGCCGTGCCCCCGGTGCTGCTGTCCGGCAATCATGCCGAGATACAGCGTTGGCGGCTTCAGCAGTCGTTGGGCAGGACGTGGTTGCGCAGGCCGGATTTACTGGCCGAACGCAATTTAACAAAAGAGGAGTCTCGGCTTCTGGCTCAGTTCCAGAAGGAACAAGACCCATATAACAAGGAGCAATAAAGTGAATCTGATCGAAACATTGGAACAAGAAGAAATCGCGCGTCTGGACAAGACCATTCCCGTCTTTGCACCCGGCGACACAGTGGTTGTTAGCGTGAACGTGGTCGAAGGCGAGCGCAAGCGCGTTCAGGCTTTTGAGGGTGTGGTGATCGCCAAACGTAACCGTGGTTTGAATTCCGCATTCATCGTGCGCAAAATTTCCTCTGGTGAGGGTGTTGAACGTACCTTCCAGACCTACTCGCCAGTCATTGCAGGCATCGAAGTGAAGCGCAGAGGTGATGTGCGTCGCGCCAAGCTATACTATCTGCGTGACCGCTCCGGTAAATCCGCACGTATTAAGGAAAAGCTGCCTACACGTAAAATAAAAGCAGTGGCTGCGTAAGCTCTCTGCATGTTTCGGAACACGGGAGGCTTTGCCTCCCGTTTTTGTTTGTGCGCTATCATTGCTCCATGGGCTATCAGGCAAAACTCTCTACCCCGTTCGGCGTGCTGGGCATCCGTTGCAGCGAGGATATGCTGACCGGTATCGATTTTTTGCCCGCTACGGAACCGTCGCAACATCCGGCTAATGCGCTGGCAGAGCGGGTGTATATACAATTGCAGCATTACCTGGAAAACCCCGATGCGGCGTTTTCCGTGCCGCTCGATTTGCATGGTACGCCGCACCAGCGCAAAGTCTGGCAAGCCATGCTGGACATCCCGCGCGGGCAGACGCGCAGCTATGGCGAGTTGGCCGCCGAACTGAAATCCTGCGCGCAGGCGGTCGGCCAGGCATGTGGCGCCAATCCGATTCCCGTCATCATTCCCTGTCACCGCATAGTCGGAAAAGCCGGGTTGGGCGGCTTTTCCGGCCACACCAGTGGCGCTCCACTGGACATCAAGCGCTGGCTGCTGGCGCATGAAGGAGTGTTGTGAAATCCGCTCATCCTGCGAGGCTTGGCTCCGTTCATGGTGAACTTATCGAACTATGAGCGGCTCTTCGACAAGCTCAGGACAAACTGCCATTTGCTTCTGAAAGCACATGACCAACATCGACCTCCTCGACGAATTCTGCGACAACCTGTGGCTGGAGGACGGCCTGTCGCGCAACACACTGGACAGCTACCGGCGCGACCTGCACAAATTCGCCGCGTGGCTGGAGCAGCAACGCGGGCTATCCATCCTGCAAGCCACGCACGCCGACATTCAGGGTTTCCTCGCGCATCTGGTCACCGCACAGAAAGCCAAGCCGAGCAGCACCGGACGCGCCATCTCCAGCCTCAAGCGGCTGTTCCGCTACCTGCTACGACAGGGCAAAATTTCCACCGACCCAACACAGCAAATTGACACACCCAAGCTGCCGCGCAACCTGCCCAAGAGCCTCACCGAGCAGGATGTCGAACAACTGCTCGACGCGCCGGACGCCCAGACGCCGCTCGGCCTGCGCGACCGCACCATGTTCGAGGTGCTGTACGCCACCGGTCTGCGCGTGTCGGAACTGGTGACGCTGCGTATCACGCAGGTGAGCATGGATATGGGTGTCGTGCGCGTGATGGGCAAGGGCAGCAAGGAGCGGCTCGTGCCGCTCGGCGAAGAGGCGCTCGACTGGCTGCGCCGCTACCTTGCGGAAGGGCGCGTGGTATTGCTTTCCGGCAAGATGAGCGACGCGCTGTTCGTTACTGCGCGCGGCGCAGGTATGACGCGGCAGATGTTCTGGTACCTCATCAAGAAGCACGCCCAACACGGCGGACTGCACAAACCGCTATCGCCGCACACCCTGCGCCACGCCTTCGCCACCCACCTGCTCAACCACGGCGCGGACTTGCGCGTGGTGCAGATGCTATTGGGTCATGCGGATATTTCCACCACACAGATTTATACGCATGTGGCGCGGGAGCGGCTGAAGAAGCTACACGCGCAGCATCATCCGAGAGGATAGAGCGTCAATAAGCCTGTTCTGAAAGACCGAAGAGTGAAGCGCATTACGGCTTCGTCTAATGCGCCCTACGCTGACTAAGTGTCTTCTCCAGGGCTAGACAAACGCTCGCCTAACGTCACGAGCAATTCCTGTTCCTTGGGTGTCATCGCGCGAAAATTTCGCAACAACGCCTGTTCGGCAAAGTTGTATTCCGGTGCCGCAATCGGGAGCTTTTCACCTTCTGCCAGCGCAACGAGCTGGTACATCTTCATATCAAAAACGTAAGCCAGCGATTCCAGTAGCTGGGTGCTTGGCCCATGCTTCCCTGTTTCGATTCGCGAAATATTTGCGGCAGTTATTTTGGCTCGATACGCAAGTTCATCTTGCGTCCAATGTCGCGCAAGCCTAAGGTTTTTGATTGTTTTGCCTAAATTCATAGGCTTGGAGTTTATGACCTATGCGACTAGGCAGAAATATATAGACCGAAAGATATATGGTTTAAATATTACGCTCAGAGTAATATCGTGCAGCGTGATTTACGAACACCGTAATTTATGCGGCTTTTTTAACCGATACGAAAGGGAGCAAAATGAAAAAGGTAATGACGGGTATATGTGTTGCAGCGGCGATAACGATGGTTTCCAGTACTGTGCTGGCGGACGATAGTGGCTTTTATGTTTTGGGGGCAGTAGGACAAACTCGCGTTAACTACGACAAGGCTGGTGCGGATACGGCTCTAACAAACGCTGGTGTAACTGGCTTGGTGTCGACTACCAGCAACAACCCAACAGCTTACAGACTTCAGGCAGGCTATCAATTCCACCCGAATTGGGCTATTGAGAGTGGCTACGTGGATTTGGGAAAAATCTCCTACTCGGCAACAGGTGTCGTCGGTGTTACGCCTGGAACTGCAAACGAAACAGATAAGGCAGAGGCTTGGAATGTCAGTGCTGTTGGAATATTGCCATTCGGTAATTCATTCTCTGCACTCGGCAAACTTGGCATCGCATCCGTCAGGAGTGCGGCGAATGCGACCGTGACCCTTACTGGTGTCGGTACTGCAACTTTAGGACAGAGCAAGACAAAAACTAACGCAACATATGGCCTCGGGCTAAAGTATGACCTGACCAAAAACGTCTCTGTGCGCGGTGATTACGATAACTACGACACAGGTGTAACGGGTGCGGGCAATATTGGAGTTTGGAGTTTAGGCGTTGCTTATAAATTCTAAGATTGCGATTTGGTGGTATTTGAAGAACAAGAGAACCCGCCACTGGCGGGCTCTTGCTTATTAAGATGCGCAATAACAAATGTATAGCAAACGAACGTGGTGCATGGAATGCACCCTACGTTTTTTGGTTTTCCTTTCCCCGTGCGCCGCCGAGTAGCGCAGGCTAGTCAGGCGGTTTCGGTGATGACTGATGAAGCTACTAGCCGTCTGACCAAACCAGTAAACGACGCTGGGTTAATCATGAAATCAAAGGTTCGGATTACTTTTTCAGCCTGCTTCGCCAATAGTTAGAGCGCCTTCTTTGATGCGCCACAGCAACGATTACAATTTTGTCTGGCTCAATAGAATAGAGAACGTTGTAAGAAAAATGGCGCAGCACTTTTTTGCGAATACTGAGCCGGACAATTTGGGCTGCAAGCGGGAATTCGACTATATCGGTAACTGTCTTGTGCACTTCTACAACAAATGCCATGCCAATGCCGGGGGCTTCACTTTCGTAGTAACGGGCAGCCTCTCTAAATTCTTCGTCGGCCTCTGGCAGAAACTCGGTTTTCAAGACAGTTCTGAAATGGCTCGACGAAATACGTGTTCAGCGGGAATACCTTGCGTTCTGCCCGAGCGAAAATCATCAAGACGGCGTTCTGCTTCATCCAACCATAATCGTTCAAGCTCGGATGGCAACGGCTCATCAAGACTAAGAAGAAGTTTTCCCGCGAGCCGGGCACGATCTTCCAAATCGAGTTGCATGGTAGCTTCTGAAATCTCCTCGATGTTTTTTAACATGGCCACATCCTCCATTGCACTGCGTTAAGTTGTGAAAAATAGTAGCACCCATGGGTGACAACAGCCTGCCGCGCATCTGGCTGCGGCTAGCACCCCTTGAATTTTTTAGCAGTGCATTTTTTGGCTAACTTCTGCGCCTGATCAACCTGTTCAGCAGTCATGGATTTTGCCAACGCATCGCGATCTACGATGAATTCCTTCCTGGCTTCACCGCTGGCATTAGCAATCGCAATGCTGATCCACATGTATCCCTTGACATTATCCTTCGGGACACCCTTCCCGCTGGCATGCATCCACCCAAGGTAGAATTGGGCCAAGGGATGGCCCTGCTCCGAGGCCAGCTGATACCACTTTTTTGCCTCGTTATTATCCCGTTCAACACCTCTTCCGGCACGATACATCATGCCGAGAACATATTGTGCATCCGCGTTGCCATTTTCTGCCAGAGGCCTGTACAGCTTTACGGCTTGCGCATAATCACCCGTATCGTAAACACGGGTTGCATCCGCAAAAGCATCAGCCATTGCCAGCCCGGTCAATGCAAAAAAACACATCCCTACCAACAATCCATTTATTAGAAATTTACGCATTTTTATTAGCCCGTTAAAAATCGACACTAAACTCCGAGGACAGGGGGCACCCCCCTGCCCCGCTATCAATATACCAAATTATCCGAAAAACCTCATATGGGGCACAGCGCAATGTCACCTGATCCGCTCACGCTCAATACTGATCCCCACCATCTTATTCCCCCGTATCGCATGCAGCTTGGCCACACTGACCTTGACCCACGGCGCCTTGAAGTCGTTGAGCAGCATCTGTGCGATGTGTTCGGCAAGTGCTTCGAGCAGATTGAAGTGGCGGCTGGCGAGCGCGCTCTGGATGTCGCGTACGATGTCGGCATAATCAAGCGCATCCTTGATGTCGTCGGTTTCGCAAGCATGGCTGTCAGGCAGGGCGATTTCCAGGTCGACTTGCAGGGTTTGCGGCACGCGCTTTTCCCATTCGTAAACGCCGATGAGGGTTTCGACTTTGAGTTCGCGCAGAAAGATGATGTCCATTGTGGTTTCTTGTCGGAGAATGAAGCGAATTCTATGCGATGCCGACAAGGTTGGGAAATTCCACCGGCATTATTCAGCCAGTACTCTATCCGCGTGACAGCTTCATACCGGCAATGCGGCAGCTGCACCTGGCGTAAAAAGGCCCGTCTTTCAAAAAAGCAGTGGTTCCTGATCCCTGAGAATCAAAATTTCACGCCGTAGGAAATACCCAGCGAGTTCTGGTACATGTGCAGCTCTTCAGTGCCACCCATGTTGAAATAAGCGACGTTTGGCACCCCTGTGGTTTTATTCTTCATTGCGTGCATATAGGAAACGTTGATCTCTGATGCCCTGTCGACGGCATAAGTTATGCCCGCGGTGAGGTGATCCTGTACCACGCCTGGTGCGATGATATTGAAGGTCGTGTCACGCGCCTGGATCGGATTATCGGAGTGGTCAAAGCCTGCACTGACCGTCAGGTAATCGTTGTATTGATGCATGACTCCGATCTTGAACACGTTAACGTTGGACCAGCCGAAACCGATGCCTGTACTACCGCCCAAACAGCCTGTTCCCGGGCAACCAGGTTGGGTGCTCGGATTGGCAACGGAGGGAATGTCGCCGTAATTGATGCGCTGGTAATCTGCCGCGATGGTTGTGCTGTCAGTGGCCTTCAGCGCAATACCCAAATTGAAATTTTCAGGAATGTCGAAGCCGCCTTGTTCGGCAAACAGGCCGCGATACTTGTCAAACTTGCCCATCTTCATCTTGGTCGAATAAGCAGCACCCAATGTTACGGAATCTGACATCTTGCCCTGCCAGCCGAAACGTATCCCCCAGCCGGTAGAGGAATCGTAGCCGTTATCAGTTAAGTTGGCCGGGTCGGATGAGATCGGAGCAAAAGCTCCCAGACCGTTTGCGCCGAAGCGTTGGTAGCCAATTAACGGTGAGATGCCGATGGAATTGGTTTCATTCAATTTGTAGGCCAGTGTCGGAGCAACGATCAACTGCTCGAGATTCATACCCAGCTTGGAAGGTATGCACAACGGGTTGGTCGGTGTCGCTCCACAACCACCGGGGCCGGCAACCGAGTTGGCTTGGGTATAAGAGGTGTTCATACCGCCGTTGCCGTAAACGGTCACACCCAATGACATGACTGGGCTCATCATGTGGTTGTAACCGAACTCGGGAACAAAGAAGTTATCGTTGGTACTTTCCTCGGTAAAATCAGCAAAACTACCTGTGCGGCTCGCGCCGCGTTTCGGGCTAAACCAGTCAATGCCAACATCCAGACGGTCGCCAACCCACACCATGCTGGCCGGGTTATTGGCTCCGCCCATGGCGTCGATGGCCATCGCGGTTGCCGCGCCACCCATACCCTTGGCTTTCATGCCATAACCATGCGAAAAGTATCCGTTGGTGGCATTTGCCAACGGCGATGCCAGTATGCCGGCGGCGAATATCGAAACAACCAGCTTCTTTGTCTTCATGTGATTCTTCCTGATTAGTTGGTGAAGCAACTTACTGTTGTTGCCATCACACGATTGAAACAACATGCAGTCCTAAACAAACAGGCAGATGTCGGAATCTCCGGCGAATCCCATAAACGTCGCCGCACCGCCGTATTCGATGTTGTCGATGAATTCGCTCTTATCGAACTCGAACAAATCAACGGTCATCTGGCAAGCGACAAATTTCACATCGACTTCCAGGCATAGATCGCGCAATTCCTGCAACGAAGCCACTCCATGTTTTTTGAGCTTCTGCTTCATCATCATGGTCGCCATGGATTCCATCCCGGGCAGCATCTGCACCATCACCGGCATCGGCACGGGCATCGGCATGGCCGGATTGGCCAGCGGGCTGATCATCACACTGGACAAATCCTTGCGCAATAGTTGCAACCCGTAGAAGGTAAAGAACACCTGTACCTCGTAGTCCAGCGCGGCGGCGGTCGATGCCAGAATGAACGGAGGGTATGCCATGTCCAGCGTTCCCTTGGAAGCGATAATCGCCATTTTCTTGGTAGTCATATTTTTTCCTTTGGTGATTGACCTGAAACGCCCGGGTTATTTCTTCTGCACGTAGAAAATGTATTCGCCATTCTCTTCGACTGCCGACAACAGTGGGTTGCCGGTTTGTTCGGTAAAAGCAGCTATGTCATTTAACGAGCCGATGTCGGTCGAAATGATTTTAAGCACCTGGCCGGAATCCATGCCAGTGAGTGACTTCTTGGTTTTCACGATGGGTAATGGGCAGGACATGCCGCGTGCATTTAATTCTTTATCGAAATTCATCGTTGTTTCTTCTCCATAAGTTATTTGGAACCGCCACTGAAAAAATGCTACACCGCGCAGAACCCGAATTGTATTATAGGAGCGATTGTCCAGACAGCATCCATAACCAGGAAGGCGGGCGGGAATAGCGCTTGGGAGTCATTTTACGAATTCTTCATCGCTCAAACTGACACAATCAATACCGGCTGGTCAGCCATTTCCGCCACCTTCTGCATGGTGCCACCCAGCAACATGCGTACCACGGCATTACTCGCGCCACGCCTCCCCACCACGATCAAATCACAGCCAGCAGACTTTCCGGCTGCGATAATCTGCTCGTGTGGGCGACCTGCCAGAACGAGCTGGCGCACAACAATATCAAGATCGGCAACTGCTCCGGCATGGCGAGCTACCACTGCCTCTGCCTTTTCGTGCAAAACACCGGTTTCGGCCACACTCAGAATGGTCAGCGGCAGGGCGCATTCTTTGGCAACAGCCGCAGCCATAATGGTAACGCTCATGGATTGCTCCGAATCATCCACGGCTGCGAGCACACCTCTTGACCACATGATGCAGTTGCGCGGCACCAGCAACACGTTGCAGGACGCATACCCGGCCACCTTACTGACCATTTCACCAAGCAGCAATTTAGCCAGAAAACTGCGCTTGCCGCGGCGGCGCATAACGATCAGGTCCGCCTGTTTTTCCTCGGCCTTGTTCACAATTTCACGGTACGGCTCCACGCCATGCCGCACATGGATTTCGAACGAAACGCCGAGTTGTGTGGCGGTATTGTGCAGGTCATCAATTTTGGCGGCAGCTTCACGGTCATTTCGCGCGGCAAGTTGTGGTGCCACAATCTCGAATTCCGGGTTGCTCACTACCGGCAGCACCGCCATTAACGGCAATCCGCAACGCTGCGCCATCGCAAAAGCAACCCGTTCTGAACCCTGATCAAATTCAGTGTGTTCGGTGGCAAGGAGGATGCGCTCAAAAGGATGGTTCATGATGTTTTCATCAATGAATGGAAAAGATACCGGCAGCTGACACCAGCAACACGACAATCTCAAGGGCGCAGATCACGAAATAGGTGGCGTTCCTGCTTTTGGCGTAGGCGGGCATGATAGCCACAATGCAGGCGATGGAACAGCCGGACAGGATGGCGATGCCGGTCTGACTGGCGAAATCACCTTTGCCCAGCATGAACAGCCAACTCCAACCGGTTGGAATTCCGGTCGCCTTCAGGTATTCGGACGTGGACAGCCCCCAAAGCTGCGGCATCCGTTCCAGCGGAACATACGAAGGCAGCCAACCGAAAACGTAGGCGATAAAGGTTACGACCAGCATGATGAAGCCGGCCAGGGTGCTCCAATGCAGCACTGCGGCATAGTGCAGTTGTTCGGGAAGGAGTTTGCGTTTGGTCTCCATGTTCACCTCATATCCAGATGCCCCGTTAAATTCATATGCCCAGGCCCTTGAGCAAAGTACGCACCCCGGCAAACAACAGGATGACGATGACCAGCCTGCGGATTACCGAAGCCTTGAGTATGACCAGTAAACGGGCACCGATGCGCGCGCCTATCATCATGCCGGTTACCGAGGGTACGGCGATTATTGGCAGTATCGCGCCATTGTTGAGGTAATACCAGGTGGCGGAGGAGCTGGACATCGACAGGATCATGCTGGAGGAACCGGCCGCCAGCTTGAGCGGGACGCCCATCAGCAGATTCAAGCTTGGCACGTTGGCCCAGCCGGCACCGACACCAAACAGTCCACCCAGAAAACCGATAATCACAAACAGCACCAATCCAGCGGAGGTGTGATGCACCTGCCAGGTGATATTCTGGCCGGAAATGCTGTTGCGAAACACGCCATGGATGCCCAGCGCCACGGACAAGGGGTCGGGCTGCGCCACATGGGGGAATTCGGATTTCTTCACCGTGATCATCAACACAGCGATGCCGAGGATGGTGACGCCCAGCGAGATTTGCACGATATTGGCCGGCAGCGCCAGGCCGAGCATGGCGCCTGCGATGGAACTGATCGAGGCAGCCAGCGCGAGCGGCATCACAAGGCGCAGGTTGGCCATGCCGTTTTTAAGCAGGGAGGGACCTGCTGCCAGTGCACTCGCCATCGCTACCAGCAGCCCGGCACCGCGCACGAAGTCCATGTGAAACGGAAAAAAACTACCCACAATGGGTACGAATAACACTCCGCCGCCGACGCCTGCAGGCACTGCGATCATGCCGAGGAAGAAACAGGCAACAAACAACGCCAACGGCCATACCCACCAATCCACGGTATCTTGTGCGATTGCCTGGGCAGCTTCGGCAGGCAGCGCCAACAGCAATAATGCGACAAACGATATTGCTATCAGGTCAAATTTATCAGGAGATCGAAGCGCGTATCGCATCATTCAGCCTCTGGTCTGGTAATGCAGGTTCTGCGGGTGGTTGGCCTGCGCGAAAAACAACCAGCGCTCCGCCAGCAATCCGACGTACTGGAGTATAAACGCAATGCCCCGCAGCACGGGGCCAAAACAAGTGTCAAGCAGGTTGTGTTGAATTATGTGCAAATTTGGCCCACGATTTGCATTGGATTTTATCCGCCTTTGGTACCATTTTTCTTGGGTCAGGCTGTAAATGGTTTTCTGTTTTTTCTCTCCTGGTTGATTGAGTCAAGCTATTCCTGAAACATAAACTGCCGTTGCCAGCTTCCGTGATATGGCAGTGATACGTCAGCGGCGGCAACTGATTCTCAAGAAAAAACCCGCTGATCCGAGCAGCGGCAAACTCACCAAGCACAGCCTGCAACTGTTCTTCATGGTGTGCTACGATACCCGACTGATACTGCCCGAATTGTGTTTCCTCAGGCAGGCTCTGTTCGGCAACAACAGCATCCTCCTGAAAGAAGTAGCCGTCGTAAAACGCCGTGAGCACGTTTACGAAAAAGCGGGAATTCATTTTTTTATCCATCACTTAAGGAGTGTTTCATGAAGACATTACTGATAGCCGCTGCTGTTCTGGTTACCCCGTTCGTTACTTCATTCGCCAATGCCGACGGCGATGCCCTGTTGGGCGAGGCGCGCAACGTGGCGATGACACTCCCCCCCAAGCTGCTCGCCTCCCTGCAGGAAGAAATCAGCAAATCCGGCCCCGAAGGCGCGATTCCTGTATGCCGGGACATGGCACCGAAGATGGCAGGCAAGGTATTCGAGGAGACCGGTTGGAAAATCAAGCGTGTCAGTCTCAAGCCGCGCAATGAGGCGCGCGCCATTCCCGATAATTGGGAGAAAGCCGCTCTTGAGGATTTCGATAAACGCGCCGCAGCCGGCGAATCGCCTGCCCAATTGGAAAAAGGCGAAATGGTCGGCAATGAATACCGTTACGTCAAAGCGCTACCGGTGCAACCGCTGTGCCTTAATTGCCACGGCACTGCGGATCAAATCAGCCCCGCCGTCAAATCCGTTCTCAATGAACTTTACCCAAATGATCGCGCTACCGGTTATTCTGTCGGCCAGATTCGCGGCGTAATCAGCGTGCGCAAGCCGCTCTGAGCGCAAATTTTCGGTACCCAACCGTAAATAATGAACCGGCGGTAGAATTTTACAAATATGGTTGTTCCCGGCAATTATCGGGAACAACCGCTGCCGAGCTCTGTCTGACTGCACTCTCTTATTAACATATTACGGGGTGAAAATTATGTTTCGCTTACTTCTTGCTTGCTGCATCCTGATAGCAACCTTCAGCGCCCGTGCCGATATTATCGATATCGACAACGCAGAGCTGGCGTCACTATCGTCCTCGGGAATTCCTGTAATTGATGTTCGCACCGCACCGGAGTGGGAAGAATCCGGCATCTTGCCCGGCAGTCACCTGCTGACTTACTTCGATGCGCGCGGCAATGCCGATCCGGCAGCATGGCTGGAAAATGTCAAAGCTTTTGCCAAGCCCGGTGATCCCGTAATTATCATTTGCCGCAGCGGCGCCCGCTCCCAAAAAGTCAGCCAGTTTCTCTCGCAGCAAGCAGGTTACGCAAAAATTTACAACGCCGGCAACGGCATGCTCGGGTGGATAAAAGAAGGGCGCACGGTAGTCCCGGCAGCGCCTGCGATTGCGTCATGTCGCAAAGCTAAAACCTGCTGAGGAAAATATAATGAAAAAACTGGCTATTTTATTGTTGTCAATTTTCGCATCAACAGCATTTGCAGATGTTATTGTTCCAATGAATTTAGTTTCAGAAAAAGGAGTTGGCACTAGTATTGGTCAGGCAACCATTTCTGAATCTAAATATGGCCTTGTTTTTACGCCATCACTTCAAGGTTTGGCTCCGGGAATTCATGGCTTTCATTTGCATCAGAATGCCAGCTGCGAGCCTAAAGAAAAAGACGGGAAAATGGTTGCTGCCGGCTCTGCTGGTGGTCATTATGATCCGGCGGCTACAAATGTTCACGGTACACCGTGGGGTGAGAATCATCTTGGGGATCTCCCACCTTTGTATGTTGAGGCAAACGGCTCTTCTATTCAGCCAGTATTGGCACCGCGTTTGAAGCTTGATGATTTAAGTGGTCGCGCAATAATTATCCATGCCGGCGGTGACAATCATTCAGATCATCCAGCGGCATTGGGTGGCGGCGGTGCGCGTGTCTCCTGTGGTGTTATCAAGTGATCTTTTAACCAACCACATGCAAGAAGATCGCCAGCACTTAATCCGCTCACTGTTTGACGAATACATCGAAATGTACGCATCGCGCGATGACCGCCTGACAGCGCGTTTCAGTAAAAATTTCAGTGGATATGCCGGCAGCAGCGATTTACTCGTCAAGGACAAAGACGAGTGGGTAAAAATCACCAGGCAGGACTTTGCGCAAGTGCCCGATCATATTCGCATCGAGATGCGGGATCTCTTTCTGCAGGATATCAGCGACGCCGTCGTCGCCGTCACCGCATTTTTTCGTATTCACCTGCCGTTCCCCGAGCACTTTCTGTCTCGGGAAACGGCAAGGCTGATACTGGTTTTCCGGCTTGAAGGTGAAGACTGGAAGATCGCACATAGCGGTATTTCGATCCCCTTCGGCTTGGCACAAGATGGTGAGGTCTACCCGATGATACGCTTGCAAGAACGTAATCGTGAGCTTGAGACACTGGTCGAGCAGCGCACCCAGGCGTTGAAGGAATCAAATGACAAGCTTGATGCACTGAGCAATACCGACGGGTTGACGGGTATCGCCAACCGCCGCAACTTCGACTATATGCTTGCGCAAGAATGGGGCCGGGGAAAACGTGCGGGTACACCTCTGGCTTTGATCATGGTCGACGTCGACCAATTCAAGCATTTTAACGATCACTACGGCCACCTGGCCGGTGATGACTGCCTGCGTGCACTAGCCCAGGTCATGACGCAGACCGTGCGGCGTGCGGGCGATCTGGTGGCGCGTTACGGT
Source organism: Gallionella sp. (assembly GCA_035529795.1). Lineage (GTDB taxonomy): Bacteria > Pseudomonadota > Gammaproteobacteria > Burkholderiales > Gallionellaceae > Gallionella. The sequence continues at coordinate 93,690 of DATKVZ010000015.1, read as the reverse complement.
GGTGAAGAATTCGTCGTGCTGTTGCCGGGAGCGAGCGCACATGGTGCAATGGAAACTGCCCGGAATATCCTGCACGAGGTTCGGTCACTGGCTATGCCACACGCAGAAACACCCCCCGGCTTCGTCACGGTGAGTCTTGGTGTAGCCAGCTTGATGCCTTCAGAACAACATGCCACTAAAGATTTGGTCAGGGCTGCTGACGCGGCGATGTATCGCGCTAAACAGTCAGGGCGTAATTGCCTGCAAATGGCCATAAACTAATTTGGCTAGCGATAGTCGGAGTTGCCCCGGCCGATGCACGAACGCGCATAAAAACCCCCGACTGTTTCCCGCGATGATGATGGGGTGGGGGCTGCGAGACAACTCAGGTCTGCGCCCAGGGCAGATTATCAAAGCGCCAGCCGTTGTGTGAATTGCGGTGGCGGGCATCATTGAGATCGCCTTCGAAGCCGTACTTAACATTGTAGATGTCTTGCAGGCCGGCCTGCTCCAAAACCAGTCCGGCATCAGCGGAGCGGTGCCCGGAGCGGCAGATGAGCACGATTGGGCGGTTGACGCTGGAGGCTTTACGCACTTGCGTGACAAAATCCGGATTGATCTCCCATTCCGGACCGTCTACCCAAGGGATCAGGATGGAGCCGCGCGGGTGACCGACGAACATGTATTCCATCTCGCTGCGCACATCAATAAACACCGCTTCCGGGTTGGTTTGCAGGAAATCGTAGGCCTCTTTGGGGCTAATGTGTTGCATGTTGCTTTCCTCTATTCTTTGCGGATGCGGGAATTATAACCCCACCACTTCCCGGCAAAGTCTTGCCATTTTTTCCGGCTGAATAACCTGCCCGTCCAGTCCGGCCTGCTTCGCATTGCCACCGCAGCAGATGACTTTCTGATCGTAGCCGGTGATCGGCTCCACACCGACGGCCTCGGCCATTTGGTCAAAGTATTGCGGGGCTCCCAAATAATCCACCCAAACTGCTGACCGAGCACGTACGTCACATCCTGAACAAACTCAACCTGTCTTCCCGTGTGAAAACCGCCGTGTGGTTTGCCAAAGAACCATGCTCGCAAAATGACGTGACGCATCATCACACCGTGAAAACGGCCTCTCTGCCTTCCTCCATCAGAGTTATACTGTTATCCCCCTGTTTAACGATAGACACTCTCGGGCGGGGGTGCGTTTTATGCAAGGGCGGCACTCATCACGTTCTCACCGCCCCGAAACCGCGTGATTCATCAAGTTGGCCTTATCAATTTATTCGCAAGGAGGAGACATGGCACATATTGTAATCATGGGAGCAGGAATTGGCGGCATGCCGGCGGCTTACGAAATGCGCAACAAGCTGGACAAGAGCCACAAGGTAACCGTTATCAACGACGGTGAGAATTTCCACTTCGTGCCATCCAACCCCTGGGTGGGCGTGAAGTGGCGCGAACGCAAGCAGATCGAGTTTCCGGTGCGTACCTATCTGGAGCGCAAGGGTATCGACTTTATCTCCACCGGCGTAAAGCGTGTGCATCCCGACCAGAATCAGCTCGAACTCGGCGATGGACAGACCATCGCCTACGATTATCTGGTGATCGCCACCGGCCCGAAACTCGCCTTTGAGGAAATCGAAGGGCTCGGCCCGCACGGCGGCTTTTCACACTCGATCTGTCATGTCGACCATGCGATGAAGTCGCACGATGAATGGGAGCATTTTTGCGAAAATCCCGGTCCCATCGTGGTCGGTGCGGTACAGGGCGCATCCTGCTTCGGCCCGGCTTACGAATACGCCTTTATCATGGATACCGACCTGCGCAAACGCAAGATACGCAACAAGATACCGATGACTTTCGTCACTTCTGAACCCTACATCGGCCACCTTGGTCTGGGCGGTGTGGGCGATTCCAAGGGCATCATCGAATCCGCCATGCGCGATCACGACATCAAGTGGATCTGCAATGCCAAGACCACCAAGATCGAAGCGGGCAAGATGTATGTTACCGAATATGACGACATGGGCATGGAAAAGAAACAACATGAACTGCCGTTCAACTACAGCATGATGCTGCCTGCTTTCAAGGGAGTAGATGCGGTATTCGGTATCGAAGGCCTGACCCAGCCACGCGGTTTCATTCTGGTGGACAAACACCAGCGCAACCCCAAGTACAAGAACATCTTCTCGGTCGGCGTGTGCGTCGCCATCCCGCCGGTAGAGCCTACTCCCATTCCGGTCGGCACACCGAAAACCGGCTACATGATCGAGTCCATGGTGACCGCCACCGTATATAACATCCACGCCGACCTCACCGGCGCGCCCGCCGACAAGGAAGCCACCTGGAACGCGGTCTGCCTGGCCGACTTCGGCGATACCGGGGTAGCCTTCGTGGCAATACCGCAGATTCCGCCGCGCAATGTGAACTGGTTCTCCGAAGGCAAGTGGGTGCATCTTGCCAAGATCGCGTTCGAGAAATACTTCATCCGCAAGATGAAGAAGGGCGCAGCGGAGCCGTTCTACGAAGGCAGCATCATGAAGATGCTGGGTATTGAAAAACTGAAACGTTAACTGCAGAAATGTATGAACAACGCCGCTGCCGCAACGCAGCGGCGTTGTTTCGACTGTTGCTTGAGCAAGTTTGGGTCAGCAGTTCACGAAAAACCAGCTTCATATCACCCGTTCATTGCCGCCATCAATCGGCACCTGCGCACCGGTGATCTTGGCGAACAGCACACCGCACATTTCCGCTGTGAGTTCCGCGACATCCCGGCTTCTGACCTCTTCGTGCAGCACGTTGTTGCGCTTGTAGTTGTCCACCGTCATACCGTAATGGGCGGCGCGTTGCGCCAGCACTTCCGCAGTCCAGATGCCGGTGTCGAATACCGCGTTCGGGTGGACCAGGTTGATGCGGATCGCGTCCTTACCCCACTCCAGTGCGGCGACGCGGGCCAGTTGCGTCAGCGCCGCTTTCGATGCGGAATAGGCTGCCGCGCCGGGACCGGGCGCCGGAACATTCTTCGATCCGATCACCACCACGCGACCATAGCGCGGTGCCACTTTCAGCAGCGGATGCGCCTCGCGCATGAGCACCAGGTTGGTGTCCAGGTTAACCGCCATCACCCTGCGCCACTCGTCGTCACCCAGCGCGTCGATACGTTTGCCGCCGGGGAAGATGCCGGCATTCAGCACCAGCATATCGAGCCCGCCATAATGGCGAATGGTTGTTTCGAGGATTGCCTTTACCGCACCGGGCAAAGTCACGTCTGCCGCGATGCCCAGATAGTCTGCACGCTCACCATACAAAGATTCGACCGCCGGGTTGATGTCCACACCCACCACCGCCGCACCCCGATTCAGAAATGCCTGCACGCAGGCCTTACCGATGCCGGATGCCGCACCGGTCACCAGCGCGACCTCTCCGGCAAACGCTTTCGGCGCGCCGGCTTTTTTCAGCTTGGCCTGTTCGAGGTCCCAGTATTCCATGCTGAACAGTGGAGCCTCACCCAGCGCGCGATAGCCGCCGAGCGCTTCGGCGCGCAAGATGATGTCCCGGGTATGCGAATAGATATCTTCGATGATTTGCGTGTCGCGCGCTGATCTGCCTGCGCCAAGCAACCCGAATTCCGGGTCGACAATTACGCGCGGTGCGGGGTCGAGCATCGTCAGCGGCGTTTTTGCTGTTGCGGAATTCTTTTCAAAATAATTCCGGTACGCCTGCACGTAGGCATCAACATCCCGCCCGAGCAGCGGTAACCGTTTGGTGCGGATGATGTGATCCGGCGTGGCCGGGCCGCGTTGCGAAATTTCCGCAATCTGCGGATGGCGGGCAAAGGCCAGCGCGGCATTACTAGCATTGCTACGCAACAGCAGTGGGAAACCGGCGGCAGCGGAAACCTTCTGCCTCAGCTCCGGCAACTTAAACCAGTTGGCGGTAGATTCAATATCCGGGGCCGGTGCAAGCGGTGCGTTCTTCTTCAGGTAATCTTCGGCGCGTCCGACCAGTTCAATCATGCGGTCGTAGGCCTGCTTTGCGGTATCACCGAAACTAAAGATGCCATGATTCATCAACACCATACCGATGGTACGCAACGTAGCCTGTGCAGGGAATACTTCAGCGCATAATTTGGCGAGGTCGAAGCCGGGCATCACATAAGGCAGCACGATGACCTCATCACCGAACAGTTCGCGGATGCGCGCCTCTCCATCAGCAGTGTTGGTGATCGTGACAATCGCATCGGCATGGGTGTGATCGACGAAGCGGTGCGGGATCAGCGCATGCAAAATAGCCTCGACCGACGGCGCGGGCGCATTCGGATCGAGCGAAGCCAGCTTGAGTTCGCGCGCCATGTTGATGTCGGACAGTTTTTCCAGGCGTGACAGTTTCAGCATCGCATCGAGGTGCACCGCAACGAAGTCTTTGGCCTCTATCGTGGAGAGATCGGAGCCGCTGCCTTTCACAAACAGTGTTTCCACATCCTCGCCGAAGATGTTTTGGCTCATGTCCTTGACCGAAGTGTTGCCGCCGCCATGCAGCACCAGGTCCGGGTTCGCGCCGAGCAGGCGCGACGAATAGACGCGCTCCGCGAGGATGTCCTGCTGCCTGCCTGCTTCCGTATCGTTCCAGAGGTTTTCCATTTTTGTACCTGATCTTGTCAAATTCAGCTCTTCATTGGTTATCCCCTCCCCCTTGCAGGGGGAGGGTTAGGGAGGGGGTAGAAACTTTATCCGCACTATCTACCCCCATCCCAACCTTCCCCCTGCAAGGGGGAAGGAGCGGATTTCCTCTTCTGCTTACGGGAGAGTTTATATTGCCAACACCCGCATCGCCTGCGCGTCCGCCGCGACCACGCCGCACTCGGTAATCAGCCCGGTCACCAGCCGCGCCGGGGTTACGTCGAAGCCGTAATTGGCTGCGCGTGAATTTTTCGGGGTCAGCCGCACGCTGCGCACTTGTCCGTCATCGCACAATCCGGCGATATGCGTCACTTCTTCTGGGGCGCGCTCCTCGATGGAGATTTCCTTTACGCCGTCCTGCAATGTCCAGTCTATCGTCGGCGTGGGTAACGCCACGTAGAACGGCACACCGTTGTCGTGCGCGGCCAATGCTTTCAAATAAGTGCCGATCTTGTTACACACATCACCGCACGCGGTAACGCGGTCGCAACCGACGATCACCATATCGACCCTGCCGTGTTGCATCAGATGCCCACCCGCGTTGTCCACAATGACGGTGTGCGGTACGCCGTGTTGTCCGAGTTCCCACGCGGTGAGGCTCGCGCCCTGGTTGCGCGGGCGGGTCTCGTCCACCCACACATGCAGCGGAGTTCCCGCGTCAAACGCCTTGTAAACCGGTGCCAGCGCCGTACCCCAGTCCACCGTCGCCAGCCAACCGGCATTACAGTGAGTGAGGATGTTGACCGTGTCGTTGTTCTTTTGATGAAGTGCGCGGATGATCGCGCTGCCATGCTGGCCGAGGCTGGAGCATATTCCCACGTCTTCGTCAGCGATGCACGCCGCTTCCTGCCATGCCGCAGCGGCGCGTTGCTCCGCTGGCAGTGGCGCAAGGAAGGTGCGCATCCGCTCCACGCCCCAGCGCAGATTCACCGCCGTCGGGCGCGCCGCCAGCAGCACGCTGCATGTCGCGGCCAATGCTGCGTCCGAGGCGTGATCGCGCATCGACAGCGCCACGCCGTAAGCCGCCGTTACACCGATCAGCGGCGCACCGCGCACCTGCATGTCGCGGATGGCACGTTCGGCATCACGCATGGTGTCAAGGCGCAGCGTGACGAATTCGTGCGGCAGCCGCGTCTGGTCGATGATCTCTACCGCCGTGTTGTCGGCGGCAGGCCAGATGGTGCGATAAGGGATATTGTTAACTTTCATTGCATCCATTCAATTCTGGGGCTAAATTATTAGTCCCCTTCGAACTCGCACAAAGCAAACACCTTGTGCCCGTGTTTTTCCAGCCGCGCCCGTCCGCCAATATCCGGCAGATCAATCACGAAGCAGCATTCCACCACGATGCCGCCCATGTCCTGTATCAGTTTGGTGGCCGCCTCTGCGGTTCCGCCGGTGGCGATCAGGTCATCCACCAGCAATATGCGGTCACCCTTCTGGATCGCGTCCACGTGTATCTCGATGCGATCGGTGCCGTATTCCAGCTGGTAGTCGCACCCGACGGTTGCGGCGGGCAGTTTGCCCTTCTTGCGGATCGGCACAAATCCCACGCCGAGCTGGTAAGCGACCGGCGTCCCGACGATGAAGCCGCGTGACTCAATACCGGCCACCTTATCGATCTTCTTGTCTTTGTAGCGGTTGGCGATAGCGTCAATCGTGGCGCGCAAGCTGATCGGGTCTTTCAGCAAGGTGGTGATGTCGCGGAACATGATGCCCTGATGGGGGTAATGGGGCACGGTGCGGATTTTCGATTTGATTGGCATACGAGCTCCTGGTAAGTAGTGAGTAGGAAGTGGGGAGTGGGTGGAGCAGCGGTTTTTCCAACTTACTACTCCCTACTTCCCACTTTCCGGTTATTTCAACACCCGTCCCGCCACGGCGGACAGTTTTTCGACCATAACCGGATCGCGTGCTTCCGGTGCGGTGATGATGGCGTATTGCAATACGTTGCGGCAGCCACACTCACAGGCTTGCGCATCGCCCCGCACACGCGGTGCAACATCCTTCACCAGCGTGCGCGCCTTGTCGGCGTTCTCCAGCAACACCTTGACAATGGCTTCCACCGTCACGTTGTCATGGTTGGGATGCCAGCAATCAAAGTCGGTCACCATCCCGACGGTGGCATAACAGATCTCGGCTTCGCGCGCGAGCTTGGCTTCCGGCATGTTGGTCATACCGATTACGTCGCATTTCCAGGAACGGTACATTTCCGATTCGGCGAAACTGGAAAATTGTGGCCCCTCCATCACCAGATAGGTGCCGCCGCGCACGACCGGAATGCCGGCCTGCTGCGCTGCCACATAAAGATGGTCGCCCAAACGGCGGCACACCGGTTGTGCCATCGAAACATGCGCCACCAAACCGCTGCCGAAAAAACTCTTTTCCCGCGCGAAGGTGCGGTCGATGAACTGGTCGACGATGACGAACATACCCGGCGCATAATCTTCACGCAACGACCCGACCGCACTCACTGAAATGATGTCGGTCACGCCGAGACGCTTGAGCGCGTCGATGTTGGCGTGAAAATTAATTGCCGATGGTGGAATACGGTGTCCGCGTCCGTGGCGCGGCAGAAAGGCGATGGGTTGCCCATCCAACTCACCGATTAAAATTTCATCCGATGCTTCGCCAAAAGAAGATTCTGCCTTCACCCAGCGGGGATTCTCCAATCCATCAATATTGTAAACACCGCTGCCACCAATGATGCCCAACATATTTCTTCCTTTCGTTATATCAACTTCACATTACCCATTAACCCCAAACCCCCTCTGATGAAACAACTAGCCATTCGACTAAGCGAGCAAACAACGCTTGCCAAGTCGCTGGTTATAACTCTCCCCTTGTCAGAGGGAGAACCAAGACAACCCCTCCCCTGACAAGGGGGAGGTTGGGAGGGGTTCGCGGCTTGAAGTTAATAGACAGTCTTAAAATCAAGCTACAACCGGCACGCGCGCGGCCAGCGCACACATCAACTCATAACTGACAGTTCCCGCCGCACGTGCCACTTCCTCAACCGGCAAACCTTCGCCCCATAGTGTGACGGCGCTGTCGATGCCGGTTTGCGGCAATGCACTCAAATCCACACACAGCATGTCCATCGAGACGCGCCCCAGTGTCTGCGTGCGCTGACCATCCACCAATACTGGCGTGCCAGTTGGCGCCGGGCGCGGATAACCATCGGCGTAGCCGCAGGCGACGATGCCGACACGCATGGCGCGCTCGGCGCGGAACAATGCGCCATAACCGACCTCGTCACCGGCACGCAACTCCTGTACTGCAATAATGCGGCTGCGCAGCGTCATCACCGGTTGCAATCCAAGTTGTTGCGCGCCGACTTCGGCGAAGGGCGATGCGCCATACAGCATCAGACCGGGACGCACCCAGTCGCCGTGTGCTTCCGGGTAGCGCAGTAGCGTGGCAGAGTTGGCCAACGAGCGTGGCATACGATACGGCGCGGCAAAATTATTGAACCGGGCAAGCGGTTCGGCAATGCCGCGCGCCTCGTCGGTATTGGCAAAATGTGTCATCAACGTGATGTCGCGCACGGCGTGCTGGCGACGCAATTGCTCCATTGCCTGCGCCGCCTGTTGCGGCGTAAAACCCAGCCGGTTCATGCCGCTGTTGAGTTTGAGCCATATATCCAGTAAACGCTTGCCGGAGCAGACCTCGAGCAAGGCGATCTGCCACGCACTGTGAATCACACAGACCAGGTTGTATTCAGCAATGAGAACCATATCCTCGGCGCTGAAAGCTCCTTCCAACAGCAGAATTGTCTGCCGAAAGCCCGCTTCGCGCAGTAGCACTGCATCCTGAATATCCAGCAGCGCAAAGCCGTCTGCAGTAGACAGCGCTTCGGCGACACGCAGCAAACCGTGGCCGTAGCCGTCTGCCTTGATCACCGCCATGATGCGCGCAGACGGTGCGGCACGGCGCGCCACCCGAAGGTTATTTTCCAGTGCGCCAGGGTTGATATGAACCTGAATGGGACGTGGCATTAAAGCTGACCTGTCACAAAATTTTAACAGGCGCGAATAATAGCAGGGGCAACGCTTTCGTGATATAAAACGGCCTGCCAAAAATACTTCCCCATCTAATGAATCTCGGTTTTTACATCATCCTCGCGGCGCAATTTCTGTCTGCGCTCGCGGACAACGCCTTGCTGTTCGCCGCGATTGCCCTGCTCATGGATTTGCACTCGCCGGCCTGGCACACCCCGATATTGCAGCAGAGCTTCATTATTTCCTACATCATACTGGCACCCTTCGTCGGTGCATTTGCCGACTCGCTACCCAAGGGGCGCGTGATGTTCATCAGCAACATCATCAAACTGGCAGGTTGCGTGGCCATGCTGATCGGCATTCATCCGTTACTTGCCTATGGCCTGGTCGGGCTGGGAGCGGCTGCCTATTCTCCCGCCAAATACGGCATCCTCGCCGAATATTTGCCGCCCGGCGAACTGGTCAAGGCGAATGGCTGGATGGAAGGTTTGACTGTCGCCGCCATCGTGCTTGGCGCGGTAGTCGGCGGCATTCTTATCAATCCCACCCTTGGCGCCCCGCTGGTGCAAGCTCTGGGCATTCCACTGATCGACAGCGCCACTGAATTGGCCATTGCCATCATCGTGCTGATCTATATCGCCGCTGCAATTTTCAACCTGTACATCCCGTATGTGGCCATTGACCATAAACCGCTCAGCCGCAACCCGGTGTTTCTGACCCGGGATTTCTGGCACTGCTTCAGGCTGCTGTGGAAAGACCCGCTCGGTCAGGTTTCGCTGGCGGTCACCACGCTATTCTGGGGTGCGGGCGCCACGCTGCGCCTGGTGGTACTGGCCTGGGCGGCGGTCGCCCTGCACTACGACATCAGCGCAGCCGCCAAGCTCACCGCCTGGGTGGCCATCGGCATCGCCATCGGCTCGGTGCTGGCGGCAAAATACATCAAGCTGGAACGTGCGGTAAGAGTGCTGCCGGTCGGTATTGCGATGGGCATCGGCGTGCTAATGATGATCCCGGTGACCGGCAGCACACTGGCGATTTTCCTGTTGATTATCATTGGTGCAATGGGTGGCTTTTTCGTGGTGCCGATGAACGCACTGCTGCAACATCGCGGCCACCTGTTGATGGGTGCGGGGCGCTCCATCGCGGTGCAGAACTTCAATGAGAATCTGAGCATCTTCGCGATGCTCGGGTTGTATGCCCTGATGGAAGGGCTGGAGCTGCATATTTATTTCATCATCCTGGTATTTGGCCTGCTGCTGTCCGGCACCATGGCCGCGCTCTACAAAAAACACGGTCACGATCAGGACAAAGGGCAAAAGTAGCAAGAAGTAAATTCAACTGCCCTGCAACTTCTTGAGCAGTATTTCAAACTCATCGATGGGTACCGGTTTGCTGAACAGATAGCCCTGATAGGCCATGCAGCCATTCCGTTCGAGAAAGTCCAGTTGCTCTCCGGTTTCCACACCCTCGGCGATGACATTCAAATTAAAATTCCGCGCCATGTCGATAATGGTTTTCACCATTACGGCATCGGCGTTATCCAACACGATGTCGCGCACAAAGCTCTGATCGATCTTGATCTGGTCGAGCGGCAGTTGCTTCAGGTAGGACAGCGATGAATAGCCGGTACCGAAGTCATCCATGGACAAACTCACCCCAAGTGCCTTCAAGGCGCGCATCTTGGCCACGACATCGGCAACATCGCTCAGCACCATACCCTCGGTCAATTCCAGCTTTAGACGCGATGGTTCCGCGCGACTTTCCCGCAACACCGCCGCAATCCGGTCTACAAAATCCTGCAGGCCGAACTGCCGCGCGCTGACATTCACCGCCAGCGTCAGATTGCGCGTATGCTCATTTTCGCCCCATACCGCGAGCTGTCGGCAGGCGGTTTGCAGAACCCAATGCCCGATATCCAGAATCAGCGCGCTCTCTTCGGCAACCGGGATGAACTGCGCGGGAGAAACCATGCCGCGCTGCGGATGTATCCAGCGCAGCAGCGCCTCCGCACCCAGCGGGCGATACTCATTATCCACCTGTATCTGGTAATACAGATGCAGTTCCAGATTGGGCAGGGCGCGGCGCAAATCCGCTTCCAGCGCGGCGTGCATCTCCACCGCCTGCTGCATGACCGGATCGAAGAACCGCACCGTATTCCGCCCTGCATCCTTGGCCTGGTACATCGCCAGATCGGCGCGCTTGAGCAGTTCATCTACCGTTTCTTCGGTGCCCCGGTACATGCATACCCCGATGCTGGGCGAGCTGTGATACTCATTCCCCTTGATCCGATAGGGCGTTACCAGTGCCGCGCGTATTTTCTCTGCAATCAGCACAATCCGTTGCGAAGTATCTTGCGCGTCCGTGCTGATTTCCTCGATCAATATCACAAACTCATCACCGCCAAAGCGTGCCACGGTATCCACCTCACGCACACAATACTGAATGCGTCTGGCGACTTCCATCAGCATCAGGTCGCCATAAGCGTGCCCCAATGTGTCATTCAGCGTCTTGAAATTATCCATATCGAGAAACAATACCGCGCCGTAATGATGGCTGCGCGCCGACGCCGACAGCGCAAAGTGAAAACGGTCCAGCAGCAGGCGCCGGTTGGGCAGACTGGTTAACACGTCATAAAAAGCAAGGTTATGTATTTCCGCCTCGGCCTGCTTGCGTGTCGTGATATCCCTGAAGATACCGACATATTCAGTCGTCATGCCCTGTGCGTTTTTTATAGCGGTGATATTCAGCCACTTCGGATAAATCTGGCCATTCTTGCGCCGGTCCCACATCTCACCGCTCCAGGTACCGCTCTCGAGCAATTGCCGCCACATCTCCGCATAGAACGACTTATCCTGGCGACCAGAACTGAGGATGTGCGGATTCTTGCCCAGCACCTCTTCCGGCGGATAACCGGTGACTTCGGTAAATGTACGGTTGACGCGAATGATGTTTGCGTTTGCATCGGTAATCAGAATGGCCTCATGCGTCTCAAAAGTTGCGGCTGCAACGCGCAGTTTCTCTTCAGCCAGCTTCTGACCGGTAATATCCTGCACCGCCCCCATCGAGCGTATTACTTTACCCGATTCGTCAAAATTGCTGGCGCAGTGCTCGCGTACCCACTTGATGCGGCCGTCAGCCATGATTACACGATGCTCAATATCGTATGCCTGTTTGTCCTTCAGGGATTGTGTGTAGGCCTGATTCACCCGCTCGCGGTCATCCGGATGAATTATATTCAGGAAATTATTATAGGATGGACTGAACTGCGCCGGATCCAGTTCAAAAATCCGGAAAGTCTCGTTCGACCATTCCAGCTCACCCGTCAGTGGATTTAGCACCCAACTGCCCAACTGTCCCAGCCGCTGCGCCTCATTGAGCAAATCCTGATTACGCTGCAATTCAACCTGGCTCTTGCTCATGGCCATCTCAATATGCTCGCGAAAGACGAGCTCTTCCTGTAACTGTTCATTGGCTGCATTCAACTCGCGCGTGCGTTCCTGAACGCGTTCTTCGAGCGAGCGGTATAGCGATTGCAGGCTCCCGGCCATGCGATTGAAAGCACGTGCCAGTGCGCCGATTTCGTCCGTGCGTGTTTCTTTGACACGCTTGCCCAGATCACCAAGTGCCACCTGATCAGCAGTCAGCACAAACGCCCTGAGCGGTGCCACCAGTTGCCGCCCCAAGTAAATTGCAGTTACTCCTGCCAGCAAAATTAGCCCCAGCAATATCTCCAGGAGGGTTCGCCGCTGCTGATAAATAGGCGCAAATGCTTCATCTGCATCAATTTTGACCACCATTCCCCAGCGTAACTCGGGCAGATAACGCCATGCAGCGATCACTTGCCGACCGCTATAGTCGGTTCCCACCCCGTCGCCATGCCGGCCAAGCAAGGCATTGCGTGTCGGGATATTTGCTGTTTGCATATTTATCTTGCGTTGCATGGCAGCCTGTGGATCATGGCGGAGCGGCGCGACAAACTTGGCTTCTCCGGAAGCCGTCAATTCGGCCAGCAAGGTTTCACCGGTCGCACCCAACCCGCCAGCCTCCAGCGCCACCTGGTAGATTTTTTCGGTGTTGAGCTGAAAAGCAATTACGCCATGAAATATGCCACCACGCATGATCGGCGCGGTAACAAAAGCGGCAGGCTTGCCTGAAGGCGCATAAATTTCGAAGCTGGAAAGACCACTTTCCAATGTCATACTGGATTCGCGAAATGCCCTGGCCAGCTGTGAATCACGATACGGGCCACTGTATAGGTTGGTGGCAAAATCTGCTTCGTGTTTGTCGGTGTAAATAATTTCGCCCTGTGGGGTGATCAGAAATACATCTGAAAATAATGAGCAATCTTCAATGCAGGCGGGAAAATAACTGCGGACCAGTTTGTCTGCGTTACGGTATTCGATTGAATCCGGGTGATGTTGCGAGTAGGTGCGTGACAGAGTGGACATCGCCTGCTCCACCAACATTCCGCGCGCCAGCAACTGGCTATCCTGAACACGCTCGGCCAAATAGTTTTTGATCTCCATTGCCTTCTTGTCCGCCAGGCGCGTCATGCGCGCCTGCGTTTCTGCGTGCAACGTGGCTTGGTTCTGTTGCAGGCTCAAATAGCCGAACAGCAGCAGTGGCAGCAGCGCAACCAGAACGAACCAGACTACCAGGTGCTGGGTAAGCGAGGTGAATTTCATCGCGCCGCTCCCGACAACAATTGCTGTTCGGCAAGCCATCCCGAGCGGCTGCGATAGAACGGAAAGGGTGCCGGCCGCACGGCCGCTTCGGATTGCCAGAGGATATCGAATTGACCGTCGGTACGTGCCCTGCCGATGCGCACGGTTTTCCAGAGGTGCCGGTTGCTGAAGTCTATCGCCACAATGCCCTGTGGGGCAGACATGCTTTGCTGCGCGAGAATATTTTTTATCTGTATCAAGTCCGCCGCGTCGGCAGTGCGCGCGCTGTCCGCCCACAGTTTTACTCCGATATAACTCGCTTCCATCGGATCATCCAGCACGCGCTCCTTGCCGAAGCGCTCCCTGAAGCGCGCAATGAACGCCTTGTTTTCTTCGCTGTCCACACTCTGGAAATAATTCCACGCAGCATAATGCCCGGCTACCAGATCTGCCCCGATCGCCGCCAGTTCCACCTCTGCGATACTGGTGGAGAACACCGGTATTTTTTCCGCGCTGATACCCGCCTCATGCAGCGCACGAAAAAAATACAGATTACTGTCTCCATTGAGTGTGTTCAGAATGAAATCCGGGCGCTGCGTCGCAATTTCCTGCACCACTGTTGCCATATCTGTTTCACCCAGCGGTACATAGCGCTCACCGAGCAATTGCCCGTCCTGGGCGAGTAACACATCCTTGACCATGTGGTTGGCCGTATGTGAAAAAATATAGTCTGAGCCAACCAGAAAAAAACGTTTCCCCCGATCTTGCAACGCCCACAACGCCATGGGAATGACTTGCTGGTTGGGTGTCGCACCGGTGTAAATGATGTCGGGCGATTGTTCCAGCCCTTCGTATTGCAGCGGATAGAACAGCAGGTGGTGATGTTTTTCGACAACCGCCTTGACCGCCTTGCGGCAAGCCGAAGTCCAGCAGCCGAACAGCGCCTGAACACCCTCCTGCACAATCAATTTCTCGGCTTGCTGTGCGCAATAAGCGGCATCGGAGCGACAGTCGGCAACAACCATCTCGATTGGCTGTCCGTTCACCCCGCCCGACTGGTTTGTTTCCTCCACCGCCAATCGCACCGCATCCACCAGCGGTGTCTCGCTCATTGCCATCGTGCCGGTGAGTGAATGCAATACGCCGATTTTTATAACTGGTTTGGTGTGCCCGTATTGGTTGTATATCAACACAGCAAACAGCAAGGCCACAGCCATCGCAATGGCAACAAAAAGCACACTGGCTTGGCCGCTCAACAGTTTTTTCATTATTCGACCTGATGCATAAAAATGTACCTGCCCGAAATATTAACGTGCCATGCTTTCAGAGTTTTCGCATTACTTCTGTAGCAAAACACAGATCCTGCCACACCTTGGCCTTCTCCATCGGGCTGTGCAACAGATAAGCGGGATGGTAGGTAATAAGCAACGGTATGCCGTTGAAATCATGCAACTTGCCGCGCAGCGAACCCAATGCAGCATCCTTGCCCAGTAACGCGTTGGCGGCGGTCTTGCCCAGCGCAACAATGAGTTTGGGTTTGATCAATTCGACCTTGCGTTGCAGATACGGCAGGCAGGTCGCAATCTCATCACGTTCCGGCGTGCGGTCGTTGGGCGGACGGCATTTGACAATGTTGGCGATGTACACTTTTTTTCCGCGCTTCAGCTGGATTGCCAGCAGCATATTGTCGAGCAGCTTGCCCGCCTGCCCGACGAACGGCTCGCCCTGCGCATCCTCGTCCGCGCCCGGTCCTTCGCCGACAAACAGCCAGTCGGCCTGTTCGTCACCGACGCCGAACACCGTCTGCGTGCAACCGGCGCGCAGTTGGCAAGCGGTGCAATCCCGCACCATGGTTTTCAGTGCGGGCCAGCCAAGCTCGCTGATGATCTGCTCGCGACGCTGCTCCGAACCTGTCGTGATTTCCGGTTCAACTGCTGCCTCTGGCGCTGATGCAACGGCCTGAACGGGCGCAACCGGCTCGCACAAGGAAGGCGCCGCAGGCTGCCCGGTAGCAGCGCCACTACCCCCGCGCAGTTTCCATTGCGGATACAGATTCAGCTCGCGTAGTACTGCTTCGCGTCTATCCATAAGAGTTAGCTCCCCTCTCCCGCTGGCGGGATAACCAGCGACTTGCCCGCTTGCGGGCTTAGTCGAATGGCTAGGGGGAATATCAGAGGGGCTGGGGGAGAGGGAGCAAGCAAAACAGTATTCCGTATTTGTTCCAAAATATTTTCCATTTGTTGTAGCACCTCATTATTCCAGAACCTCAACACTGTATATCCCTCACTGCGCAACCATGTATCCCGCACCTGATCGTACTCCGTCTGTTCGGCGTGCTGTCCGCCATCAATCTCGACAATCAGGCGAAGCTCCAAGCAAACAAAGTCTGCAATGTAACGTCCAATCGGTTTCTGCCGCTTGAATTTCAGCCCCATGAAGCGATGTGCGCGCAAGTGATACCAAAGCCGCTGCTCAATCATTGTTTGCTGAGTTCGCAACTCTTTGGCTCTTGTCAGAAGATTCATACCCTCTCCCCTAACCCCTCTCCCGATACCCTCTCCTCAATCCTCTCCCGCAAGCGGGAGAGGAGGCAAACGAGAAAAGCAATTTTCAATCTCTGCGGGAGAGGGAAATGCCCTTAGGCTTCGCGTTCACCCGTCAACTCACACGCCATCACCAGCGCATCTTCACTGCCGTTTGCATTCCGGTAATAATCGCGCCGCACACCGATTTCACTGAAGCCCGCGCTGCGATACAAGGCAATCGCGGCAACATTGGATGAACACACTTCGAGGAACACACGCCGCATGTTCTTGTCGCGCGAAATCCCCAGCATTTCGGTCAGCAGCGCGCGCCCCAACCCCTTACGCTGTTGCGCCGCTGCCACGCCGATACTTAGCAACTCCGCTTCATCCAGCAGCGGCAGCAGTATCGCATAGCCGCGAATCTCGCCACCTTCCGCTTCGTCCACGCGGCATACATAGCTGCTATCCAGCACCTCGATAAAATTGCCGCGCGTCCACGGGAAGCACTGCACTGCCTGTTCAATGGCGAGCGCCGCATCCACATCCTCACGCGTCATCGCGCGCATCATCGCCGTTCCCGTTCGCTGGTCTTGAGCGCCACCTTGTCGCGCAAATACAACGGCAACGCCTGCGCCGCATCCACGCCGCGACCCTGTGCGAATTGTGCCGCACCGAGCGCGGCTATCGCGGCGGCCTGCGGCACCGCAACTTCATCCACGCCCTGTAATTGTCCTGCATAGCGCGCAACCAACTTTTCCCCTCTCCCGCTAGCGGGAGAGGGGCCAGGGGAGAGGGTGCTCATGCCAAAACCACTGCCGCAACCAAACCAGCCCTCGCCCGGCACCGAAGGCGCGTCTTCCGGTTTGCACAAACATGGCTCGCTCAACATTATCCAGACGCCATCACGCTTTTCATACACGGCGTGATAAATCTCGCCCATGCGCGCATCCAGCGCCGTGATCACGCGCGGCTTGCCGGATGCCTCTGCCAATGCCTCCAGCGTGCAGATGCCTGCCACCGGCAGATTGGCACCAAGCGCCAGACCCTGTGCCACGCCGCAGGCGATGCGCACCCCGGTGAATGAACCCGGCCCCTTGCCGAAGGCAATGCCGTGCATATCCTGAATCCTGCATCCGGCATCCTGCAGCAGCGCATCCAGCATTTCCATCAACACTTCGGAATGTTTCTGCCCGACCAGCTCACAGCGGCTGATGATTGTGCCATCCTGCCACAACGCAACCGAACAATATTCGGTGGAAGTTTCGAGAGCGAGTATGTTCATGGATGCGCGGCTCACCTGTCCAGCGGACTGACCACGCCCTTGCCGCCTTTGTTCAGCACATGGGTGTAAATCATCGTGGTGGAAACATCGGAGTGGCCGAGCAGTTCCTGCACGGTGCGGATACTGTAGTGGCGCGCGCGTATCTCTGTACGTATCCGGTCGAGCAGCTTGGAGAAATCCTGGGAAACAACCTTAACTTTCATCCGTGAAAGTCTAGGTTGCCCTAATACAAATGTCCAGCAGAGAAATTATGCTAAGCGTATGAAAACAAAAAACATGGATTATCATATTGACAATTCAGGTGGGGATAGGCGACATTGCTGTGATATGAAACTGTTTTCTATTTTTAGTTGGTGGTAGCCAATGGCTGACGAACGCACTCCGCAAGAGCAGGTCGCCGATGGTTACAACAAGGTTGCATATGGCATTCCTTATGATCGTGAGTTGGAAGCAATGAACGAAAAGCAACTCGACATCGAGATAGAGAGAAGTGAAGAAAGCTCTGCTCGTCGTTCTGCGCTACAGCGCGAAAAAGAAAGGCGAAGTCTCGCCTTGTATGTGGGCGGGCCTACTTGGGTTGATCGTGAATATGATCCATATTTCATGGAACTTCCTCCTGACGAAAAATTCTGTCGAACCAAATCAATTGGTCGCTGGCTTAGAGAGCACGTGCTCGCCAAAGTAGTATCTGGAATCATTCTTGTGGCCATTTCAACCATCCTAGTTTTTTATATAACGCAGTGGTTAAAGCCGACCCCAGAAGCATCCCGCCCATTACAGCAAGAAGCCAAGCCACAGCGCACATGATCCATACCCCCAACCCGGCGCTCAACCCCGTTCCCTTCGGTCACTGGACGCTGCGCGAAAAGTCTGCGCAGCGCCGGTTAGCTCTACGTTAGGCTTACAATGAACTCCAAGATAGCCATCTCTGTTGTCATCTGGCTCATTTCGCTTCCTCTTCTGTTTCTTCAGTTTTTGTTTGTTATGGGCTTCATACACAATGGGTATACCCAATTACCGACAATGTCGCTTCAAACACCAGGAATATTGAGTGGCTTGGTGTTATTGTTTTCGTTAATTCCAGGGTTATTGTCGTGGGTCGCACTTTTTGTCATGACCATAGGTTGGGTTAAAGGTAAGCCTGTCTCGCTGTACTGGCCAATCGCTGGGTCTATCTGTGCCGTCGCTGGTCTAACGCAACTCATCGCCCCCATGCTACTTTTTGCCGCTCCGGAAATTATTTTTGCAATTTACTTGTGCTATTGGCATGTCCGCAATGGGAAGACAAGAGGCGCAAATGCCTAACGAAAGAACAATAGCAAGAACAATAGGGGACAAGAACAATAGGGGACAGACCACGGTTTTCTGCTAACATGCAGCCAATCCATCATTGAGAATTCCTCATGCCCCGCCGCGCACGCCTCTCGGTTCCCGGTATACCCTGGCACATCATCCAGCGCGGCAACAATCGCTCGGTGTGCTTCCATGCCGAGGAAGATTACCAGCTCTATCTGCACTACCTTGACGAATTCGCCACAAAGTTCGGTTGCGCCATCCATGCCTATGTCCTGATGACCAACCATGTGCATTTGTTGCTGACCCCGCAACGCGCCGACAGTGCGGCCCTGCTGATGAAGCATCTCGGGCAGCGCTATGTTCAATACGTCAACCATACCTACCAGCGCAGCGGCACGTTGTGGGAAGGGCGATTCCGTTCCTGTTTAACGCAGACTGAGGATTATGTGCTGGCGTGCTACCGCTATATCGAGTTGAATCCGGTGCGCGCCGGAATGGTGATTCGCCCGCAGGATTACCGCTGGTCAAGCTATCACACCAATGCACTGGGCAAGGCCAGCCGTTTCATCGTTCCGCATGAGCAATATCTGCGGCTGGGGCGCGAGGGTGCGGAGCGACGGGAGACTTACCGGGCATTGTTCAAGGCGCATCTGGATGAAGAGGTGGTGGGTCAGATACGCAGCGCCACCAATGGGAACTATGCGTTGGGCAGCGAACGGTTCCAACGGGAGATAGGGGCGGCACTGGGGCGGCGGGCGCACAGAGGGCAATCGGGCAGGCCAAGCAAAGATGCAAAAATGGTTGTAGGCCAAGGGGAATTGCTGTGATGTTCGCTGCAAACCGTGGTCTGTCCCCTATTCATTTGTCCCCTATTCATTTTTGTCGCAGACTACGCAAGAATTCTCGAACTTCTCATCGAACACGGGCCAAACTTGCGTTTACCTCACTCACGCGCCTTTGGTGGCGGGTTGTTTGAATTGCGCCCGCGCGGCAAATCCGGCATTGGAAGAGCGTTCTATTGTTTTCTTGTTGGGCAACGCGTAGTGGTACTGCACGCGTTTATTAAGAAGTCTCAGGAAACACCAGCACCAGAAACCAAAATTGCGCGTAAGCGAATGAAGGAGATACAAAATGGCTAACCTCAAATACGACCCTGTACCGCACAATCAAAAAGCTTTCCTTGAAAAGGCTTCAAAACGCCGTGGCTTTCGCGAAGCCTATGCTGCCCTTGAAACCGAGTATGCTCTCGCGCACGAAATGCTATCTGCGCGTACACGTGCTGGTCTTACTCAAGAAGCAGTAGCTGATCGCATGGGTACGACCAAGAGCGCCGTTTCGCGCCTTGAAGGCGCTGGAAAGCATGCCCCCACCATGGCATCACTCAAAAAATATGCTGATGCAGTAGGCTGTACACTCAGAATTGAATTCATCTCACAGCCAGTGAAACAGCGCACTACAACCCAACTCGGCGTTCGAGAGGATGCGCCAAAAGCGGCACGCCGCTCAACTTGAACGTTATGTTGCAGGAGACCTCCGTTGCGAATTGTATTGATGAGGCATGGAAAACCAAAGATCGACAAGAATCTCTGGGTGAATGCGGGGGAGTTCGGCGCTTGGGTAAAAAAATACAATGCCGCTGGTATCGATACTGAATGTCCCGCACCTCAGTTTGCAATTGAGCAAGCCAATCAATGCGCTATTACCGTGTGCAGCAACCTCCCACGCTCTTTGGAATCGGCGAAGGCCCTTGGTATCGAGCGTGTAGGTGTCTGCGATCCCATGTTCCGAGAGATGGATATGCCTCATGCAAGATGGCGTTTTCCACGACTCTCTTTGATGATGTGGTCTGTATTTTTTCGGCTCGCTTGGGTACTTGGATATTCAGCGAATGCCGAGCCATTCAAAGCGGCGAAAGAAAGAGCACGCCATTGTGCGGAGAACCTTGCCAACTTGGCTTCCGTTCATGGCTCCGTACTGCTCGTTGGGCATGGCTCGCTAAACTGGTTCATCGCGAAATATCTCAATGGCATGGGATGGCTTTGCTTAGAGAAATCGCCTAGAAAATATTGGGGATTCAGTGCTTATCACACTCAAGCAACATAACCCGGCACTCAACCTCGCTCCATTCAGTCGTTGGACGCTGCACGATAAGGCCACGCAGCACCGGTGAATTCAAACGTTAGACCCATGAAACCCACTGATCATCCATCCTCACAATCCAAGGTATACCGCGCTGTAACTTATGCGTTTGGCATCTTGTTCGTAATGTTGGGGCTTGCCATTTTTGTAGTCGCGGAGTTCTCGCTTGGCAGCTTGATCGCTGGCGTTCTGGTTGGCGGGCTTGGCCTGGATACCATAGTTAGCACCTTTCGCAACAAGATGTCTTTACTTGCCAGAATTGGCCCACTTCCATGAGTACCCATGCTCAAGGCAGTCGGCTTTGCTGCTGCTTAACTCAAGCATTGGGTGAATGTTCATTTTACAAGTGTGGTCGATTGAAAAAATGCCAGTGCTGTACAGAAACAGGATGATCCGATGAAAGATCAATACAATTTTTATGAGAAATGCCATAAATTATTGTGTCAAATCCCGGAAGGAAAAGTTACTACTTACGGCGAAATAGCCAAGGCTTTGGGTTCGGGCGCTTGTCGTGCCGTGGGAACAGCTATGGCGAAAAATGATAAATTGGTTATTCGTCCGTGCCACAGAGTAGTTAAAAGCGATGGGCGCATAGGTGAATACGCGTTGGGTCCAAAGAAAAAAGAAGAGCTGCTTAAAAAGGAAGGCGTGGAAGTTGCTAATGGAAGAGTAATAAATTTTGATAAATACTTTTATAAGTTCAGCGCCTGACAAGTGCGGCCAAGTGGACAATTCCCGGCAATATTCGTTTGTGCTGAATAACGCAGGACTCACATTGCTTAAATTTGCCGCTTACCGCAAACGTTATGAGTTTGAAATATATTAACCACAAAAAATGGTTATCCCAAATATTGCCCCCTAAGAAGGAAATAAAATAATGCCATTCGTTAATATCAAAATCACAAATGAAGGTGTTACCCCCCAAAAAAAAACCGAATTAATACAGGGCGTAACTGAGCTGTTAAAAAATGTACTTGGCAAAAACCCGGAAACAACTGTTGTTGTAATTGAAGAGATAGATACAGACAGTTGGGGTATCGGCGGACAAACTGTCACCGAAAGAAGAAGGAAAGGAAAATAAAAAAACTTTCTCATAACCCGCCTTTCCAGCGGGAGCGTAAGAATTTTACAATTTCCCGAAACCCGTCAGGGGCCGTTGCCTTTGAAATCCCTGTCGCTGAATGAGCAGGTGCCGGCTTGTATATGGCCTTGGTAATGATCTTCGAACGCGCGGCAGAGATCCGGCTTGAAAAGCCATTGCTGGCCGGATCTGGCAAAACGCTTCACATCTATCGGAAATTCCTGTTCCTGGTAAACCTCGACTATCTGAACCTCGTCGGGCTTTATACCATTCCGGTGCAGGTGTTCCACCAGGCCGCAAATCGTATCCGCAAGGTACGAATTATGCTCCTCGCTTCCTTCAAAAATGCGCACCCTGGCTTCATAGGTGTAGGGCAGGCTCTTGTCGTACTTCGATTTCGGGCCAAGTATCTTATCGGTCAAACCCATGGCTATTCCTCCTTTGCGGAAACTATATCACCAATGCAGTGCGCGAAATTGCGCGGTCTTCTTTAACTGGTGGTGCTGCATACGACTCACCACACTGTCCAATATATCCAGCGCATTGAAGAGGTACGGGCCCTTGTTGAGCATCACGCACTCGGCGCGCTCTGCCATCGCGGCATCGGTGATTTCGGCACGTGACGGAATGTCCTGCTTGACCATGCTCTCCAGCACCTGCGTTGCCCAGATCACCGGTACATGTGCCGCTTCGCATAACCACAAAATTTCTTCCTGGATTTCCGCGAGACGGTCATAGCCGATCTCCACCGCCAGGTCGCCGCGCGCGATCATCACACCGAATGGATGGCGCCCGGCACCGTGGACAATAATTTCCGGCAAGTTTCTTACCCCGGCAGGAGTCTCAATCTTGGCAATGATACCCATATCCGGCTTACCGCGCGCGTGCAGTTCAGCGCTCAACTTGTCGATATCTTCCGCACCCTGTACAAAGGAAAGCCCGATGATATCGGCGATCTCCACGGCGCAGTCCAGCGCACTCAGATCGTTCTCATTCAAGATTGGCAGCTCGATTTTGCTGTCGGGAAAATTCAGCCCTTTCTCCGCGCCAATGGTTTCGCCCTGCTGGCGGGCGCGTGTGACGCGCAGCCACGCGCCATGCTTATCCAGCTTTTCGATGACCGTGCCGATGCGCCCGTCGTCGATCCATACCTTGTGCCCGACCTTGAGAAAAGCGAATACTCCGGCCTCGCTGCATGAGATATGCGCGTGCTTGATCATTTTTCCGGTGGCCTTGCGCTTTTCCGGCTTGCCCGCGATATCTTTGCGGGTCAGCAGCAATAAATCATCCTGAAATACGCGAATTTTTGCCGCCAACGGAATAAAGTCGCCACTCAATGCGGTGGCATGTCCATCGCCCTTGCGTTTGGTTTGATGCCGCAAAGTGGTGCCTGTTTCGATATACGCACCCGCCTCACAGGCAACCAACACCTTGACAGGCGACAACCGCTCCACCACCGTCAGGCGGCGCTCGCGTTTACGCAAATCCTCAAACTGGATGCTGTCGCCCGTCTTGATTTTATCCAGCCACACGGCGGGAACACTGAGGCGCGCCGGTACGTGCTGGCCGATTTTATTGACTGTCGCCCCGCAACCGGGTGCACCGGACGCATCAAGAATGACGTGGCCCGGCTGGATCACCTTGCCACGCTCGTCACGTTTGACCTTGAGATGCAACACGGCAGGCCCTGCGGTCACAAACCCGGTGCGCAATTTCGGCCCGGCCAGATCCATCAAAATTTTGCACGGCCGCCCGGTTTCTTTTTCCGCACGGCGTATATGGATGGCCATACTGCGCCACGCCAGATTACCGTCATGTGCGCAGTTGATGCGTGCACAATTCATGCCGCGCATCAGCAGGTCACGCACATATAAATAATCCTCAGCCGCCTCACTCGGCAGTGTCACCATGAAACGTGTCCAGCGCCCCTGCGGCGCATCGCCCAGCAACAGGCCGGTGTGCTGCTTCAGCAGGGCCTGGTCTCGCCTGATGGCGCGCACCGAGTCTGGAATATAGCGCACCGGACGAATATCGCCGACCATGTGCTGCAACACGCGAATCACCGAATCCAGCGTCAACAACACATGCGCTTCGCAGCGCCCTAGCGATGACAGGCCGAGCATGGCGAGCTGCTGCTGCATGGTACGCAGATCGTGGCGCCGCAAGCCCACATACGCGGCGAGATTGGTCGCACTGGGAATGAAGGTGCGATTTTTCAAATGCGGTCGCCATTTGTGCAGCAACGCCAGCTGCGTTCCTTCCACCGCACCGCGTAGCGTTTGCACCGCTTTTAGCAGTTCCTGCAAATTGAATGTTGCTCTTGTGTATGCCATGTTTATTTTTACCTGTTGACCCACTGCCGTTTTCTGGTGTGCCGCTACAGAATCACTGCCACACACCATGCCACACGTACCGCGCAATACCCGATAATTGCTTATCGCGTATTGCGGCAAGCAATCATGAACGGCCGGCCAAGCAGCGTCAACCAGCCCCGAAGCCCCCCAACCAGCTATGCCAGTGCAAAATGGTGCGGGTTGATGTAAAGCGTGGCAAACGCCGCTACCGACGAATTAACACGCAGCAGCGCTACCGGCTGCTCCACAGGTTCTTGCTACAATGGAAATCGAGGGGCTCAGTTCGGGATCAAATTAAATGCCTAATACTGCGCTCAACCGGATCTGCGCGAAAAACCGTACAGGCCGGTCACTCTTGTCAGCCATTTCAGGTTAAAAATCAAAGTGATGAAACTGCAAATTGTGTTACAAACAGCTCGTCTACCATTTCTGGTTCTAACACCTGTTTGCTTGTTTTTAGGTTTAAGTACTTCGCTTACGACCGGCTCACCAATAAATTTTTTTCTATTTTTCCTTATCTTGGCTGGTGCAATTTCTGCTCATATAAGTGTAAACATGCTTAACGAATACTACGATTTCAAAAGTGGACTGGACCTAAAAACAAGGAAAACACCCTTTAGTGGCGGTAGCGGTGCATTACCTGACCATCCGGCAATGGCTGAACTAATATTAATTGCTGGATTGGTGTCTTTGCTTATTACAAGCATTATAGGTATCTACCTTATTCTCATGCGTGGCATGCTAATCCTGCCTATTGGTATAGCGGGTTTGGTATTGATAATCACCTATACCCAATGGCTTAATCGTTCACCTTTTATTTGCCTGATTGCACCCGGCTTGGGATTTGGAGTTCTGATGGTTGTCGGTACTCATGTGATATTAAAAGCGGAGCACTCCCAGTTAGCCTGGCTGGTATCGCTAATCCCTTTCTTTCTGATCAATAACCTCCTCCTGCTAAATCAATATCCCGATATAAAAGCTGACGCCAGTGTTGGTCGATACACCTTTCCAATTGCCTTCGGCCTGAAAAAAAGTAACATCGTTTATGCTATTTTTATGTTGACCGCGTATTCGTTAATTTTGCTTTATATTATCAAGGGATACATACCGAATCTGAGCGCTATTGCTTTAATTCCTATGATATTTTCTGTGTTCGCGCTTATTGGGGCGGTCAAATATACGTCAAGAATTGGAGATTTCCCTCAATACCTGGGTGCGAATGTAGTTGCGGCAATATTAACGCCGCTCTTGCTTGGCATCTCAATAATCAATGGCTAGCACGCGCCGACTGGTCATGATTCCAAAAGTTGTACTTCCCTGATTTTGGAAGGTAAACAAAACAGACTGAAGCGTCGATACCGCACGGCTACCCACGACACAAATTGGCAATTGACTGAAAATAGTTCATGCTTCACAACACCGTCCACGGGGAGTCGCTATGAAATCATGCCAATTAAGTTGGCTACTGGTCGCGTTACTGTCGATAGTAGTTGCGGTATTTTCCTATAAATTTACCGTAGGGGAAGTTAAGCCCTCGGATGATGGACGCCTGGCGGTTCAACTGAGCAAAGACGAACGAAATGACTTGCTGGTTGAGATGCGAACATGGCTACAAAATTCACAAGCCATATTGGCAGCAGTATCTTCACAAGACTTTGCCGCCGTAACCTCTATCGCAAAATCATCGGGAATGGCGGCAGAAACTGCCACCCCCGGCTCTTTGTTTAGAAAACTTCCAGTTGAAATGAAGGCGCTGGGGTTTGATACACGAAAAAAGTTCGATGAGATCGCCGCTGATGCGGAAAGATTAAAAGATAGCAAGCGCACTCTCGAACAGATAAGTATTGCGATGAATAATTGTGTTGCCTGTCATGCTATATATCGTTTTGTCGAGGCGGGGAAATAAGCCCGGCTACAGGGATTAACAAGGCACTCCCAACCGACACAAAAAATGGCACGACTGATTTTAATCGCCAGACCATGTCACACAACGAAAGGAAAATGCCATGCAACCACGGCTGGATGTCTCTAAAGTTGCCCCGGACGTATACAAAGCAATGTCTGCTCTGGAGACCTGTATTAAGCAAAGTGGCCTGGAATCATCGCTACTGGAATTAGTCAAAACTCGCGCTTCACAGATTAACAACTGCGCCTTCTGTCTCGATATGCACACCAAAGACGCTCGTGCGCATGGTGAAACAGAACAGCGCCTTTACACACTACCGGCGTGGCACGAGACGCCGTTTTTTACTCCACGTGAACGCGCGGCACTGGCATGGACAGAGGCGCTCACAAATGTTGCGGAAACGCATGTGCCTGATGATGTATATGACATTGCCTGCAAGCACTTCACAGAAAAGGAGCTTGCAGACCTTTCCTTGGCAATCGTGGCAATCAACGGATGGAACCGATTGGCCGTTGCATTCCGCAAGGTGCCCGGCTCTTATCAACCCTCCAAATCCTGAAACAAAGTTGTTAATAGGGGGCGCTCACTAGCCGGGCCGCGTCATCGGCTGGATGATTTTCAGATCACGGCTTCCTTGGAACATTGTGCAACATAGTCGGGGGTAGTAGGGAAAACTGTGGCTGGTCCTCGTTTACTATATTCCCGCTTATTATTATCATGAACGTCTGAATCAATAAGCGACGTGTTTAGGAGAGCAGGTGAGCACAGCGAGCAGTTTACGAGCGGTTACAAGCGGTGTCGGTGTTCGCTTCGGCGGGGTCGGCGTACCGGGTATTTCGACCCGGTGCATTGTTTTTCTGGCGGCTGTGCTCTGCATGACCGTGCTCAACCCGGCAACTGTCGGCGCCAGCGAGGCCAAACAGCGATCCGATAATCAGGCTGCAAAATCTGCGTCGATAGAAGCCAGGCTACGCACCCTGGAGCAGCGCGTGCCGGCACCTGAACTCGGTCAGCAGATGCTGGGACTGCAAATTCGTCATGACCGGCTGTGGTGGGCAGGCGAAGCCGGCGACTGGAGCCTTGCCTATTACATGGCCGGCGAGCTTGGCGAAGCGCTGCGCAGCATCGAAGCGACCAATGGTGAAGCGCCCGAAATGCAGCCGCAAAAGCTGTCGGAGCTGATGCCGGCAATCATGAACCCGGCCATTCGCGCCGTGCAGCAGGCGCTGGAGCAACGCAACAAGTCCGCATTCGCGCGTGCCTATGGCCGATTATCGGCGGCTTGCAATGCCTGCCATAAGGAGGCGGGGGTCGGATTTCTGTACGTTCAACGCCCGAAGGCTCCGCTGCCGGATAATCTTCGCGATGCACCATTGAAAGGAAAGTGACAATGTCTGATGCCCTCATCACGCATGCGATAAAAAAAGCCACCCATCGGTCACTTGGACACGTATCAAAAATCAGCCTGCTGGCCTTGCTGATCGCCATATTGCCCCTGGCGGCTGCGGCGGATGCCGAGATGCCCGAGTTCGCGCTGACGATCCACAACCACCGTTTCGAGCCGACCACCCTCAAGGTACCCGCCAACACCAAATTCAAGCTGCAAGTGACCAACAAAGACACCACGCCATCGGAGTTCGAAAGCTACGAACTCAATCGCGAGAAGGTCGTGCTGCCGGATAGCACCGTCACGGTGTTGATTGGGCCGCTCGACAAGGGTACCTACAAGTTTTTCGATGATTTTCACCAGGACACCGGGCAAGGCGTCCTGATCGCGGAGTAACCAACATGCTCGCTATTGCGTTGCTGGTATTTCGGGAAGTCCTGGAAGCGTCCCTGATCGTGACCGTGGTGGCTGCCTCCACGCGCGGCGTGGCGAGGCGCGGCAGTTTCATCGGCGGCGGTATCGCACTGGGCATGATTGGCGCGATTGTGGTCGCGATTTTCGCAGGTGTGATTAATGAAGCCGTTGGTGGCTTGGGTCAGGAGCTGTTCAATGCCAGTGTGTTGCTGGCGGCGGTGGTGATGATCGGCTGGCATGTGGTCTGGATGTCCAGCCACGGCAAGGAAATGCTCAGGCACATGCAACAGGTCACCGCTTCGGTGAAAACCGGGTCGAGCTCGGTGGCGGTACTATTGGCGGTGATTGCGCTGGCGGTGCTGCGCGAGGGCTCGGAGATCGTACTGTTCCTGTACGGCATGACGGCGAGCGGAGCAGACAGAATGGACCTCCTGGCCGGCGTGCCATTGGGTCTTGCGGGTGGCGCTGCGGTGGGTTTCGCGCTGTATTTCGGCCTGCTGCAAATTCCGCTCCACTACTTCTTCAACGCCACCAACTGGATGCTGGTGTTACTGGCGGCAGGCCTGTCCTCGACCGCTGCTGGCTTCCTGATTCAGGCCGATTGGCTGCCGACCTGGGGCAACCAGTTGTGGAATACCTCATGGTTGGTCAGCAACAACTCGCTGTTCGGACAGGCACTGCATGTGCTGGTGGGTTATGAGGCGCGCCCGGCCGGAATGCAGTTGGTATTTTGGTTGGTAACCACCACGATGTTGTTTACGGGCATGCGCCTGATGGCGGCACGCCAAACGGCACTGCGCGTACGTGCGGAAGCGCAGCAGGCCGAACCGACACGCAACGCGGCATCCACGAACACGGTCTGACCAAAAACAGGGATGTCGACAACGCCAGCCAGCAAGCAAAAGGTACCGGACGAATCATGTGCGCCAGCAAAATCCGGAAAGAAATTATTTCTCACAAGGGGTATTTGCCAAAAAATGACGCCCAAACTGACTGAATATGTGGGGATGGCTGCAACGGAATATTTGCAGGAGATCGGGGAAACAGAACTGGATGCGCTCTGGATTGCCGAGTTTTTTCAGGACAGCGGGGTGCAAGATGCATATCCCCGACAGGATATGATCGCTTTCTACGGAATGGTGCAAAAAGAGCTGACAAAAAGATCTGATCGGGCCGGCAAACAGGCGCATATGCGTCTGGATAAAATCATCCATTTCAACAAGCCTCCGCGCAAGCCGTAAGCAAAATTGAAATCACTGTTGGGCCATAACACGGCGCTCAAGATATGTCGCAATTTTATGGGCAATTGTTGCGGCCTCGATCTTTGCTTTGCCGCCCGTGACTCCACCCATCGAGAGTAATGTGGCAGCTTCATTTGCATGATACCGGCAAGCGAGTCTATTTATTTCGGAACAGCATTCGGTGGAGCTTTCCAAGCCAGCACTCGTATCAGAATTTCAGTAATCAGTTGGCCAGTAGCAACACTACCGCCTGTGCCATAACACCTTCGCCGCGCCCGGTGTAACCAAGTTTTTCGGTAGTGGTTGCCTTCACGTTAACGGCACTTTTTTCCACACGCAGATCAGCGGCAATATTTTCCACCATGCTGTGAATATATGGTGCCATTTTTGGTGCCTGCGCGATGATGGTGGCATCCACGTTGCCGACACGAAAGCCCTGCTCACGTACCAAATGCAGTGCCTCACGCAGCAGGATACGGCTGTCGATGTCCTTGTACCTTGCCTCGGAATCGGCGAAATGCCGCCCGATATCGCCGAGCCCCGCCGCACCGAGCAGCGCGTCGGTGATTGCATGCAGCAGCGCGTCCGCGTCGGAATGGCCGAGCAGCCCCTTGTCGTGGGGGATTTCCACCCCGCCGAGGATCAGCCTGCGCCCTGCTACCAACTGGTGAACATCGAAACCCTGCCCGATTCTCATATCTCTTTCCCTTGTTGATTCAGCAACAGCTCAGCCAATAGCAAATCCTGAGAATAAGTCACCTTGAAATTGGTTGGCTCACTCAATACCAGCTTCGGCTGCAAACCCAGCGCCTCGACCGCCGAGGCCTCGTCGGTGACGTTCTTCGCGTTCCCCAATGCCTGCGCCAACAGCCCGGCGCGAAACATCTGCGGTGTCTGTGCCTGCCATAACCCTTCACGGTCTTCGGTGCAAACAATGCGCTGTATGTCATCAGCGCGTTTCAGTGTGTCCGCTACCGGCACGGCAAGAATGCCGCCTACTGCGTCATTGCGCAATTCAGTGATCAGTTTTGATAGGTGTTCCTGTGTTAGACAGGGACGTGCCGCGTCATGCACCAACACCCAGTCATCCGGCTCGATTTCTGATGCCAGCAGTCCGTTCAGCACGCTTTCCGCGCGCATCTTTCCACCGCAATATAGCGGCTGCAATTTTCCGCCTAAATGCGACCAGTCATAACCGTGAAACAGCACGTCATCGGGAGCCAGCACCACAAATACCGTGGTGATCTCCGCGCAGGCGCACAGCGTATTCAGCGCATGCGCAATCATCGGCTGCCCGGCCAGCGGCAGGTATTGTTTGGGCAAATCGTTGCCCATGCGGGAGCCGGATCCGGCAGCTGGAACGAGAGCGAAGAAATTTGGCATGGCAGAATTGTAAATTAAAAGGTTGCCTGCGCGCTTGGCTTATAATGCGAGCCTTTGCTGTCGACCGTTCCAATGCTGTTCACCTCCAAACATTCCCGCCCGCGCTACACGCAATTGCACGGATCAAGCGACACACTAGCCTTGGCGCAGCTCGCACAGAAAAAATCACCGCTGGTAGTAATCTCTGCCAACGCACTGGAAGCGCAGCGGCTGGTGGAAGAAATTCCGTTCTTTGCTCCGGCATTGCGAGTTCACCTGCTGCCGGACTGGGAGACCCTGCCCTACGACCACTTCTCACCGCATCAGGACTTGATCTCCGAGCGCCTCGCCACCTTGCACCACATTCGCACCATCGGGCATAAAACTGCCCATGCCCGCCCCCTCCCCAACCCTCCCCCGCAAGCGGGAGAGGAGGCAAGCGAATCGCTTCGCGAATCTCAAACCTCTGTCTGCGATGTGGTGGTCGTGCCGATTACCACCGCGCTGTATCCGTTGCCACCGGTAAGTTATCTCGCCGCCTACACCTTCTTTTTGAACAAAGGCGGCAAGCTTGACCTCAACGGACTGCGCGAACAGATGACGCTGGCAGGCTACACCCATGTACAGCAGGTGCTCACCCCCGGGGAATATTGCGTGCGCGGCGGCATAATCGATTTATTTGCAATGGGCAGTACGTTGCCGTATCGCATCGACTTGTTTGACGACGAGATCGAGACCATTGCCACTTTCGACGTGGACTCGCAGCGCACCCTGTACCCGGTGCCGGAGATCCGTTTGCTGCCGGCACGCGAGTTTCCGCTGGACGATAAGGGCCAGGCCAATTTCCGCCAGCGCTTTCGTGAGCGTTTCGAAGGCGACCCGTCCAGGTCGCGCATCTACAAGGACGTGAGCAAGGGTATCGCCCCGAGCGGCATCGAATACTACCTGCCGCTATTCTTTGAACAGACCGCGACACTATTCGACTACCTGCCCGCGAATGCCACTCTATGCCTGCACCACGACGTGGATGCGGCGATCCGGCAGTTCACGCAGGATGCCGCATCGCGCTACAACCTGCTGCGCGGTGACCCGCAGCATCCGCTGCTGGAGCCGCATGAGCTGTTTCTGAATGCGGAGCAGCTCTTTGTGCGGGTAAAAGAGTTTGCGCGGATTGATATAACCCTAAACCCCTCCCAGCCTCCCCTTATCAGGGGAGGAGCGGATACCCCCCAATTTACTGCGGATAGCTTCCACCCTGATGAAACTACTGGCCATTCGACTAAGTCATCAAAAGACGATAGCCAAGTCGCTGGTTATGATAAGGGGGGATTGAGGGGGGTTGCCGTTGATTCAAAAACCCTCACCTCTTGCTCAACCGCACCGCTGCCCGACATCGCCGTCAACCGCCGCGCCGAAGTCCCCACGCAAGCCTTCCAGAACTTCCTGCAAGACTTCCAAGGTCGCGTGCTGCTGCTTGCAGACAGTCTGGGGCGGCGCGAGATCATGGCGGAATACCTGCAAGGTTACGGCCTCACTCCCGCGCTATGCGACGACTACGCCGGCTTTCTTGCCGGCACAGAAAAATTCATGCTCACCGTGGCGACGGTCGGCAACGGTTTCATCCTGCCGGATGAAAATCTTGCCATCGTTACCGAAAGCGAGCTTTACGCACAGCAAACCAGAAGCCGCATCACGCGTGCCGCGAAGAAGAGCAACGTGGAAGGTATGTTGCGCGACTTGTCCGAACTCAAGCCGGGCGACCCGGTGGTACATGAGCAGCACGGCATCGCGCGCTATCAGGGCTTGATGAACCTCGATCTTGGCGAGGGCGAGAACGAATTCCTGCTGCTGGAATATGCGGGCGCGGACAAGCTTTACGTGCCGGTCTCGCAACTGCATGTCATCAGCCGCTACAGCGGCGGCGCGCCGGAAACCGCGCCGTTGCACAAGCTCGGCAGCGGCGCATGGGACAAGGCCAAGCGCCGCGCCATGCAGCAGGTACGCGACACCGCCGCCGAGCTTTTGAATCTTTATGCGCAACGTGCCTTGCGCAAGGGTCATGCGTTCAAGCTCAACTATCACGATTACGAAGCGTTTACGGCGGGCTTTGGCTTCGAAGAGACTGCCGATCAGGCTGCCGCCATCGAAGCGGTGATCCTCGACCTGCAATCCGGCCAGCCGATGGACCGGCTCATCTGTGGCGATGTCGGTTTTGGCAAAACCGAGGTTGCGCTACGAGCCGCTTTCGTTGCGGTGATGGATGGCAAACAGGTGGCGGTGCTGGTGCCGACCACGCTGCTCACCGAACAGCACTTCCAGAATTTTTCCACGCGCTTCGCCGATTTTCCGGTGAAGATCGCCGAACTATCACGATTCCGTTCCGCGAAGGAAGTGAATCAGGCATTGAAGGATATGGCGGATGGCAAGCTCGACATCATCATCGGCACACACAAACTGATCCAGAAGGACGTGAAGTTCCACAACCTCGGCCTGGTCATCATCGACGAAGAACACCGCTTTGGCGTGCAGCAAAAAGAACGGCTGAAAGCGCTGCGTGCCGAGGTGGATGTACTGACGCTCACCGCCACACCGATCCCACGCACGCTGGCGATGTCGCTGGAAGGGCTGCGCGATTTCTCGGTGATCGCCACCGCGCCGCAGCGGCGGCTGTCGATCAAAACTTTCGTCAGCAATTACAGCCAGGGTGTGATCCGCGAGGCCGTGCTGCGCGAACTCAAGCGCGGCGGACAGGTATATTTCCTGCATAACGAAGTGGCCACCATCGAAAACATGGCAGAGAAGCTCACCACGTTGCTGCCGGAAGCGCGCATCCGCGTGGCGCACGGCCAGATGGGCGAACGTGATCTGGAAGCGGTGATGCGCGACTTCACCCACCAGCGCTTCAATGTGCTGCTGTGCTCAACCATCATTGAGACCGGTATCGACGTACCAACCGCCAACACCATCATCATGAACCGTGCTGACCGCTTTGGCCTCGCGCAATTGCACCAGTTGCGCGGCCGCGTCGGGCGCTCGCACCATCAGGCCTACGCCTACCTGCTGGTGGACAGCCTGGAAGGCATCACCGCACAGGCCAAGAAACGCCTCGAAGCGATCCAGTCGATGGAACAGCTCGGCAGCGGCTTCTACCTCGCCATGCACGATCTGGAAATACGCGGCGCGGGCGAAGTGCTCGGCGAATCACAGAGCGGCGAGATGCAGGAGATCGGCTTCAGCCTTTACAACGACATGCTCTCCGCCGCGATCACTTCATTGCGGTTGGGCAAGGAACCGGATATGGCACACCCGCTGGGCGTGACCACCGAGATCAACCTGCACACTCCGGCCTTACTGCCCAATGACTACTGCGGTGACATCCACCAGCGGCTGGTGATTTACAAGCGTCTTGCCAACTGTGCTTCGTTAGACGAGCTGGAAGACATGCAGCAGGAACTTATCGACCGCTTCGGCCTGCTACCCGATCCGGCAGCGGCCTTGCTCGACTGCCACCGTCTGCGCATCCTCGCCAAACCGCTCGGCATCTGCAAGGTGGATGCCTCATCCGAGGCCATTCAAATCCAGTTCATGCCGAACCCGCCGATCGACCCGATGAAGATCATTACGCTTATCCAGAGCAAGCGGCATTACAAATTGAGCGGGCAGGACAAACTGCGGATTGAATTGAAATATGGAGATTTGCAGCAGCGGGTGCTGGCGATCAGGAGTTTTTTCGCGGAGTTGCTTTAAGGGTGGCGCGGAACGCTTCCAGTTCGGCAGCCAGTTCACTGAAGTCAGCGGAGGATGCCCAGAGTTGCCGTATCCGGTCACGTTCGGCGCGACCGCGCAGGCGCGGTTCGCGTTGCGCGGCCAGGCGCTGAGCCACCCATTTACCACCCATCCGGTGATAGCAGTCATTCTCGCGGCAACCAGTGATGAGCACCCCATCGGCATTATGCTCCAGAGCATATTCGATAAACGATGGTGGCAGCATGGCCGTGCAGGGCAGACTCATGACGGCGACTCCTGCGCTACGCAATTTTCCGATATCTGCCGCATTGTCGCAGCCGAACACCATGACCCGCGCAGCACCCTCAAGTTTTGCCAGATCATCCGTCATCACGGTGCGCAGCCCGGCCATCGGCAGAGAAGGCATTTCGATTCCGCTCACATACCCGACCTCGCTCCTGAATGGGGTTGAGGAAGGGCATGCTCCCGCGCATATACCGCAACTGACGCAGCGATCCGGTATAACTACGGCCTGTTCCAAAAACGGCAGGCTGTCACTGCGAGGCCGCATCACCACGGCCTCATAGGGGCAATCGGCAACACAACGCCGGCACCCGTTACAATTTTCGAGGCTGACTTCGGCAACGGGTATCTGCTTAAATCTGGACGGCAGCCACGGCAGCACGCAGAGCAGCACACTGATACCGATTGCCAGCACCCATACCTGCCCTGCCGACCATTTGTCCAGCAGCGGACTGATAAACAGATAGAACCAGTCAATTCCGATACTGCCGGGTGCGACACCCAGATCTGCCGGTCCCTGACTCAATGCCGGCTCGACCAATGCCAGCACCAGCATCGCCAGCAGCATTCCCCATACCAAGCCGCGCTTCGGATTAACCACCGGGTAGCTGATACGCATGATGTGCACCCAGAGCAGGAGCAGAATAAACAACGGAACAGTTACATGAAAAAATGATATCAGTGAAAAAAAACGGTTATCCAAACTATCTGTGGAAGCAAAATAACCCGCCATCGGTGTGCTGAATATCGGTAACCAGTCGAGCCATTCC
This sequence comes from Gallionella sp., assembly GCA_035529795.1. Classification (GTDB taxonomy): domain Bacteria; phylum Pseudomonadota; class Gammaproteobacteria; order Burkholderiales; family Gallionellaceae; genus Gallionella. The sequence continues at coordinate 58,584 of DATKVZ010000015.1, read as the reverse complement.
GTGACGGTCACTGCGGAGTATTGCGCCAGCCTGTCCCAGACCATCCAGTAGCCATTGATGCCGGCCGCGATAATCAGCCAGATCAGTGGCACACCGGTAACCCATGCAAACCAGCGCGCGCCGCGATAGCGCCCCAGAATAAATTCGCGCAACAGGTGCAACACCATCACCACCACCAGAGCATCGGAGGCGTAGCGGTGCAGGCTGCGCATGATGCCGCCGGCATAGCGCTGTTCGTGGGTGAGATTTTCAACTGAAGGGTAGGACAGCTCTATGCCCGTTTTGTAAAAAACATAGAGATAGGTACCGCTAATAACGACAATCCAGAAAAAATAAAATCCCAGCGCCCCCAGATAATAGAAGGGGTTGAGGTCGTTGCCGAAGACTTTATTCAACACGCCTTCTAACCGGAGCAGCACCCTGCGCGCGAGTGATTCAGATGGGCTGGAGGTGGTCAATTCGAATCCTTATACCGTCTGTGACTCATCCGGAAATAATCGGGTAATTTCATCGCACCCGAACTCGGCGGCATAATATAATGGACGGGTATTAACACATTAGGGGTGAATTAAATTGGAAATTATTTATTACACGCTGATGGGTATCAGCCTCTACCTCGTGTCCGACTGGATACTCGACCGTCTGGAAGTTTCACGCGGGGCACGTTTCAAATATCGCAGTGTCATTTTCTTTGCCATCATTATGGTGCTGGCATTTGTTTCATTTAATTTCGTCAAATTTCTTCTGCTTGGCTCCGAGTAAACCGGGAAACTATCGGTTTATCAAATCATACGCCCATCCATTTTTGATTCAATGCAGGCATTCTGAAAATTAAGTCTTACGCCGGGCGGCGCATGGCTTTGAAAACCACGACCAGGAACATTATCCCGCCAACCACGGCGATCAATCCGCCCAAACCCATCAGTCCCATACCTGCCGTCTGTGCAAAACCGTGCAGTTCCTGCGCGGCTCCGGCAACTTTGCGTTGCACACCATAGCCACCGGACCACATCAGCCCGAAGATATGCATGAGTTGCCCGGCCGCATAGACATAGGGCATCGGTGTGGCCCATTTCAAATCGGGTTCGCGATATCCGAGACGCGGCAATAGATGCAGGGTCAGCCCCATGAAAGCCATACTGATCGCTCCGCCGGTTCCATGATAATGCGCGGTGATAATTGTGTTGCTGTCACCGATCATCAGGCTTATCCCGCCGCCGATGGCAAACAGCACGATTGACGAAAGCAGTGCCGCACGCTGCGGATTTGTCTCCGCCGTACCCATAGTTGTCAGGCATCCATAAAGAATTGCCAGCCCCAATGGTACCGGTGCGAATGCCCCGCCTACCTTCATCTGCTGGGTAAATTGCTCCATATAGGCACCCATATCACCGGCAAAGGACAAATAAATAATCGGCGTAACAAATACCGGCAGCAATCCCAGGACGAGGATAACCGAGGCAACCCGCGGTGTCAGCGGAACTGTTGCGCCACACGCCGTTGCCAGCCATAGCCATCCGGCCAGCATTAGCAGCGCATAAGTAAACTGCAGCAGATGACCACCACCCCAAAACAGCAGATCGTAGTATTGCGTGCTGTCAAAAACGTCTGGAATGATGGCATACGACCAACCGAAAGCCATCAGGGCAAACACCGTGGAGATGGAAGCCGCATAGAAGCCGATGCGTATCGAACCTTCGCCACCCCGCCACAAATTGGCTGAGGGTACCGCGATCAGACTGCGCAAAACCAACATGGCTACGCCAACGGCAAAAGCGATCAAGCCGGCAAAAAAGAAGGTGCTTTGAATGACCGGCACATAATTACTCATCAACGGCTTGCCGGTAGCGATAAAGGGAGACAAGGCAATCATCGCGGCACCCACGGTAGCCAAAGCCAGCGCCAGCCAGCCGACACCGATAAATCTGGAGGATGAATTCAGACTCCATAGCACGCCAGCGAATGCCATAAACCACAGCAGCACTGACAAGTCCACATGCACGACCAGTGCCGTGTGAAAAAAATCAACCCACGGAAAAATATCCTGGATGTAGGGGGTGCGCGAAAGTACCAGGAGAATGGCGAACAACCCGGCACCAACCAGCGATGCAATACCCAGCCACAACCAGCCGGAGGCCAGTCTACGGCTGCCTTCTGTCGGCATGGAAAGAGTAAATTCATTGTTATGTATTTCTTTTCCGATCACGCCCCGACCCTCTTCAATGCCTGCTTGTTGATCTGTTGTATTCATTTGTTATGTTCAGGTTGTACTTTTATTTTTAAAAATAAATCCGCCGGTCGCCGCCTTGAAATCAATCACCATGATGCGCCCCGGAGCCAGATTAACCGTCTCTTCATGGGTAAAGTTGAATTCATCACCAACATGGTCTTTCAGGCGCACCTTAAAGGTATGGGTGCCCGCCTTAACCTGAATACGCCGGTAAATATTCGAGGTACCACTGCGCGCAAATCCGTTTGGCGGCATCACCACGTGATAAAGCTGCTTTCCATCCACTTCCAGCTCAACCACCACATCGGCGCGCTCGCGGCTATCGCAAACGGTGGTTACTTTGCGCTGATACATAGGTAGCTTGGCAATTTCTTCAGGTGTGCGTTCCCTGCATGCCTCTTTAAGCTGGCCGGCATGGGCAAAGCTCAGCTTGATCACGGTTTCATCAGGTTGCAGATAGGTATAGGTTGGCCAGGTTGAAAAATAGCCAATTACCCCGAAAAATAGCGCATAAAACAACCCTTGACCCAGGTACTGCATTGGCTTAACCATGCGTCACCTCCTTAGGAATTGCTGGTGTTTCCACAACCGGAGAGTTGTAGCGAGCAATCGTAAATGCATCGGAAAAATACTGGTCTTTCGGCAATCCTCTGGCCATGAAAGGTGCACGACTTGCCTCGACCATACCCGGCGAGCCGCAGGCGTATACCTGATATTCGTCCAGCTTTTCGTGGTCCTGTAATATTGCCTCATGAACCAGCCCGGTCCTGCCCTGCCAACCGTGCTCCGGTTTCGGCTCGGACAGCACTGGTATAAACTTGAAATTGTCGTGTTCCTGTTGCCATTTTTCCGGCAAATCAGAGTACAGGTCGATTGGCGTTTTGGCGCCCCAGTACAGCGTCATGGAACGACTCGATCCAACTTTGAAAGCGTGCTCCACCATACCCTTGATAGCGCCAAAGCCACAACCACCCGACATAAAGATGATAGGTTTTTCACTTTCTTCGCGCAGGGAGAAATTACCGTAAGGTCCTTCCACTATCAGCACATCGCCCAGTTTCATCCCGTCAAACACATGGCTGGTGAATTTACCGCCTTCCATCAGTCGAATATGCAGCAGCAAGTGTCCCAATTCATGCGGCGGATTGGCAATAGAATAACTGCGTTTGGTGCCATCATCCAGTTGAACAGCAACATATTGGCCGGCAACAAAACTCATCCGCTCGTCACCTTCCGGTAACAATTCAAGCAACATCACATCGGGCGCGACCCGCTCCATTTTTTGTACGCTGAACTGCATGGTCTTGATTGGAAATTGACCTGACTTATCCACCTCGTGGCACTCTATCTCCAGATCGGATAATGGCTTGGCACAACAGAACAATGCCTTACCCTCAGCTTTTTCTGCTTCGGTAAGCGCATCTTCCTGATAAGTACCATAATCAACCACACCTTTCAGTATCTTGCCTTTGCAAACACCGCAGGCTCCATCACGGCAAACATAGGGTAGATTTACATTCTGACGCAATGCGGCTTCGAGCACGGTTTCTCCTTCTCTGGCTGTTAACCTGTGCCCACAGGGTACCGTGTTGATTTCATACCCCCCCTTGCCCCGCCTGATCCGCCCCAGAAACGGCAACAACATGGCGAAGGCGGTAAAACTGCCCGACAATGCCCATACTTTGCCCGCCCCCCAGGAATACAGCAGTGGAAAGGTCCACAAATAAAACCAATCCAGGTTCATGGCAAACGGCACCGAATCCAGAGTGGCATGCCCCTGGCTCAATGCCGGATGTATCAGCGCAAGTACGATCATGCCCAGCACTAACCCGATCGTAAGGGCCTTTGGTGGAGATGTTTTTGCCTCCGGAACTCGCTGGGTATGAATCCAAATCAATCCGAAAGTTGCCAGAGGAACACCGATATGAATCAATGAAAGCAGCGAAAAGAAGCGATCGCTCACACTGCCCGTTTCCAGGAAATTACGCGCCAATGGAGCACTGAAAATTGGTAGATAATCCAGCCATTCCGCGCTCGCTACGGCAAGAAATTGTGCTTGGCTATCCCAGACCAGCCAGTAACCATTTATACCGGCGATATAAACCAGCCACAGCAATGCAACACCCGTAACCCACGAAAACCAGCGGAAATTTCGATAGCGGTCATAAATAAAATTACGCAGCATGTGTAACACGCCGAACAAAACCATTCCATCGGAAGCATAACGATGCAGACTGCGCATGATGCCGCCCAAATACCATTGCTCGTGAGTTATGCGCTCCACTGAACCGAATGCTTCCTCCACCCCAGTGTCGTAAAAAGCATAGATATAAAAACCACTGACAACAACGACCCAGAACATTAGATAGGTAATTGCGCCCAGATAATAAAACGGGTTCAACGCCGTCCCAAAAATATTATTGAGCATATTTTCCAGGCGTAAAAAAATGGCTTGGCCAAGTCGTTGCAAAAATTTAATCATTGAAACTCCCGGAAATAACTTCAGTCAACGGCAGAACACCAAACTATTTACAGAGTACCTGTATTATTTATGTCAGTATGCTTCGGATAATCCCGTTTTGGGCTACGGCGATACTCAAGCACAATCCACCACGTAATAAGCATCGAGATCAGAGCGCCCAAACCGAATGCGTAGAAAATGTTGTAATTAATCTGGTACGTTCCTGTAATGGGATCGTACTCCGTACAATAAAGTCGTACCTTGTTTGATATCCCCTCCAGCCCCGGTGCTGCCGACTGGACGTTGTAAATCATATCCTTCAGGGGTTCGAGCAATGTCTTGTTTCCAAACTGATCCCCATAAATCTGCCGGTAAATTTTACCTTTTGCATCAACAAAGGTCGTTTGTGTTATGTGGTCAAAACCGCCCTCATCGGTAGGATAAAATACAAACCCCAAATCCTTGCTCAAATTTTTAATTGTTTCAGGGTCGGCGCTGACAAATTCCCAGTTGGATAAATCGATATCCATCCGCTTGGCAAAATCAGCCATTGCATCAGGTGTGTCATTTTCTGTATCGAAGCCTACTGTCAGTACGCCAAAGCTGTCTGCCCCCAGCGCATCTTGGGAAAATTTGAGCGCGCTTAGACTTCGTGTCGTGGTGGCGCAGATAAATGGGCAATGTGTATAAATCATGCTGACAACCAGTGGCTTCCCCCGGTAATCAGAAAGACGCACTGTACGGCCGCTTCTATCCAGGAATGTATAGTCGCCAAGCTGATTGCCCACGGCGGCCTGGCTTATGCGCAGCACCTCCCGTTCATCAATGGCCTGAGCCGCTGAAACCTCTGATTGTGCCAAGAATGATAGCGCAACGAAAAACAGGACTGCAAAACTCTGTGGCAACAAGTGATGGCGCATCATTAATTCGCTCCCTCCCAATACCCGACTATTTTACTATGCTATACCGGAAATGCAAGCCAAAATACTCTTGGTTAATCTACTTTTTTTGTTGCGGCAAATAAAAAACCCGTCTGTGCAGCTACCGGACGGGTTTTCATTCCAGGAGCGGAAGATCAGGCGCCGAAATTCACTTCTAGCATCAGTGCAATCATCAGTACGCTAAACTGTACCAGCGATGCGGCAAAATTGGCCATTGCCGCCTGTTTTGTTGGGTTACGCACCAGTTGCACACTCTTAATGATGAAGTAGCCTCCACCCAACAGGGCACCTGCAAGATAGATCCATCCCAGTCCATAAAACATGGGCATCAGGGAAACCAATACCAGAAGAACTGTGTGCCCCAGAATAATGCGTGCCGCTTTCTTGTCACCTTTCACCACTGGCAGCATGGGTATCCCCGCCGCTGCATATTGATCTTGAATAACTATCGCCAGGCTCCAGAAATGAGGAGGCGTCCACAAAAATAATACCAAAGCCAGCAAGCCAGGAAGTGGGCCAAATGAAGGGTCGACCGCTGCTGCACCTGCCAATACCGCAAAACTTCCTGCCAGTCCGCCAAACACGATGTTTAGCCAGGTACGCCGCTTCAGCCAAGCCGTATAAACAATCGCATAGGTAAATGCACCGAGAAAAATGTTTAATGCCGTCATTGCATTAAAGGCGAATGCGGCAGATATCACGGAAAGTGCGAGCATTAACCCGATTATTACCAGCCATTTGCGACTATGCTGAAAATAACCGTTTACAAAAGGTCGGTTTTGAGTGCGCGTCATCTTTGAGTCGATATCACGCTCAAAGTATTGATTAAACGCTCCTGCGGCCGCAGAGGCCACCATTACCGCCAGCGACAGAACCAGAATCTGCCAGCTCGTCAGTGCTTGCCCCGGTGTAATTGCCATGCCACCCAGAGCAGCCAATGTAATCACCACACCTATGCGTAATTTGAAAACATTAATGAATTGACTGACCATAATTTGGTATCCGTATCTGTTCCCTACTCGTTATTATGAGAGGAAATGGTTGGTTTTTATGGGTTTCTTGCTGCTGATTACGTCTAATCCAAGCTGTGCCAGCACTATCATTTCCTCACAAGGCATTGACAGCACCCACATATTGTCGCGCTTTCAGACTTGGGCAGACGCCCCTGACTGAACTTTAATTTACCCTAAGAAAAACAGGGGGGAGAATGCCGCTACGCTCCCCCCGCCATCTCATTGCCTTAAGACAAGCCCCATACTGTGGACAGGTACTTAAAGTTAATAAAGTAATACAGCACGATAGTAGCAAACAGGATCAGGGCAAGAATAAAAGTACCCGGCGCTTCCATGCCCCACATGCCGATATGCTTCCTTCCGGTTCTCTCGGCCATGACGTCGGCATCTTCCACTTTCGGCCAGGGTGCGGAACCTTCCAGAATACGCTCACCAGCAAAAATGGAGGCCAGCACGACTACGATAAACATAATCGCTCCAACCGACATGATCACGCCGAATATTTCACCCAGATCCATCAGGGCCTTGGCAATTTCCGGGTATTCATAAGCTAATGGCTGACCGGCGAAGGTGATGTCGGCATGACGGCGTTGCACACCAAGGGTGCCGGCGCCCATCAGAGCAATCGAAAAAACCCAGGCACCGAGGCTAAAGATGTAGGGTTGCAGTTTTGCCACACCAGCCAAAGCAATCTTGCGCTGGAACACCACCGGAATCAGCCAGTAAGTTATCGCCATGAACGCCATGGTGGTACCTACAACAAGTGTGCCATGGAAATGGCCTGGCAGATACACCGTATTGTGTATGATCATGTTGATTTGTTCCACGCTCATCACTACGCCGGTAATACCACCGATGAAACCGAAACCAACCAGCGACAGGAACATACCCGAGAAAACCGGATTGCCCCACGGGGCCTTGCGCAACCAGGTAAACAGACCCGTGTCCAGACCTCTTCTACGTTGAGCAACCTCAATGGAGCCGGGAACAGTCAAGCCGTGGATCATGCTGGCCAAGACGGCAAGATAAATCATGTAACTGGTGTTTAATATTTTCCACGCAGATGACAAACCGGGATCAGACAACAGGTGATGCGCGGAACCCAATTGTAAAAACAGGATATACAGCAAGAACGCACCGCGGCTAACCTTTTCCGACATCGGCTTGGCGCCAAACACCAGTGATGCGGTGAGGTACCAGATGGAGATATGAGCAACCACGTTAATTTGCTGCGAAGAGTGACCGAAGCCCCACCATACAACCCGATACATCATGGGATCAATATAGCTGATCAACCCAACTGACCAGAAGAAAGTCGGAATAAGGATTAGTGCGCCGGAAACGATGGTAAATACAGCAATTACCGTAGCCGTTACACCGCCAAACACTACTAACGGGAGCGATCCACTATAGGTCTTTTCCCTCTTGGCAACTACCAGCGTACCGAGAAACACGAAACAGCCAATCAGCGCTCCGACGGCAAACAGGATTAACCCGAGATAAAAATGTGGAGCCGCCTGAAGTGGCGGGTATGAGGTCATCATCACACTGGAGTCGCCCTGCAGTACCGCAACCACTACCATAACCGCACCGACCAGCATCAGCCAGAACTGTGTCCATGCCCAACGTGGTGTTGCTATCCGGTTACCCAGTACATGCGCACCAAGAAAATACAGCACCGCTATTTCAAAGAAAATAATCCACACCACCAGGGTGGCGATGCCATGAGCGGTCAGCGCCAGATAAAACATCTCCGGGCTGAGCAATTGCACACTCGGCATGCGGGTAAGCGCCACCCCGAGGCCAAAAAATCCGCCAACCAGCAAAAACACCACCGCTGCAAACGCATTCCACTTGACCAGCGTATTGGCCGTTCTATGAATCTTAAAACCGGAAACCGGATCAACACGGAAATCAGACATTGTTGTCGTCGCCATTATTCCCTACTCCTTTACGTAAATTCTGCCCAGCATTGAGTGATGGCCGATGGGGCCGACGCCACCACAGTATTCACCACATGCTATGGCAAAAATGCCAGTTTTATTGGGGGTTATGGTCGTGACCTGCTCATAGCCCGGATAAACCTGAAAGTTGATATTTTCCGGCAACAACGAAAAGCCATGCCCAACGTCGTAAGAAGAGATATGCAGACGATACTTTTGCCCTTTCTGCAGCTCAAGAATGGGACGATATTGCCATTGCATGGCAGCCAGATAAACATCGCTGCCTGGTGGCGGCGCTACTACATCCTCACCAGTCGCCTCATCCTTGCGGATGGCGTATTTGGCTGTCATATCATCCACTTTTTGGGCAAATGCCTCAGGAGTGGTTCGATAGGTTTCGCTGCTCATGTTCTGCGGCCCGACAAAATGCCAGCCTATCATCCAGATAAACATGAATATACACCAGGCGAATGCAAGCACAATCCACCAAATCTCGGTGCGCTCAATTGGTTCGCGCCACCAATCTGGATCTGTCGGGGAGGTATAAGACGTTCCCATGGTTATTTTTCTCCTTGTGAATTAATCAAATATGGAATTATTATGGAGCGGGAGGTACGTGCATTATGTCCCACAATCCCCACAACATATAAATCACCATGGGCATCAACACACCCAGCGCCAACATCAGCCACTGATTGTCCAACGCCTTTTGCATGAAATGAGGGTTTACACCATTTGAATTTGACTCTGACATTATTCACTCCTCCCCTAACAGTTGATGGCTGACGCCATAGACAGTTGACACAACATAAAAATAACCTTGATACTTTAGCTCTTCCTTTTTACGTACGCTGGCGCTCAAACTACCGACTCAAGGCAGCCTGCCAAGCTTCGGAAAATAATTTAATGCCGGAGCAGCATGAAAAGGCCGTAGCCAAAATAAGACGCAGCGCTAACGGCCAGCAGCACGGTCAATAACAGCATTTTGTTGTGCAGCATCTGCTGCACGAAGATAGCCAGCACATTTTCAGTCTTGGATGATTCCATTGGATAACCTCCCGATTACATTAATTATCCGCTTGCAGTTAGTATAATTTTCCATGCGGCATTTTGACGCGGTTGGGGATTCTGTTCCGACTGAGTGAATCTGTCAAGTATAAATAACGAGTATTTTAATCAAGTATTTTTTATGCCCTTAAACCTTGATCAATTTCACCTACAAACACTTACCCGAAAACTCAACACTTCTTTAACTATACCAGACCTAGTACATCCTGCATGTCATACATGCCCGCCGGGTTTTCTCTCAGAAAGCGTGCGGCACGTAGCGCACCCAGCGCAAAAGTCGCACGACTGCTGGCTTTATGGGTAATTTCAATTCGCTCGCCGATCCCGGCATAAAGCACGGTGTGGTCACCGACGATATCGCCGCCGCGTACCGTGGCGAAGCCAATGGTAGAAGGATCACGCTCCCCGGTCACACCTTCTCGCCCGTACACCGCGCATTGCGCCAGTTCGCGTCCCAATGCACGTGCCACCACCTCACCCATACCCAGCGCAGTGCCGGATGGCGCGTCCACTTTGTGGCGGTGATGCGCCTCAATGATCTCAATGTCGTAGCCATGTGCCAGTACCCGTGACGCGGTTTCCAGCAACTTGAAAACCAGGTTCACGCCAATACTCATATTGGGGGCGAACACAATACCAATATTCTGCGCGGCTACCCCAAGTTGCGCTTTTTGTTGAGCATTCAAACCGGTGGTACCAATCACCATACTTACGCCAAATTTTTGGCATATATCAAGGTGAAGCAGCGTGCCTTCGGGGCGGGTGAAATCAATCAGCACATCCGCGCCCTGCAAGGCCGAAGCCACATCTGCACTGATTTTTATACCGCAAGCGGTGCCGCACAATATTCCGACATCTTTACCAAGCAGCGCGCTGCCACTATCCTCCAGCGCGGCATGCAACACCAGATCATCGGCTTGCATCAAACATTCCAGCAATGCGCGCCCCATGCGTCCGCTGCTGCCGGCAATAACAATCTTGATTTTGCTCATATTTGCCTCCCTACCCCGCGACCTATTCGGCAACGGCAGCAGGTTGCTGCGTCATAGCCGGCATACTCTGTACAGGTGTGCCACTATCCTCCATACGCACCAGAACATCCTTATCAAAATATAGTGTCAGATGTTGTTTCTCAACCACTTCACCGCGTTGCTCCAAGCGATAAACATAATCCCAGCGATTATCGTGAAAGACATCGCTGACCATCGGCGTGCCCAGCACAAAGCGCACCTGCTGCCTGGACATGCCGACTTTTAGCTTGTCGCGCATTTCCGGCGTAACATAATTACCCTGACGGATATCCATCTTGTATGGCGATAACACCGGCGAGGAAAGATAGCTGCAGGAAGCCAGCAACGTGGAAAGCAGAATCAGTTTGATACGCATAATCATCTCGTCACTTCAATCCTCAATTAACGCCGTATGATACCTCAAGCGGCCATACCCAGCATCTCGGCCGCATGTTTGCGCGTGGTTTCAGTAAGCTTCACGCCACCCAGCATGCGGGCGACTTCCTCAATACGCTGCTCACCGTCCAGTACGGTGATGCGGCTCAAGGTAACACCATTTTCCACTATCTTGTTCACCTGCCACTGATGATCAGCTGCAGCTGCAACTTGTGGCAAATGTGTGACACACAGAACCTGAAAGTCTCCACCCAACCGTTTGAGCAAACGTCCGACTATCTCCGCCACGCGCCCGCCGATACCACTATCCACCTCATCAAAGATCAGCGTCGGTACGCTGACAATTTGGCTGGTGGCAACCTGTATCGCCAGGCTGATGCGCGACAATTCACCACCGGAAGCAACTTTGGCCAGGCTGCGCGTCGGCACGCCGGGATTCGCGGAAACCTGGAACTCGACGGTTTCCAGACCGCAAGCGCTGCCTTCAGCCAGCGACGGCAATGCTACGGAAAAACTACCTCCCTGCATTGCCAATGCCTGCATCACGGCAGTAATCTCGCTTGCCAGCTTACCGGCAGCCCGTTTACGCGCGGCGCTCAACTTTTGAGCCGCTGCCAGGAAGTTCTGCCGCATAGCCTGTTCCTGCTGCTCCAGTTCGACAAGATCGGTATCACCACCCAGTTCTGCCAAGCGCGATTCGACACGTAGCAACGTCTCGTCCAGATGTTCCGGCGCGACACGGTATTTGCGCGCGGCATCCATCACGTTCTGGATGCGTTGTTCCAGTTCGCTCAGGCGCTGTGGATCATTATCCAGACGCTGTTGATAATGACGTAGCGCGTACACCGCCTCCTGCAACTCGGCCTGCGCACTTTCCAGCATCCGCAAGGTGTCACCCAGACTCGCGTCATGCGCCATACTGTCGCGCAGCCGCACTGTTAACGCGTTGAGCTGCGCCAGGCAGGCGGTATCTGATTCGTCCAGAATTTCGATGCCAAATGCGGCGGTCTCCAGCAAGCTGGCGGCATGCGCGAGACGCGCATGGTCGGCCTGTGTCTCACCCCACTCCGGCGTGTTGAAACTCAGGCCGCGCAGCTCGTCACGCTGAAACTGTAACAGTCCGCGTTCCGCAGCCACCGCTTCGGCGTTCTCGCTCAGGCTGATGCAACGGTGGCGTAATGCCTGCCAGTCACGATACAGCGTGGCCACCTGCTCTGCCTCGGCGACCAAGCCCGCATAACCATCCAGCAACGCGCGTTGTGTATCCGGGCGCAACAACGATTGATGCTCATGCTGACCGTGGATATCGAGCAGTTGTTCGCCTGCTTCGCGCAACTGCTGCAGGGTGGCACTGCATCCGTTGATGAAACCGCGTGAACGTCCACCGGCATCCAGTACGCGGCGCAGCAGACACACATTTTTGTCGCCGGTCAGTTCCTGTGCGGCCAGCCATGCTTGCAAATGTGGCAACGTCGTAATGTCGAATTCAGCCGCGATCTCGGCGCGCTCACAGTCGTTACGCACCATCGCCGCGTCACCGCGCTCGCCAAGCGCCAGTGACAGCGCGTCAATCAAGATGGATTTACCGGCACCGGTCTCGCCGGTCAGCGCGGTGAAACCGGCAGAAAAATCCAGCTCAAGCGAGGAAACGATGACGAAATCACGAATGCTCAGAAATTTCAGCATTTAAAACGTCTGATTCCAGAGCAGCTTTTCACGCAGGGTATGATAGTAGCTGTGCCCCGCTGGATGTAGCAGGCAGGCCGCTTCAGGATGACGTGTAATTATAATCTTGTCGTGCAACTGCAAATCGCAACTGGAGTGGCTGTCATAGCGCACGTGGATATCACTGGTGCGATGTATCAGTATTTCCAGCACGGAACTGCTCTTCACCACAATGGGACGGTTGCTCAGGGTGTGCGGGCACACAGGCACCAATTCCAGCACATCCAGACTGGGATGCAGGATCGGCCCGCCCGCCGACAGTGCGTATGCCGTCGAGCCGGTGGGCGAGGAAATGATCAGTCCATCCGCGCGCTGATTGTATAAATATTCGCCATCGATGCGTACCTCAAATTCGACCATGCTGCTGATATTGCTGCGATGCACAACCACTTCATTGAAGGCCAATCCGCTGGATATTTCAACGCTATTGCGCAACACGCGCGCCGCCAGCAATAGCCGCTGTTCGGTGACGAACTTGCCGTCCAGCATCGCCTCCATGCTATCCAGCATATTTTCCAGCGTGAGATCGGTAAGAAAGCCCAACCGGCCCTGATTCACGCCAATCAGTGGCACCTGGTATGGCGACAGGGTGCGCGCGATATTTAGCATGGTGCCATCACCGCCGATCACCACCGCCAAGTCCACCACATTGGCCATTTCGTTCAGGCTCATCGCCGGATAAGGGCTATCCTTGATCTGTTCTGCGGTCAGGCTGTCCACCACTACATTCAGCCCCCTGGATGACAAAAACGCAGCCAGGCTCAACAACGGTCCGGCGATTTCCGGAGCCTTGTGTTTACCAATCAATGCGACGTTCTGGAAGGGAAATTTCATGGGCGCGATTAAACCACATCGCTCATGCAATGACAAAGCAAGTGACGTGCGACTACAGCAGGCTCTCAATCACCGGAAAAAGTTCTCTTTCCTCGAATCGCACATGCGCCGACAAGCACTTGCCGAAGCTGCTCAACGCTTCACTGTCACTCTGCCGCAACCCATCGAGCAGCGCGCGCAACTGCTGGTGATCTGCCAATGTACGCTGTGCAAGCGGTTGCATTTCCACGCTGGTCAGGAGCGGCAGCAACGATTGTTCCTCAATCTGAAAATGCGGTTCCAGCTCATCGGCGAACACCCGGATTACACGCTGACAGATTTTAGTCACCAGCGCCTCATCGTGTGACTGCGCAGCCCGTTCGCATGCCTTCGCCAACGTAAGCGCAGTATGGTGCTCTCGTGATAAAGGCTGCAAGGCCGGGTTTCTTTTCATGTCATGCGCTAATCAAGCCGGTGTCACTACAAAAACCTGCGGGTCATCGCCATATTCCAGCAGGATGCGGCGCACCCGCTCCTGCCATAGATGGCGAAATTCAACAATTTCATCCTGGGTCGCCGTATTGGCTAAACAACTAGCCATCAAATCAAATACGCGCGGGGAACCCGGCACATGCTGCAAATTTGCCGCAACCAATACTGACTGATTGGTATCCAACCGGGTAAAGCGCATCTCTCCCGGTATATCCGCTGTAAAAATCAGCAAGTGCCGCCGGTCGAAACGTCCAGCAAGTCCCTTGAAACCGTTTTCGGACATCGCACCTGTCAGCATGCTCACGACATTTGCAATCACACCAGTCACGCCGCTAGTGTTGGACTGGCTGAACTCCACGCGGATATCGCCACGTACCGGTGTTGTGCCGGGGTAGAGAAAGGCTAATGCCTTATAGGTTGCCCAGTAGGCCGACGCGACCGTCGGACAGGAATGGCCGGCCAACCGCACCGCATCGAAATAACCGTATTGCAGAATCCCGTTTTCCGTTGTGCCGAGAAATTCGGCCAGCGGGTCATACAGGCTGATCCTGGGTACTGTGTCAAAAAAATTAGGATGGCTCATAAGTAACCTCAAAAGATGAAATTCAGTTCGGCCGTTACGTTTCGCCCCGGCAGCAAAAAATAGGAATAGGCCTTTTTGTCCAGTAGATTATTGACCGCCACTGCTGCTTTTACCCGCTTAGAGAGTGCGTAGCCAAGCTTGGCATTTACCATGGTGTGCGCGTCATAACTGCCCGGCACTCCTTCTATCGTATCAGCATTTTGTGCGGTACCGTAAATATGACTCACATAGCGCGCATTCAACGTGCCGAACCATGCACCCTGCTGCGCAGTCAATCCGATCCCGACGATATTTCTCGGGGAATCGGTCAGCCGCTTGCCGACGCTCAATGGATCAGCTACATTTTCCAGAATTTTCGAATCGATGTAGGCATAGTTGACATCCAACTCCAGCCATTTTTTTAATCTTGCCGTCCCCGCCAGTTCAATCCCCTGCACCTTGGCTTGCCCTGCATTAATACGCAGCGAATTGGTCGCACTGAGCTGCATCAGGTAAATCAGACTGCTTAACTGTGTATCATAATAAGTAGCAGTAATTTTGGTGTCTTCGGTAAAGCGAAATTCACCGCCTACCTCCCATGTTGTACCGTGCTCGGGCTGGAGATTGGGATCGCCGGCCGTCGTCCGGCCTCTGCTGGTTGTCGTCACATAAAGGTCCTGATTGGTCGGCGCACGAAAAGATTTTCCGAAAGAAGCGCGCAATATTGCGGCTTCCGTTGGCTGGTAAACAGCAGACACCTTGGGGCTGAAGGCCGACACACTGCGTACCGGATAAAACGTCGTACCAATTGGTGCAACAGCACTGAAATTATCGCCTTTGGTTTTCCAGACGTCCCATCGCCCGCCCAAATAGATTTTCAGTGTCTCCGTTGCGCTGAACTCATCCTGCACAAAAATGGAAGTCGTGGTCGAATAGCCGTTGTAACCACTGTTTACAGCGGTTCTGGAACCCGGATCACGCCAGTTGGAAAGTGCATGGATTTGCTGGGTTACCGAATCCTGGTGAAATGCCATGCCGGTTACCAAAAAATGATCTGCACCCACCGGAAAGCTCAACTGAACGGTGCCGTCAAGGCCGTCATTCGGCGTGTCCGATAACGTACCCGCACCGCTGTTCCAGGTAGCAGTGGGGCTTGCCAGAGTAAAGTCATAAGTGCGCTCGACTTTTCCGAAATCGACTTTCAACAGAAAGTCATTACCGATTGTGCCGTCAAAACCGGCAAAGTACCGGGTTGTCGCCTCATGTAACGGCAGGAATGAAAAAAGGGTGAAGTCATAATCTGTTAACACCACGCGCTGCCCGTTGATGCCGAGCGTGCCGCTTGAAACAGGTGTGCCGGTAGCGGTGTTACTGAGATAGGTGTTGAACTGGGAGTAATCTTGCTTGGTTTCCTGATAATTGATGCCGGCATAAATTTTGTCGCGAGCATTCAGGTCATAGAACAATTTTGCCGTTGCATTAGTAGAATTCCACGGTGTAGTACCCATATCTCCCACCAGATAAGTCGGTGCACCTTCTCTGGTAGTAATTGCCTGTGCGCCCGAAACGGGCGTACCGGCTACTCCGGCTACCGGTGCCTTGACAATAAATTCATTCACATAACTATCGCGATTTTGATAGCCGAGCCCGCCAGCAAATCCCAGCCCGTTATCCATCTTGTCTCGGAAATAAATGCTGGCATCCTCGCCGCTGGCATCACTCCAGCTTTTTTTGATTTTGGCAGTAAACTCGCGCTTGTCCGGTTGCTTGGTGATGATGTTAATGACCCCACCGATCGCATTGCTTCCGTATAGCGATGAGAAGGTACCGGGCACCACCTCCACACGGGCAATGTCCTCGACAAACGGAACACGCCAATTCATTTTTCCGGAACTGGCGTCCTGGATAGGTTGCCCATCGAGCAGCACAAGTGTTTTGGTCTGATCGATTCCGCGTAGCGACATACCGCTCGTTCCGATGTTGCCCTGCGACTGGCCGAGCGCACCGCCACGCAAGTAGAGACCGGGCACCTGATCCAGCACATCGCCAAGACGTGAAGCATTTTTTGTTTCAATATTCTTGGCATTAACTACCGTCACTGCGGCAGGCGCAGCGGAGAGCGTAGCATCTGTTCTGGTTGCCGTTACCACCACCGCTCCCAGTTCCGCCACCGCATCGCTCTCCGCTGCGTCCGCTGCATTAATCAGGCTGACGATACAACCCAATATCAGTAATGATCGCCTTTTATTTGACCGGGTTTTCATTATCCCCCTCTCATTTTTTGAGTTTTTATTTGCAGGTCAACATCCCACCTGCCGGACACACCAAAAAAAAGGCGGGATTACCCGCCCTTCAACTACCTATTTTCCAGCATGCCTATTTGAAGTCCGTCATTCCGGCAAGGGTCACCAGAATGACGGACAGGTTCACTGAAAACTCAGTAAACGTCATGCATCGTATTATAAAGATTGAAGTGCCCGGTTGGCGTGATCAGTCGTGGGTCATCAATCACTTTCTTCAGCGTACGGGTCTTGTCGTCAACGATCACGATAGCCGACCTCTTGTCTGCCGCGTTCCAGACCGAGAACCATACTTCATCGCCAGCCTTGTTGTATTCCGGCTGAACAACGCGTTTGGTACCTTCACCCAGATTGGCCCAATCGGCAATCGGCAACACCGTGACTCCCCCCTCAAGGTTGTTGATGTCAAGCACCCCGACCGACTGGCTAACAGCAGCATCCGGATTGAGCGGAGCATCGACCCACAGGTTCTTGGACTTCGGGTGGCTCTTGACGAACAGCGACCCGGCACCATGCCCCTGAATAGAGCGTACCACTTTCCAGGCATTTTCCTTGTGCTTCTTCGGATCAGTGCCAATTATGGCGATGGTGTCGTCACCCAGGTGGCTGGTTGCCCAGACCGGTCCAAATTTCGGGTCAATGAAGTTTGCACCACGGCCCGGATGCGGAACCTTGCCCACTTCGATCGTGGCTACCAGTTTGCCCTCCTTGAGATCGATAACCGCGATCTTGTTGGAGGCGTTGGCGGCATCCATAAAATAACGGTGAGTGGAGTCCAAGCCACCGTCATGCAGGAAGCGTGGCGTGTCGATTATCGTGGTCTTCAGGTTGTTCAAGTCGGAGTAGTCGACCATCATCACCTTACCGGTCTCCTTTACGTTGACCATGAACTCCGGTTTGTAGTGCGATGCCACAATAGCCGCAACACGCGCTTCCCTGACAAACTGGTTGGTCTCGGAGGCAATACCGCTGGTCGATACAATTTTCAACGGCTTCAATGTAAGGCCATCATGGATCACGAATTGTGGCGGCCAGTATGTACCGGAGATCGCATATTTGTCTTCCCAGCCCTTGAACTTGGAGGTCTCAATCGAACGAGCCTCAGCGCCAGTCTTAACTTCGGCTACAATTTGGGGCACCTTCGCCCACAAGTCGATCATGTTAAGTTTGGCATCACGGCCGGTCACATACAGGTAGCGACCAGATGCGGAGTAGCGTGAGATGTGTACTGCGTAGCCGGTATCCAGGATGACAATAATTTTCTTGGTGTCGCCATCGATCAGTGCAACCTTGCCGTTATCGCGCAGCGTGGTAGAGAAAATGTTGTCCAGATTGATGTCATTCATCTTCTTTGTTGGGCGATCTTTCACCGGCACCAAAACCTTCCAGGTGGCTTCAATATCTGCCAGGCTCATTTCTGGCGGAGCCACCGGTTCCTGCTGTATGTAGCGCGCCATCAGATCAACTTCATCTTCGGTCAACTCGCCGCCGGATTGAAAGCCCGGCATACCACCTGGCGAGCCGTACCCGATAAACGCCTTTAGGTAATCCGTGCCTTTGGAAAGAGTTACATCCGGTGTCAGCGGCTTGCCGGTTGCGCCCTTACGCAGCACACCATGGCAACCCGCACAACGCTCGAAAAAAATCTTACTTCCGTTTGCTATCTCCTCCATAGTCATCGCCGGAGCGGCAACGTGTGAAGCGTATGCACTGCTAATAGCCAGTGGTAAAGCTGCCAAACCTACTAATACAGTTAGTGCCTTTTTGTAGCTCTTGCTCATAGTTATTCTCCAAGAATGTTGAGATTATTAATTATTTCCCTAATATTTCCCTAACTTCTACTCCCTCTGTTTGAGCGAAGATTTCTGAAAATTCCCCCCATCAAACAGTCGCACCATAGCACGAAATTTACCTACATTTCTGTGCTTAGGCTATGTAACATTGTTGAGGATCCCTGTCAAGATTATTGTAAAAATACAGTGTATTCGGCTTGAGGAGATGTTCTTGTCAATGCAATGACCTGCGGTAATTTGCTACCATCCGGCATCGCAAAGGAGCAATCAACCTGTCCAGCCCCGCCGAACTGTCACAGTTTCTCAGTAGCGTAGAACGCCGTGCTTACAAGCAGGCGCTATATGCCGTGCAAAATGAGCAAGCCGCACTGGATATCGTGCAGGACGCGATGATCAAACTTGCCGAAAAATATGGAGCCAAACCAGCCGCAGAATTACCCCCATTGTTCCAGCGTATTCTGCAAAACACCATTCGAGACTATTACCGCAGACAAAAAGTCAAGAATACCTACCTGATTTTGTTTTCCTCATTATTTCCAAAAAATGACAGTGAGGAATATGACCCGCTTGAAAGCCTGCAAGACAATGGCAATCAGAGCGCACCTGCCGGCCCCGACGAATCGCTGCAACAGCGTCAGGTGATCGCTCTGATTGAACAGGCACTTACCAGGCTTCCGGCGCGTCAACGCGAAGCCTTCCTGCTGCGTTACTGGGAAGGACTGGATCAGGCTGAAACTGCGATGGCGATGGGCTGCACCGAGGGAAGCGTTAAAACTCACTGCTCACGTGCGACACATGCGCTTGCCGCATCTCTTAAACAAATGGCCAAAGATGGGTGACAGAAACATGAGTACCATCAATCCGCAAGACATTACTCCGGAAGCGATTGCCGGGTTGCTTAGTTGTGCCGCCGAACAACTTGATGACGATACCGTCGCGACATTGCGTCAAGCGCGCAACTTTGCACTAAAGAGACAGGCTCAGCCGTTTTTGGTGCTGAACACAGGGCACGGTATACACTTGCCGGTACCCCACACTCCCCATCAATGGATAGCAGTGATTGCTGTCACCTTGTTGATAGCCATGCTTGCGGGTAGCATAAGCTACCGGCATCACGCGCATGAACACGAGATGAGTCATCTGGATATCGCCATCCTGACTGATGATTTGCCTATGGAGATTTTTATAGACCGGTAGCCGTATGAAGCAATTCGCTCCAACCCGACCCATCTCTTCCGGTGCTTTTTGCCATCAAGGCAAAAGTGTCTGTATCGCCTGCCTGGTACTGTTGTGCGCCTTGAGCATTTCGCCTGCTACCGCATCCCCGCAGCCCTGGCATTCACTCACGTCCACCCAGCAGGAAGCGCTTGCACCATTATCCCGGCAGTGGAATAGTTTGCAGGAGGCACAACAGCGCAACCTGTTGGATGTTGCCAGGTATTACCCGGAGTTGAGTGCGGAAGAGAAACAGCGCTTCCTGGGGCGCCTGGGAGCGTGGAGCAAGCTCACCCCGGAACAACGCCAGGCAGCGCGCGACAAATATCGTGCCTTCAGTCAGGTTCCCGAGGACAAACGCGAGCAGGTGAGACAAATAGTTAAAGAAAAGCAAGAGAAGTAAAAAGCGGGGCGTTTTTCAGCGTCTTTCGGTCCACCATAACATCACCAATCCCAGCAACAAAAACAAACCTGTCATGGCCGTGGCGCTGATGAAAGGTTGCCAGTCATTGATTGCGCCAAGACTGGCAAACAACCGTCCGACAAAATGGAACACCAGACCCAGCGCGATGCCCATGAAGATCATTGCGCCAACCCCCCCCGCGCGCCGATGATAAGACGCAAACGGCAAAGCCAGCAGCATCATCACCACCAACGCAAACGGGTAGACCAGTTTATTCCACATGGCAATTTCGTAGCGCGCACTTTTCTGCCTGTTATCCTTCAAGTGGCCGACATATTGATACAGATCATAGGCAGACATTTGTTCCGGCACCACCAGCAGCACGCTCAGAATGCCCGGATTCAAGGCTGAACGCCACTCCTGTCCTGGCGAAGCGTGTGTGCTGACGCCCTGCGCGTCAAAACGTGTCTCCAGCACATCTTCAAGCTGCCAGTGCCCCTGCTCAATGAAATTTGCCCGCTTGGCATTAGTGATTGACTGCAAATGATAGGTTTCATCAAACCGGTAAATGTCGATATTTGACAAGCTGGTATCCAGCATCACATTTTTTACATTCACGAAGCTGTTTTCATCCTTCACCCACACGCCGGAGCGGAACTCCTTAAGTGTCACCTGTGCGTTCTGCGCTTTCAGGCGCAACTGCTGCGCCATCCGCTCGCTGGGCGGGGCAATAAATTCGCTGAATACAAAACTCAATATCACCAGCGGCAACGCGATTTTGAACAATGCGCCAGCCATTTGCCACAGTGATGCGCCGGAAACCCGAAAAATGGTCAATTCCGAGCTGGCCGCCATCTGTACCAGCGCAAAGATGGCACCCACCAGCACCGCAACCGGGAACAGCTCGTAAACGTGCGCTGGTACAGTCAACATCACGAATAGCAGCACATAACCCAAGTGGTACTGCCCCTGCCCCATCACATTCAGTTCGTGAATCAAATCCAGAAAAGCAAACAGCATGAGCAGCGCGGTAAACACCAACGCCACACTAAGATAAATTTCACGGCCGAGATAACGTGTCAGCAGATGCATGGATTCACCTCAAGTTCCTCCAGCCCGTATGACGGGTTTGGAACGCACTGCCTCCAGCAGCCTGCGCAGCGAGAACAGAGTCATGCGACGATAAAACATCAGTAACGTTATCGCCAGCATCAATGCATGAATTCCCCACAACCCGATGCCGGGTGACAGCTTGCCCTGGCCGACCCAGGCATTGGTCACGCTGATCATATTGCTGTAAAGCATGTACAACACAATCGCCAGAATCAGGTTAAGCGAACGGCCGGCGCGCGGGTTGACGTAACCCAACGGGATTGCCAGCAATGCGAGAATAGCTGCGCTGATCGGCAATCCCACCCGCCATTCCAGTTCCGAGATGTTCCACAGTGTCCGATTGCGCCACAACTCGAGTGTCGGTATGGTGCGCACTCCGGGCTGCGCCTGCTTGACCGGCGCAGTATCGATACGTATCGCATAACGCTCGAATTCCACGATGTTGTAATCGCGCTGCCCTGGCACCCCTTCGTAACGTGTTCCGTTGAGCAGCACCAGAAAACGATCCCCGTTCGGCAAGGTTTCCTGCAAGCCCTGCCGCGCCACCATCGTACCCTGCTTGCCGTTCTGTTCCGAGCGCACAAAGACCCTGCCAACACGATTGGAGCCGACATCCACATTTTCGATAAAATAAACCCGGTCGGCCTGCTTCGACTCGCGGAACATGCCCGGTGTGGCCGCAGCGACATCATCGCGGCTTTCCAGTTTATTCTTGAACTCATCGGCCTTTTGTAACGCCCATGGCGACAACACCAGGCTGAGCAGCGCAATCAGCACCACTACCGGCACCGCATACCACATTACCGGACGTATCCAGCGCGTCAATCCAATTCCGGAGCAGAACCACACCACCATCTCGCTGTCGCGATAACAGCGCGACAAGGTAAGCAGAATGGAGATGAACAAACTAATGGAAAGCAGCACTGGCAGGTAATTCATCGCGCTGAAGCCCAGCAGCGCCAGCACCCCGTCCACCGCCAGCCTGCCGCTGACCGCATCGCCCAACAGGCGTATCAGCTGACTGACCACCACGATACCAAGCAGCACCGCAAATACCAGCAAGCCATTGCTGACAAACTCGCCCACCAGGGTGCGATGAAAAAGCCCAAAGCGCAGCAGCTTTGACTTTATGCGATGAGTTTGCGGATAATCAGGCATTATGAAACTATTTTTCTGAGGAGTGACGTGTGGAATTTAGCATAAAACAAGGCAGTCCGGAGAAGCTGAAGAGTGGCTGCGTAGTGGTCGGCGTATTTGAAGGCGGCAAGCTATCCAGTGCTGCACAGGCAATCGATAAATCCGCGAAACATGCGCTCAGCGACCTTATCGCACGCGGCGACATGAGTGGTAAATCTTCCTCCACCCTGCTGCTGCACAAGCTTCCCGGTGTCGCCGCCGAGCGCGTGCTGCTAGTCGGTCTGGGCAAAGCAAGTGATCTGAACAACAAAACCAGCGTGGAGGTTTTGCGTGCCACCTTCAAGGTGCTGCAGGATACACCGGCGAAAGAGGCGACACTGTTTGTCACTGACGACTCCACCGGTAAGGACTGCACATGGACCATCAAACAAGCGATATTCGCGGCTAACGAGAGCACCTATCGCGCCGACAGCCTGAAAAGCAAACCCGCCAAGCCCGTGGCGTTGAAACATATTACCTTCGCCACACTGGACAAACCCGCAGCCGGATTAAAAGCCATACTCGAACAATCTGCCGCCGTCGCGCGCGGCGTGGCGCTGACCAAGGACCTTGGCAACCTGCCAGGCAACATCTGCACACCAACCTATCTCGCCGCCAAGGCGCTGTCCCTGGATAAAGCACACAAGAGCATCAAGACCACGGTATTGGAAGAAAAGGACATGCGTAAGCTCGGTATGGGCTCTTTTCTTTCCGTTACGCGCGGCAGTGAGCAACCTGCCAAGCTGATTACATTGGAATATCACGGTGCAGACAAGAAACAAAAACCCGTCGTGCTGGTCGGCAAGGGCGTTACTTTCGATTCTGGTGGCATCTCGCTCAAGCCGGGCGCCGAAATGGACGAAATGAAATACGATATGTGTGGCGCAGCCAGTGTGCTCGGTATCCTGCAGGCAATCGCCGAAATGGGTCTGAAACTGAACGTGGTCGGCGTTATCCCCAGCTGCGAAAATTTGCCGAGCGGCAGGGCGACCAAGCCCGGCGACATTGTCACCTCCATGTCTGGCCAGACCATCGAGATTCTCAACACCGACGCCGAAGGCCGTTTGATTCTGTGCGATGCGCTGACCTACTCGGCAAAATTCAACCCTGATACCGTGATCGACATTGCCACACTCACCGGTGCCTGCGTCATTGCTTTGGGTAATGTCGCCAGCGGCCTGTTCAGCAATGAAGAAAAACTCACCAATGAATTACTGGCAGCGGGTGAGCAAACCTATGATCGCGCCTGGCAACTGCCGCTGTGGGATGATTACCAGCAACAACTGGACAGCAACTTTGCCGACATGCAGAACATCGGCGGCCGTCCAGCCGGCACTATTACCGCAGCGTGCTTCCTGTCGCGCTTTACCAAAGAATACCGCTGGGCACATCTGGATATCGCCGGCACCGCCTGGAAATCCGGCAAGGAAAAAGGTGCGACCGGACGCCCGGTGCCGTTGCTCACGCAATACCTGATCAACCGTGCGGCGTCGAAGTGACCAAGGTAGATTTCTACACCGGCTCCACCGACAAGCTACGCACCGCTTGCCAGTTGAGCCACAAGGCAATGCAGAACGGTGTGCGCGTGGCGATTAGCACACCGGATGCGGCAACTGCCGATGCGCTGGACAAGCTGCTTTGGCAATTCCCGGCCACCGCGTTCATCCCGCATTGCCGCAGCGATGCGGAAGAAGCCGGACAGGTGCCAGTCGTACTGGGCAGCGGTAGCGAAAAATTCCCGCATCACGACCTGCTGATCAGCCTGCACAACGAGTGCGTATCTTTCTTCAGCCGCTTCGAGCGTGTCATCGAAATCATTGGCAACGATGCGGAAGATAGCCGTCAGGGACGTGAACGTTTCAAGTTTTATCGTGATCGTGGCTATGAACTGGGCCACATCGACTTATCCAAAGCGCCATGACCTCTATCGAACAGCCCGGCAACAACTTTCCAGATAACTTGCCATTACTGTCCCAAGTAGCGGATGAAGATGCACCGGATAATTTGCCAATACTCACAGAAGTTGTCGACGCAGCACAAGCCGAGCCCACCATTGGATTTCAAGCTAACATCAGCCAGAAACCTCATACTCAGGAAGCGTCTCTACCCATACCGTGCGCGTCAAACGAGGAAGAAATACGCCAGTTGCTGCAGCAACTCGAAGCGCATCTCGAAAGCGCATTCGCACACAAGCTCAGTGCCAATCTTGAACAACTGCAACAACAGACCATCGAGCAAGCCATCAACGAACTCAAAACCGAGTTGCCCGAACTGCTGCGTAACGCGCTAAATGCGCGTCCCAAGCTATAATCCCATCTTTCCGCTGCACCACAATCGAATAGTAAAATCACCAACATGGAACTCGCCAAAAGTTTTGACCCCAAGGATATCGAAGCGCGCTGGTATCCCCAGTGGGAGCAGTCCGGCTACTTCAAGGCCGGCCTCGACACCGGCAAACAAGAGAATTTCTGCATCCTGCTGCCACCGCCCAATGTGACCGGCACGCTACACATGGGGCACGGCTTCAACCAGACACTCATGGACGCACTGACACGCTACCACCGCATGCGCGGTGACAATACGCTATGGCAGCCGGGCACCGATCATGCCGGTATCGCCACGCAGATCGTGGTGGAACGCCAACTCGAAGCGCAAAACATTTCGCGCCATGACCTCGGGCGCGAGAAATTTGTTGAGCGCGTGTGGCAATGGAAAGAAGAATCCGGCTCCACCATCACCCGCCAGATGCGCCGTCTCGGCACCTCGCCGGACTGGTCGCGCGAACGCTTCACCATGGACGAAGGTTTATCCAAAGCCGTCACCGAAACTTTCGTGCGCCTGCATAAAGAAGGGCTGATTTATCGTGGTAAGCGGCTGGTGAACTGGGACCCAAAACTGCATACCGCAGTATCCGACCTAGAAGTGGTGCAGGAAGAAGAAGACGGCTTCATGTGGCACATCCGCTATCCGCTCACCGAACCGGACAGCGAGAAGGGGCTCACGCATCTGACCGTCGCCACCACCCGCCCCGAGACCATGCTCGGCGACGTCGCGGTGATGGTGCATCCGGAAGATGAACGCTATAAGCATTTAATCGGCAAGCAGGTCATGTTGCCGCTGTGCGACCGCAAGATTCCCATCATCGCCGATGAATACGTGGATAAGGAATTCGGCACTGGCGTGGTCAAGGTCACACCCGCGCATGACTTCAACGACTATGCGGTGGGGCAACGACACAATCTGAAGCCAATTTCTATATTTACTCTCGACGGAAAAATCAAGAGCTCTGGGTTTGATGATTTTTCGTGGGGACATAAAGCCAAGGATGCAGATGGCTCCGCATTGGCTGACTCAGAAGTTGCTGGAACTCCAACTGTAAATCTGATTCCAGAAAAATATTGCGGCCTTGATCGCTTCGTCGCACGCAAACAGATCGTTGCCGATCTCGAAGTCGCCGGACTGCTGGAAAAAATCGAGAAGTACAAACTCAAAGTGCCGCGCGGCGATCGTACCGGAGTCATCATTGAACCGATGCTCACCGACCAGTGGTTCGTGGCGATGAGCAAACCGGGTCGGGAAGGAAAATCCATTACCGCACAGGCGCTGGAATGCGTCGCCTCCGGTGAGATCAAATTTCACCCTGAGAACTGGGTCAATACCTACAACCAGTGGCTGAACAACATTCAGGACTGGTGCATCTCGCGCCAGTTGTGGTGGGGACATCAGATTCCGGCATGGTACGGCGTGAACGGCGAGGTGTTCGTCGCACACGACGAGGCCGAGGCGCGCCACCTCGCAGACAAGGCGGGTTATGCAGGCCAGCTCGACCGAGATGTCGATGTGCTCGATACCTGGTTTTCCTCGGCGTTGTGGCCGTTCTCCACACTCGACTGGACGCCGGAATACCCGGGAAAATCCAATCCCGCACTCGATCTCTATCTGCCCTCTTCGGTGCTGGTGACCGGCTTCGACATCATCTTTTTCTGGGTGGCGCGCATGGTGATGATGACCAAGCACATCACCGGAAAGATCCCGTTCAGGGATGTGTATGTGCACGGCCTGATCCGCGATGCGGAAGGGCAGAAGATGTCCAAATCCAAGGGCAACGTGCTCGATCCGATCGATCTGATCGACGGTATCGGCGTCGAAGCGTTGGTGAAAAAACGCACCAGCGGATTGATGAACCCGAAAGATGCCGAGCAGATCGAGAAACGCACACGCAAGGAATTCCCGCAGGGCATTCCGGCCTTCGGTACCGATGCTTTGCGTTTCACCTTTGCCTCGCTGGCCTCGCCGGGACGCGACATCAAGTTCGACATGCAACGTTGCGAAGGCTATCGCAACTTCTGCAACAAGCTGTGGAACGCCACACGTTTCGTGCTGATGAATTGCGAGGGTAAGGACTGTGGCCTGGCGGAACACGGCAAGGACAACTGCCACAGCGGCTATCTCGATTTTTCGCCCGCCGACCGCTGGATCGTCAGCCGACTGCAACGCGTCGAGGACGAAGTGGCAAGGCACTACGCTGACTACCGCTTCGACCTGCTGTCCAGGGCAATCTATGAATTCGTCTGGGATGAATACTGCGACTGGTACGTGGAACTCGCCAAGGTGCAGATGCAGAACGGCAGTGATGCGCAGCAGCGCGCCACGCGCCGCACATTGGTGCGCGTGCTGGAAACCATGCTGCGCCTCGCCCATCCGCTGATTCCGTTCATCACCGAGGAACTGTGGCAGAAGGTGGCGCCGGTCGCCGGTCGCAGCGGTGCAAGTATCATGCTGCAAGCCTACCCGCGTGCCGACCTGACGCGCTGTAACGAAGAATCCGAAGCATGGGTAGCCACGCTGAAATCCATGGTCAATACCTGCCGCCGCTTGCGCAGTGAAATGAACCTGTCACCGGCACAGCGGATCCCGCTACTCGCGGCGGGCGATGCTGCGCTGCTCAAGGCCTTCGCGCCTTACCTGCAAGGCCTGGCGAAGTTGAGCGAAGTGAGTGTACTGGATACGCTGCCGGATACCGATGCTGCAGTCGCCATTGTCGGCAATTTCAAGCTGATGCTGAAGGTGGAAATTGACGTCGCCGCAGAATGCGAGCGGTTGGACAAGGAGATCGCGCGTTTGACCAACGAGATTGCCAAGGCACAAGCCAAGTTAGCCAATGAAGGCTTCGTCGCCCGCGCTCCGGCTGCGGTGGTGGAGCAGGAGCGTACGCGGCTAGAAGATTTCGACGCGACGCTGGCGCAGTTGCATATTCAGCGCAGCAAACTGAACTGACACGCCGCATCATTTCCGACAACAGAAACGACAGCCGTCAACGGCGGCGGATCAGAAAAATAAATTCGCCATTCTCTTCGGTTGAGGACAGCAACTCGTTGCCAGTTTTGCTGCAGAAATCGACAAAATCCTTGGGCGATCCGCCATCTGTTGCCACGATCCTCAGCACCTGTCCGCTACTCATGGCGGACAACGATTTTTTTGCGCGCAGGATCGGTAATGGGCAGGCCAACCGTCGCACGTCCAGTTCAACGTCGCTCATCGTGGTTGCCGCCATTCAGACTTGGCGCATGTACCTATCATGAGCAAATTTTCCCAGAGTTGCATTTTCGCAAGCTCTACGAAGGTAACATCATTAAAATTTCTATTATTCATAAAACCGAGGTTTTCTTATCCATCTTTGGGTTGATTCTGATCTTCCAACAAACGGGAGATGCGGGTATTCGCCATTGATAACCGCTTCACCAACATCCGCAAAAAAGCGTCGCCAAACTGAAAACGACAGCCAGCTGTGGCGTGCATCAGTGCATCGGGATTTATTTCGATCAACACCACGTCATCCCTGGCGATCACGTCCGTACTGCGTTTGAAATCTCGCTCTGAAAGATGCGCCATTTCACCAAAACAATCACCACGGTGCAATACGCTCAACAGCCTGCCATGCTTGACCACGCGTACTGCGCCCTGCCCCAGAATATAGAAAGTGCGACCACTTTCACCGTCACGCAGCACATATTCCAACTTCGGCACCTTGCGCCATTCACTGATGCGCAATACCTCCCAAAGTTCTACGTCGTTGAAGTTTTTAAAAAACGCCAGGCTGCGTAATGTATCAAATTTTTCGGTATCAAAAATCTCGTCTCTGGATGGCACAACATGGCTGAAAAATCCAACCAGATCGCGCGCGAACTGATCCCATGTCTGATAGCGTTTCGTCAAATCCTTCTCCATCGCGCGCCGCACAATCGCATCCAGTTCCGGGGGTGTTTCGGGGCGAAACATGCTGGGTGGTGGCGGATCAATATTAATAATGTGATAGATCATGCTGAAGTTATTGCTCGCATCGAATGGTAATTTGCCGGTAAGCAACTTGTACATCACGACACCCATGGAATAAATATCGGTCTGATGCGTCAGTGGCAGCTCCTTGACCTGTTCGGGCGACATATAGGCCGGCGAACCCACTCCGCTAACCTGGGTGGTTTGCTGGCTCTGGATTGCCGCCGAGCCAAAATCAGAAATCTTGATATTGGTTTCGCCCTGCAACAGAATATTGGCAGGCTTGATGTCGCGATGAATCACTCCCTGATACTGCGCATATTCAAGCGCTTTGCAGCACTTGTAGGCAATTTCCGCAATCATGCTGATCGGCAACAAATGGTCTACTTCTGCGGATTTCTCCAGAGTGCTGCCCTCGACGTATTCCATCACCATGTAATTCACGTCACCTTCCATCACGGCATCGAGAATCTTCACAATATGCGGATGAGATAACTTGCCGGCCAGCGAGGCTTCCGTCATCAACAACTTGCGGTAAATCTTGGCGGTGTTGCCGTCACGCAAGCTCTTCAAATCGAATAGTTTGATGGCGACCTGTTGTTTGCTGAACGTATCGATAGCAAGGTATACGATACTGGTTGCCCCGGTACCGAGTTCACGCACAATTTCATATTTGCCGATCTTATCCATCCGGGTCATTTTGTTCCAAACGGCGCAATTCTGCGCACTTTGTGCCGCAAAGTCCAGATTGAAACACTTTGCAACAAATTCAGCCATCCCGAGGGGTGTGAACTACAAGCGAAAGTAACTATCATAGTGACCATGAGAAAATTTTCCATTTTGCTACTGCTGTTCCTTTCGCCCAGTGCCATGAGTGATGGCCTGCCTGACCTGGGTGATGCTTCGCAAACCGTGCTCACCCCGCTGCAGGAACGCCAGATTGGCCAGCAAAATGTGATGCAAATTCGTGCCAGCAAACAATATTTTGATGATGCCGAGATCAATGATTACCTCAACCAACTCGGCAACCGGCTGGTTGAAAATAGCACCGAACCAAGCCTGGGCTTTGAATTTTTCGTGCTTGATGATAACAGCGTCAACGCCTTTGCGCTGCCGGGTGGCTTCATCGGCGTAAACAGCGGGCTGCTGCAAATCGTACAAAGCGAATCAGAATTGGCCGCCGTGCTTAGCCACGAAATTGCGCACGTTACGCAACACCATCTGGCACGCATGGTGGCCGGGCAGAAAGTAGACAGCCTGGCCTCAATGGCGGCGCTCGCCGTTGCCATACTCGCTGCACGCAACAATCCGCAAGCGTCGCAGGCGGCCATTGTCGGCATGCAGGCAGGCTCCATCCAACGGCAACTGAATTTCACCCGGGAGCATGAACAGGAAGCGGATCGTATCGGCCTGGAAATCCTGCAGAAATCAAATTTCAATATCCACGCCATGCCGGAATTTCTGGACCGGTTACAAAAAGCCACCCGCTTGCTGGAAGGAAACGCGCCAAGCTACCTGCGCACTCACCCGATCACCAGTGAACGTATCGCCGATATCGGGAACCGTGTACAAAAACAGCCCTATCGCCTGATTCCGGATAGCCTGGATTTCCAGCTGGCACGCGCCAAGCTCATCGCCATGCAAAAAACTACTCCGGATGCCGTGGCCTATTTCAGGGATGCGGTGAGTACGCAAAAATATGGCAACCCGATTGCGCAACGCTATGGGCTGGTGAGTGCACTATTGCGCAGCAATGAGATTGAACGCGCTGCCCTGGAACTGGCAACACTACGCGAACAAACCAAGAATGATCCGATCACCCGAAGCAATGCGATGATAGAAACCCTCGCGGCACAAGTTAAACGTGCCTCGATGAACGACACCGATGCGCTGGCGTTCTATCGCACTGCCGTAAAAAACCACCCACAGCATCGTGCCCTGATTTACGATTATGCTGATCTGCTACAGCGTAGCAACCAGGCAGAGACCGCCGTCAAACTGCTCGCCGAACAACTCGTTCGTCATCCCAGCGATACCACACTTTACGATCTGCAGGCGCGCAGCTACAACTCGCTGGGTAAACGTTTCGAGCAGCACCAAGCGTTGGCTTACAGCTATGCGTGGCAAGGTAATTTGCGCGCGGCAATTGAACAACTTGAATTGGCTAAGCAGGCTGGCGGGAGTTTCTATCAACTGTCCATCATCGAAAGTGACTTACGGGAATTACGCGAGATAATGGACACGCGCGTTAAAAAATAATACTGGCGCAGGTTAGCGAAATTATAGTGACTTACCACAACCGCACACAAACGGGACGCAACGCCCCGCAACCTTCCGATCAAACCTGAGCTAAACCGAAAACGATGACCCGCAACCGCAAGTAGATGCGGCCTGGGGATTTCTGATAACAAACTGCGAGCCTTCCAGCCCCTCTTGATAGTCGATCTCCGCACCGGCGAGATACTGGAAGCTCATCGGGTCAATCAGCAATTGCACCCCATTCTTGTTCAGCACGGTGTCATCTTCGTTGGTCTCTTCATCGAAAGTGAAGCCGTATTGGAAGCCGGAACAGCCTCCGCCACTGACGAATACACGCAACTTGAGATCTGTGTTGCCCTCTTCTTCAATGAGTTGCTTTACCTTGTTGGCCGCATTATCGGTGAAGATCAGCAGATCTTGCGTTTCGGCCACAGACTGTTCGGTCACTGTATTCATATTTTTCTCCTCAACAATAGGTAAATCATTCACCGCTGTTTAATTTGAACGCCACCACTTTGTCCTGCTCTGCCGCATTGCAGTGTATCAGGCGGCCTTCAACAATAGCGCCCAACTGAATTTCCAGCGTATTGTAGCTCACATCACCGTTGACCTTGGCTTTGCCTTGTAGTTCCAAATATTCGCTGGCGGAGACCGGGCCGCTGATCGTGCCGTTGATTACCAGGTGGGTAACATTCACCTCACCGTTTATTCTGGCATGTTCACTTAATACCAGCGTACTCTGTTTGCCTTGTTCAGCGATGACATTACCGTTTACTTGTCCGTCGATACGCATCCCGCCACTGAAATTCAAATTCCCTTCGATGACCGTGCCCGTACCAATCAGAGAGTCGATGCGGTTCTGCGGCTTGCTGTGTTTTTTGCCAAACATGAATTCCCCTTCTTGCACCAAAGCCTAAGACAGGTTTACGCTCTGTCGCACCCTCGGCTCGCTTGTGCCCTGTTCGAATATCCGCACCTGAATACTTTCCAGTTGAGCCTCTTCGGGTAACTGAATGCTTTGTTCAATGCGCCGATAATACTTGAAAATAAGCTGAAATTGGACGTTTTCTGACGCGTCTTGCGGGAATAAATATGTAGTTCGCTGTCCGTCTTTCAGCACGGTGGCCACCAACTGATAGCTGCCGTTGAACTCTTTGGCACGCTCTCCACTTTGCACCAGCAGCATGCGCAGATGATATTCACCGGGTATTTTGTCGTGCTCCAGCTTCAAGCGATGCACCCCAAGCTCACCTGCTTTACCATGCGTTGCGGTGAGATTCTGAAAAAATGCCAAGTCTTCCTGGAGGTGCGCATTTTCATCCGAAAGATTTTTCAACTGCCGGGACGTTTCCTGGCTGCTGGCCTGCTCGATTTGAATTTGCCGTTCATGCTGCGCTACCTGACTGCTTAATTGTGCATTCTCTGTTCCCAGCCTGGCAACCTGCTCGCGCAATTGAGTCAATTCCCGTTGGGCTTCACCACGATAAAATCCCGCCAGCTCCAACCCGCTGCCGTATGCCCACCAGGCCAATCCCAGTGCTGCCAGCACAAACGGTACCGTCAGACTCCAGCGCAAGTACCACGGAATATGCGGCCGCACTGACAATTTTGGGGCAGAAATACTGAAGCTGCGTTTAACGCGCCGCCACATGTTATGGCAGCAGCGGCACGTTGTTAAGTGCGGTGGTTTCAGGCATTCCGAACATGATATTCATGTTTTGTACCGCCTGCCCTGCTGCGCCCTTGACCAGATTGTCAATTACCGACAGTACCACCACAGTGTCACCACCCAGTGGCTGATGCACCGCAATGCGGCAACAGTTCGCGCCGCGCACCGACCGTGTTTCCGGATGACTACCGGCAGGCATCACATCCACGAATGGTTCGTTGGCATAACGCTGTTCGAACAACGCCTGCAAATCCGTTTCGCGGTTCAATCTGCCATAAAGTGTGGCATGAATACCGCGAATCATCGGAATCAAGTGCGGCACGAAAGTCAGTCCAACCGAGTTGCCGGCTACATTCACCAAGCCCTGTTTAATTTCGGGTAAATGGCGATGACCAGCGACCCCATAGGCCTTGAAGTTATCCGCCGCCTCAGAGAACAAAGTTGCAACTTCCACCTTGCGTCCCGCACCGGAAACTCCGGACTTGACGTCGGCAATCAGCCTGTCAGCATCAATCACCCCCGCTTCCAGCAATGGGATAAAGCCCAATTGTGTCGCCGTCGGGTAACAGCCGGGATTGGCAACCAGCCGCGCTGATTTGATTTGCATGCGGTTCACTTCAGGCAAACCATACACCGCCTCGCCCACCAGGTCCGGACAGGCATGAGTCATACCATACCATTTTTCCCATGTGGCGATATCCTGCAGACGAAAATCGGCAGCCAGATCGATCACCTTCACGCCCGCATCCAGCAAAATACGTGCCTGTTGCATGGCGATGCCGTTCGGCGTTGCGAAAAACACCAGATCACATTGCTCCAGGTGCGCCGCATCCGGATGAGTAAACAACAAATCCACATAACCACGGAGACTGGGAAACATTTGGCTGACCGGCATACCGGCATCAGCACGTGAAGTGATCACTTGCAACGCAACCCGTGGATGTGCCGCCAACAGGCGCAATAATTCCACGCCGGTATAGCCTGTTCCACCCACTATGCCAACTTTAATCATTCCCGCTTCCTTGAAAAATGCCTTTTATGATACATCATCTCCAATGCAAAAAGCCGCTCCAGAGCGGCTTTTTGCGGGACATCCAACCAGTTTCTTTGGAAAACTTAACGTTTGGAGAATTGTTTGCGACGACGCGCCTTGCGCAGGCCAACCTTCTTGCGTTCTACTTCACGCGCATCGCGGGTCACCAGACCGGCATCTTTCAATACGGGCTTGAGCGAAGCGTCATAATCAAGCAGTGCACGCGTAATGCCGTGGCGCACCGCACCAGCCTGACCCGATTCGCCACCACCGCTGACGTTTACCATAATGTCGAACTTGGTCAGTGTTTCAGTCAGTGTCAGTGGTTGGCGCACGATCATGCGACCGGTTTCGCGGGAGAAAAATACATCAACCGGCTTGTCGTTTACGATGATATCACCCTTGCCAGGCTTGATAAATACGCGTGCCACCGCGCTCTTGCGGCGACCGGTTCCGTAGTTGTAAGTCACACTCATATTCAGGCCTTCAACAAGTTAATTGGTTTGGGTTGTTGTGCTTCATGCGGGTGTGCCGCACCGGCGTACACCTTCATCTTGCGCAACATTGCGTAACCCAGCGGCCCCTTCGGCAACATACCTTTGACCGCCTTTTCCAGCACCCTGCTCGGATGGCGTGCTTGCAGCTTTGCAAAGTTGGTGGTGTACAAGCCGCCCGGATAAGTGGTGTGACGATGATACAACTTGGCTTCCGCCTTGTTGCCAGTCACCCGCAGCTTATCAGCATTGACCACCACGACGAAATCGCCGGTATCAACGTGGGGAGTGTAGATTGCCTTGTGCTTGCCGCGCAAACGTGCGGCAATTTGCGCAGCCAAACGACCCAGCACCTGATCGGCTGCATCAACCAGAAGCCAGTCATGCTGGACTTCATGGGGCTTGGCGGAAAATGTTTTCATAGCCACTATTCCTGAAAATTCTGAAGTAAACCTCGAAGGGCGCGCATTCTATTGCAGCACAGCAGACGCTGTCAAACGCTATTTGATTTGCGTTACGCCCATCTTGTCTCTTGGGTGGCCTCAAGCTCGGCGGCAAAAAGATCATCATGCCCTGTTTCCCACTCTAAACCTGTACAACCCTTCGCTAAAATGAACACGACACGCATCCATCTGGAACAAAATAGTGACGGACATGCGCTACAAGGTAAGGGCAGTCCTTCTGTAAAAATACCTCTGTCTCTGAAGAATGCCTGCAAAAAAGCGGTCTGTATGCCGAAAAGGACGGAACCCGTTCCGTTCTTTAAGTCTGTGGCTGCAAGCCGGACAAGTCCAATCAGGAGCATCGAAATGTCTGTCACACGCCAAGCAACGCTTCATGTTCGACGCAGGTACACTGCCATGTCGCCACCCTTGTCCAACAGCGCAGCAAGCGGATTCAGTAGTTCACCCGCCAATTTCGCTGCACGGTAAACCGGTGTCGCGCAATCCCCTTTCTCGCAGAAGCGTACGCCGCGGGTACGGATACCGGCCACCGTAAAATCGGCGCGCTGCGCCAGCATTTTCATGGAATGCGGTGTGAAAAAGCTGACATGTCCGCCATGCCGATCAATATGCAGATATTCCCATTTCCCCCCCATCACGGCCATGCTCCAGCTCGCGGCATTACCGGTGCCAACCAGTAGAATGCCTCCCGGACGCAGGATGCGCCGGCATTCGCCCAGCAATTCCAGCGGCTGCCTGAGGTGCTCGATCACCTCGAACAGGGTTACCGCATCGAATTGCCCGTCGGCATAGCCAGCCTCGTGCAGCAATCCCTGCCGCACTTTTAATCCTGCGGCCTGTGCCGTCGCAGCGGCTTGTGGCGCGGGCTCCACGCCTTCGGCAACGTAACCCAGCCGCACGGCGGCGCCGAGGAACGCGCCACTGGAACAGCCTACGTCCAACAAGCGTATCTGCGATGGCTGCTTGCGCAACAATCCGGCAATGTGATCGAGAAATTTTTTGCTGCGACGGAAACGCCGCGCCTCGGAACGTGCGTCAGGTAACGTCCCCTGCGGATCATCGAACTCCTGCATCGATTCCCAATAGTGCGCCTCGCTGCACTGACTGAGCAACTGACCGCATGACGTGCAGCGCAACAACGCGCCTTCAGGTAATACATAGTCGGTCGTTTCCAGTGGTGCATTGCAACCTACCGGGCAAGTACTCAGATAACGGTTTTCAGGATTGCTCATTTCGGATTTGTCTCAAGAATTTTTCGGTAAATTGTCTCATACTCGCGCGCCACATCATCCCAGCCACGCGCAAATTGCGGCGGCATATCGCTGCGGCACAGTTGCTTTTCAATTTCATCTGCCCATTGTTCTGCGGATGCGCCAAGCGGCACAACCGCGCCTGCATCCGGCACGACCTGCGCGGCAGCTCCGCACGCATCGGATACCGCTACCGGTACGCGTCCAGCCATCGCCTCGCTGATGACCATGCCATAGGGCTCGGACTTGGCCGGATGCAACAACACATCAAACTCGGCGTAGTAAGATTGTTCGCGCCAACCCAGCAGGCGATAACCTCCTTGCCAGCCCGCAAACAAATGCTGCACTTCCTCCGGTTTGGGCCCGACTACCCACAACTCAAGCTCGGGGCGGGTGCGGCGCATGCGTGCAACGATATCCACCGCCAGTGGCAAACCCTTGCGCTGCCATTCCTTGCCGACAAAACCGATTACTCCACCACCTGCCGGAACCGCGTGCTTGGCGCGCACCATTCCGGGCTGCACGCCGGGTACCACAGGGGCTGTCAGCTTGCCGGCCAAATCCGGATAGTAGTGCGCCAATTGCCTGCTGATCGTCTGCGAATTTGGCACGATACAATGCGGCCTGGTCAATTCACGCCGCTCCAGATAGAGCTGCATCAACACACGGATCGACAGCAACCGCCAGAACGGTTTTTCAAATACGCTGGCAAACGGTGGCCCATGAAAAGTGGTGACATGGTGTATGTTGACGCGCTCGTGGCTATGGATCAGCCAGTCCGGGTGCGGGTGCATTTTGAGCCAGCGCGCCGCACGCCAACCGAAGCGCAGCAGCGACAGCCAGCGCGGTCGCCAGGCAATCTGCCCCAACTCGTGCACTGCAATATTTTCGGGCTTTTCGGCAAGGCAGACTTCACACAGTACTTCGACCTCATGCCCCAACCTGTGCAGCTCGCGCGTCAACTCCCAGACATAGCGCTCCATGCCGCCCACCGGCCCATAGCGGCGCACCACATGCAATATTTTCATGAATATTGATCCACGCCTTTGGCCGCACGGATGCGGGTTGCCTGCAATACTTCCTGCAGATGCCGGTGGTTTTCCGTCAGGTGCGAGCGGTCATTTTCACGATGCCAGAGATGGAATACCGGCGCGGAAAAACGCGCTGATTTGTTGTAAACCCCGGCACGCAGCAGGCGCACCACCAGGTCGGAATCTTCCAGCCCCCATCCGGTATAACTCTCGTCCAGACCATTTACCCGCAGCAAGTCTTTCCGCCATGCCGATAGATTGCAGGTTTTCGCCCCCTGCCAACGTCGCGGCAACTGTTTGCGTAACCAGGCCAGATTGGACAATCGCAGCAACGGCAGAAGACGTTCGATTTGCCCGCGCCGGCGTGCCTGCATCCAATCGCGTGTTGTCCACAAATGAATTGGTAATTTGTCGTGCAATACTTGTTCGGTAAATGCCCGCGTCAGCATCAGGCGGTTGCCGGACAGGAACCAGCTGGGCTCCGCCAGCCTGCGGTGGCTGGCAACAAAATCCGGCGGTGGCACGCAATCGCCGTCGATGAAGGTGATGTAGTCGGCCTGTGTTGCGGCCAGCGCGCGGTTGCGGATCGCTGCCGCACGAAAGCCAATATCTTCCTGCCACACATGCCGGATGGCGAACGGTGCCCGTGCCGTGTAACCTGCCACCAGTGCGGCAGTTTCCTGTGTTGAGCCGTCGTCCGCCACAACTACTTCGAAATTCGTATCAGTCTGTACCAAGCAGCCTTCCAGCACGGCGGCCAGCGCATCTGGGCGGTTGTAGGTGGTGATGATCAGGGCGATGGGCATCATACTTTCTTGTTCAGCAGCATTAGCTTGAGGTAACGATAATAAGTGCCCTCGGCATTGGAGATCGCCAGCATGAAGCCTTCGCGCCCGTCGAGAAAACCGCGGCGCAGCACGTAGGTGCGCACGAAGCTCCACAGGCCGCGCAGCACTGCACCGCCCAGCGTCACCTTGCGTCCGCGTCGGTGCAGCATCTGTGCACCGGCAGTGGAATAGCGATCTATCTTGTGCAGCACCTCCTCCATATTGTCAAAGGCATAGTGCAGCAATTCACCGTCGAGCTGGCCGATGCCGCCCTCGACCAACAGGCGTTCATGCACCAGATCATCGGAAAAATGCGCGGTGCCGCGTCTGAGCAGCCGCACGATGCGATCCGGATACCAACCGGAATGGCGCATGAAGCGTCCGCAATAGCTGGACAGGCGCGAGACCCGGTAGGCTGAGCAGGTGTCGGCATCGCTGCGCAGCACCGCTTCAATAGCAGCGCGCAACCCGGGAGTGACGCGCTCATCGGCATCAATGGACAGTACCCATTCTTTGCCTGCATAACCGAGCGCGCGGTTTTTCTGCACCCCGAATCCCGGCCAGTCATGCACATAAACCTGTGCACCGAACCCCCGGCAAATCTCTGCTGTGCCGTCTGTGCTGCCGGAATCCACCACGATGATTTCATCCGCCCATACCACCGATTCAAGGCAGGCGCGGATATTTGCCGCCTCGTCCCGGGTGATGAGGATGACAGAAAGTTCCATTGTTAATGTACTCCCCGCAATGGATGGGTGGATTTTAACGCCGCAAACAGAAGCCCGCTCATCCACACGTAGAACCAGCCTTCGGCATGATCGATCAGTGTCGAGGAAACGGCACTGGCTGTCATAATGGACAACACCATGCCACGCGCCAGCATCTGCTCGCGCATCGACGGAAGCTGTAGCGCCGCACGCCATTGCACCGCAAACAGCGCCAACAGCAGCGCCAGCCCCGCCAATCCGAGCTGGGCAGCCACCATCAGATATTCGTTATGGGGATTGTGTGTGGCGATCCGGCCGGAATCGTGTACCTGCTCGGCATAAGCCTGCCTGAACCCGCCGGTTCCCGCACCCAGTAGCGGGCGCTGCCGCACAACCTCCAATGTATTGCGATAAAACTCCATGCGCTGGCCGACCGATGAACTGGTGTCTGCGGCCACGTCCGCCCGCGAAGTGGAGAATTCATGGTAGGCCAAGGCCGCACGCTGGTGCAGAGAGTTGGAGGGCAACACATAGGCCAGCACGGCCAGTGCTCCGATCGAGATCAAAGCAATGGACAACCCTCTCCAGCGCAGCCATGCAGCACCCATATATATCAGCAACACCAGCAGCACCAGTTGCCCGGTGCGCCCCTGCACCATGAACAACACATTAATGGCAGCCAGCAATCCCAGCGCCCCCCAGATACCGCGCTGGTACTGCGTGGCGGCATAACGTGCCTGAACCGCACAGACAAACGCGGTGAATGCCATGAACAGATTATGGGTGATGTGTAGCTTGAAGATGACGGGATTGGCCGCATCACCCCTGATAATCTCCCATTTAGGCAGCAGGCCCAGCCACAACAGGCAAGACAAGACAAGAGTAAGCAGCATCGCACCCATGAACCCGTACCATGCGCGGCGGCGTGTATCCGCATCCTGAAACACGACAATCAGCAACGGGATGAACATCAGCCTTGCCGCCTTGCCCAGACCATCGAGCATATCCTGCTGGTTACCGATCGTGTAGGTGCAGGCCATCAGGTAGAAATAGAACAGCGCAATGGCGAGCCACGCCACAGGATTGGCGCGTATGGCGTCCGACTTCCCCCGAGAGCCGAAAGCCAACAGCCACGCCAGCAGAATGAGCAGCGCCAGCATGCTGTCCAGTGCCACCGATATCGGAATCGAGAATCCCAGGGCAACTGCGGCCCAGCGGGCGGCATTTTCCGCCCCGTGCCTCACTGCGCCATAATTAACAAATCCCGTCACTTCTCGGCAAAGGCAATGAGGAATTTGCGCAGCGAAGGCACTGCATCGCGCAACATCGTCCCGACCGACAAAAAGCGGCGCGCACCCTCACGATAACGACGCCCTTTCAGGAATGACACCTGAATATTCCTGAATCCGGCGGCTTCAAACAGCAGGCATAATTCTGCGGCGGTAAATTCACGATTGTGCCGCACCGGGTAAAACGACATACCCTTGTACAGGATCGGTTCGGCATGCAAAAAATGGGTTTCATAATTGTTGGTAATGTGTTTACCGCGCAACATACGACTGCGGTTGCGAAAGCTCGCCGCGTTGGGCACATCTACCTCCGCGATACCGCCCGGGCGCAGCACCCGCAGGATCTCGCGCATCAACGGCAGATGGGAATGGGTGAAATGCTCCAGCACCTGGCAACATGTCACCGCATCGAAGGTGTCATCGGCGAAGGGCAACGGATCCACCTCCGCATTGCTGACCTGGAATTGAATCTGCCGGTCGCGGTATATCTCCGGGTAACATTCCGTCTGGTCGGTGAAATCGACGCCGTAGCACTCATGCCCCAATTCACTCAACACGGCCAGTAACAATCCGTGCCCAGCCCCCACATCCAGCACCTTGCGGCATCCGCGCAACCAGAAGGCGATATCGGCAAAGCGGTCAACACACCCGGTGAACACCTCGTCCTGAATCGGGTTTGTCAGGTCGTACAGTTTGCCGTCCCGACGCAAAGCCAGCATACGTTGATAAATTTCCCGCCTTGTAAGGGTATGCACCATGCCAGTCATTACGCTCGTCATTTACCAATTTCCCCAGAGGGTATTTTTGAAAAAACACAGACCAACGGACAAGTTACCTGCCCGTTGTCAGTGTATCTGAAATACGTATCATGCCACCGTGCCAAGCCCGCCCGCTCCCTGCCGGACACCGGACTGGAGATCCGTCCGGTATTCCGGCACCCATTGCCGCAACGCGGCGCGTACCTGTTCATCGGGCATGGACTGCGCGGAAGCCCACTCCAGCAATCTTTCCAGCCAAGCCGTATCGGCCTGCCGCGCCTGCGCGATGCGCAGCTTGGGATGCGGGGTGGGCAGGGTATGCTCATTGTCCGCCAGCAATTCTTCATAGAGTTTCTCACCGGGGCGCAGGCCGGTGAATTCGATTTTGATCTCCTCTTCGGTAAAGCCGGACAAGCGGATCAAATCTTTCGCGAGGTCAACAATTTTTACCGGTTCGCCCATGTCCAGCACGAAAATTTCGCCATCCTGCCCCATCAGCCCGGCCTGCAATACCAGTTGCGTGGCCTCGGGGATAGACATGAAATAACGGGTAATCTCGGGGTGGGTGACGGTGATCGGCCCGCCCTGTGCAATTTGTTCGCGGAATTTTGGAATCACGCTACCGGTGCTGCCCAGCACATTGCCGAAACGCACCATTACGAAGCGCGTGCCGCCGGAAGGTTGTAACGCCTGGCACACCATTTCGGCCAGTCGTTTGCTCGCGCCCATCACGTTGGTCGGGTTTACTGCCTTGTCCGTGGAAATCATCACGAACTTGCCGACCCCATGCTGTTGCGCCGCACGCGCTACTGTCCATGTGCCCAGCACATTGTTGCGGATCGCCTGCCAGGCATTGTGCTGCTCCATCAGCGGCACATGCTTGTAGGCTGCAGCATGGAATAGTACCGAAGGCGGGTGCAATCGCATAACCTCGTCCACTCGCGAGGCATCGCGCACATCGCCGACCAGACAGACAAAGCTCAAAGCGGGGAAAACCTGTTGCAGTTCCTGTTCAATGGTATACAGCGCGAATTCGCTCTGCTCGAACAACACCAGTTTGGCGGGTACAAAGCGCGCGATCTGGCGGCACAATTCGGAACCGATCGAACCGCCTGCACCGGTCACCATGACCGTCTTCCCGGTCAGCAGGTCGCGCAACCCGGCACTATCCAGCTGTACCGGGTCGCGTCCAAGCAGATCGTCCAGTTCGACAGCGCGCAGCTGCGACACCGCCACCTTGCCGCTCATCAGGTCATCAAAAGAGGGCACGGTAAGCACTTTGACTTTTGCGGTGCTGCACAATTGGATGGCGCGCTTACGCTGCTGGTGCGAGCTGGACGGCATGGCGATGATCACCTGTTGCACGCCGAGCCGCTCGACCCATTCCGACAGGCTGTCCAGTCCACCCAACACACGGGTGCCGTTCAAAGTGCGCCCGTGACGTGCAATGTTGTCGTCAAGGAATCCGACCAGGCGCCAGTCGCCGCTTCTGTCCAGCTCTTTGGACAGGCTTGCGGCTGCATCGCCGGCGCCCAACACCAGCACCGGCTCGCCGTGCAACTTGATGGCACCATGCAACCCCTGCTCTTTCCACATGCGATAGACAAAACGGCTGCCGCCCATCAGCAGGATCAGCAGCAACGGATTGATAACCAACACCGAGCGCGGGATCACCAAGCCGAGGCGCAGCATCCAGAACAGCAGGGGAATAACTGCCGAGGAAAGCGCTACCGCCAGCACGATACGCCGCAAATCAGCCGTGCTGGCGTAACGCCAGATGCCGCGATACAGGCCGAATTGCCAGAAGATCGCCATTTGCAGCGGCACCACCCAGATTAAGGTCAGCTCCAGCTCGGTCACAAAATTTGCCGGAAGTTCGAAATTGAAGCGCAACAAGTAGGCAAGGGTCCATGCCACCCCGGCCGCCACGAGGTCGTGCAGCATGGCCAAGGCGGTACGCAAATTACTCGATGTATTGTTGATCAATTTCATCAAAACTCGGATCGTTAAGTTAACTATTTAGGTGGCTGAATTTTGCCGGGTTCAGTCAGCATGCCCGCCCGGCCGCGTGAGCAACCCAACGTCTATCCAGCCAGAACATCAGCACAGCATAAATCACCAGTCCGGCCAGCGCGATGAATGGCAGCTTGTCTTCCTGCCGCAGCGCCCACAGTGCGCCAAATGCGGCACCCGCCATCAAGGTATATTCGGCCAACGCCACATTGCGATGCCCCCAACCCATTTGTATCGCACGCTGATAATAATGTTCGCGGTGTGCTTCGGTAATTTTCACACCGCGCAGGGCGCGTTTCATCAGTGTGATACTGGCATCCACGATGAAAGGTGAAAACACCAGCAACGGGAACCATGCTGGCCAATAACCTTGCTGCCAGCCCCACAGCCCCATTGCGGCGGCAAGAAAACCGAGTGGAATGGAACCGGCATCACCCATGAACACCCTGGCGGGGGGGAAATTTTGATAAAGGAACCCCAGCGCCGCAGCCGCAATGACAAAGTTCAGCATCGCCAGCATATTGTCATGCGCGAACAATGCCGCAACGCCATAACAGCCAAACCCGAACAGCGCCATGCCGCCCGCCAGTCCGTCCGAGCCATCCATGAAGTTATAGAGATTAGTCATCCACACTGTGAACAGTAGCACGAGCATTGCGACCCAAACATCATGCTGCACGAATAACCCGGAACCGCTGACAAGCAGTACGCCAGCGACAAGGTGCGCCAACAGGCGCTGGCGCACGGGTAGTCCACGCATGTCGTCCAGCATGGAAATGCCAAACAGGATCAGCATCGGCAGCACCACCCACCAAACCAATGCTCCCGGCAGCAACGCCCAACCGGATAACACCCCCGCCATCACGCCCACCCCGCCGATGCGCGGGGTAGGTGTGAGGTGCAGTGAACGTTCGTTGGGGATGTCCTGAATCCTTTTTCCCAATTTACTGGGCAGAATGGCGGCGATCAGCAGCAGCGTGACAAACATAGCGATGAATGGAGCGAAATAAATCATATGACGGATATGGACAGTGCCCAGCTTGGAATCGTGGCGGATTTTATCATTGCCGCCGGGCAAATAATTCTATGGGCAATCCGGGATTGTGGGCACCTTCCGTAGATATGCTCATGCGGTCTTCGCACAGGCTGGCGGTGTGAGTATAGTGGGCCTGGCCTGCGGTAGCATTCCCGGATAGTCCTTGCTGAAATGCAAGCCGCGACTTTCATGACGCGACAAAGCACTTTGCACGATCAGCTCCGCGTTCATCACCAGATTGCGCAATTCCAGCAAGTTCGAACTGATATGAAAATTGGCGTAATACTCGTTAATTTCATCCTGTAGCAGCTGGATGCGGTGTTGCGCGCGTTGCAGGCGCTTGTTGGTGCGCACAATACCCACATAGTCCCACATAAAATGGCGTAATTCCGCCCAATTATGCGAGATGACGATTTGTTCGTCGGCGTCCGCCACGCGGCTTTCGTCCCAGGCTGGTAAAATAGGGGATACCCGATGCGACTTGTTCAGAATATCGCGAACAGCGGCATCCGCGAACACCAGGCATTCCAGCAGGGAATTGCTGGCCAGCCGGTTGGCGCCATGCAATCCGCTATAGGCGGTTTCGCCGACCGCATACAGGTTTTCCACATCGGTACGCGCGTGCAAATCAGCGACGACTCCGCCACAGGTATAGTGCGCTGCAGGAACCACCGGAATAGGCTCTTTGCTGATATTGATGCCCAGCGCCAGGCAGCGCGCGAAAATAGTCGGGAAGTGTTCCTGCAAAAATTCGACCGATTGATGCGAGATATCCAGATAGACGCAATCCAGCCCGTGTTTTTTCATTTCGAAATCTATTGCTCTGGCCACTATGTCGCGTGGCGCGAGTTCGGCGCGCGCATCGTGGTGCGGCATGAAGCGCGTACCGTCCGGTAATTTCAGAACGCCGCCCTCGCCGCGCACCGCCTCGCTGATGAGAAAGGATTTGGCGTGCTGGTGATACAGGCAAGTCGGGTGGAACTGGATAAACTCCATATTAGCCACGCGGCAACCGGCGCGCCACGCCATCGCGATACCGTCACCGG
This sequence comes from Gallionella sp., assembly GCA_035529795.1. Lineage (GTDB taxonomy): Bacteria > Pseudomonadota > Gammaproteobacteria > Burkholderiales > Gallionellaceae > Gallionella. Next base: position 13,778 of record DATKVZ010000015.1, on the reverse strand, counting down.
TCGCCGTATCGGGGTTGGTGGTGTAGAGATAAACTTTACCGACACCGCCGGTCGCAAGAATGGTGTTCTGGGCAGCAATGGTGATGACTTCATCACTCAGGCTATTCAGTGCGTATGCACCGTAGCAACAGTTGTCCGGCAAGCCGAGCTTCCTGCCGGTAATCAGGTCAACCAGCAAATGATTTTCCAGCACCGTGATATTCGGGTGACGCAGCACACGTGCAACAAGAGTCTCCTGCACCGCATGTCCGGTCGCATCCGCCGCATGAATAATACGCCGTCGACTGTGCCCGCCTTCACGGGTAAGGTGGTAGCCCACGCCGCTGGAATTGTCACGGGTGAACGGCACACCCTGGTCAATCAACCAATCGATGGCGGCCTTGCCATGCTCAACAACGTAGCGCGTGACAGCTTCATCGCACAGCCCGGCACCGGCGGCCAGGGTATCCTGAATATGCGCTCCCAGCGAGTCATCCTTGGACAATACAGCGGCAATCCCGCCCTGCGCCCAGCCGCTGGCACCGTCCAGCAGGGATTTTTTGGTGATCAGCCCGACTTTCTTATGATCGGCCAGCTTGATGGCCAATGCCAGGCCGGCAAGGCCGCTACCGATGATCAGCGTGTCAAATTGCAGCAATTCGATTCCCGGTGCATTGATTGAGGTCGGGACTATAGCAAAACTGTTACCCCTGCGATGATCGGATTTATCGCCGGGAACCAATTTTTTCCCATGATGTCGTACCGCTCGTTAATCGGGGCTATCCATACTGACTCGGGCGAGATGAGCGGTTATACTCGCGCTTCGCGAATGGCGCGGCGTTCATAATAATAATTGAAATGGTCAGGGATGGCAGACAAGGAAGTCGATCAGCAATTGGTTGAACGCGTCCAGCGCGGCGACAAGCACGCCTTTGATTTACTGGTATCCAAATATCAACGCAGACTGGGGCGGCTTATTTCCCGTTTTGTTCGGGATCCGGCAGAGGCCGAGGATGTTACGCAGGAAGCCTTTATCAAGGCCTATCGTGCATTGCCGGGTTTTCGCGGTGAAAGCGCGTTTTACACCTGGCTGTACCGCATCGGCATCAATACAGCAAAAAACCACCTGCTGGCGATTAAACGGCGCCCACCAACCAGTACGCTGTTTGATGCAGAAGAGGCCGAATCATTTGAAGACGGTGGCCTGCTGCACGAAGTCAGCACGCCGGAAAATGAACTCATGAGCAAGCAGGTTGTCGATGTGGTGCAAGCCTCCTTGCAGCAGTTGCCGGAAGATTTACGAAGTGCGCTGACTTTGCGCGAAATTGAGGGATTGAGCTATGAGGAAATCGCCAGTGTGATGAATTGCCCGATCGGCACAGTGAGATCAAGGATCTTCAGGGCACGTGAGGCGGTAGCAGAGAATCTGCGCCCGCTATTGGAAACCAGGAAAGGTAACAGGTGGTAGACATGAAAAAAGAAATTTCCGCATTAATGGACGGCGAGTTGTTCGAAGATAAAGCAGAAGACTTGTTGAACCGGATCAAACGCAATTTTGATGCGCGCGAGGGTTGGGAAACTTACCATCTGATTGGAGATGTGCTTCGGCAACCGGAGCATATTCACAGCGACTTGAGCGCGAAGGTGCGCGAGCGCATGCAGGATGAGCCTGTCGTACTGGCGCCGCGTGGCCGCGCAGCAAAGCAAAAGATACGTACCGTCGCTCTATCGGCGGCGGCTTCGCTGATGGCAGTCGGTGTAGTGGCGTGGATGTCGGCACAGATCACTCCTGAAACTTTCCCACAAACAGCCATGCAGCAAGCGGCTCTACACCCGGCCAGCTTGCAAATCAAGCCCGGCTCCAGTGATTATTTGATGGCGCATCAGGAATTTTCACCCAGCACGGATATGAGCGGCGGAGCGGCGTATATCCGAACTGTCGCTTATGGCACTGACGGGAAATAACGCAAATAATTATGAAAGACAAGCAACAATGAAAATGCATGCTGCGCTTTGCGGCCTGTTGCTGGCAGTTACCGTCAATGTAAATGCAGAAAGCCTCGACTGGCTCAAGATTGTGGCTTTTGCCGCCCATCAGACCGATTACAGCGGAGTGTTTGTTTATCAGTATGACAATCGCGTTGAGACCTCGCGCATTACCCACGTAGTCGAGGCGGATGGGGAATATGAAAAACTGGAAAGTCTGGATGGCCCCAAGCGCAAAATTCTCCGGCATCATGGGCAGGTCTGGTGCTACATCAACCACAAGATGGTGCAGGTGGATAGCCAGCAGGTGCGTATCCGGTTTCCGGCATTTCTCCCCGAGCAGATATCTGCACTGAATGCGAATTATCAGACAAAACAAGTGGGTGTGGCACGTGTGGCAGGATACAGCGCACAAGTGATTCTGCTCGAACCCATGGATAATCTTCGTTACGCTCACAAGATCTGGGCGCATACCGGCTCCGGCCTGTTATTGAAGGCAGCTGTGCTTGGCGATAAAAATCAAACAATCGAGCAGTATGCTTTTACCCAATTGCAAATTGGCGGGGATATCGACCGCTCCTGGACTAACACAACCGCGCCAGGCAATAGTTTGCCAGCATCACCGGAAGTGGGCAGCGGTGGAACACCGGTAAATAGCGGCTGGGTGGTCGAGGCATTACCGGCAGGCTTCAAGAAGACCATGGAAATTCAGCGCCCCATGCGCGGCAGACCCGTGCCCGTGACCCAAATTGTATTTTCCGACGGGCTGAGCGCAATCTCAGTATTTATTGAACCCGATAATGCTGATGAAGATAACGCAAGCGGCTTGTCCAGTCGCGGCGCGGTAAATTTGTATCACAAGGCCGTGGCCGGGCAATTATTCACTGTAGTTGGCGAAGTTCCGGCACGCACAGTGATACAAGTGTTGGACTCGATACGCTATAAAGGCAAGTGACCATGCTGGAAACACGAGTCATTGTTGTACAGGTTGACGGAAAATACGCCTTTGTCCAGTCCAAACAGGGCAGTAGCTGCGGGCAATGCAGCGGCAAGGGTTGTGGGTCAGGCAAGCTTTCCCAGCTATTTAGTAACAAACCCCGTCAATTCCGGGTGGACAATTCAGTTAATGCGGCTGTGGGTGATGAGGTTATCGTATCTGTTGCCGAGGGCGCAGTATTGCGCGGGATAGGATTGGTCTACCTGCTGCCGTTGCTGCTGTTGTTTATGGGCGCAACGCTTGGCAGCCTGCTGGCTACACAGGCAGAGCAACGGGACATTTATGGCGCGATTGGTGCGTTATTCGGCCTGGCAACCGGCTTCATGTTTGCCAAATGGACTTCATCGCGCCAACCTCGCCACCAGAACCTGCCCTTTATCGCACGGCAATGCGGCAGGGGTGATTTTTAACTCACTTACTATACGGTTTGATTATTAAATTTTTTCGGGAGATACACGTAATGTTGAGGAAATTTTTTAGTCTGGCTACCCTGATGGCCGGCATGTTTTTTGTTTCATTGGCCGAGGCTAATGGGCTGCCAGATTTTACCGGACTGGTGGAAAAGCAGGCACCAGCAGTAGTCAATATCAGCACCACGCAAATCATTCGCAATACGCAGGGTTTTCCCAACCTGCCGGAGAACGATCCATTCTATGAATTTTTCCGCCGCTTCGCGCCACAAATGCCGCGCGAGCGCGAAGCACAATCATTAGGATCGGGCTTCATCATCAGCTCAGACGGCTATATCATGACCAACGCACATGTTGTGGACAGCGCCGACAAAATTACAGTACGTCTGACTGACAAGCGTGAGTTCAGCGCCAAGGTTATCGGCGCGGACAAGCGCACCGATGTGGCTTTGCTGAAAATCGAAGCCACCGACTTGCCAAAAATCGTTGTGGGGAATCCGGACAATCTCAAGGTTGGCGAATGGGTTGTCGCTATCGGCTCACCATTCGGTTTTGACAGCAGTGTGACAGCGGGCATTGTCAGTGCCAAGGGGCGCTCTTTACCACAGGAAAATTTTGTGCCGTTCATCCAGACCGATGTGGCAATCAACCCCGGTAATTCCGGTGGACCGTTATTTAACATGAATGGCGAGGTGGTCGGCATCAACTCGCAAATTTACACTCGCTCCGGCGGATCAATGGGCTTGTCTTTCGCCATTCCGATCGATGTGGCAACACAGGTGACCGAACAGCTGCGCACTACCGGCAAGGTGACGCGCGGGCGCATCGGTGTGATGATCCAGGAAATGACCAGTGAGCTGGCCGAATCATTCGGCCTGAGCAAACCCGCCGGCGCGCTTATCAGTCAGGTCGAAAAGGATGGCCCGGCGGGCAAGGCAGGGGTCGAAGCAAGCGACGTGATTCTCAAGTTTGATGGCAAAATCGTGGACAGTTCCGGCGATTTGCCGCGCATTGTTGCGGCAACCAGACCCGGCAGCAAAGTGGTGATCGAGCTATGGCGCAAGGGCGAGATCCGTCGCGTCACAGTGGAGGTCGGTGAGATGCCGGGAGAAGATAAACTGGCGCGCTCTGCGAAAAAACAGGCCGATGACGTAGCCGAGGATGTCTCGCGTTTGGGTATTACCGTTATTGAATTGACTCGTGAACAGTTGCAGGGACTGCAAATCAAGGGTGGGCTGCTGGTGGACGAGGTTAGCGGCCCGGCCGCGCGCGCCGCCGGACTGCAGCAGGGAGATGTGCTGCTGGCAATCGGCAATGTACCGATCCGTTCACTGAATCAGTTCAATGAAATTCTCAAACAAGTTCCCAAAGGAAAGAATGTCGCATTGCTGGTGCGTCGCGGCGATGCCGCTTCATATGTGGCAATCAGGCTCGACGAGAAATAATCACAATCCTGCGCGGCCCGCCCAAATCGGCTAGAATTCGCGCCTTGCGAAAACGAGCTTTGTCAAAGACAACGCAAGTTTGGGCGCAGTCAAAACGCCGGTTGCGGCGGGATTTTTATTTAGGCGCACATGCAGCACATCCGTAATTTTTCCATCATCGCCCATATTGACCACGGCAAATCCACACTGGCAGATCGCATCATTCAACTGTGCGGCGGCTTGTCCGACCGCGAAATGGAAGCGCAGGTACTTGACTCCATGGCTCTGGAGCGTGAGCGTGGCATTACCATCAAGGCGCAAACTGCCGCACTGAGCTATAAGGCACGCGATGGGCAGGTATACAACCTCAATCTGATCGACACACCGGGGCACGTGGATTTTTCCTATGAAGTGTCGCGTTCGCTGTCCGCCTGTGAAGGTGCACTGCTGGTGGTGGATGCGTCGCAGGGTGTGGAGGCGCAGACCGTGGCAAACTGCTACACCGCACTGGATCTGGGTGTGGAAGTGGTGCCGGTGCTGAACAAGATCGACCTGCCATCCGCCAATCCGGACAACGCCATCGAGGAAATCGAAGAAGTGATCGGCATCGATGCGCACGATGCGGTGCGCTGCTCCGCCAAAACCGGCGAAGGTGTGCTGGACGTGCTGGAAGCGCTGATCATCAAAGTGCCTGCACCCAAAGGGGATCCGGGTGCGCTATTGCAGGCGTTAATTATCGACTCCTGGTTCGATAACTACGTCGGCGTGGTGATGCTGGTACGCATCATCAACGGCACGCTCAAACCCAAGGAAAAAATTCTGCTGATGGCTACCGGCGCGCAGCACTTGACTGAGCACATCGGGGTGTTTACCCCGAAGTCACAGAACCGTGAGATGCTGTCTGCTGGACAAGTGGGCTTTGTCATCGCCGGCATCAAGGAGCTTAAAGCGGCCAAGGTGGGCGACACCATCACCCATCAGACCAGGCCGGCGCAGCAGCCGTTGCCCGGCTTCAAGGAAATTCAGCCACAGGTGTTTGCCGGGCTGTTTCCGGTGGAATCAAATCAATATGAAGCACTGCGCGATTCTTTGGAAAAGCTCAAGTTGAACGATGCGGCGCTGCAATACGAACCTGAAGTGTCGCAGGCCTTAGGGTTCGGCTTCCGTTGCGGATTTCTCGGCCTGTTGCACATGGATATTGTGCAGGAACGCCTGGAACGCGAGTTCGATATGGACCTCATCACCACCGCGCCGACGGTGATTTATGAGGTGGTGCTGCGTGACGGCACGGTGCTGATGGTGGACAATCCATCCAAGATGCCCGACCCAGCAAAAATCGAGGAAATCCGTGAACCGATTGTCGCAGTAAATTTGTACATGCCGAATGAATATGTTGGTTCAGTCATTACGTTGTGCACAAAAAAACGCGGCGCACAAATTAACATCAGCTACCACGGCAAGCAGGTGATGTTGGTATATGAAATGCCAATGGCTGAAATTGTGCTGGATTTTTTTGACAAGCTGAAATCAGTATCGCGCGGTTATGCTTCGATGGACTATGAATTCAAGGAATATCGCGCGGCGGATGTGGTCAAGGTGGATATGCTCATCAATAGCGAAAAAGTAGACGCACTGGCGGTGATTGTGCACCGCGCCAACAGCCAGTATCGCGGGCGCGAGGTGGCGGCCAAGATGCGCGAACTGATTCCGCGCCAGATGTACGACGTGGCGATTCAGGCGACTATTGGTTCGAATATCATCGCACGCGAGAACGTCAAGGCACTGCGCAAGAATGTATTGGCCAAGTGCTACGGTGGAGATATTTCACGCAAGAAAAAATTGCTGGAGAAGCAGAAAGCCGGTAAGAAGCGTATGAAACAGGTGGGCAGTGTGGAAATTCCGCAGGAAGCTTTCTTGGCGATTCTGCGCGTGGATGATTAAGGAATAACGATGGATTTTGCACTCATTTTATTCGTATTGTTGCTGGTCACCGGGAGCGCGTGGCTGCTGGATCGCTTCGTGCTGGCGGCAAAGCGCGGCAGCGGCGTTGCCGAGCCGTGGTGGGTAGAATATGCCAAGAGTTTTTTTCCGGTTATCCTGATCGTGTTCTTCATCCGCTCGTTTCTGGTCGAGCCATTCAAGATTCCATCCGGCTCGATGATCCCCACCCTGCAAGTGGGCGATTTCATTCTGGTGAACAAATTCACCTATGGTATCCGTCTGCCCATCGTCAACAAGAAACTGGTGCAACTCAACAACCCGCAGCGTGGCGACGTAATGGTGTTCCATTATCCGGAAAATCCGTCGCTGGATTACATCAAGCGTGTAATCGCGCTTCCCGGAGACATGATCGAATACCGCAACAAGCGTTTGCGGATCAATGGAGTAGATCAACCGCAACAGGCAGATGGTGATTACAATTACGTCGAAACCGGACTAAACTTCGTGCATACCGAAAAGCGCATCGAATCATTTGGCGAGCGCAAACATACAATACTTGTCAATCCGGAACGACCGACGCTTCGTCTTGATGCGGTGGCCGAATTCAAGGGGCGTGAGGATTGTGTTTATGATGACGAAATGGTGCGCTGCAAGGTACCCGAGGGACACTACTTTATGCTTGGCGACAACCGTGACAATAGCCGCGATAGCCGCTATTGGGGATTTGTCCCGGACCACCAGATCGTCGGCAAGGCATTCTTCATCTGGATGAATTTCTCTGATCTGAAGCGGATCGGCCTGTCTATTAACTGAGTTAAGGAGAGCGCAGGATGAATACAGCAATGGCGTCAAAACAACGCGGATTAAGTTTTTCCGGGTTTATGGCTGGAGCGGTGATTCTGATTCTCGTCAGCGTCACCGGATTGAAACTCATCCCAGCTTATATACAGAATGCAACGATCAAAAATGTCTTCGTCGCCGTAGCCAATGATCCGGAAATGCAGAAAGCCAGCATCCGCGACATTCAAATGGCTTACAACAAGCGCTCCTCGGTCGAGGATATCAGAGCGATCACCGTAGAAGATATCGAGATTGAAAAAGACGCGGGGCGGCTGGTATTGAGCGCCAGTTATTTTGTCAAAATTCCGCTGGTCAGCAATATCAGCCTGTATCTGGACTTCAACCCGAGCAGTGACTAAGAAAAAAAATGACGCACTGTGTGAGCAATTGGGGCATGTTTTCGTGCAGCCCCGGTTGCTGCAACGTGCGCTGACCCATCGCAGCTATGCGCCGGAGCACAATGAACGCCTGGAATTTCTGGGGGACAGCGTGCTGGGCTGCGTCATCGCCAATTTTCTGTACAACCATTATCCACAACTGAGCGAAGGCGAATTGTCACGCTTGCGTTCCAGCCTAGTCAGGGAAGATACACTGGCGCTGCTGGCGCAGCAGCTTGATCTGGGCAGCCATTTGAAGCTGGGCGAAGGGGAGCGCAAGAGCGGAGGTTTTCGCCGCCCGTCTATCCTGGCTGATGCACTGGAGGCCTTGTTCGGCGCAACGCTATTAGACGGTGGTTTTACTGCTGCGGAAAACGTCGTGCTGGGATTATTCGTTCCCTACCTGGAAAAAATCGATATCCAAACACTGGGCAAGGATGCCAAGACCCTATTGCAGGAACATCTACAAGGCAAACACATCCCTCTGCCAACCTACACCATCATCACAACCGAGGGTCAGGCGCACGCACAATCCTTTCAGGTGGAATGTGCCGTTCCGTCACTCAAAATATCCACGCATGGCACGGGCAGCAGCCGTCGCAATGCCGAACAACAGGCGGCACAGGCCGCCTATCAACAATTACACCCATGACAACAGAACAAACATTTCGCAGCGGCTACATCGCCATCGTCGGCCGTCCCAACGTGGGTAAATCCACTTTGCTCAATCACCTGATCGGGCAGAAAGTCAGCATCACCTCGCGCAAGGCGCAGACCACGCGTCACCGCATCCACGGTATTTACACCGATGAACATGCGCAATACGTGTTTGTAGATACGCCGGGCTTCCAGACCAAACATATGAACGCGCTGAATCGCGGCATGAACCGTGTTGTCACCAGTAGTCTGCGCGATGTACAGGTGGTGCTGTTCGTGCTGGAAGCACTGCGCTATGACGAGCGCGACCGTGAAGTGCTCAAGCTGCTGCCGGACAACCGTCCGGTATTGCTGGTGATCAACAAAATTGATGAAGTTGCCGACAAAGGCCAACTGTTCTCGTTCGCCGAACGTGTCGCGGCGGATTTCAAATTTACCGAAATTATTCCGGTCAGCGCCAAGCAGGGCAGCAAGCTGGATGAATTACGCGAGGCGTTGTATCGCCATCTGCCGCCGGGCGAACTGATTTACGACGAGAACGACATTACCGACCGCAGCGAGCGTTTCCTGGCGGCGGAGATGCTGCGCGAAAAAGTATTCCGTTTCACCGGCGAAGAACTGCCGTATTCGGTGAGCGTGGTGATCGAACAATTCAAGCAGGAAGGCAAACTGCGCCGCATTCATGCCGCGATTCTGGTGGACAAGGAAGCGCACAAGGCAATGCTGATCGGCAAGAAGGGCGAGAAGCTCAAGGAAATCGCCACACAGGCGCGCCTTGATATGGAAAAGTTGTTCGACGGCAAGGTGTTCCTGGAAGTGTTCGTCAAAGTGCGCAGCGGCTGGGCCGACGACGAACGGGTATTGCGCTCACTGGGCTACGAATGACCGCAGCGAACCGGAACAGGCAGCAGGACGAACCGGCCTTCGTGCTGCACAGCTATCCATTCCGCGAAACCAGTTTGATTCTCGATGTATTCAGCCACCGCCATGGCCGGCTGGCAGTCGTGGCGCGCGGGGCGCGCCGCCCCCGCTCGGCGTTACGCGGAGTGTTAATGAATTTTCAGCCGCTGCTGCTCTCCTGGTTCGGCAAAGGCGAAGTGCGCACCCTGCACAGTGCCGAATGGCAAGGCGGGCAGCCCTATCTGCAAGGCACGGCGCTGATGTGCGGCTTTTATCTCAACGAGTTGTTGCTCAACCTGCTGGCGCGTGACGATCCGCATGAACAATTGTTCGACTATTACCGCGCCACCCTGCACCGGCTGGCACACGAAATCGATCATGCCACCACCTTGCGCTGCTTTGAAAAACACCTGCTACAGGAGCTGGGTTATGCGCTGACGCTGGAGCGCGAGGCTGGCAGCGATAAACCGATACGTGCCGAAGTCTGCTATCGCTTTGTCGTGGAACGCGGGGCTTTGCCGGATGACGGCCATACCCAGACGGGTTTGCCGGTGCTGGGCAAGACCCTGCTCGATATGGCGACAGACGACTATGCCGATCCGGTCACTGCGCAACAGAGTAAACAACTGATGCGCGTACTCTTGAACCACCATCTTGCCGGCAAAATTCTACATACGCGCGAACTGGTCAGGGAATTGCAGAAGCCGTGAAGCACTCCACAAAGCAGATATGTGCAAATACGAAAGTGGCAACACCCTTGACTGTCCGGGCCCAGAGACCGTTTGCAGGCGATACAAATTGCCCCCCGCAAACACCTCTTTGAAAAAGCATCTGTCAATACCCGATACGTTTGAGGGGTATCGACCATTGAGTGTCAATACCCCACGAAGTCCTATTTTCGTTTCTTTGTAAGAAACTTCACCACCAATTCCTTATCGGCATCACTCAGCATTTCCCTGCCCTGGTTTTTCCGGTAAGTATTCATACGGTCGACAACCAGATGCCATTCCTTTGCAGAAAGTTGGGTGGCTCCTTTGGCGGGGAACTGAATAGGATCTGGCACGGCATGACATGCTGAGCAATACCAGGCAACATTAAATCCTTCCGGCTCGGTAAGTAATGGTCCATATTCGGCAAGCCCGATAAATCCATTGCTCTGCAGATAGGAAATAATCTCCTGCTTATCGTTGCCGGCAGGCATTTTGATATCAGAGTCGACACCTGCCAGAAGTTTGACGTGATCCAGCATCTTTTCAAAATGCTTGGGCCAGTCGGTTTTTGCATGCATTCTGGGGCTCGGGAGATTGTGGCACTGACTGCAATATGCGGCATAAAGCCTGGCGCCTGTGCTCCTCGCATCAGGCAGGGTATCTGCCGTCAGGCCGCCCGGAATAGGGACTTGCCCCATATTCCTGTCCCATGCGAAAGCCGTGCTGCACGTAAGAAAAAACAATGCGGCCACAGCCGTTACCAGACGAAAAAAGTTTGAATTCATGTTACACCCCTCATTTGCAGAATTAGAAAACAGAAAATATCCCCCATCAAAATAAGGGGGTCGACTCACCCATCGCCTGCATTCCTGATGGCAAGGCTATTATTTATCTTCGCCCCATACAGCAGGTGTGCATCTTAAACCTGCCTGCGATGAGAATCAAACTGCCGTTACCGTGTGTTGCATCCTGATTAAGCCTCTGTTACGTTGCACCCTCGTTTGAACAGGCAACAGATATTTGGACTCAGAAAATGATTAAACTCGGATTAAACATCGACCACATCGCCACGTTGCGGCAGGCGCGCGGGGCGCGTTATCCCAATGTGGTACGTGCCGCGCTGATCTGCGAAGAAGCGGGCGCCGATGCGATTACCCTGCATCTGCGCGAAGACCGCCGTCACATTCAGGATGCGGATGTGGACATTCTGCGCGGCATGTTGCAAACGCGCATGAATCTGGAGTGCGCGGTCACCGAGGAAATGATTACCAATGCTCTGCGCGTCAAACCGCATGATTTATGCCTGGTGCCGGAGCGGCGCGAGGAACTGACCACCGAAGGCGGGCTGGATGTGCTGCGCTACTTTGATGCGATCAAGGCGGCCAGCGAACGCTGCGCGGCGGCGGGCATCCGCGTATCGCTGTTCATCGATCCAGACGAAAAACAAATCGATGCGGCGCAACGCAGTGGCGCACCGGTGATTGAACTGCATACCGGAAAATACGCCGATGCAGACAGTGTGTCAGAGCGCGCCCATGAGCTGGAGCGCATCCGTACTGCGGCGAAATACGCCCATGCGCAAGGCCTGCAAGTGAATGCCGGACACGGCCTGCATTATCACAACGTGCAGCCCATCGCCGCCATCCCCAACATCATCGAACTGAATATCGGCCACGCCATCATTGCCGAATCCGTGTTCATCGGGCTGGATGCGGCGGTGCGCAAAATGAAGAGCTTATTAACTACTGGATTCCCGCTTCCGCGGGAATGACGGATGATTTTCGGTATCGGCACCGACATCGTAGAACTGTCCCGCATCGAGGCGCTGTGGGCGCGCTACGGCGAACGTTTCGCAGCACGCGTGCTAAGCGAGCACGAGTTGACGGAGTACCGGTCCAACCCGAACATTCCGCGCCTGCTCGCCAAGCGCTTCGCCGCCAAGGAAGCGTTCGCCAAGGCAGTCGGTAGTGGCATGCGTCACCCTGTCAGTTTTCAGCGCATCGGTATCACTCATGACGGCCTCGGCAAGCCGGTATTGCAATTCGACGACACACTGCGCATCTGGCTCGCACAGCTTGGTATCAGCGGGCATCACCTTTCCATCAGCGACGAACGCAACATGATCGTTGCCTTTGTGGTGTTGGAAACCCTGCAGTAATTTGCATAAACAATCCTTGCATCCGCCCCAGTTACTTCTTTTCCCGGTGATGACTGACTGTCCTGCCGACGGCTGAATCTGCCCAGTTATTCGAATAATTCCTTCGGCAGCGGGAAAACGGTGGCGTTGCTCTTTTCCCCGCTGTGACGGCAAATTTACATTGGACTTTCAACTTTTTTGTCGCGCATGTGTAGCATCACTTGCTGTTTTATACCGCGCAGCCAAACCTTGATTTTCGCTTCATTCTCGCTGCCCACCCGCATCAGCACTTTCTGGCCGGCCGAACGCGCTTCAAGATCGGGGTTGGCATAGTTATATAGCACATGAGGCTGAACCAGCTTGATGGGATTTTTGAGATCGGGTGCAGCCAGCATATTATCGATTGCCACCAGCAGACGGTCGTTGAAATATTTTTTCGGATAGCCGAGTTCCTCGTATGCCTGCTGGAACAGCGGATACAACCGGACATAGACTTCAACCAGCTTCTGCGCATCAATCACCTCGGCGACTTTCACATAAGTTGCATAGCGCGCGGCATTATTCGGGCTGATGGTCTTGCCGTCTTCGGGGCCCTCGGTGATGAACGCGCCGGGCACCGGGCTAACCGGCATTACGCTGACCGGCACGCGTTCGCGCGGCAGATTGTCGACCGTGGCGACAATCTTGCGGATGATCCGCTCGGTATGAAAGAGCTGCATCAGCGACTTATTACCGACCAGACCCGCCAGGGTATCCAGCATGAACTGGTCGCTCCCGGACAACTCCGGCAACTGCGGTTGCTCCAGGACAGTTTCAATGACCTGCTGCACCACCGGTTCGGGCGGTGCTGCAACGGGTGAAATGGCCTGAACCTGAACCGGTTCGGGTTGCTGCTGTTGCTGTGGCCAATAGAAATAAGCCGCAACAATACCGACCACGATGACAACGACCACAGCAACCACGATTCTGTTTTTCACGGGTAAGCCTCCTGCAATAAGTTACACCACTATCACAATCTCCGATGCCTGCGCATCCTGAACCGGTTTCTGAAACGCCTTACGTCAGGAGATCAGCCCTATGCTGCCTCCGCTCGCTGATTACTGCATTGCACATGAAAAAGAAACCGGATTCAGATTCTTCAGACGAGCACGGGTGCGGCGGGAATGTGTTTTATGTTATCAAAAATAGCCTGAAGCAGACACCCTTAACATTCAAGATCAAAAGAGCCAGCTTCAAATTATTTTTCTGAGCCTCTCTCATTCAACAAGCTCTCTTAAAAGAGGCTCTTCGCGTGAGAGTGTGGGTAAAAATGGCATCAGAATCACAATTTTGGGAGCATGGACGTGAGGATTTTCAGCCGCAGATATTCCTCGTCGCGCAACCCATATGCGCGCCGCTGGATGACTCGGATCTTGTTGTT
>DATKVZ010000014.1:0-8669 GCA_035529795.1 Gallionella sp. | reverse complement strand
TGCACGCCTTAGTAATCAACGCGTTCCATCATGCAATCCGCGCTCACTCCGAAACGTGAACGATATTTACTGTTCACGCTGGCAGGAATCCAGTTCAGCCATATCCTCGATTTCATGATCATGATGCCGCTCGGTCCGATTCTGATCAAGGCGTTCGGCATCAGCACGCACGAGTTCGGCCTGCTGGTCGCGTCCTACAGTTTCAGTGCCGCATTGTCCGGGTTGCTGGCGGCAACATTCATCGACCGCTTCGAGCGCAAGCGCCTGCTGCTGACGATATTCGGACTGTTTGGTGTTGCGACGCTGGCATGCGGGTTGGCGCCCAGCTATGCCATGCTGCTGGTGGCGCGCGGCCTGGCAGGGACCTTTGGCGGGGTGATGGGCGCAATGGTACAGACCATCATCGGCGATGTGATTCCATTTGCACGCCGTGCCCGGGCCAGCGGCATCGTGGCGACCGCATTTTCCCTGTCCACGGTCGCGGGCGTGCCGCTGTCCCTGTGGCTGGCGAATCATTTCCTGTGGCGCGCGCCGTTCATTCTGATCGCGGTGTTGACGGCACTGTTCATCCTGGTCGGCGCGCGCATCCTGCCGGAACTGCGCTATCACATCAGCGACAAAAAACGCGCCCACCCGTTCTCGGCGATGTTCGAGGTGCTGCGCGAACCCAACCACCTGAACGCCCTGCTGTTCTCAACGCTGCTGGTTTTTTCCGGTTTCACGGTGATCCCCTACATCACCATTTACGCGGTGGGGAACGTCGGCATTTCGCTCGGGGATATCCCGTTCATTTATCTTGCGGGTGGAGCGGCAACCCTGTTCACCGCACGCCTGATCGGCCATTGGGCCGACCTGCGCGGCAAGATCAAGATCTACCGGATCATCGCCAGCGCCGCGCTGTTGCCGCTGCTGGTGGTGACCCATATCGGTGCCGCGCCGCTATGGCTGTGGCTGGTCTGCACCACGGGATTTTTTGTGCTGGTCTCGGGACGCATGATTCCGGCGATGGCGATCATCACGTCGGCTGCGCAGCCGAAATTGCGCGGCACCTTCATGTCGCTCAACGCCACCATGCAATCACTCGCAATGGGACTGGCCACCACACTGGCCGGCTTCATCATCACGCAAAACGATGCGGGCCGGATCGCTCACTATGGCTGGGTGGGCGTTGTCGCGATAACCGGAAATGTGCTGGCGATCCTGTTTGTCTCGCGCATCGTGATGCACGACCAGCATGTCGTTGTGCCGGATATCGCGCTGAAGTGAACTGGAGCGGGTGAACCGGATCGCCCCGCCGTGCAGGCTCAGAGCGGGCCGAAGATCTTGGCCAGCATCTGTGCCGGGGGGGCGCCTTGTACCTTTTCCAAATTGCCGCTGGCGTCCTTGTAGAAGATGGTCGGGGTGGCAGAGGACCCGAGCTGCTGCATCAAATTCTGGTTGGCGTCGAGCTGCGCGCGAACTGTTGCAGATATCTGCCCCAATGGCTTGACACCACCGCTGGCGTGCTGTTGTTCGTGCCGGGTCAGTGCAACTTGCGGATCCTTGGCAGAGAGCAAAGCCGCCGCCTTGCCCGCGCTGGTGGGCGTGAGAATGGCAACGATGACATGGCGCAACTGCACTTTGCCCGTCGTAACCCAGGGTCGGGCATCATTCCAGAACTTGTTGCAGTAGGGGCAGTTAGGGTCAGTAAAAACGTAGACGACACGCGGGGCATTCTTGCTGCCATCGGCAATCCAGGTACTCTTTTCCACCTGTTTCCAGATTTTAACGGTCATGGGTTTTCTGACCAGCTTGTCCAACGGTTCCTGGCTCAGGTTGGTCCCTTTTGCGTCGATCATGGTGCCGATAATCGCCTGTTTGCCATCTGCGGTCAGGTAGATGGCCAGCGGTTGCTGCTCGACCATGCCTGCATAGCCGGTCAGCCCGCCTGGCGCAGCAAAGGTACCGATCACCTCGACACCCTGGGCTTCGAGCGACTTGATCGGTGCTGGCCAGTCTTTCGCCTGTGCAGCAAGGGTGATGCCGAGCAAGAAAACCGCTATGACAAACTGAACGAATGGTATTTTTAGCATGATGACTTATTCCTTATTTGAGAGCGCGCGAGCGCAGTTGGTTTAATTTGCTCGTCAACGAGGCGACCGATAGTTCACCCAGGTGGGTATCAACCAGTCGGCCGTTGGCGTCATAGAATAGTGTGGTTGGCAATGCCGTTGACCCGACTTCGCGTCCAAAGTTGGCACCGGGATCGAGTAGAACATTGGCCAGATCGAGTCGGGCGCCGGTGAGAAAGTTCCGGGCCGTCGTCCCATCTTCGCCCTGGTTGGCAAAGACAAAGCGCACTTCTTTTTCCTTGTTTTGCGCGGCGGCGAGCACCGGCATTTCGCGGCGGCATGGAGGGCACCAGCTTGCCCACAAGTTGACAACCATCGGCTTGCCGGCAGCCAGCGCAACAAGGTCTACCGGTTCGCCCGCGAGTGTCGTCAACGACACCTTGGGCAGCGCAGTATTGTCCATCATGATTATCGAACCGAACATCGCCCCCCAGGCAAGAGCCCCTGCCGCCAACCCCAGGATCAGCGGTTTGCGTAGTGCTGCACGGCGCCAGCCCCGCCAGACTGCCACCAGCAACGCCGCGACTATCCCGACCCATGGTATGAAGCCGCCGTCGCGGATATCGAGCATGGACCAAGGTGCGCTGCGGTAAGTGTCGAACCAGGCGGCAACGAAGGCGATACGTGCCGCCAACACGGCTGCGATCAGCATGTCGGTCAAGATGTTGCCTATGACTGTTTGCTGGCTACGCCCGACCAAGCGTCCCACCGACGCCGCAACAAGCAGAGCCATCATCACCATCAACACGGTGACCGGCACGGGGAGCGGTCCCAAATTCATTGTCAGCATGCTCAATCTCCCGATCTGGGTCTGATGTTGCCTGTCACCCAGATATATAGCATGGGCAAATAGAACAGGCTGAGAAAGGTGCCAATCAACAGGCCCCCGATAGCGGCATCTGCCAGTGGGGACATCCGCTCCAAGCCGATCGCACGCTGCATCGCAATCGGCAACATGCCGGCGATAGTCGCAAGTGCCGTCATCAGTATCGGTCGATAACGCAGCAGGATGGAATCCTCGGCGGCAGTGTAGGAATCCTGGCCCTCGCGCGTACGCTCCTGGATGAAATCCACCATCAGTATCGAATTCTTGATGATGATCGAGAACAACAACACGATACCGAGAATGGCCGGTAATGCCAATGCCTTGCCGAATGCAAGCAGCCCCCAAATTGCGCCTATCGCCGAAAGCGGCAGGATCAAGATGGAAAGCATCGCCAGCCCGACACTGCGATAGGCCGGCACCAATACCCCGAACAACACCAGCATGCCCATGCCCAGTCCTCGCAGCATCAGTTTGCTCGACTCCTGGCCACTGGCGAAGTCGCCATAATCTTCAGCACTCACGCCGGGTGGTAGCACCTTCTGAACAGCGCCGATTGCGTCCGTGCTGAGAAAACCGACCGGCCTGGTGTTGCGAAATCCGTACACATCCAGGCTATAGCGAATCCCGTCAGTGGTGATTTCCGCCGTGGCTGGCTGCAGCACAAGATGGGCGAAATCGCCGAGAGCGGCATCATGACCGTCAGGCAACCGGATCGGCAGATTCATCAATGCCTGCGGGTCATTGCGGTACGGGGAACTGAAATACAGCCGCACTGGAATGCTGCCCATGCTGGGCAAACGGCTAAACGCGGCAACCTGCATGCCTTTTAGCGGCAGTTGCGCGGTAACCTGATCAGGTGTCATGTTCAACGTGCGCAGCTTGGCATCATCGAATTGCAATACCGCCTCTTCGCTGTCGCGATCCCAGGTGGTGGACACCGAGGTGAAGCCCTGCACCTTCAGCATGGCCAGGCGCGCTTGCTGCGCCGCTCCGGGCAGCAAGCGCCAGTCTTCGGCACTCAGGCGAATATCCACCGGCGCCTTGATGCTGGATAGCGCGGTGGTGCCGAAGTCATAGGCGTCCGCTATCACCACGCCGGGAATCTGGTGCAAGGCCTTGCGCAGATCAGCCTCGATTTGCCAGCTTGTTTCCTTGCGGTGAAAACGGTCGATGTAAGTCAACATGTAACTCGCCTCGCCCGGCAATTGACCGGAACCCACCGACAGCACCCCTGGTTCTGAACCATAGGCTGCGTACCATCGGATCAATCGCGTATCGCGATCGAGCGATTGCTCGAAGGATTTCATGCGTGCATCGGCATCCTGCACGCTGACGTTTCCGCCAAACTTGACATGCACGCGCACCATACCGGTATCCATCGGCGGCAGCGCTTCACGGCCGATCAGCGGCAATACGGTGCGGGCGCTGAATATCAGCAGGACGATCGTGGGCAACAGGAAGATCACGCGCCTCACGGTGTGTCCGCCAAAGGCAAAACGCAGCAACCCGGTATAGAGCGCTGCACCCGGCCCGATGAAGCGCTGATAGCCGCGCTCGATGACCTGTTCCCAGCGATTCTTGGGCGGTAGTCCGTTGCGGTACCAGAACACGGAAATGCGCGGGATCAGCGTGACGGCCAGAAAATACGATACGAACACCGCAACCAGTACCGGAAAAATTAGATGGCTGAACACCTGTTGCGGAAAGCCGCCGATAAACATCAGCGGGGCAATTACCACCGCAGTCGCTATGGTGCCGATGAACATCGGGAACAGCACTTCCTGTGTTCCGGCACGGATGGCTGTTTGCGCATCCTCGTGCAGTACGTCGAGGTGGCGTTCTATGTTTTCCAGCACCACTACAGCATCATCCACCAGCATGCCAAGCGCAAGAATGATGCCGGTCATCACCAGAACATTCAGTTCCTTGCCGGTGAGCCACAGCACTGCCAGTGTGAGCAAAAATACCAGCGGTATGGTAATCAGCGTGGTGACCACTGCACGCCAGTTGGCCAGAAACAACAACATCACCAGTGCCACGAACAGCACTGCATCGCGCAGCGCTTCTATCATGTTGCTGTTGGACATCTCGATCAGCGGACCTTGGGTATCTGCAACGCTGAACTGAATGTTGGGGAAACGCGCTTCCAGGCGGGGCAATATTTTCATTGCGCCGTCGATGGAATTTTGCACACTGCCACCCGGGGCGCGCTGAATGGCTACCGCAATTGCCGGTCCTGCCTTGCTGTGGAAAGCCGAGTAGCGTTCCGCAGAAGTCAAACTTATGTTGGCTACATCACCCAGGGTCAGACCGCCGGACAATGGCATCGCCCGCAGGGAATCCACATTACCCCGCTCGTCATAGACCGTCAGGGTCAGGATATGGCCCGCACCCTGTTCTGTGCCCACGGGGTAATCCCGGTCGATGTGCGAAATCAGTCCTTGCAATGTCGCCGGATCGATGTGATAGCGCGCCAGTTTGAGCGGATCGAAATCAACCCGCACAGCAGGCTGATAGCCGCCGAATATATCCACATTGGCCACATTTGGTTGGGTCAGGAAGGCGCTGCGGATATCGTTTTCGGCCAGTAATCGTACCTGCTCCAGGGTCAAGCCGCTGCCCGGTTTGGGAGTGAGCGCCAGTGTCAGGACTGGATTGATAAATGCACCTATGGCGTATTCGCTGGATGGTCCGGCTTCTGGCGGCAGTGCTGCGTGCGCTCGGGTCAGTGCATTACTGACATCCAGCAGCGCACGGTCAAGTCCCTTTGCGTATTTGAATTCAGCGGTGACGATGGACACTTCATTCTTGTTGACGCTTTGCACATCGCGCACGTCGGAGATGGTGTAGAGCTGTTGCTCGATCGGACGGGAAACGCGCTGTGCCACGGTCAGGGCCGAAGCGCCGGGTAACTGGGTGATCACGGTCACCGAAGGGCGATCCACGTCGGGGTACATGTTGCGAGGCATGTTGATGTAACCGATTACGCCAATTATCGAACCGATCACCAGGATCACACTCATTAACAGCGGGCGCTTGTAGAAGAATTCAAACATGGCTTAGCGCGCTCCAGAAATATTATAGGGTGTGCCACCAGCCAGGCGGCTGAGTATGTCCGGGCTGGCACAGGCAATGTGCACCCCAGCCAGGCCGACAGGCACCGCTACCGCACCCTGAATGCCGGTCGCAAGCAGATTGACGGTCTGTACCACCGCCGGACCCTTGCCGCTGGCCGTCAGGCGTAACAGGTCCGCGTGCTGACCGTCGTTGTTGAGCATGCATTCGCCGGGAATGAATATGCCCTGCCCGGCAAAGGTGACGAGGTCCACATCTATCTTGCTGCCCGGCATCAGACCAGATGCCCGGGTTTCCCAGCGGCGCAAACCCTGCGCAGTCGCTTCCGGCCATGGGTGCACGGGATACTTATTGCCATTCAACTGCAATCCGACCACCGCTGTCCGGTCGGGCGCGTCCACCAGTACCCGTTGCGGACCCAGCGCAACAATACGCAATATCGGCTTGCCCGGTGTAATGAGATCGCCCGGCTGCGCCAGACGTGCGGCGATCACACCATCGAAAGGAGCAACCAGAGTGGCATTGCGAAGATTTTCCAGTGCGAGGGTGTGGCGTGCCTGAGCCGAGGTAAAAGCAGCCTCATCTGCCTGCAGCTGTTCCAGAGATACCCCGCCGATCTGATACAGTTTTTGGGAACGCTGCAAACGATCCTGCCCGGCCAGCAAGGAACTCTTGGCAGCGGCAAGTTCGGCTTTGAGTGAATTACCTTGAGCCTGACTTCCGTCGGATTGGCTCATTTCTATCGTTGCCAACATGTCCCCGCGTTTGAACCTACTCCCTTCGAACAACGGCATGTGGGTGACATAACCGGACAATCGACTGGCCAGCACGGCCTGATTCACGGCCTCAACATCGGCCACTGCGGGACGCGTCAAGTGCACTACTTCCTCGCCAAGTGTTCGGTCATGGATCACCACTGCCCATGCGGAGGGCAGAGCTTCGGCTGACAAAACCTGATGTTGATGTCGTACCAGATACACTGCACCAGCGGTGAGCGCTAATAGAACAATCAAAACAGTAATGATTTTTTTTATATTCATGGCTGGGTATCCAAAGAGTTTATATATTGAGTTGACGGAGTACCGAGCAGCAGCTGCATACCCGACCAGGCTGTTGTCGCCTGGGCGCGAGAATCGGCAAGCGCATATTGCGCATCCAGCAGATTGCGTTCTTGATAAAGCAGTGTCTCCATGGTGGCGGCACCGAGCTGCCATTTATCACGCTCGACCGCGACCACTTCCAGGCGATGTTCTACCTCAGTGGCAAGTGCCTTGGCATTGCCTACTGCGGAAAGATAATTCGCTTTAAGGACGGAAATCTGGGAAAGCGTATCGGCCTGAACGGACAGTGACTGATCCCGTGCAGCCTGCGCCCGTTGTTTGGTTGCAGAGGCGATTTTCATCGCAGTCGGGTCGAAAGGAATATTAATATCCAGACCAACCATCCATACATTATGCGGCTGTGCCGCTACCCCAGCACCATTAAAGCCGGTGTATTGGCTGTCCACGCTGATAGCAGGAAAAAGACTTCGATGCGTTTTTTGTGCCGCAGCATCGGCCGCTTTTTCCTGTTCTTTAGCCAATAACACAGGCAAGCTTGCTTGCGCATCGGTGTTCTTAAGTGCGGGTACGCCAATAAAGGTGCTGATCACGGGGTCAGTCACATTGGCAGAGGCTTTAAGTGCCGCCAAGGCTGAGTGTTGGTTGCCTTCAAAAACAGCCTGCTGAGCGGCAAGTCCGGCCAACTCGCTTTGAACCAGGCTTAGATCAAGCTTGGCTGTACGTCCAAGTTTGACTTCCTCGCGTACCCGGCTCGCATAGTCCTCAAGCTGAATCTGCTCGGTTTTTAATGCCAGAGCCTGGGCAGTAAGTGCCTGTAAACGCACATAGGCTGCCAAGGTTTGATGCAGCCGAAACAGGGTTTCCTGGCGATAGAGCAGTTGCGCAGTTATCCTGTCTGCCTGCGCCTGTTTACGTTCGGCGGCGATCACGCCAAACAGGTCCACAGGCAGGTGATAATTGACACCAAATTGCGTTATATCCTGTGATACCGGTACAGGTAATGGTGTCACTCCGGGCGCGAAGACGCCCACTATCCTGGGAGAATCGTAACGGTACTGTCCTGCGAACACGTTGGCTTGGCCCAGGTAACGCATATTCGCTGCGCTGGCGTCCTCGGTCGCGGCCTGCGATTGCAATTCGCTCGCCGTAATCCCAGGATTGTCGAGGGTGTGCTGAAGCAAAACAGTCAGGTCACTGGCCTGAGCAATTTCAGTTAGACCAAGGCCAAACAAGACGCCCAATGCGATGCGCTGCAAACCAGCCTTTGCCATAAAGGGCCAGGCATCTATCTTTGCACGTGCAAATAGTGCGGGCGCCAACATGGCACCCTTCAAAAAAGTTTTCATTTCAAATATCCAAATGACTACGCAGCCAATCACGTACACGTGAACAGCAGGCAAAGTGTTAGCTAAAGTGAAGCGGATTTTTGCTTAGATAAGGCGAACAGCTGGAGGGCCCCGCGCAACGGCGGTAAGTGCGTAGACAAAACGGAGGTTGATGGCATGGTGCTGGATTACTTCACTGGATGTCGCGACCAGTTTGAAAACATG
Organism: Gallionella sp.; assembly: GCA_035529795.1. Taxonomy (GTDB): domain Bacteria; phylum Pseudomonadota; class Gammaproteobacteria; order Burkholderiales; family Gallionellaceae; genus Gallionella. The sequence continues at coordinate 46 of DATKVZ010000014.1, read as the reverse complement.
CATGGGCATGATCGGCGCACTGTCCAGTTGTGCGAAGGTGGCACAT
>DATKVZ010000013.1:0-4777 GCA_035529795.1 Gallionella sp. | reverse complement strand
ACCTCCCAGCCCAGCCCCCAGGCGCCGAGGGTCGGGTTTTCCCAGTCGTCCTCGACAAAGCGGACATCGTTCTTGTTCAGGTCGAATCCGAGCTCTTTCAACGAGCCCAGATACAGGTCAAGAATGTCGGCGGGTGCGGGTTTCAGCACCACCTGGAACTGGTAATAATGCTGCAGGCGATTCGGGTTTTCGCCGTAGCGTCCGTCCTTGGGGCGGCGCGAAGGCTGCACATAAGCGGCTTTCCACGGTTCCGGGCCGAGCGCGCGCAAAAAAGTCGCGGTATGCGAGGTGCCCGCACCGACTTCCATGTCGTAGGGCTGCAGCAGCGCGCAGCCTTGTTTGTCCCAATAGTTCTGTAGCGTCAGGATGATTTTCTGGAAGGTAAGCATGCGATGGTTCAAGCAGTTGCAAAGGTGCGCATTTTACCGGTTTTCGGCGGTCGGCGTCAGTACAACGCTGCACGACCACGGACATTTGGCGGTTTGCTTTTCGTGGCGGGGCGCTATTCGCTGGCCGTCGCGATCAGGGCGAGCTTGCCCGACCGCGACAGGCGCTTGATTTTCATCTCGCGTTTCAGCGCGACTGATTTGTCCGCGCATGCTTCGGTGTACACCAGGCTGACCGGACTGCGCCCCCGCGTGTACCGGGCTGCCGTCCCCGCGTTATGCGCTGCCAGACGCTTCTCCAGATCGTTGGTAATGCCGGTATAGAGGGTATCGTCCGCGCAACTTAAAATGTAGCATAGCCAGGTTCCGCGCGGCGGTATGGAGACAGCGCGTTTGACCGGGTGTTTTGAATTTCTGGTTTTGGAATTCATGGGTGCGGTTCTAAAATATGCGCCATTTCGTCGACTGCATTGTAAGATGTTTCGCCGGATAGCATCTGCCGATGCTTGATACGCGCATCTGAAACCGATTTATTTGAGGCACTTGATGTTAAAAATTTACAACACGCTGGCGCGTGACAAACAGGAATTCGTGCCGCTCGTGCCGGGCAAGGTCGGCATGTATGTGTGCGGCATGACGGTGTACGACTATTGCCATCTCGGCCATGCGCGGGTGATGGTGGTGTTTGACATGGTTTACCGCTGGCTCAAGGCTTCCGGCTATCGGGTGGATTACGTGCGCAACATCACCGACATCGACGACAAGATCATCAAGCGCGCGGCGGAAAACGGCGAGTCCATCCATGCGCTGACCGCGCGTTTCATCGCCGCGATGCACGAAGATGCCGATGCGCTGGGCGTGCTGCGTCCCGACCATGAACCGCGCGCGACGCAGTATGTGCCGGAGATGCTGGACATGATCGCAAAGCTCGAAGCCAACGGGCTGGCCTACCGGGCGGGCGACGGCGACGTGAATTACGCGGTGCGCAAGTTTCCCGGCTACGGCAGGCTGTCCGGCAAGTCGCTGGAAGATTTGCGCGCCGGCGAGCGCGTGGAAGTGGCCGACAACAAAAACGACCCGCTCGACTTCGTGTTGTGGAAGCATGCCAGGGAGCAGGAATCGGATGAGGTGAAATGGGATTCACCGTGGGGCAGGGGCCGGCCCGGCTGGCATATCGAATGTTCGGCGATGGGCGCCAAATTGCTCGGCGATCATTTCGATATCCACGGCGGCGGCGCGGACCTGCAGTTCCCGCACCACGAAAACGAGATCGCGCAGAGCGAGGGCGCACACCGCTGTACCTTCGTGAATTACTGGATGCACAACGGCTTCGTCAATGTCGACAAGGAGAAGATGTCCAAGAGTCTGGGCAATTTCTTCACGATACGCGAAGTGCTGAAAAAATACGATGCCGAGGTGGTGCGCTTCTTCATCCTGCGCGCGCATTACCGCAGCCCGCTGAATTATTCCGACGCGCACCTGGACGATGCGAAAAAGTCGCTGGATCGTTTATATACGGCGCTAAAGAATGTGCCGGCAAGCGCGGAGACCAGGGTCGACTGGAATGAACCCCATGCGCAACGCTTCAAGGCGGCAATGGACGACGATTTCAACACGCCGGATGCGGTTGCCGTGCTGTTCGATTTGGCTAACGAGGTAAACAAATCCGCTTCGCCACTGTTGGCCGTGCAATTCAACGCGCTGGGTGGCGTGCTGGGATTGCTGCAACGCGACCCGGTTCAATTCCTGCAAGGAGGCGCAACAGAAAGCGGGTTGGATGATGCGGCGATCAGCGCGCAAATCGAAGCGCGCAACTCGGCCAAGCGGGCCAAAAATTATGCCGAGGCCGACCGCATTCGCAAGGAGTTGTTGGCGTCAGGAATCGTATTGGAAGACAGCGCTGCTGGCACTACTTGGCGGCGCGCTTAAGGCAACTTGCCTGCCGCCACCATGCGGTTGAACAGGATGTTGGGTGAAATCCAGACAACCAGGTCATCGAAGGTCGAAGAGGGCGTATGGCTTACGTAGTCGTAATCCGAGTAGCCGTCAGAATTTTCCAGTTCATCTGCATCGCTCCCGCGCGGTAACTGGGTTCCTTGAGAAGTCCAGGCCCCGGCTCCATCTTTCCCGTGGGAAATGATGACTGCCGGCACGCCTGCGGCGATGTTCGTCACCTTGGCTGCGGAGGACCATACATTAAGGTTGCCGACGGAACATAATCCAAAAGTGGCCAGCGTGGGTGTCGGGGTGCAGCCGCCGGTAGTGGTACCGATTGCATCGGCAAAAGCTGACGTAACGCGGTAGGTGTAGCGATTTCCCCATGCATCGGTTTCGCTAACTCCGAGTGTGGCCCAGGGCAGTACACCGGTTGAATTGGCTGTGCTTGTACAAGTGGTGCGTTCCATTCCCGCGTTGGTTGTTCCGGTGGCAATGGTGGGGTCGGCGGGACAGGGCAAGCGGCCATTCGCCAACGCGAAACCGATGATCGCTTCCTTTATGTCCGACATGGCTTTTTGTGTGTCATTGCGGTTGCGCTGATCCATCTGCGAATTGAGCGGAACCAGCAGGCCGCCCAGCAACAGGCCGACGATCATCAGCACGATCGCCATTTCGATCAGGGTAAATCCGCTTTGCAATGCTGGTTTCATGATTTCGTTCGGCTGGCTGATCATAGACAATTCACGGTGAGGTCTTGGTGGGTCCAGTAGTTGTTTGGGTTAATGACACATACTGTATCGTTGAACGTGCTGCTTGCGGGTGAGGAAGTGTAATTTCCGCTACCGCTGGCAGCGGAAACACTGGTGCTGTTGGACGATTCTAGGTAATCCGTGATGACGCTTTTGTTGGCTCGTGTCTGGGTGGATAGTCTGGGTCCGGCAAACATGACCACGCCCGCATAATTACCGGAGCTGTTTACGTGTACGCAGGTGCCGCAGTACTGGTCCGTGTAGTTAGTCGGTCTGTAGTACTGACTGACAGCGTAAAACAGGTGGTCCTTCCAGTTGTTCCACCACGGATCAACGCTTGCCCATGCGGCACCACAGCTGCCCGTAGTCATCAGGTCGCCCAGGGTGTTGCCGGTAGTGGATCTTGCAGTGCCCACCAGATAAGGAACGCGCCCGGCCAAAAGACCATACGTATCATTATAATTAGTATCGACGGAATAATCGCTTAGCGACAGCTGAGCAGCCCAGGGCAGGCTATAGTTATCATCGGGCTGATTATTGTTGCCGTATTTCGCCAGACATAAGGCAACCTGCTGGGTCAGATTCACCAGCGGATTGTTGAAATTCGGAAGAGATGGATTGGTCGGATTCCTTGGCTGGAAATCCGTGCGTTTCTGGATTGCGTTCCAGATGTCCTGGCGGGTGATGAACACCATCTGGTCGTTGACGTTGCCAGTGCTGCTTCCCTGAATGAAATTTCCGGTAGCCACATTCGAGTTGTTGATACCGTGCACGGTGTCGTTGTCCAGATAATTGCTTGCCGTGTAATTTCCGCCGCAAATCGGCGCTGCAGTACCGGTGCGGTTCTGTCCGGACAGAACCGCACCGGGAGCGAAAATAACCGCCACCACCTGGCTGGCAAGCTGAGTGCCGTCAGATGTATATACCTGGAATTGCCCGTTGGTATCCCAATTCATCAGGCCGGTTTTCGGGCTGTTCTTGTAGGTCCCGGAAACCGCATACCACAAGCATTCACCATCGCCGTCGCGCAGTGTGGACACGTCCAGTGTTGCCCACGGCAGACGGCCAATGACACTGACATCCTGGCTGCCGCATACGGGTTCCGCACTGCCTTCCGGATTACCTCCCCCGTAGTCAGGGCAGGGCAGGTAACCGGGCACTTGGGGTAATGAGTGAGCCGGATTGTCGCCATAAGTGACTGCATAACCGATCAGCGCGGCTTTGGCCTGTGCCAGCGCAGCGGTCGTCTGTTTCTGTCTGGCAGTTTGAATTGAAGCAGTCGTTAACGAATTTACCAGTATCGCAGCGACACCGACTACCAGAATGACCAGCATGATCATCAGGGCTGCGCCTCGCTGATTGTCGGGGCCACGCTTGAGAGTGGCATTGCGTTGGGCAGACATGATTTATTGCTTGGGTGTGTCTGGTGTATCCGACCCGGTCGTATCCGGACTAACAGGCGTGTCCAGCAATACACGCTGTCCGACCTTGAGCTTGACCGTGCTGGTTTTGCCCGGCAATTGGACCGTCTGGGTTTCAGGTGTCTTGTCATTGCTGCTTCCGGCCAGTTGCGGCACGCCGTTGATCCACACGGTGCGCTTGCCGCCGTGCTGTTGCACGATGCCGTTGAGTATCAGCACGCGACTATTGTTGTTATCCGAATCGGCGCCCTGTGCGTAACTGTAGTCGAGTTGCGCACGCTGC
>DATKVZ010000012.1:0-97582 GCA_035529795.1 Gallionella sp. | reverse complement strand
GCTTGACTATGTTCGCAACGATAATTCTGTGAGGTAAATCCCCGGCTCTGCCGGGGGACTCAAAAAAGTTTGACCGTTACGGCGGTCGTTATTCAGTAAAACTAAAAACTGCAGCATCAATTCCCTCCCCCATGCAGGGGGAGGGTTAGGGTGGGGGTAGAAACAGGATGCTTCTATTGTGCATAATTCTAACCCCCATCCCATCCTTCCCCCTGATAGGAGGAAGGAGTGCAAAGCCAGCTGCATCGGGCGGCTCACGGTTTTATCGGCGTCTTTGAGGCGCTCACCCAATAAGCCTCCGGCTTTGCTGGAGGTAATTTAATTCAACCGCTACCGTGTAACAGGTAATCCGTATGAGACCTTTTCTGATTCCGCAGCCCGTCAGTATTATTATTTCAATGCTGCCGCGCTATCCACACTCGCTGATTTTTACGCGGGTGATCAACCTGGCGCTGGGCGATAAACTGCGCGATGAGGTTTGGCAGCCCCTGCATGGCAAGCGGGTCTGCATACGTGTCAGGGATGCGGGTATCGCGTTTCACTTTACGCTTGATGCAAGTGGTCTGATGGCCCGCCCTGCGGTCGCTCAGCCGGATCTTGCCATCAGTGCCAGCGCGCAGGATTTCTTCCTGCTGGCGTTGCGCAAGGAAGACCCGGACACCCTGTTTTTCAGCCGCCGCCTGGTCATGGAAGGCGATACCGAACTCGGATTGCTGGTAAAAAATACCCTGGATGCGATGGAATTGCCGCCGCTGGATTTTCGCGCGCTACTGCCGGTGCGCTTGTTGGACAGACTACGCACGCGCCTACTGGCGTAGGAAAGCTGCTGTCAGCAATCGCGTTCGGGTTTATATAGGGAAGTGATAAGTTGTAGCGACTTGTCCGTCGCACCCCGATTTAATTCCACAAACCCGAAACACTGCCGTTGCATTTCACTTAACGCTTCCGGGTGATCCAGCAGGTGTTGCTGTTCTGCCACCAACTCATCGATATTCTGCACCTGCACTGCAGCACCAGCCGCCACCGCCAGCCGTGTCGCTTCGGCAAAATTATAGGTGTGCGGGCCAACCAGTACCGGTGCGCCGGCTGCGCAGGCTTCGATCAGGTTCTGCCCGCCATACGGCAGCAGGCTGCCGCCGATGAAGGCGAGATCGGCGGCAGCGTAATAGGCGAACATCTCACCCATGCTGTCGCCCAGCACTACCCGTGTCTGGGCCGGAACCGGACGCTCCTCGCTTCTGCGCTGAAACAGGAGACCGCGCTGTTCCAGCAGTGCCGCGACTTCCGCAAAACGCTGCGGATGGCGCGGTACGATCACCAGCAGCAGACCGGGAATCTGCACTTGTTCTAGCGCGTCGAGCAACAATGCTTCTTCCCCATCGCGGGTGCTGGCGGCGAGAAAGACTTTGCGCCCTGCGTCGAACTGCCCGCGCAATTGCCTGCCCAGTTCCAGCATCGCAAGCGGTGGCTCGATGTCGAATTTGAGGTTGCCCATCACGGCAACATTTTTTGCACCGAGGCCGGCCAGACGCGCGGCGTCGTCCTCCGTTTGCGCCGCAACGGCGGCGAGTCCGCCCAAAGCATCGTGTGTCAGTTGTGCAAAGCGCGCATAACCGCGCGCAGATTTCTCCGACATGCGCGCATTCAGCAGCAGCAGCGGGGTCTCTGTTTCATGGCAAGCGTGGATCAGGTTGAACCAGATTTCCGTTTCCATCAGGATGCCGAGGCGCGGTTTGAAATGGCGTAAAAACCGCTGCACCGCAAACGGGTAATCGTAGGGCAGATACACGCGCAGCACGCGGTCACCATATAGTTGTGCGCCGGCGGCGCGTCCGGTGGGCGTGGTGTGGGTAAGCAGTATCTGATGGTCTGGGTAAGTTGCGCGCAACCGGGTGATGAGGCTTTGCGTGGCGCGCGTTTCGCCAACCGACACGGCGTGCAGCCAGATGAGCGGCCGGTCGCTTGGCGCGGAATAAAAGCCGAAACGCTCGCCGATATGGCGCAAATATTCCTGCTGTTTGCGCGCGCGCCATAGCAGGCGCAGGAAGATGTACGGCAGCAACAGCCACAGCAGGGCGGTATAGAAGAATCGCGGGTTCAGCACGCCGCCACCTTGTGCAGCGCATCGATGACGGCAGCGACATCCGGCGCACGGTGGATATTGCCGAGATTGATAACGTGTCGGCCTGCATACAGGCCGGTCAGCGCCGGGTCGGTCGCGGTGTAAATGCCTATGGTCGGCACGTCGAGCGCTGCCGCCAGATGGGCGAGGCCGGTGTCCACGCCGATCACCGACTGTGCGCCGCCGAGCAGCGCGGCCGCTTCATTCAGGTTCAAGTGCGGTGGCGTCACGGCATCGGGAATGGCCGCGGCGAGGCGCAGGCTGCGTGCCTGCTCGGACTCGCTGCCCCACGGCAGGATGCAGCGGATATTTTTTTCATGCAGATAATGCCCCAGCGCGATCCAGTTTTGCTCATCCCATAATTTGTCGGCGCGGCTGGTGGCATGCAGCAGCACGGCATATTCCCCTTTCGCCAGCCAAGCAGAGTGGGCGATTGCCGGTGGACGAATGCCGTAATCCGGGACTCCTCCAGGCGCATAGCCCAGCGCCAATCCGGCGAGCTGGCGATTGCGTTCGACGGCATGCAGATTTCTGGCGACAGAAAAGCAACGGTTGTAGAGCAGGCTGGCGAGCGGCTCACGGGCGCTGTCCCGGGCAAAACCGCAGCGCGTCGTTTGCGCGCAGCGTGCGATTAGAGCGCTTTTCAGCAGACCCTGGGTGTCCAGCGCAATGTCGTAATGGCGAGCGCGCAGCTTGCAGCAGACCGCGCGCATCTCGTTGCGCGATGCCCACCATAATTTGCGCCAGCGGCGCATCGCAACCGGGATGACCTCATGCACGCCAGGATGCAGCGCCGGTAATGCGGCGAAATTTTCCTCCACCACCCAGTCAATCCGTGCATCTGGGAGATGTTTGCGGATATCCGTTACAACAGGGAGGTTGTGCAGTACATCGCCCAGCGAAGAGGTCTTGATCAGCAGGATGTTGGAGAGATTCTGCACGGTGGTCTTGAATGGCGAGGCTCAGGATTGAACAGACGAATGATATAGCGCTTCGCAGGCATCTCCAAACCTGTCGGTTGTTGCCGTTGGGTACACTTGACATGACATGGTGCTGCTGTTGTAATACGCGCTGTTCATTTGCTGAACGCACTCCATGTCAGACGATCCAACCAGCTACGGCTTACTCAAAACACTGGAAGATAATCCCAGTCTTTCCCAAAGAGATTTGGCGAAACGGCTGGACATTAGTCTGGGCAAAGTCAATTTCTGTCTTAATGCGTTGATCGCAAAAGGTTGCCTGAAGGTCAATAATTTCCGCAACAGCGATAACAAACTGGCGTACGCCTATTTGCTTACTCCGCACGGAATAGAGGAAAAGGCGCGTATGACCGTGACATTCCTGAAATATAAAACACAAGAGTACGAACGACTGCGTATGGAAATCGAAGAGTTGCAGAGTGAGGCAGAGCGCAAGGGGTTATTTAATCATCAAGAGATTTGAATGAAAAATACTGTATATGTAACTCAACCACACCTTCCTCCACTGGAAGAGTTCATACCATACTTGGAAAAGATTTGGGGCAACAAGATACTGACCAACTGTGGGCCGTTTCATGAGCAATTGGAACAAGCATTGTGCGAGTATTTAGAGTTAGAACATATCGCCTTGTTCACCAATGGCACAATTGCATTGGTTACAGCTTTGCAATCATTGCGAATCACGGGTGAGGTCATCACCACGCCGTATTCATTTGTAGCGACCTCTCATTCCTTGCTATGGAACGGCATCAAACCGATATTTGTGGATATCGATCCGGATACGCTCAATCTCGATCCGGCGAAGATCGAGGCCGCCATCACCCCGCAGACTACCGCCATCATGCCGGTACATTGCTACGGGCATCCGTGTAATACCGGGGCCATCCAGAAGATCGCCGACAACTACAACCTGAAGGTTATCTATGACGCAGCACACGCATTCGGCGTGCGAGATGCTGACGGTAGCATACTGAGACAAGGTGACCTATCAGTACTGAGTTTTCACGCCACCAAAGTATTCAATACCTTCGAAGGCGGGGCAATCGTTTGCCCGGATGCCAAAACCAAGCAACGTATTGATCAGCTTAAAAACTTTGGAATTGTAGACGAGGTGACTGTGGCTGCTCCTGGGATCAATGGGAAAATGAGCGAGATCAACGCAGCATTTGGGCTGTTGCAGTTGAAATACATAGAACAAGCACTAGCACGACGTAAAGAAATCGATGCTGCCTACCGGAATCGCCTAAAAGGGGTGAAAGGCATTCGATGCTTGCAAGATGCCGGAGAGAAGGTCGCCAACTATTCTTACTTTCCGATTCTGGTCGAAAGTGACTACCCGATCAGTCGCGACGACCTTTACCAGAAACTTAAAGACAACGGCATCCACCCGCGCCGCTACTTCTACCCATTGATATCAGACTTCCCAATGTATCGCGGCTTGCCTTCCGCACACAGAGAGAACCTGCCGGTGGCAACAGTTGCAGCACAGCAAGTTCTCTGCTTGCCGATTTACCCCGACATGGAGATGCCGGTGGTCGACAAAATTGCCCGTTTTATTGCACATCAATAAAATGAACACAAGGCAAACAAGCGGCTGCACTGGAGAGGCGATATGAGGCTGGCCATCATGCAGCCGTATTTCCTCCCATATATCGGCTACTTCCAGTTGATTGGTGCGGTGGATACGTTCGTTGACATTATAAAAAATGCCTTAATTTCGACACATTGTTCTGCGAAATACTACAAATCCTGAGCCTCACCATGCCCGAGAAAACTCAGTTAGATCAATTTATTGCACGCATACTACATAGTTATTTCAGCCAGTTTGCACCAATCAATATATCTTGTTCGATAAACAGTGGGACACTGCTAATTTAACCTATGAAAAAACGAAATGTACTTGTATTTCCGGCAGGGACAGAAGTCGGACTAGAGATTCTTCATGCGTTGAAGTATTGCAAAGAAGTTAGGTTGTTTGGTGCTGGTCAGGATATATCTAATCATGCAAAGTTTGCTTATCCAGAATATCACCCACTCCCTAGCATTCATGAAGAGGGTTGGCTTAAGTGCCTCGTAGAACTGTGTCAACGACTTTCAATTGATTACATCTTTCCGGCTTATGACGACGTACTTGTGGCTTTGAGCCGTCAACGTATGCACCTTCCCGCTGTGTTGATTGCGCCATCAGAGGAGTCTTGTGAAATTACCCGCTCTAAGTCGCAAACCTATCGCCACCTCGGTGCGCGAGTTCGCGTACCTAACCTATATGCCACACCTGGGGATGTAACCCACTATCCTGTTTTGGTGAAGCCGGATCGTGGACAGGGCTCGTTCGGAATATGTAAGGCTCGTAATCAGCAGGAACTTCTTGCGGCCATTTCGTCCGTGCCTGATGCCATTATTTGTGAGTACTTGCCGGGTGACGAATACACTGTAGATTGTTTTTCAGATCGGGATCGTGGTGTTTTATTTGCCAGTGCGCGCAGTAGGTGTCGGATCCGTAACGGGATATCGGTGAATACGGTCACTGAGGATCTGCCTGAAGCACCTCGTATTGCAGCAATCATTCATGAAATATTAGGGCTCAGTGGCGCCTGGTTTTTCCAACTTAAGCGAGCCGATGGGGGAGAACTTGCTCTCTTGGAAGTGGCACCACGTATTGCTGGAGCCATGGCTACACACCGTGTAATGGGGGTGAATTTCCCACTCATCAGCATTTTTGAGCATGAACGACTACCTCTTACCGTTTTGTTCAATCCAGGCGAGATCGAAGTGGATCGTGCCCTAGGTAACCGCTACAGGCACACTATTAGATATAGGACGCTCTATGTCGATCTGGACGACACACTCTTGATCAATGATCATGTGAATATCCAACTCGTTAAATTGATTTTCCAGTGCATTAATCAAGGCAAACGGGTAGAGCTAGTGACGCGGCATCGCGAAGACCTGTCCAAGACGCTTGCCAAATACCGACTAAACGGTTTATTTGATAAGGTTATACACCTAAAGGAAGGCGAGCTAAAATCCGCTCATATTACAGAAACTGATGCCATATTTATCGACGATAGCTTTACCGAACGTCTCGAGGTCGCGAATACCTGTGGCATTCCCACATTTGATTGCAGCATGATTGAATTGCTTACAGAACAAGCTGAGTTTATTAACGGAGATATGAAGCAATGACAACCCCCAACAATGAAATGAATTTTCTTGAAAGTGTCACGCACACTTACGTCACCAGCGACAGCGCTCAAGACAGGCTCATCAAGACTCTCGCCATTCGGACATTTGAGCCCTACATCAGGCACGGTGGTCGTGCTCTGGAGTTTGGCTGTTGCGATGGTTTTATGACTTCTCTGATCGCTGACATGGTAGATGACCTGACTGTTGTTGATGGCTCAAAGACTTTTATCGAAATAGCTAAACAGCGTGTTAACAGTGATGTCGATTTCATTCATACCCTTTTTGAGGATTACAAACCGGAAGCAAAATTCGACTATATTTTTGCCACCTATGTTCTTGAGCATGTCCACGATCCGGTAAGATTTCTGTCTCTGGCTCGTGCACTTCTGAGTGAACATGGTTTATTGTTCTTGGTGGTGCCCAATGCTCGGGCTATGTCACGTCAACTTGCCCGTCATATGGGGATGCTCGATGACCTGTATGCACTTACACCTAATGACATTAATCATGGCCATCGTCGCACTTATGACCGTGTGTTGCTGAGCCGTGATATCGAGGCTGCCAACCTGCAACAGGTCGGGCAAGGCGGCTTGCTTCTCAAACTGCTCGCGGATTTCCAAATGGATAAGTTGATCGAAAATGGCATACTTGGCGAGCAGCAACAGGAGGGGTTACACAAAATGGGGCTTGAATATCCAGACTTTGCGGGCTCCTTGTTCTCGATTTGTAAGGCTATGACAATATCGCGTTGATCCATGTGTTGAAATATTTCGATGATTCGGTAAGCGTGCTAATACGCATCAACGGCAAATGGCTGGCCGAAAGGGGATGATTTTTCTTGGCTTGTCCGAATACTAATGCACCCTCGTAGCAAATCACGGGTGGAATGAAGCTGATTTCGTAAAACGCAGCTGCCACATCCGCCAAAGTTGAACGCGGGTATTGCTGCACCTATTCGCTGGATACGTGCGAGCAAGATACAGTAGCAGCCGTACTTAAGATGATGCGTCGCTCGTGAACCTCCATCAAAACACTGAGGAATTTCCGGTGGGGTCAATTGTTGCAGGCGAATATTATCTCTAAAGGGCATCTGGAAGGATGCTGCAAGCCTGGGCAATAATATCAAGATTTATGTTCACATCTTCTGGATGCACGAACGCGGCAATTAACTAACTTAAGGCCTTGCTTCATGAATAAACCTATTTTGATTTTCCCGGCCGGTATGCCTCGTGCCCTTGATTACTTGCAAAAATGCTTGCGAGAAGGGCGAGATGTCATTGGTGCATCGTCTCTGGGATATGACCCATCGCGGGAAAAATATCCTACATGGATGCACCTGCCATACGTTACAGACCCATCATTTGATGAAGCGCTGGTACAGGCAGTAGAAGAATTTAATATAGGCGAAATTTACACACCCAATATCGTGGTTTGGAACCATTTGAGTCAAACGCTGGGTAAATTGGCGTCAAGAGTTGTATTAGCCAATGCCTCTCCGGTAGATGAAGCCCTAAGCGGGTATCGTTTGGCATTAACCAGAGCACGCTACCTTGCAGCCAATCAACTTCCTATAGCATCTGAGATTACACCACAGACATTGCCTTCTGATGTCGAAGTAGCTGCCTTGAGTCGTTATGCGGACTTGATTCCCGGGATGTGTGACGACGATAAGTTCCACGCACTGCTTGAAATTGCGCGATATTCAGTGAAGGGAGACATCGTTGAAATAGGTAGCTGGTGGGGAAAATCCGCATTTATCTTGGCCAGATTGGCACGGTGTTTTGATATTGGAAAGCTATTGTGTGTTGATCCTTGGGCGAATGAACATCTGATTCAGGGCGAGAAAATGGTCGATAGCGGTTCTGCGCAAGTCTCCGCTGATGAGGCGTTTGCTGTGTTCCAGATTGGGCTACTCCCATTTAATGCCAATCACATAAATTACTTGCGCATGCCTTCCGTGGATGGAGCTAAGTGCTATAGAGACAACCGATCAGTCAGCACAAAAGATTTTGGATATACAGAGTACAGCGGGAAAATATCAATTCTTCATATAGATGGGAACCATGTCTATGAAGCTGCAAAAGCCGATGTTGAAGCTTGGAAAGGATTTGTAGTTGACGGTGGATGGATCGTCGTTGACGACTATATCTGGCCTTACGGCGATGGGCCGCGAAAAGTAGGAGATGAGTTGTTGGAGGATAACCGGTCGAAAATTTCGACTGCGTTTGTCATGGGGACAGCTTTATTTATTCAACTGGCATCACAGAGCCAACAAATAGATTACGAAAAGCTCAGCAAGAGTTGCTCATAAAATTTTCAAATGAAGCAGAGCGGGAGCAAATGGATGTTTGGAATATCAGGCTCGCCAATAAATAGGCTGCTGTTCAATAGATATGTCAATCGAGGTGGCCGTAAACTGCTCCGCGCTTCCCGTTCGTCCTATCAAAAATTGAAACTGACTGCAATGAACAGGTTGTGGTTAGCGGGCGTGCCAGATTTTGACCGATTGCTAAAAAGAGTAACAATTGGGTCACCTGTTAATTCAGATGACCTTTTACCCTATTTGTGCATGAATTCCAAACAGGATCGATTATGGGTTAACTACAGCTTGGCTGTCGCATTTCATAAAGCTGGTAACAATAAACAGGCACTGGTATTTATCCAGCGTGTCTGGAATTTTTCTGGGCAGGATGAAAGATATCTTCAGTTGTTTGCTGCTATCCACGTCGCTGTCGACGACATGGCCTCGATCAGAGGCGCCTATAAGGCTCTTGGAATCAAAAGTGCTGCCAGCAATGATGTCTGTAGGGCACTTGATTGGTTCAACGCTTGGCAATATGTCTATGCCACATACAAAAAATCCGATGAGTATCACTATGATTTTGAGGTGCTAGACTGTATCTCAAAGCTGGCTCAGCCACAGACCCTACCTTTTCAAAAACCAAGCCAGCATAACATTGGAAAAATACGCTTGGCCTATCTAATGTTCGGGATGAGAGAATTAAACTCCGTCATCGTTAAAATCAGTTTGGCATTTGCCAAGTTTCACGATGCTTCCAAATATGACGTAACCTTTTTTGTTCCCGATCAGGCAACATTGGTTCTTGAACGAAAAGAGGCTGCTGAAAATATTAAAAAAATAGAAAGTTATGGCTGGAGAGTTGTATTGGCACCCGATTCATTTTCTGAAGTTAAAAGCCTGCATGGGTTTGCCAAGTCTATTTATGAGGCACGCCCTGATATCCTGATTACAAACGCCGCCTTGGCAGATATGCGACATTTCTATATTACAGCGCTTAAGCCTGCGCCATTAGTCGTTGGTTTATGCCAGGGGCCACCCCCACAATATATTGCACCGAGTTTTGACTGGAGCATTTCATGGTCTAAACACCCGATGATGGATTGCCCTACCCATTGCACTCTGGTGCACGGCTCGGTGGAATTACCTGAACGAAGGGTTAGCACAGAAGAGGCCAAAGCTAGCTTCGGAATTCCTCTAAATAGGCTTGTAATTATGAGTTGCGGTCGGCATTTTAAGTTTCAGGATCAAGATATGTGGATTGCTATATTGGAAATTTTAAAAGCACATCCCAATGTCTACTATGTTGTAGTCGGACTCGAAGCAATACCGAAATTTCTTGAGCAACTTCTTGCGCCAGACTTAGTTGGCCGCGTGAAAATAATAGAACGAGTGAAGGATTTTGTTTCGGTGCTGAGCATGGCGGATGTTGTTGTAGACACATATCCTTCAGGCGGGGGCGTGACAGTACTGGACGCCATGGCGATAGGGGTCCCTGTAGTTGCATTTAAGAATAACTATATGAGAGAGTTTTCCCAGACAGACTGGTCACCCGCCGAGGAATTTATGGGTGTTCCAGAGTTACTGGTTGACCGGGGTAATTTCACCCAATTGGGCAAGCTGCTGGCAAGATTACTGACAGATCATGAGTACAGAACTGAGATGTCAAGGAGGTGCAGGGAACGCATACACGAAACATCCGGCGATCCAGCACAAATGGTGCGGGATTGTGAAGCAGTGTACTTGAATGTGATAAAGCTGAACGCTTCAAATCTGGAAGAACGTGATAATGCTTTTTAATAATATCTGCACCTCTTTGCATGTTATGGCATGCAAGCCATGTCTTTAAAACGCAACATCCTTTCTGGCTACGCTGGCCAGATATATGTGACAGCAATTAGCATTCTCATGGTTCCCATGTATATAAAGTATATGGGGGCTGAGGCCTATGGGCTGGTGGGATTTTTTATTATGCTGCAGGCGTGGTTCCAACTGCTTGATGTAGGGCTGACACCCACCATGTCGCGTGAAACTTCCCGATACAGGGGCGGTGCTATCGATGCGCAGAGTTTGTGCAATCTCTTGCGGGCGTTGGAAGTGATTTTTATCCTGGTGGCTATTTTAGGGGCAGCCGCAATAATCGCAGGCGCTGACAGAATCGGCAGCCAATGGCTCAAGGTGCAGTTGTTGCCTCAGGACGAAGTTCGGCACACTATCATGCTTATGGCTGTAATTATCTCTCTTCGATGGATAAGCAGTTTGTATCGTGGCGTAATTAGCGGATTTGAGCGCCTGGTTTGGTTGAATGGGTTCAATATTGCTATTGCCACAGCACGTTTTGTGTTTGTAATTCCTCTCTTTATTTTTGTGGGTACAAGCCCCCCCCATTTTTTTACTTATCAACTGGTCATTGCTGTATTTGAGCTTGGGATGCTGGTGGTGCAGACTTACCGCTTGCTCCCAAGGCAAGACATAAAAAGATCAATATTTTTGCAATGGCAGCCATTACGCGGAGTGCTCAAGTTTTCACTCGGTGTCGCGTTTAGCGGTTCGGTATGGGTTCTGGTAACGCAGACTGACAAACTGATACTTTCCAATCTGCTTCAATTAACCGACTACGCATATTTCACGCTGGCCGTGTTGGTATCCGGAGGGATTCTGGCTATCAGTGCGCCCATAAGCGGAGCGCTGATGCCACGAATGGCCAAGCTGAATGCCGAGGGAGATGAAGCAGGATTGATACGCATATACCGGAGTGCCACTCAGTTGGTGGGCATGGCCGCAGTCCCGGTATCGCTTGTGCTGGCATGCTTTCCAGAGCAAGTGCTATGGGCGTGGACAGGTGACGTTACCGTGGCTAGCAAAGCAGCGCCAGTGCTTACTCTTTATGCCATCGGGAACGGGCTGCTTGTGCTGGCGGCATTTCC
Source organism: Gallionella sp. (assembly GCA_035529795.1). GTDB lineage: Bacteria > Pseudomonadota > Gammaproteobacteria > Burkholderiales > Gallionellaceae > Gallionella. The sequence goes on along the minus strand of DATKVZ010000012.1, from coordinate 86,068 downwards.
TTATTACTTGCAATTCGCCAAAGGGGATCTGAGGCTGCACTTGATTGGATGCGCACTGTTCGTGGCAATATTTATTCCACTCCTAGTCTGGGCGGCAAATGCTTACGGCATGGTTGGTGCTGGATATGCGTGGATAATCGCCAATTTACTGCCCTTTGTCGCATGGCTTCCTATTGTGCACAGAAAATTCGTTAAGGGATTGCACACAAAATGGCTAATGACAGATGTGTTACCGATCATATTAGTGCCAGTGATTTTTGCATTTGGCTTAAAAAGCCAGATGGAATGGCCAGCATCAAGAATCATGGTTTCGCTCGAACTCGTTGCAGTAGGATTTGCGTTATGTATTGCTTCAGCAGTTAGTTCTTCATGGTTCAGGAATGAGATAACAAGCGGTAAATGGCGAGCTTCTTTTTCTCTGGATTAAATTGATATTTGTTGCCCAATATCTTGCTATGGCTCGACACATCAGCAGAGGAGATGGCGATTTACCAAGATGAATCATGAACCAAATTATTTCAATATCACGCCCATTGGTAAGCATCATCATTCCCACATACAATCGCGCAAGCTATGTATGCGAGACTATTGATAGCATTCTGGCGCAGGATTATCCCGAAAAAGAGATACTTGTCATTGATGATGGTTCAAAAGACAACACGGCTTCCGTTTTAAAGCAATACGGCAAAAAAATCAGCTACTTTTATCATCCGAACCAAGGTGAAGCTGTTACGGTCAATCGGGGTTGGGGTATGGCCAAGGGCAAGTATGCCGCCATCGTCAGCTCGGATGATCCGGTACGTCCCGGTTGGCTTACTGCATGTGTTGATTTTATGGAAAAAACGCCTACTGCTCTTGTCGGCTATCCTGACTGGATCATGATTGATGACACGGGGGATGAGATGAATAAAGTCGTGGTGTTCGATTACTCCCTGGAAAAACTATTGGGATGGTGGCAATGCTTACCCGGACCTGGGGCGCTGATTCGCCGCGAAGATTTGCTTGATATAAATAATTTGCGTGAGCCGACCTGTCGATATGTGTCCGATATGGAAACGTGGACGCGGTTATCGTTGCGGGGGGATTTTTCTCGCATACCTGGGTTTTGGGCTACCTGGCGTTGCCACGGGGGTGCGACAACAGTTGCAGCCTCGGCCGAGGCACGCGCAATGGAGGTTATAAATTTTGCTGAACGATTTTTTGCACGAAATGATTTACCCGACCATGTGCTGGGATTACGTGCAATAGGGCTGAGCCGCGTATATGCGGTGGCAAGCCGTATTGTTCTTCCCGTTGCGCCAATAAAGGCTTGGCGTTATTACCGGCATTCTTTGAAATTGTGCCCTGATGAGCCAGCGGGACTACCCTCGCATTTGCAGCGGCGCGGCTTTGTCCAGGATGCATTTTCTGGGCTGTTACGCCGTTGGTCAAAGAATAAGCAATGAAGCCCTTAATCTAGTGATCCACACATGGCTTGAGTTATAGATACAATAATCGCCGAGATAAAGGCAATAGGGTGTGCACAATGAGAATCATGGTATTGGGTGCGACTGGAATGTTGGGCAATGCGATGGTTCGTGTGCTCAGTGAAAAAGCAAGTTGGGAGGTGTTTGGCACTGTCCGCTCAGGGGGGGCAAGCCATTTCTTTTCCGACAAAATCGCCAAGAGGCTTGTGACAGGGGTTGATGTTGAAAACCCAGATGCGTTGGCTAAGGCCTTCGTCAAAGTTCGCCCTGATGTTGTCATTAATTGTGTTGGCTTAATAAAGCAGTTGGCTGGTGCAGAAGATCCTTTGCAGGCCATTCCTATCAACACACTTTTACCGCATAGGTTGGCTGGGCTTTGCGATCTTTCCGGCGCGCGCTTAGTGCATATGAGCACAGATTGTGTCTTTGCGGGGGATCGAGGAAGCTACCGTGAAGAGGATCTATCAGATGCAAAAGACACTTACGGTAAATCCAAATTCTTGGGTGAAGTAAGTTATCCCCATACGATCACATTGCGCACATCGATTATTGGACATGAGTTACAAAGCACGCATGGACTGATTGACTGGTTTTTATCGCAACAGCAACAGTGCCAAGGTTTTACTCGCGCTATTTTTTCAGGGTTGCCAACGGTCGTTTTGGCGCAGATTATTCGCGACACCGTTATTCCCCGCTCCGAGCTTTCTGGTTTATTCCACATCGCCTCAAAACCAATTTCCAAATATGATTTATTGAACTTGGTTGCCACAGTCTATGGCAAATCGATTGAGATCATCCCTGATGATGCGTTAGTGCTTGACCGTTCGTTAAATGCCGACCGATTTTACACAGCCACAGGCTTTGTTGCCCCTGAATGGCCCGAGTTAATAAAGACCATGCACAGATATTATCAATCCGCGAATAAAAGAGATTAGATTATGTTCAAAGACAAGGTATTAATGATTACCGGAGGAACAGGTTCTTTTGGGAACACAGTCCTCAAGCGCTTTCTATCAACACCTGTGCGCGAAATTCGCATATTCAGCCGTGATGAGAAAAAACAGGAGGAAATGCGAATAGCGTTGAATAACGACAAGCTGAAGTTTTATATTGGCGATATTCGTGACCATGACAGTATCCATCAGGCAATGAAGGGCGTGGATTACGTGTTTCATGCGGCTGCATTGAAACAGGTGCCTTCATGTGAATTTTATCCCATGGAAGCGGTGCGTACAAACGTGCTTGGCACAGAAAACATGATGTCGGCGGCAATTGCCAGCGGGGTTAAACGTGTGGTGGTGCTTAGCACCGATAAGGCGGTATACCCCATCAACGCAATGGGCATGTCCAAGGCCATGATGGAAAAATTGATGGTTGCCAAGGCTCGCATGCAAAATGAAGGGGAGACGGTGTTTTGTGCGACACGTTATGGCAATGTTATGGCATCACGCGGGTCGGTTATCCCGCTCTTCATTTCACAGCTTAAAGAAGGCAAGCCGCTCACAGTAACAGACCCAAACATGACGCGTTTTTTGATGTCCCTGGAAGATTCGGTTGATTTGGTGCTGTATGCCTACGAACATGGCAAGCAGGGCGATATTTTTGTACAAAAAGCCCCGGCTTCTACCGTGGCAGATTTGGCGCAAGCACTTAAGGAGCTTTTTGCCAAGGCCAATCCAATCCAGGTGATTGGTACTCGACATGGTGAAAAATTGTATGAATCTCTCTTGTCGCGAGAAGAGATGGCGCGTGCGGAAGACAGAGGTGGTTATTATCGAATCCCGGCAGACAATAGAGACCTCAACTACGCAAAATTTTTTAGTGACGGGGAGGTGAAGGTTGCGCATTTTGATGATTACACATCGCACAACACCGAACGTCTGGATGTTGAGCGAATCAAAACGCTACTCTTGAAATTGGATTTCATACAGGAGCAGTTACATGCTTAAAGTGATGACGATTGTCGGGACGCGCCCTGAGCTAATCAAAATGAGCCGGGTCATTGCTGAATTCGACCAACATACACAACATGTTTTGGTTCATACCGGGCAAAACTACGATTACGAGCTCAATCAGGTTTTTTTCGAAGATCTGAGCATTCGCAAGCCGGATCATTTTCTTGATGCCGTGGGGGATAACGCAGCGCAAACCATTGCTCATGTAATCATGAAGGCTGATGCGGTGTTGGAAAAAGAGCAGCCGGATGCGGTCATGCTATATGGCGATACCAATTCGTGCCTGGCGGTGGTAGCAGCGAAACGTCGGAAAATCCCGGTATTTCACTTGGAGGCGGGAAATCGCTGTTTCGATCAGCGTGTTCCCGAGGAATTAAATCGCAAGGTGTTGGATCACCTTAGTGACATCAACTTGGTACTTACCGAGCATGCACGCCGCTACCTGATTGCAGAGGGCATTCACCCCGAAACAATCATCAAAACCGGTTCGCACATGCGCGAGGTGCTCGATTATTACCTGCCTCGAATTAATCAGTCTGATGTATTGCAGCGCATGGGCCTGCAGGCGGGGAAATTTTTTATAGTCAGCGCGCACCGTGAAGAAAATGTGGATACGCCAGCTAATTTGCTTGATCTGGTTGAGACGCTTAATGCGCTGGCGACAACTTATGACTTACCTGTTGTGGTTTCGACACATCCCCGCACTAGAAAAAGTCTCGATGCACTTAAGCTGGATGAGCTGGATAGCCGAATTCACTTCGTCAAACCCTTTGGTTTTTGCGATTACATCAAGCTGCAGATGGATGCACTTTGCGTTGTGTCCGATAGCGGCACGATTACCGAAGAAGCTTCTTTGCTCAACTTGCCGGCAGTCACTATACGTAATGCACACGAACGCCCTGAAGGCATGGATGTGGGTACGCTAATTATGAGTGGTCTCAAAAAGGATCGTGTGCTTGACGCAGTGAGCGTGATAATCGCACAACACTCTAAAGAGAATCGCGTTATGCAGATGGTGAAAGATTATGAAGCCGGTCCCGTATCTAAACAGGTGCTGCGGGTGGTGTTGAGTTATACAGATTACGTAAATCGTACAGTTTGGTCGAAATCAACTTGACATACTATTTGATGGTGCTTAAAAGGATAGTAAATCCAAAAGTGGATAAAAATTACCCACAGATTTCTTCGGCGATGCATGCTTAATAAGCTCCGCTACTTTTTCAAAATAATAATGGAGTAAAACGGAAATGGATCGCACGGAAGTTAGGCAACTCGTATATCGATTTCTTCGCAGAACTTACTTGCTTGGGCTTGTTGATTTCTTGTTTTTTGTTAAAGCAGTGGTTAAGGAGGTACCCTCGAATAGAAAATTTAAAAAAACCCATCCTAGCGCAAAAGTTCCTCCATATAGCATTATGTTTGATGCATTACATGTGTGCACATACGAAGGTTACTATGAAAGTGGATTAATGGAAGCTGATCTTTTGGTTAAAGCTTTCCGAAAGTACAAGCCGGAAGAGGAGCTTGTCATAGCTGAATGGGGATGTGGCCCAGCAAGAATTATTCAGCACTTAAAGAAATACGATACCAATATAAAAAAGGTAATCGGAACTGACTACAATCCGGAAACCATTAAATGGTGTCAAAATTCATTTGATGATATTGAGTTTTATCTTAACGGATTGGCCCCACCTCTCCCTCTTCAATCGCATTCAATTGACATCGTTTATGCCATTTCAGTTTTCACACACCTGTCTGAGCCAATGCATCACGCATGGGTTGGAGAGCTTCTAAGAGTATTGAAACCTGGTGGTTTGTTGTTAATTACCGTCCATGGAGAGGAAAAGATCAAGAATTTGCTTCCCGATGAGCTGAGTATATTTAATTCAGGAAATCTTGTAGTTAGAGAGAATGTGGCAGAGGGGAAAAAACATTTCCTCGCTTATCAATCAGAAAATTTTGTCCGTAATAAGTTACTTTTCCAGTTTTCAAAAGTGGAACGTTTAGAAGGGCAGGGAATGCATCAGGATGTTTGGATTGCTATAGCTCCAGCAGGTTAACCCCGATAAATATTGAGCTGATATGAGCAATTTAACCCAAAGTAGTTCGTACACGTCCTTCATCAAAGAATACACATGCAGTATGTTTTGACCTTAAAATTAATGCAAATTATTTTCAAATGACAGCTCCTGTCAGTGTGGTAATTCCGTGTTTCCGCTGTGCCACGACCATAGGCCGCGCTGTTGCATCAATTGCCCAACAGACCCAAAAACCTGCCGAAGTGATTCTGGTAGATGATGCCAGTGGCGATGAAACTTGGTCGTCTTTGCAGAAGCTTGCGCAGAAGTATCCTGAGTGGATAAAGGTATTGCAGTTGAATGAGAATAAGGGAGCAGCAAGTACACGCAACCGTGGGTGGGAAGCAGCAAGCCAACCTTATATCGCTTTTCTCGATGCCGATGATGCCTGGCATCCAAGGAAAATCGAGATTCAGTACGCCTACATGAAGGCACATCCGGAGGTTGCGCTGTGCGGCCACTCGCATCGCCTGCTTTGGCAAAAAGACGCCCTTCCTGATTGGGAAGTGCTTCAACCTGCAGAACAGCACATTTATAAATGGAAGATGTTGCTATCTAATCCCTTTGTGACGCCCTCTGTAATGTTGCGGCGCGATATAGAACAACGCTTTGTCGAAAGGCAGCGTTATATGGAAGATCACATGCTGTGGTTGAAAATTATTTGTGGCGGTGGACGTATCGTAAAGCTTTCGACGGAATTAGCGGCAATTTATAAAAGGCCTTTCGGCATTACCGGTTTGAGCGCGCAATTTGTGAATATGGAGCGCAGCGATCTGGGAAATTATTTGCGACTTTACCGCGCTAACTGTATTGGCGCACCCTTACTAGGGGTACTGAGCATCTATTCCCTACTCAAGTACTTGCGTAGATTATTGATTTATTGGGGTTACCTTCGATGGAGGAAATAGAGAAGGCACGTGTAATAGAAATTTCTATTTCTGTTGTCAGCCATGTACAAATTCTTCTGATTGAGAATCTGCTGAATGACATTAACGAACACTGCCGAGCTTCATCACTCGAGCTGATTCTCACCCTTAACCTAGATGAGACGTTGCCATTCGCTGTAGACGACTTTTTCTTCCCGGTAAGAGTTGTCCGTAATGCAGTACCGCAGGGATTTGCCGCCAACCATAATCAGGCCTTTACACATGCAAGAGGACGGTATTTTTGTGTAGTTAACCCGGACATCCGCTTGTTTAGCAATCCGTTCCATTCATTGCTTGCATGCCTGAAGGATTCATCTGCCGGAGTGTCGGCGCCGCTGGTGCTGAATGAGGACGGCAAGATGGAAGACAGTGCGCGTCGTTTTCCCACCCCATTTAAAATATTGTGTAAGGCGCTTGGCTGGTGTAAGGGGGGGGACTATATTGTGAGGGACATGCATACGCCAATCTATCCAGACTGGGTAGGCGGGATGTTCATGCTATTCCCGCGCAACGTCTTCGAGCGACTGGGAGGGTTCGATCAGCGCTATTTCCTTTACTACGAAGACGTGGATTTGTGTGCCAGGCTGAGACTGCTGGGTTATGAGGTGGTGGTCTGTCCGCAGGCCTCTGTTGCCCATCACGCGCAGCGTAGCAGTCACCGTAGTTTCAGGTACTTGCGCTGGCATTTTGAAAGCATGATGCGGTTTTTTCTTTCACCTGCCTACTGGCGATTTTGGTTCCGAAAATAAATTGTAAAAGGGGCAATATGTTAAAGCGAGTTGTAGCTAATTTAATGGTGCCGGTTGCGGACTTAGTGCTTGCTCCTCTCGTACTCATTGCTGCTGTGTTAATGAAGGCTGTGAGGCGGCTCGGTATCTGGCGTATGCCGATCAGCAAGGTCATCTTCTGTAGTGTAGGGGTTTACCCGATTCGAGATCATTATTATGAGCCGGTGTACAACTACAAAAAGAGATTGCGACATTCATTGCGTGATGAGCGCAAGTTGCCTGGTATTGATCTTAATGAAACAGGGCAACTGGCTTGGCTTGAGCAGTTTGATTACGCTGACGAGCTTGCACGAATTCCGCTGCACCCATCTCCCGACTGGCAGTTCTATTACAAAAACCCGAATTTTTCAGAAGGTGACGCAGAATGCCTCTATAGTATGGTCCGTTTGAAAAAACCAAAGCGGATCATCGAGATTGGCAGCGGCTTTTCCACAATGATGGCGTGCGAAGCCATAAAGCAGAACGGGTGCGAAGACGCCGCCTACAATTGCCAGCATATCTGTGTTGAGCCTTATGAGATGGAATGGCTGGATACCGTGGGTGGCATAGAGGTGATTCGTCAAAAAATAGAGGAAACTGATATCAGCTTGTTTCGGCAGCTTGAGGCAGACGATATCCTGTTCATCGATTCCTCGCACGTGATTCGTCCGCAGGGCGATGTGTTGACGGAATACCTGGAGATTCTGCCCATTCTCAAGCCGGGTGTGCTAATTCATATCCACGATATCTTTACGCCATATGATTACCTCGACCATTGGTTTATTGATGAAATAAAGCTATGGAACGAGCAGTATTTGCTGGAAGCATTTCTGTCATGCAATCCTCAGTTCGAGGTAGTACTGGCGTTGAATTTTCTGAGCCACAGACATCCAGCCAAGTTGGCGGAGAAGCTTCCGATGTTGCGTGGACAAGTTGAACAGATTGAACCACGGTCTTTCTGGATTCGGAAAGTTGCTTGATTGTGACCACTAACTTGCCTGGAACAACCGCGGAAGTTGTGCCACCGGACTTGAGATTACGGCAGAACAACTTTGACCTGTTGCGATTCCTGTTTGCTTTTGTGGTGTTGCTGGTTCATGCGCATGTATTATCCGGAGCTGAAGAGCTTTCGGTTCTAAGCAAGCTCCTTTCTTCCGAGATCGCCGTCAAATCATTCTTTGTGGTCAGTGGATTTCTAATTTTCATGAGCTATGAAAATTCGCGCGATACTCGAGGCTACTTTGTAAAAAGAATTAAGCGCATCTACCCCGCTTATTTTTTTATCGTAATGGCCTGTGCCTTGCTGGGTGTTATTTTTAGTGCATATACCTGGGACGAATATTTTTCTTTACCGGTTCTGAAGTATGTCGCAGCAAACTTGTTGTTCCTCAATTTTCTGCAACCAAATCTACCCGGGCTGTTTGAAGGCAATTCACTGCAGGCGGTGAATGGTGCTCTGTGGACCTTGAAGATTGAGGCCATGTTCTACCTGTTGGTACCATTGGCGGTCATGGCTTTTCGCAAGCTTGGACGAATACCGGTGCTGGTTACGCTATACATCTGCTCGGTGGCCTACTCCGTGGTCATAGGAGAGCTGGCCGCTAGAACCGGATCAGGCATTTATCTTGAATTGCAGCGCCAGCTTCCCGGGCAACTTGCCTTCTTTATTGCCGGTGCGGCGGGTTATTACTACTTTCAATACCTGACCAGATATGCAACATGGATCTTGCTTGCTGCACTTGCGGCATTTGCCTGCCAGGCATGGCTGCCCTGGGTTGCCGTCCAGCCAGTAGCTCTGGGTGTACTGGTCGTGTACTTTGCCTGTGTTATTCCCTGTCTTGGTAATTTTGGCAAGTATGGCGACTTTTCTTACGGAATATACATCGTCCATTTCCCGATATTGCAGGTATTGATTGTCTACGGATTCTTCAGCAAATTTCCATGGGTTGCGCTTGTTGCGACCAGCTTACTGGTTATAGCAGTGGCATTTCTGTTCTGGCATTTCATAGAAAAGCCTTTCCTGCGCAAATCATCTCACTATGTGGCAGTCAATCATGGATAGATTGTGATGAGATTTCTAGTTACAGGGGCTAATGGTTTTGTCGGACGACCGCTCTGTGCCAAATTGCTGCGGCGAGGGCAATCCGTTTGTGCAGCGGTGCGCTCTGCAGGCACGCAGGTCGAAAATATCGAAGTGGTACAGGTCGGCTTAATTAATGGCAAGACAGATTGGACTGACGCACTGCGCGATATAGACGTGGTAATTCACCTTGCTGCCCGAGTTCATGTCATGCATGACAATACAGACGACCCATTGGCCGAATTCCGTCGCGTCAATACGGTTGGAACGGAGTGCTTGGCGCGCAGCGCGGCAGCCAGTGGCGTTAAACGCTTAGTCTACGTCAGCTCCATCAAAGTGAATGGCGAAGAAACGCCCGATGGGCAAAGCTACTCCGAGCAGGATGTGCCAGCGCCACAGGATCCTTATGGTATCTCCAAGTGGGAGGCGGAGCAGGCACTGCATCGGGTGGTGCAAGAAACCGGGCTGGAAGTGGTTATCGTGCGCCCTACATTGGTTTACGGGCCGGGTGTTAAGGGCAATTTTACGCAGATGATGCGTGCCGTCGCACACGGCATTCCGCTGCCGTTCGCCGCGTCGCACAACCAGCGCGATTTGATTTATGTGGGTAATCTGGTTGATGCGCTGATTGCTTGTGCAACACATCCGGCTGCAGCAGGGCAGACCTATCTGGTGAGCGATGGCGAGTTTATTTCTACGCCTGATTTATTACGATGTTTGGCAGATGAAATGGGTGTCCCATCCCGCGTATTTCCATTTCCTGCCGCTTTGCTGAAACTTGCGGGAAAACTTACCGGCAAGTCGGCGCAGATAGAACGCCTGCTTGGATCGTTGCGGGTGGATAGTGGTAAAATTCGCCGTGAATTGGGCTGGCAGCCGCCCTATACTCTGGAACAGGGGCTGCATGCTACAGTGGTTGCATTCGCCGCTAATCATTTTAAGACCATTAAAAAATCATGATTCTAGTAACCGGCAGCGCGGGCTTCATCGGCGCGAATTTTGTACTGGATTGGCTGGCTGAACATGACGAGCCGGTCATCAGTCTCGACAAGCTGACCTATGCGGGCAATCTGGAGAATCTCGCTTCCCTAAAGAGCGATCCGCGTCATGTCTTTGTGCATGGCGATATCGGCGATAAGGAACTGGTGGCAAAACTTCTGGCGCAACATCGACCGCGCGCCGTCATCAACTTCGCGGCAGAAAGCCACGTGGATCGCTCCATCCATGGCCCGGAAGATTTCATCCAGACCAATATCGTCGGTACCTTTCATCTGCTGGAGGCGGTGCGTGCCCACTGGTCTGGTCTGGTTATCGACGAGAAAAGCAGCTTCCGCTTCCTGCATGTTTCCACCGATGAAGTGTACGGATCACTTGCCAAGGATGACCCAGCCTTCAGCGAGACCCACCGCTACGAGCCGAACAGTCCCTATTCCGCCAGCAAGGCTGCCAGTGACCATCTGGTGCGCGCCTACCATCACACCTACGGTTTGCCGGTGCTCACCACCAATTGCTCCAACAATTACGGGCCGTATCATTTTCCGGAAAAGTTGATCCCGCTGATGATCGTCAACGCCCTCGCCGGCAAGCCTTTGCCGGTATACGGTGACGGCCAGCAAATCCGCGACTGGCTTTACGTCAGGGATCACTGCGCCGCGATCCGCTGCGTGCTGGCAAAAGGCAGATTGGGAGAGGTCTATAACATCGGTGGCTGGAACGAAAAAGCCAACCTCGATATCGTGCATACCGTTTGCACCCTGCTTGACGAATTCCGTCCCAAAACAGATGGCAAGTCTTACCGCGAACAGATCACTTTCGTGACTGACCGTCCCGGCCACGACCGCCGCTACGCGATTGACGCAGGCAAAATCGAGCGCGAACTGGGCTGGAAACCAGCCGAGACGTTCGAGACCGGCATCCGCAAAACTGTGCAGTGGTACCTCGATAACCAGGAGTGGGTGCGTAACGTGCAGTCCGGCGCATACCGGCAGTGGGTCGAGAAAAACTACGCGGGGCGGAGTTGATGAAAATCCTGCTGTTCGGCAAGAATGGGCAGGTCGGCTGGGAGCTGCAGCGCAGTCTGGCGCCATTGGGCGAGCTGATCGCGCTGGATGCGGATAGCCCGGAAATGTGCGGCGATTTCACCGATCCGGACGGTATCGCCCGAACGGTTCATGCCGTTGTTCCGGATGTGATCGTCAATGCGGCCGCACATACTGCGGTGGACAAAGCCGAGAGTGAGCCGGAACTGGCGCGCACCATCAACGCGTTGGCACCTGCAGTGCTGGCGCGCGAAGCCAAACTTTGTAATGCCTGGCTGATTCACTACTCCACCGACTATGTGTTCGACGGGAGTGGCGACAAGCCATGGCGGGAAACGGACCCAACCGGGCCGTTGAGCGTATACGGTACGACCAAGCTGGAGGGCGAACAACTAATTCAACAAACCGGTTGCAAACATCTCATGTTTCGCACCAGTTGGGTGTACGGCGCGCGCGGCGGCAACTTTGCCAAAACCATGCTGAGGCTGGCGCAGGAGCGCGACAGCCTCAGCGTCATCGATGACCAGATCGGCGCCCCCACCGGCGCGGACTTGCTGGCCGACGTGACCGCCCATGCAATCCGCACTGCGCGGCAGCGGCCGGAACTGTCCGGGCTGTATCACCTGGTTGCGGCAGGTGCAGCCTCATGGTACGAATATGCAGGATTTGTTCTCGACTATGCGCAGCGCGCAAAGATTTCGCTCAAAGTTGCGCCGGACGCGATCAAGGCAGTGCCAACCAGCGCCTTTCCGACTCCCGCCAAACGCCCACATAATTCGCGATTGGACACCGCGAAGCTGCAAAGTGTTTTTGGCTTAACCTTGCCTGTATGGCAAACTGGCGTGACCAGAATGCTGGCCGAGATACTGGTGAGTGGTAAGTAGTCTCTTGTCAGTTGAATGATGTCAAAAAATGACAAGAATGTAACCCGTAGCGGACGTCATTGCGAGCGAAGCGCGGCAATCCAGTTAATTAAAAATGCCTTTATGAATAGAAGCATCTGGATTGCCACGTCGCTGCGCTCCTCGCAATGACCGTCTTTTTGGTTCCATGAGGTGGGAGAATGGGGAAACCGCATAAACAATTGGAGGCTTGGAAGATCGCTATGCAATTGGCAGCGATGCTCGACTTTATTAGACTGACCACGACGCCTTCGAATTGGCTAACAGCACCGAGAAGTTATTAACCGGCTTGCACAAGAAATGGAACAACCAATGACACACTCCCCACTCCCCACTCCCCACTCCCCAGGAAAGGCATCATTCTCGCCGGCGGCTCCGGCACGCGCCTGCATCCTGTCACGCTGGCGGTTTCCAAACAACTCCTGCCGGTTTACGACAAGCCGATGATTTATTACCCGCTGACCACGCTGATGCTGGCGGAAATACGTGATGTATTGATCATCTCGACACCGCAGGACACCCCGCGTTTTGAGCAATTGCTGGGCGACGGCAGTTCATGGGGAATGAATCTGCGCTATGCCGTGCAGCCTTCGCCGGATGGTCTGGCGCAGGCTTTCATCATCGGGCGGGATTTCATCGGTAAAGATCCAACTGCATTGGTGTTGGGCGACAACATTTTCTACGGACATTCTTTGCATCAGCAACTGGAAAGCGCGACTCGGCGTACCGAAGGAGCGTCGGTGTTTGCCTATCATGTGCGCGACCCGGAACGCTACGGAGTGGTGGAGTTCGATGCAAGCGGACGCGCCGTTTCGCTGGAAGAAAAACCGGCGCAGCCCAAGTCCAGTTATGCCGTCACCGGCCTGTATTTTTACGATAATGAAATTGTGGATATTGCGGCCGACCTCAAACCTTCTGCACGCGGCGAGTTGGAAATCACCGATGTCAATCGCATCTATCTGGAGCGCGGCAAATTGTCCGTTGAAATGATGGGGCGCGGCTACGCGTGGCTGGATACCGGCACGCATGAATCGATGCTCGAAGCCAGCCAGTTTATTCAGACCATCGAACATCGTCAGGGATTGAAGATTGCCTGCCCGGAAGAGATTGCCTATCACAAGGGATTCATTGATGCGGCGCAATTGGAGAAGCTTGCCGCGCCCCTGCTGAAAAGCGGTTACGGCAATTATCTGATGCAGGTGCTCAGGGAAAAAGGGGTGCCGGGATGAAAGTGATTCCAACCGCGATCCCGGATTTACGGATCATTGAGCCCAAGGTGTTTGGCGATGATCGCGGTTTTTTCTTCGAGAGTTTCAATCGGCACAAATTTGCCGAATTGGTCGGCCGTGATGTGGAGTTTGTCCAGGATAATCACTCGCGCTCGGCGCAGAATGTGCTGCGTGGCCTGCATTACCAGATACAGCACCCGCAGGCAAAATTGGTGCGCGTAATACAAGGAGCGGTACTCGATGTGGCGGTGGATATACGCAAATGCTCGCCGACCTTCGGCCAGTACGCCGCATTGGAGCTGTCTGCCGAGAACAAACGCATGCTGTGGATCCCGGAAGGCTTTGCCCACGGCTTTGTGGCTCTCTCGGGCACCGTAGAATTTTTGTACAAGACTACCGATTACTGGTACCCGGAATATGAACGCTGCATCCGCTGGGATGATCCAACCCTGGCGATTGACTGGAAGTTGGCGGCTGAACCCGTGCTTTCTGCCAAGGATGCGCAAGGGAAGCTGCTCGCAGAAGCCGAGGTATTTGCCTGATTCGATAGTTTTGCACGGCAGTGCGCCGTGACTATACCAAGAACTTGTCCGTAACTAACCGCAGGTGCGGATTTGTCCGCACGGAATAGCGCAAAATGGGCGATTAAAATCGTCCCTATATGCGACTATTAAGATGGAATTGGAATAACCCTTTAATTTTTTGCAGTATTCAGCTCATTGACAGTGCGAGCCGTGATGCAATATCATCATGATGCTTTGATGTATTGGAGGATTTATGCGTACAACAATTGATATTGAAGATGATGTTCTTGCGGCCGCCAAGGAATTGGCACGATTGCAAAACGTGTCTGCCGGACAGGTCGTTTCCCGGTTGGTAAGGCAGGCTTTGGCCGGTCCGCAGAACGCGGCGAAGCCGGCACAGCAGACTGAAAAGGCAAATATTGGTTTTCGGCCTTTTCCGTCACGCGGTGTGATGGTGACGGATGAGCAGGTAAACTTACTGCGCGACCAAGAGGGCGTGTAATGCGCGCGTTGCTTGATGTGAATGTGCTCATCGCATTATTGGATGAAGCGCATATCCATCATGCTCAAGCGATGCTCTGGTTTGAGCGGAACATTCAGCATGGTTGGGCAACTTGCCCGATCACGCAGAACGGTTGCATACGCATCATGTCGCAGCCTGGCTACCCCGGTGCGCTGCATGCTGCAGTGGTAGCGGAGCGTCTGGCAGAGGCAGCAGACAATTCAGACCACGCATTTTGGCCTGATGATGTCAACTTGCTGAAGGAAGGCTGCCTGGATTGGTCGCGGATACTGGGCCACCGTCAAGTAACTGATGCATATTTGCTGGCCTTGGCGATGCGGCATCAAGGTCGCCTGGTAACGCTGGACCGGCGCATTTCTCTTGGGGCGGTGACGGATGCCAAGCCGGAGAGCTTGGTGATTATTTCCGATTTACCTTGAATATATTGACTTGTAACAGGGCGGTCTGGCAGTCATGTCAGTACGCGTTAAAGCAAACCACCGTTGGTGCCGAACCCGTCGAAGCCCATGAATCCGTACACATTTCGACAAGCTCAATGCGAACGAATTCATGGATAAAGTGTGCCAACTAAACAACAACCGGCTGAGGCCGATGGTTTGAACATTGTGATGGACAATTAATAAGTTCAGTAAATGGTAAATAAAAATAAGCCTCCGATTTCCGCCGACGTGGTATGGCATCACGCCACGGTGACGCGCGCGCGGCGTGAAGCGCAGAACGGGCCCATTATCTGGTTTACCGGTTTGTCCGGGGCCGGCAAATCAACCCTGGCACATGTTGTGGAAGAGCATCTGCATCAGATGGGGTGCGGGACGTTTGTGCTGGATGGCGACAATGTGCGCCATGGCCTGTGCGGGGATCTTGGATTTTCCGAAGCCGACCGTGTGGAAAATATCCGCCGTGTCGGCGAGGTCGCCAAACTGTTCATGGAAGCGGGTGTGATCGTGCTGACAGCTTTCATTTCGCCATTTCGCGAGGATCGCAACAAGGCGCGCGCCATGGTGCAACCGGGAGAGTTTGTCGAGATTTATTGCCAATGCCCGGTAGACGTGTGTGAACAGCGCGACACAAAGGGGCTGTACAAAAAAGCGCGCGCCGGCGTGATCGGCCAGTTCACCGGGATATCGTCGCCTTATGAGGCGCCGGACACGCCGGAACTGGTGATGAATACTTCGGAGAGAAAACTGCACGATTGCGTGCAGCAGGTGGCGGCAGAAGTGCTGCTGTTTACCGAGGCGCAGCGCAGGTAAGGTTTACGGTCCTGCGCCGCTTCCGCGCTCAATGGACCGGTGTGAAACTGACACGCTCATAATCGAAGCCGCGCTCCACGCTCATTACCATTTTTACATTCTGTTTTTCGGCGTTCTGGTGTAACACTTGCACGACACGCCCCGGTTGAAACCAGTCGCGCGGAATAATCAGACTGGCGGGAATTCTCAGCGCCGAAACGGCTTGCAGAAGAAAGGCGGGAACATATTTGTCCGATACGGTCAGATTTACGCCGGTCGCGCGGATGCTGACCGGCTCGGCAGTACCCGGCAGATAGCGCACGCCGATTTGTAATTGTCCGGTGCGCGTTACGTTCGTCCATGCTGTTGATCCCAGCATGAAGGTTTCCGCATCGCCGGGGCGCAAGGCTATCAGTTGATTATGGCTCAGGCGCACGCCTGACGGATCCTCGCGCGTAAGCCGCGCACCCAGGATGCTCTCGTTTTCAAAATTCCAGGTTTCCAACGGAAACCCCATATCAATCAGCTCGCTTGCATGCGCATTCTGCAGCACCCTGCCGAAGGTTTCGATTTGCTTGCGTGCGACGTTTCCCAGAGTGTTGTCGCGGCCGGGCTGTTTGAACGGTTTGCCGGCCAGGTGGGTGTAGATTCCTTCTATCTTGCAGCAAAGCTGGGCATGAAGCGCTGCCGGGCGTCGTTCGCCGAAACGTGCGTTGTGATTCTCGCACCAGCACTGGTGCAAAAAGGTAAGCAATTCGATACATTCGCTACTGTTGCAGTGATCGCACAGATTTGCCTGCTGCGGCGTTTGCCCCTGTTGCAGCAGGATAGTCGTTACGCGCAGCAATTTGGAGAGCGGAACCATCGCCAGATAACGCATGCTGCCGCTGTGCGTGACTTGCCTGGCAGGCCGCAAGCCTTGCTCGCTGGTCAGGTCTATCGCAAGCGGTTGCGCGTCTCCCTTGCTGACGGTGTAGCTGTTCTCCACGGCAATCGTGCTGCTCCACTTCGCCAGCCAGCCATCCAGCAGTTTCAGTTGCGCGCGCGAAAGCTCTGCGGGGCGCGCATGGCAGGCGAGCAGGATTTTTGCGTAGATGCTGCGGCAACTGCTGTGTGGATGCTTGCCGTTCAGCGGGTCGTGGACTTCTGTTGTCTGCAGATTCTGTTGTTCGGCAAAGGCATACAGTTCATTCAGCTGACGCCACAGTTTCGGGTCAAATTCATAGCCGGTACGCAAATGTTCGAAGATTTCCAGCCCGCTGTATAGCAGACAGCGCTGGCACAGCAACGCGTCATGTTTTGCGAGTTGTTTGTCACCGGCCATGTAGCCCTGCAGGCAACGCTGATAACCCAGCACCATGGCCTGCCAGAGTTGCACGATGGCGACGAATACCAGCAACTCATTCTTGTCCAGCGGCAATGCTTTTGCGATGAGTTTTTTGGCGTAATCATCCTGAACATAGCCGACCGTTTCGCGCAACAGTTCCAGCGTATTCAGCCGCTCCAGACCGCGCATCGGATAGCGGTTGAATTCGTTGATCTGGGTAAGCAACAGGCTGTGCGCCAGTTGCAGGTTGGTCAGTTGCAGTTGCCCAAGCCATTGCGCACAGCCCGCCACATCCTTGAAAAGCGGATTGGCTCGGTCATCAGTCGGTTCGAGCGGAAGAGTCAGCATGTTTCGTTTAGCCTCGGAACGATACTTTCCACGGGGTGCAAGTTCAAGTCAGGCGGTGACTATAACAGCACACGTTCTATGCCGCCGTGATTGGCATTATGCACATAATCTTCCAGCCAGTTTTCACCAAGCAGATGCCGGGCCATTTCGATGACGACATAGTCCGAGGTGGTGCCACTGTCATCGTTGTAACGCGACAAACCCTGATGACAGGCGGGGCAGGAGGTGAGGATTTTGATTTCCCCGGCAAAGCCGTCGGCACGCAGCGCAGCGGCGCCTTTGCGCATTTCTTCCTCCTTGCGGAAGCGCACCTGGGTCGCAATATGCGGTTGCGACACGCCGAAGCTGCCGGATTCGCCGCAGCACCGGTCATTGAGCGGCACATCCATCCCCATCAACTCGCTCACCACTTTGAGTGGCTGGTAGGTTTTCATCGGTGAATGACACGGGTCGTGGAACATGTAGCGCGCCCCGGTGGGTGACTCCAGTTTCACTCCTTTTTCAAGCAGGTATTCGTGGATGTCGAGCAGGCGGCAGCCGGGAAAAATTTTCTCGAACTGGTATTTCAGCAACTGATCCATGCACGTGCCGCACGACACAATCACGGTCTTGATGTCGAGGTAATTCAGCGTGTTTGCCACGCGATGGAACAGCACGCGATTGTCCGTGGTGATCTGGTTGGCCTTGCCGGCTTGCCCCACGGCATTCTGCGGATAGCCACAGCACAGGTAGCCGGGCGGCAGTACGGTAATCGCGCCGATTTCATACAGCATCGCCTGCGTCGCCAGCCCCACCTGGCCGAACAGCCGTTCCGAGCCGCAGCCCGGGAAATAAAATACCGCCTCGGAATCCTCGCTCAATTTATGCGGGTTGCGGATGATCGGCACGATGCTGGCATCCTCGATGTCGAGCAGGGCGCGCGAGGTCTTCTTGGGCAGGTTACCCGGCATCGGCTTGTTGATGAAGTGGATCACCTGCGCGCGGGCGGGCGGAAAAAGCAGTGGTGCGCCGCCGACGGTGGCAGGCGGGTGTTTGATCTGCGAATTGAACAAGCCAAAATGTCTGGCGACCTGATAGCCGATGCGCTGCGCCCGGTAACCCCACTCGATCATCAGCTTGCGGGCCAGCTTGATGGCGGTCGGGTCGGTGACATTGAGGAACATCATCGAAGCGGCGGTTATCGGGTTGAATTTTTTCTTGCCCTGCTTGCGCAGGAGATTACGCATCGCGACCGATACATCGCCGAAGTCGATATCCACCGGGCAGGGGTTCTTGCACTTGTGGCATATCGTGCAGTGATCGGCGACATCGCCGAATTCGGCAAAATGCTGGATGGAGATGCCGCGCCGTGTTTGCTCCTCATACAGGAACGCCTCGATCAGCAGCGAGGTGGCGAGGATTTTGTTGCGCGGCGAATACAGCAGGTTGGCGCGCGGCACGTGGGTGCTGCACACCGGTTTGCATTTGCCGCAACGCAGACAGTCTTTGATCGAGTCGGCAATCCCGCCCAGTTCGCTTTTTTCCAGGATCAGGCTTTCCAGCTCCATCAGGTTGAAGCTGGGCGTGTAGGCACGTTTCAGGTTGCTGCCTTTGAGCAGCTTGCCCTTGTTGAAGCGTCCTTCCGGATCGATGCGTTGCTTGTAATCGGTAAATGCGGCGAGCTCCTGCGGTTCGAGATAATCGAATTTGGTGATGCCGATACCGTGTTCGCCGGAGATCACCCCGCCCAGATTTTTTGCCAGGCGCATGATGCGATCCACTGCCGCATAGGCCTGTTGCAGCATTTCGTAGTCGTCCGAGTTCACCGGGATATTGGTATGCACGTTGCCGTCGCCGGCATGCATGTGCAGCGCGACGAATACCCGGCTCTTCAGCACATTCTGATGGATGGTGTTGCACTGGTCGAGAATCGGCTGGTAAGTGGCGCCGCTGAATATATGGCGCAGCGGTTCGCGCACTTCGCGCTTCCACGAGGCGCGCAGCAGGTGGCGTTGTAGTGATTCGAAAACCGTAACCCCTCCCAGCCTCCCCTTATCAGGGGAGGAGTCCGGTTTTCCACCAGGCAAAGGGGGGAGGGGGATAGCTTCACGGTAGGCGTCCGGTAGTTGGTCCGGCTTCCCCCCTGACAAGGGGGGATTGAGGGGGGTTTGTGCGAACGGGCAATTCGCCAGCGGCGCATCCAGATTGTCCAGCAGCCACTGCCAGCGCGTGCGCACTTCGGCAAGTAATCGCTGCGCCGCCTGGGGGCGATGATTGAGCAATTCGGTATCACCAAGCTGCGCATCGTCCTGGTAATGCAGCGGCAGTTCACCGGTGAAAAACTCATCCAGCGCATCGAGTAATTTGAGCTTGTTTTGCAGTGACAGCTCGATGTTGATGCGTTCGATACCGTCGCAGTAATCGCCCATGCGCGGCAGCGGAATCACCACGTCCTCGTTGATTTTGAAGGCATTGGTGTGCCTGGCGATTGCGGCGGTGCGCGCACGATCCAGCCAGAATTTCTTGCGCGCTTCGGCGGATACCGCAATGAAGCCCTCACCGCTGCGCAGGTTGGCGAGGCGCACGATTTCCGAAGCGGCTTGCGCCACAGCGTTTTCGTCGTCACCCACGACATCGGCAACCAGCACCATCTTTGGGCGGGTGCCGCGTTTGGCTTTGGTCGCGTAGCCCACCGCCTTGAGGTAGCGCTCGTCGAGATGCTCCAGACCCGCCAGCAACACCACACTCTTCCCTCCCCCTTGCAGGGGGAGGGTTAGGGAGGGGGTGGAAGATTCAGGATTCACGCCACTTTTACCCCCATCCCAGCCTTCCCCCTGCAAGGGGGAAGGGGTAGCACGGTTGTCGAATAGTGCAGTGATCTCGACGATGGCAGGCACCGCCTCGCGCACCTGGCCGAAAAATTCCAGACACACGGTACGGGTGTGTGCGTGGGCGCGGTGCAGGATGAAGCGTGCCGAGGTGATGATGCCGTCGCAGCCTTCCTTCTGGATGCCGGGCAGCCCGGACAGGAATTTGTCGGTAACATCCTTGCCCAGCCCGGCCTTGCGGAAGGCACCGCCCGGAATATTCAGAATTTCCGGCTCACCATGCGGCGTCGTGCCGTCGAGTTCGAAGCGGCTGATACGGAAAGTTGCGGTCTCTGTGTCGTGGATCTTGCCGAGGTTGTGATTGATGCGCTCAACCTCCATCCACAAACCGTCCGGCGTGACCATGCGCCATGAGGCGAGATTGTCCAGCGCGGTGCCCCACAGCACCGCTTTTTTGCCGCCCGCGTTCATCGATACATTGCCGCCGATGCACGATGCATCCGCCGAGGTCGGATCGACCGCGAACACCAGCTGGTTGGCCTCCGCCGCTTCCATCACACGCCGCGTCACCACGCCCGCACCGCAACGAATGGTGGCATACGACTCGCTTAAACCGGGCAGCACCAGATGTTCCACTGCCGAGAATGTGTCCAGTTTTTCGGTATTGATCACCGCAGAATATTTGTCCAGCGGTATGGCGCCGCCGGTGTAGCCGGTGCCGCCGCCGCGCGGGATGATGGTCAACTTGAGAGAAATGCAGGCACGCACCAGCGGCGCGACTTCGGCCTCGGTGTCGGGGTGCAGCACCACGAACGGATATTCCACACGCCAGTCGGTCGCATCGGTCACATGCGAGACGCGCGCCAGACCATCGAACTGGATATTGTCGCGGCGCGTGATGCGACCCAGCACACGCAGTACACGTTTGCGTAATTGCAGGGTCTGTTCGAATTCGGCGGCAAATTGATCGACCGCCACCACGGCAAGTTCGAGCAGGCGTTTTACTGCCTGATTATTCTGGCGGCGTGCCTCGATGGCGTTCAGGCGGTGACGCAGCGCGCCGATCAGTGCCTCGCGGCGTTTGCGGTTGGCGAGCAGATCATCCTGCAAATACGGGTTGCGCATCACCACCCAGATATCACCCAGCACTTCATACAGCATCTGCGCGGAACGCCCGGTGCGGCGTTCTTCGCGCAACGTGTTGATGATGTCCCAAGCCTCGTCGCCGAGAATGCGCAAGACAATCTCGCGATCAGAAAACGAGGTGTAGTTATAGGGAATTTCGCGCAAACGTGCCGTCATGGTGTTCCTTTTGCAAGGTACGTATTTTACCCGAATGCGGTGCGCTCACAATGTCCGGATATGCTACGCTAACCCGGCATGCAAAAGTGGCATGCGGCGGGCCGGGTTCTTTTCAAAAGAATTCGCCAGGACAATTCGACACGGTATTTTTAACTTTGTATACGCAAACCAAACCAGCATGACCGGCCCGGCAGACCCCGGCAAAACTGTGCCGCATGCATCACCGGAAAACGTGTGGTGCCGCTTTCGTGTGAAGACTGGTATTGAATGACAGAAATGAACGAAGTTATCAGTCCTCAAGCGCGCACCGGATCCGCAGCATGCTGGCATAACCTGACGGCACAGGAAGCATTGAACGCGCTGGCTGCGGATCACGCCGGGCTGTCGCCGGACGAAGCGGTGCGGCGCGCACAGAAATATGGCTTGAATCGTTTGCCCGCCGCTGCGCGCAATAGCTTGCTGAAGCGTTTTGTGCGCCAGTTTCACAACCTGCTGATCTACGTATTGCTGGCTTCCGCGCTGATCACCGCGCTGCTCAATCATTGGGTGGATTGCGGTGTGATTATCGGCGTGGTGCTGATTAACGCCATCATTGGCGTTATTCAGGAGGGCAAGGCGGAGCGCGCGCTGGACGCCATTCGCAACCTGCTGTCGCCGAACGCCACGGTGCTGCGTGACGGGCAACGGCGTGAAATTCCGGCACAGCACCTGGTGGTTGGCGACATCGTGCTGCTGGCATCCGGCGACAAGGTGCCCGCTGATTTGCGCCTGATCGAGACGCGCCAGCTGCGCGTCGAGGAAGCCGTATTGACCGGCGAGTCCGGGGCGGTGGAAAAGAATGTGGCTGCCGTGGATGCGCATGCCGTAATCGGCGACCGGCGCTGTATGGCTTATTCCGGCACGCTGGTGGTGTACGGGCAGGCGCACGGCGTGGTGGTCGCCACTGGCGCAGCGACAGAAATCGGCCGTATCAGCGGTTTGATTGCCGCCGTGACCAGCCTGGAAACGCCACTGTTGCGCCAGATGACGCGCTTCGGCCAGCAACTGACCGTTGTTATCCTGCTGCTGACCGCGCTGACTTTTTCCTTCGGTGTATGGGTGCGCGGCTATGGCTGGTCGGACATGTTCTTTGCCGCCGTCGGGTTGGCGGTCGCCGCCATACCCGAAGGGCTGCCCGCAATTATGACCATCACGCTGGCTATCGGCGTACAGCGTATGGCGCGACGCAACGCCATCATCCGCCGCCTTCCGGCAGTGGAGACGCTCGGCTCGGTGACGGTGATCTGTTCGGACAAGACCGGCACGCTTACCAAAAACGAGATGACCGTGCAGCGCCTGATCGCCGCCGAACGGGTGTTCGAAATTAGCGGCAGCGGTTACGCACCGCACGGCGAATTTTTGATCGGCGGGCACGAAGTGTTCGCGGAAGATTATCCCGAGCTGGCCGAACTGGGGCGCGCCGCATTGCTGTGCAATGATGCGGAACTACGCCGTATCGATAACGCATGGGTGCTGGAAGGCGACCCTACCGAAGGCGCGCTGCTGACACTGGCGCTAAAAGCCGGGCTGGATGCGACTATTGAGCGCGAGGCGTTGCGCCGTATCGACCTCATTCCGTTCGAATCACAGCACCGTTTCATGGCTACTTTGCATCATGATCTGGAGGGGCACAGTTTCATTTTTCTCAAGGGTGCACCCGAGCAGGTTATGGAAATGTGTGACGCAGAATATGTGGGCGGCAAACACCGGCCGTTGTGCCACGCCCGGTGGCAGCAGGCGATACAGGACGCCGCGCAGCAGGGCTTCCGGCTACTCGCAATAGCGACACGTTCTGCTGCAAACGAACAGCGCAGTCTCGGACTTGCCGACCTGCACGGCGGCTTTGCGTTGCTGGGTATTTTTGCCATCGCCGACCCGCCACGCGAGGAAGCGATCCGCGCCGTGGCACACTGTCGTGCAGCCGGCATCCGGGTAAAAATGATTACCGGCGATTACCTCGATACCGCCTGTGCTATTGGCGCACGCTTCGGCCTGACGGCGGACGGCGCGCTGACCGGTGCTGAAATCGAGCAGATGGATATGGCCGCGTTGCGCGTTGCGGTAGCCGGAGCCGATATTTTTGCCCGCGCCAGTCCGGAACATAAACTCAGTCTGGTGCAGGCATTGCAGGCCAATGGCGAAGTGGTGGCGATGACCGGCGACGGCGTGAACGATGCACCCGCATTGAAGCGCGCCGATGTCGGTATCGCAATGGGGCGCAACGGCACCGAGGCCGCCAAGGAAGCCGCCGGGATGGTGCTGGCCGATGACAACTTCGCCTCGATCAGTGCGGCGGTGGAAGAAGGGCGTACCGTCTATGACAACCTGAAGAAATCCATCGTGTTCATCCTGCCTACCAGCGGCGGCGAAGCAATGGTCATTGTCGCGGCGATCCTGCTCGGCGTTACGCTGCCAATCACACCGGCACAGATCTTGTGGATAAACACGGTCACTACCGTCACACTGGCGCTGGCACTGGCCTTCGAGCCCCCCGAGGCGGGTGTGATGCGCCGCCCGCCGCGCGACCCGGCGGAGCCGTTGCTCAGCCGGTTTCTGCTGTGGCGTGTATTTTTTGTGGCCTGTCTGATGGTGGCCGGTGCGCTGGGTTTTTTTCTCTGGGAGCAGGCGCGTGGCGCAAGTCTCGGGGCTGCGCGCACGGCGGTGGTAAATGCGCTGGTGGCGGGCGAAATTTTTTACCTGTTTAATTGCCGCTTCCTGTTTGCACCCTCGTTTGGGCTGCGCGGTTTCACCGGTTCGCACCCGATATTTATCGCCATTGTCTCAGTCGTATCGCTGCAGGTGCTGTTCACCTACGCGCCGTTGTTTCAGCAATTGTTTGGCACGGTGGCGCTGGATATCGCCACGTGGGGGCATATTGCATTGTTTGGCGCGCTGCTGTTCGCTGCGGTAGAGTTGGAAAAGATGTGGTTGCGGCGGTACGCTGACCACCGGCCGCCCAAGTGAGTTTATGCGGCGCTCATCCCGGCGTGGGCGTATGCACCTATAGAAGCGTTGCGAAAAATGCGACTAAGTTTGCGGGCGGGTTTGTGGTTGAAATTGTGTAACTGGCCGCATTGGGCAGAGTTTCCCCGGCCCGCTGACGGTAAGCGTGTCCGCCAAGTGTCCTATCCCTTGTGCAGCCATTCTTCCGCCTGCTGCAATGCTTCCTGCAGGCCGAGCAATACCAGCACATCGCCCGCCTGCAACAGCATATCTTCGCTCGGCTGCGCCCCGCGCACGCCACGGCGGCGCAATGCGTTGACTTCGACGTTCAAGGCATCCAGATTCACTTCGTGTAATTGTTTGCCCACTGCGACGGAGTCTTTTTTGAGTAGTACGCTGAGAAAACGCGGCTGCATATTTTCCGTCGCTTCACCCGCTTCACTGGGCATGGTGCGCAGATAACCGCTGAATACCGCATAACGGCGCGCACGGCTTTCCTGAACCCGGCGGATCACGCGGTTGAGCGGCACACCCGCCATCAGCAAAGTCTGCGAGGCGAGCATCACGCTGCCTTCCAGCACTTCTGCAACCACTTCCGCCGCACCGGCTTCTTTCAGAGTTTCCACGTAGGTGTCGTCATTGGCGCGTACCACCACCGGCAAATCGGGGCGCAGCTCCTTGACATGACGCAGGATTTCCAACGCGGAATGTTTGTCCTTGTAGGTAACAACCAGTGTTTTGGCGCGCATCAATCCGGCGGCCATCAACACTTCGCGCTTGGCGGCATCGCCGTATACCACGCTTTTTTTTGCGGCGGCAGCCTCATGTACACGGCGTGAATCCAGGTCCAGCGCAATGAAACTCAACTGCTCATCTTCCAGAAAACTTGCCAGTTTCTGGCCGCTGCGCCCATAGCCGCACAGGATGACATGCCCGCTGCTGGCCATGCTCTGAATGGCGATCTGGTGCACCTGCATGGCGCGGCTGTTCCATTCGGCAGCGGAAAACCGTCGCGCGATGGCCTCACCGTACTGGATCATGAACGGCGCCACCAGCATGGATAGCAGCATCGCCGCCAGCACAATTTGCATCGTCGTGGTGCTGAGCAAATGCGAGCCATCCGCCAGCGTCAGCAGCACAAAACCAAACTCACCGGCTTGCGCCAGGCCGATTGCACTGCGCAACGCCACTCCCCAATCTCCTTCGAAGGCGCGCGCCAGCAATGCCACGACCAAAGCCTTGGCCAGGATCAGTCCGGCCAGCACCAGCAGTATCCAGCCGAATTCCGCTACCACGCTGCCGAGGCTGAGCTTCATGCCGATGGTGACGAAGAACAGGCCGAGCAACACGTCGCGGAACGGCTTGATATCTTCTTCCACCTGATAGCGGTATTCGGTTTCGGAAATCAGCATGCCGGCGACAAAGGCACCCAGCGCCAGCGATAATCCCGCCAGCTCGGTGAAATAGGACAGACCCAGCGTGATGAGCAACACGTTGAGCATGAACAGTTCGGAGGATTTTTGCCGCGCCACGACATGAAACCAGGGGCGCATAGCACGTTGCCCGAACACCAGTAATATCAGCAATACCACCGCCGCCTTGAGCGTGGCATAGGCCAGTGTGGCAGAAAGATCTTCTGTGCTGATCGCCAGAGCCGGAATGATAATCAGCAGCGGCACGACCGCAATGTCCTGAAACAGCAGCACGCCCATCATTTGCTGCCCATAGGGTAAATTCAGCTCGGCGCGCTCGACCAGCATCTTGCTGACGATCGCGGTGGAAGACATCGCCAGTACGCCGCCCAATGCCAGACCGGTTTGCCAACCCAAACCAAACAACGTAACCACTGCCATCACCAGCAGCAAGGTCACCACCACCTGTGCACCGCCCAGACCGAACACCGTATATTTCATCGCTTTCAGGCGCGCCAGACTGAATTCCAGGCCGATGCTGAACATCAGAAACACCACACCGAACTCGGCAAGATGCTGGGTTCCCGCCGTATCGGGAATCCACGCCAGCGCGTGCGGCCCGATCAGGATGCCGACGATGAGATAACCCAGCATCACCGGCAAATGCAGGATGCGGCACAGCACCACCACGATCACGGCGGTGGCGAGCAGAATGAGAACGAGTGAGAGCGAGCTATCCATCTGGCGGGATTATTTTTACAGCCTTGATAATGCCGCACTGAAGCGCGCTTTGCAAAGCTCCCTTTGCATCAGGGCGATTTATTTATCCGGGCAGATCAGGAAATGACAGGGGTGCTGCGCTGCGCCCTTGCATGAAAATCGAAGCAACTCCCCCTTGGCAAAGAGGGGGAGTTGTAAGGAGATGGCGCCGCCGACGTGCCTTTATAGGCCGGCGTCAGCCCGCAGAGCTGCCGCCTTATCTGTTGCTTCCCAGGTGAATTCCGGTTCTTCGCGGCCGAAGTGGCCGTAGGAGGCGGTTTTTTCATAGATTGGGCGCAGCAAATCGAGCATTTGCACGATACCTTTCGGGCGCAGGTCAAAATGCTTCTTGACCAGTTCCGAAATTTTTTCGTCGGATACTTTGCCGGTACCGTAGGTGGTGACCCAGACGCTGGTGGGTTGCGCCACGCCGATTGCGTAGGAAAGCTGGATCAGGCATTTGCTGGCCAGTCCGGCGGCAACGATATTTTTGGCGACATAACGACCGGCGTAGGCGGCGGAGCGGTCCACCTTGGACGGGTCCTTGCCGGAGAATGCGCCGCCACCGTGCGGGGCCGCGCCGCCGTACGTGTCGACGATGATCTTGCGTCCGGTCAGGCCGCAGTCGCCCTGCGGGCCGCCGACGACGAAGCGTCCGGTCGGATTGACCAGATATTTGATTTCGCCCTTGATGAGTTCCTTGGGCAGGATCGGCTTGATGATTTCCTCGATGACCGCTTCGCGGATTTGCGGCAATGTTATTTCCGGCGCGTGCTGGGTCGAGATCACCACGGTGTCGATGGAGTGCGGCTTGCCGTCGACATAGCGGACGGTCACCTGCGATTTGGCGTCGGGGCGCAGCCAGTTCAGGCGGCCGTCGCGACGTAATTGTGACTGGCGTTCCACCAGACGGTGCGCCAGATGAATCGGCAGCGGCATCAGCACGTCGGTTTCGTCGCAGGCATAGCCGAACATCAGCCCCTGGTCGCCCGCGCCCTGGCCCATGTCGTCGTCATAGGCCTTGTTCACGCCCTGCGCGATATCCGGGCTCTGCTTGTCGTAGGCCACCAGCACCGCGCAGCCCTTGTAATCGATACCGTAGTCGGAGTTGTCGTAGCCGATACGTTTGATGGCGTCGCGCGCCACATTGATATAGTCGACGGTAGCGGCGGTAGTAATTTCACCGGCCAGCACGACCAGACCGGTATTGCACAGCGTTTCGGCAGCGATGCGCGAATGCTTGTCCTGCGCCAGAATGGCATCGACGATAGCGTCGGAAATTTGGTCGGACACCTTGTCGGGATGGCCTTCGGATACGGATTCGGATGTAAACAGATATTCGTTCATGATTCCCCGGACAGTTTATGAATAAATAAAAAGGCGCGCATTGTACCAATTCCCGTCAAACTTGGTAGCATTGCCAACTCATGGCCGCCTTTATCTTCAAGTCTATTTTCCGTCTGCTTGCCTTGTTGCCGTTGCGTGCACTGCACGGTTTTGGCGCTTTGCTCGGGCGGTTGACCTACGTGCTCTCCGCGCAATATGCCGCGCGCACCCGCGAAAACCTGCGCCGTTCGGGATTGGCGGCTGACGAAAATCAATACCGTGAGGTGTTGTCCGCGACCATCGCCGAAGCGGGCAAGGGCATCGCCGAACTGGCATGGATCTGGGGACGGCCTTATGACGAAGTGCTGGATGCGGTACGCGAATGTGCCGGGCTGGAGCACATCATCGCGGCTCAGGAGCGTGGCAAGGGCATCATCTTCCTTACGCCGCATCTGGGCTGTTTTGAAATCTCCGCGCTATATGCCGCGCGGCGCGTGCCGATCACCGTGCTGTATCGCCCGCCCAAACTCGGCTGGCTGGAAGGCGTGATGCGCGGCGGCCGCGAGCGCGGCCAGGCAAAGCTCGCAAAGGCCGATGTCAGCGGCGTGCGCCTGTTGTACAAGGCGCTCAAGCGTGGCGAAGCCATTGGCCTGTTGCCCGACCAGGTACCCAGCAAGGGCGAGGGCGAATGGACGGATTTTTTCGGCCGCCCCGCCTACACCATGACGCTGGCCGGCCGTCTTGCGCAAAGCAGCGGCGCCACGGTGCTGATTGCCTACTCGGAACGCCTGCCGCACGGAGCGGGTTTTGTGATCCACGTCGAACCGTTACTGCTGGATTTTGCCGCGCCTGTGTCGCCACAGATCAACGCGGCGCTGGAGCGCACGATACGCGCCTGTCCGGCGCAATACCTGTGGAGCTACAATCGCTACAAGATTCCACGCGGCGTGCAACCACCCGCAACCAACTCATAACAAGCATGATAACCAGAACCGGTATTTTTCTGATGTGGCTGCTGCATTTTTTGCCGCTACCGCTATTGGCCTGGGCAGGCAATGCGCTGGGCATGCTGCTCTATGTGCTGAGCGCGGAGCGGCGCAGGGTGGCCGCCATCAACCTGCGCCTGTGCTTCCCTGAGCTTGCGGAGGGTGAGCGCAAGGTGCTGGCAAGGAAAAATTTCCAGGCTTTCGCACGCAGTTTTCTGGAGCGCGGCATCCTGTGGTGGAGCAGTGCGGAACGTATCCAGCGCCTGATCCGGGTGGTGGGACTGGAACACCTCAAGGCGGTACAGGATGGTCCGGTGATCGTGCTCGCGCCGCACTTTGTCGCGCTGGATGTCGGTGGCTCGTGGATGACCCAGTACGTCAATCTGGTCAGCATTTATTCCAACCAGAAAAACCCGCTGTTCCACAAAATGCTGCTGCACGGGCGTTCGCGCTTTGGCAAACAGAAACTGTATGCGCGCCAGGATGGTTTGCGTCCGGTGGTCAAGGCGCTACAGGACGGTTACCCTTTTTATTATCTGCCGGATCAGGATCTCGCCACCAAGGACGGCGTGTTTGTGCCGTTTTTCGGCATACCCGCCGCCACGCTGAATACGGTATCGCGCCTCGCGAAAATGACCGGTGCAAAAGTCGTGCCGTGTATCTCGCGTATCTTACCCGGTGCTGCCGGATATGAAGTGCGCTTCTATCCGGCGTGGGAGCATTATCCGACTGATGACCTCGTTGCCGATACGCGCCGTGTGAACGAGTTTATCGAACAGCGCGTGCGCGAAATGCCGGAGCAATATTTCTGGCTGCACAAACGTTTCAAGACGCGGCCCAGGGGTGAGAAGAAGCTGTATTGATCCCAGTGTCAGAGTAGATCACTCGACCGTGACCGACTTTGCAAGATTGCGCGGCTTGTGGTTCCGACCGCCCTGCGGGCTTAACTTGCTGCGCAAGTTAGTCTCCACCGCAAGCCGAAGAATCTCGCTGTTTGAAATTACTCTACAGTGACGGATTTTGCGAGGTTGCGCGGCTTGTCCACATCGGTGCCCTTTTGCAGCGCGACGTAATAGGCCAGTAGTTGCATCGGAATGGTATGCAGAATCGGACTCAGATATCCGGCGTGTTCCGGCATTTGCATGATGTGAATGCCGTCCGCCGCACGAATATGCGTATTGGCATCGGCGAATACATATAACTCGCCGCCGCGCGCTCGCACTTCCTGCAGATTGGATTTGAGTTTTTCCAGCAGCGCGTCATTCGGCGCGACCGAAATTACCGGCATGTCTTTGTCCACCAAAGCCAATGGGCCGTGCTTCAGCTCACCGGCGGGATAGGCTTCGGCGTGAATGTAGGAAATTTCCTTGAGCTTGAGCGCGCCTTCCAGCGCGATCGGATAATGCAGTCCGCGCCCGAGAAACAGCGCGTGCTGCTTGGTGGCAAACCGCTCGGCAAGTTTGGCGATCTGCGGTTCCAGATCCAGCACCTTTTGCACCGCGCTGGGCAGGTGGCGCAGCTCGTGCAGATATTGTTGCTCGCGTGGTGCGGTAAGACGTCCGCGTGATTTGGCCAACACCAGCGTCAACAGGAACAACGCGGCCAGTTGTGTGGTGAACGCCTTGGTCGAGGCCACACCGATCTCCGGCCCGGCGCGGGTCAGCAGGCGCAGCTTGCACAGGCGCACCAGTGCACTCTCCGGCACGTTGCAGATGGCCAGTGTATGGATGTGCCCCTGCGCTTTGGCATGACTCAGCGCGGCTTGCGTGTCGGCAGTTTCACCGGATTGCGAAATCACCACCACCAGCGTTTTTGGATTTGGCACGCTGCTGCGGTAGCGGTATTCGCTGGCGATTTCCGCAGTGCAGCGGATACCGGCAATTTCTTCCAGCCAGTAGCGCGCCACCATCCCGGCATGATGGCTGGTGCCGCAAGCCAGAATCAGGATGCTGTCGATGTCGGCGAAAGTTGCGGCCGCTTCCGCACCAAAAATGCCGGGAATCAGCGACTGGCTGTTGCACACCGATTCCAGCGTGTTCGCCAAGGCCTGCGGTTGCTCGTGAATTTCCTTCTGCATGTAATGGCGGTACTGGCCAAGCTCTACACTTTCGTTGCTCAGCTCGCTGGTCTGTACGGCGCGTTCGACAAGTGTTCCCCGCGCATCAAAAATCCGGTAGCCGGGTCGCTCCAGTTCGACCACATCGCCTTCTTCGAGATATACCACCTGGCGCGTCACCGGCAGCAGCGCGGAAACATCCGAGGCGACGAAATGCTCCCCGATGCCCACCCCGAGCAGTAACGGGCTGCCGCGCCGCGCGCAGATCAGCCGCTCCGGATCGTCTGCCGCGATCACCGCAATGGCGTAAGCACCCACCAGTTCGGTAAGCGCGGCCTGCGTTGCTACCAGTAACGAATTGCCGCGCGCGTAATGGCTGTGCACCAGATGCGCGATGACCTCGGTGTCGGTGTCCGAAGTGAATATATAACCCGCAGCGGTCAGCCGGGTGCGCAGTTCCTCGTAGTTCTCGATGATGCCGTTGTGCACCACGGCGATGTGATCGTTACTCAGGTGCGGATGCGCATTGCGCTCACTCGGCACGCCGTGTGTCGCCCAGCGTGTATGTGCGATACCGATCAGTCCCCGGGTTGCGGCACTTTTCTTGCCCAGTTCCGCGACGCGCCCGATGCTGCGTACCAGTTGCAATTGCCCGTTGTTTACCACGGCCAATCCGGCCGAGTCATAGCCGCGATACTCGAGGCGTTTCAGTCCTTCCAGCAGGATCGGTACGACATTGCGTTGCGCAACTGCGCCTACGATCCCACACATTTTTGAACCTCTGGGAAGTGGGAAGTGGAGAGCGGGGAGTGGGAAAAGCACTCAGTTATCATTTTTTATCTTTCATTGGCTTGATTGGGCATTGCTATTCTTAATGATGGTGGGTCGGATCAAGCGTAGCGATCCGACAATATGACCGTCACAAGAACGTCGGATCGCTACGCTTGATCCGACCTGCGTTTACTTTTTCTTCGTTGGGCGCTTCCATCCGTTGATGGTGGTTTGCCTGCTGCGTGACAGGGTGAGCTCGCCCGGCGGCGTGTCTTTGGTAATAGTCGAGCCGGCGCCGATGGTTGCACCCTTGCCCACCGTCACCGGTGCGATCAGTTGCGTGTCCGAGCCGATCAGCACGTCATCCCCGATGACGGTGCGGTGCTTGTTCACGCCGTCGTAATTGCAGGTAATGGTACCCGCGCCGATGTTCACCCGGCAGCCGATGCTGCTGTCGCCGATGTAGCTGAGGTGGTTGACCTTGCTGCCCTGCGCGATTTCACTGTTTTTGACCTCGACGAAATTACCGATATGCACCGCGTCGTGCAGTCTGGTGCCGGGACGCAAGCGCGCATATGGGCCGATGAGGCAATCAGCTCCCACTTCGCTGCTGTCGATCAGGCTGTAAGGCGCGATTTGTGTGCCTGCGGCAATGGTGGCATTCCGGATGATGCTGTAAGCACCCACTTGTACATTGTTGTCCAGCATCACGTCACCCTCGAAAATACAGCCGATGTCGATTGCGACATCGCGCCCGCAACTCAGCCTGCCGCGCACCTCGATGCGCTTCGGATCGGCCAGCGTCACGCCATGCGTCAGCAGGCGATTCGCCTCGACCTGTTGCCAGGTGCGCTCCAACACTGCCAGTTGCGCCTTGCTATTGATGCCGTGGATTTCCCATTCATGGGCGGGCTGTACGGTATGCACCGCAACACCCTGCCGCACCGCCATCGCGACAATATCGGTCAGGTAATATTCGCCCTGCGAATTGTTGTTTTGCAGATTGGCCAGCCACTCGCGCAGCTTGCCGGTCGGCGCCTGCAAGATGCCGGTGTTTACCTCGCAGATTTCGCGCTGTTCCGGCGTGGCATCTTTCTCTTCAACGATGCTGAGCACATCGCCCTGCGCGTTGCGCACAATGCGCCCATAGCCTGCCGGGTTATCCAGATTGACAGTGAGCAATATCAGGCCGTCGCCCGCCTGCTGCATCTGCTGCAGCGTGCTATGCTGGATCAGTGGCACGTCGCCGTACAGCACCAGCGTGCCGCTGGCGTCGCTCAGAAGCGGCATGGCCTGTTGCACGGCATGCCCGGTACCAAGCTGCGGGTCCTGCATGACGAACTTTGCCGGATAAGATTGCATCGCCAGCGGCACGGCCTTACCGCCATGCCCATACACCACGCAGATATGCTGTGGTTGGAGCGCCACCGCACAGTCCAGCACATGCTGAAGCAGCGGCCTGCCGGCCAGCGCATGCAACACCTTGGGCTTTTCGGAATACATGCGCGTGCCTTTGCCGGCTGCAAGGATGACGATATTCAACGGGCTCATATTCGGCTTTCTGAAGATGGCGGATTATAAACGCAAGCAGCTAGCTGCGGGGTGCCCGGGAATCGGGCTAGCGTAATTTACGCAGATCCGTTAAAACTGTGGCTGTTCCCGCAGCAACTCGGGCGGGGTCATTCGCGGCTTGCGTTACCTCTGCCTTTCCAGTAACTTGCCTACCTCGCTAGGGGTCTTCGCCGGCATTAGAACAGGGCGGAGTGAGAGACACCCTTTGAACCTGTGCGGATAATGCCGCAAAGGAAAGCATCTCTGAGGTGCTTCCTGAACTCTGGAGCACACTGAAATGAACGCCAATCCCCAATTTCTCGCCGAAGCCGCGCATGTCGATGCGGCCGCCGTAAAACCATTGCCGAATTCGCGCAAAATCTATGTCGAAGGCTCGCGTCCCGATATTCGTGTGCCGATGCGCGAAATCTCGCAGGCTGACACACCCGCCGGAATGGGCACAGAAAAAAATCCACCGATTTACGTGTATGACTGTTCCGGCCCGTATACCGATCCGGCGGCGAAGATCGATATCCGTTCCGGTCTGCCGGCACTGCGCGAAGGCTGGATCACCGAACGTGGCGACACCGAAGTACTGGCTAAGCTGTCATCCGATTACGGCCAGCAACGCCTGAATGATCCCGAGCTGACGCCACTGCGTTTCAATCTCAAGCGTGCGCCGCGCCGCGCCAAAGCGGGCATGAACATCACCCAGATGCACTACGCGCGCCAGGGCATCATCACGCCGGAGATGGAATACATTGCCATTCGCGAAAACCAGAAAATCGAGGGGCTTTCCGAACTGCTGAAGTCCCAGCACCGTGGTGAAAGCTTCGGTGCGAGCATCCCGAAAATCATCACACCGGAATTCGTGCGCGATGAAATTGCGCGCGGTCGTGCCATCATTCCCGCCAACATCAACCACCCCGAAGTCGAGCCGATGATCATCGGGCGCAATTTCCTGGTCAAGATCAACGCCAACATCGGCAACTCCGCATTGGGATCGAGTATTCAGGAAGAAGTCGAGAAGATGACCTGGGCGATCCGCTGGGGTGGCGACACCGTGATGGATCTGTCCACCGGCAAGCACATCCACGAAACACGCGAATGGATCATCCGCAACTCGCCGGTACCGATCGGCACCGTGCCAATCTATCAGGCACTGGAAAAGGTGAACGGCAAGGCCGAAGACCTGACCTGGGAAATATTCCGCGACACGCTGATCGAGCAGGCCGAGCAGGGCGTGGACTACTTCACCATCCATGCCGGCGTGCTGCTGCGCTATGTGCCGATGACCGCCAAGCGCATGACCGGAATCGTGTCGCGCGGCGGCTCCATCATGGCGAAATGGTGTCTCGCGCACCACAAGGAAAGTTTCCTCTATACCCACTTCGAGGAAACCTGCGAAATCATGAAGGCCTATGACGTGGCGTTTTCGTTAGGCGACGGCCTGCGCCCCGGCTCGATCTATGATGCCAATGACGAAGCGCAACTGGCTGAGCTCAAGACACTCGGTGAGCTCACGCAAGTGGCGTGGAAGCACGACGTGCAGACCATCATCGAAGGCCCCGGCCATGTGCCGATGCACATGATCAAGGAGAACATGGAGCTGCAACTCAAGTGGTGCCACGAAGCGCCGTTCTATACGCTCGGCCCGCTCACCATGGACATCGCGCCCGGCTACGATCACATTACCAGCGCCATCGGCGCGGCAATGATCGGCTGGTACGGCACTGCCATGCTGTGCTACGTCACGCCCAAGGAACATCTCGGCCTGCCGGACAAGGACGACGTGAAGGAAGGCATCATCACCTACAAGATTGCCGCCCACGCCGCCGATCTCGCCAAGGGCCACCCCGGCGCACAGGTGCGCGACAATGCGCTGAGCAAGGCGCGTTTCGAATTCCGCTGGGAAGACCAGTTCAACCTCGGCCTCGACCCGGACAAGGCACGTGAATTCCACGACGAAACCCTACCCAAGGAATCCGCAAAGGTCGCGCACTTCTGCTCGATGTGCGGCCCGAGCTTCTGCTCGATGAAAATCTCGCAGGACGTGCGCGATTTCGCCGCACAGCAGGGTGTGGACGAACAGACCGCGCTGGCCAAAGGTATGGAGCAGAAGGCGGAGGAGTTTGTGAAGCAGGGTGGGCAGTTGTATCGCAAGACCTGACGGTATGCAAGTGCATGGCATGGCAGGCCTGCTAGTGAGGCTTACGTGTGCGGGCTGGCGCAGTCTGATCTGCCGGTTTCATGGAGCAACCAATGCCTGCATGCGTTGCAGAATAATCGGCACCCTTGCCTGGTTGCCCGTGTCGCCGGGCAAATGGCCGGGCAGCGCTTCGATAAATCGTTCATCCGACATCAGGGTGGACAATCGAGCCTTGAGGTGATTTTTCAGTTGGCGCTCGCAGTTCAGTACCTCGGCAACAATCTCGGGCCTGCCATCCAATACCGCCACAATATCTTCCATATCGTGGCTCAATATATAGTCGCCTTGCCCCCTGCCATCAAATGCAGCAAGCTTGGTCGCCAGGAAATAGGGCGCTGAGACCATGTGTATCCTCCTGCCAGAAGGCAGCGTTACCAAAACGGCCGCGTCAAATGCCGGTTGGTACCACTCGTTACCAAAACCCAGAATCTCCGAATGGGTTGGCATCACATCCAGCAAAATGCCGCCAGCCTGCCAGCGGCATATGGGGGCGTCAGTACTTTGGTCTTCACTGAAACCAAGACCGCGCAGGCGCTTTGACAGGCGGTGATACTCCAGCAGCGAGGCCACCTCTGCAATCGCATCCACATCTTTTGTCGCCCGGATTGGCGGCGCCACCGTATCGGTGATCAGCAGGCCCGTGGCGCATCCGCCGAGAAAAACCATTTCATCCGCCAATGCGCCCAAGCGGGCGACTGCGCTCTCCATGATCTCCAGATTGGGATTGGCCGCCCTACGCATACTTCGCCAATCGATAGCCCAGCTCCTTGATTGCCAAAGCACGTTCACGCGCCCGGCCGCCGCGAATGGCATCCACCAGTGCCAGCAACTCATAGAGAGCCGGGTCCGAGCGTGCCGCCTGCGGAGCCAGCTTATACAGCGGCGAAAAAGCCACGCCCCACATCTCCCCTTCCGGGTCAGGCCAAACCGGCGGCAGTTCGTCAGAATCGGCAAAATGCCCGGACAGTGGCGAGGCGGCATAAGCCGTAGGAATGCCACGGGATGGGCGCCCGATTTCCGGCGCAAAGGCATACCTGAGCCCATGGACAATGAATTCCTCAAGATTCCGGATGTGCGGCGTGATCATGTCCTCTTTCTTGACCGCAAGCTGCGCAGCCAACGCGCGCCGCACCGCCGAATGGAGCTGCGACGGGCTCATGCCCAAGCTCACCGCCAGCCCGGAATAAGACCACGGCCGCTGGCCCAAGGCCACCAGCTTCAGCATTACCAGAATGTCCTGAGGTTTGAGTATCGCCATAATCCGCACCCGTGTTCTAAATTCTAGAATGCAGAATACCAGTAAAGAAACTCATGTCAAGCAGCATGGCGCGTGGAATAAACAAACGAGCCGCATTGCGGCTCGTTTTCGTTTGTGTCTGACTAACAGCGTAACCCGGTTAGTTCCTGACAAAATCAAGTAGCCGTTTGATGTCCCCGTTATCCGCCGCACGCAGTGCCTCAATGTAGCGAGCACGCGTTTCGCTCGCTTCGGTCAGTCTCTTGCTGCCCCAGCTAAACTTCGGCTGCCCGAGTTTCTGTATCAGCAAATCCGCCATCATCCGCGCATGTCGTCCATTGCCGTTGGGGAACGGATGGATCGCCACGAGGCGGTGGTGAAAACGTGCGGCAATTTCATCAGGCGTATAAGTTGCATGCTCGACCTGATAGCGAACATCGTTAAGCAGGTCGCGCAATTTAACGCCGACCTGCTGCCATTCCACACCGGTGTTTTTATCTGTCGTTCGGTAACTGCCCGCCCAACTCCAAGTCTCGCCAAACATCCGGTGATGCAATTGGCGCACGAACGCATCGTCGAGAATATCCTTGCGCTGCCGCAACGCCCATGCCTCACCCTGCGCGATGTTGAGTTGCTCCCACTCGTTAAGCTCGCCCTGCGTAACAATATGACCGGGAATCAGGCAGGCAAGCTCATCTGTATCCAGCGGCGTAGCGCCCGGCGGATATTCAAAAGTCACCGCCATAATCCTCGCCGTGACCCCCGCAGCAAACTGTCCGCCATATCCTGCACCTGCGTATCGACGGCATCGGGCGATGTGGCCTGCGCTTCCAGCGCCATGCTGTGCGCCACCCCGGCCATGCGTTCACTCGCCACCTTGTTGGCACGCTGCTCCAGCGTCTGCGCAATGGTTTGCCTCGGCACCAGGGCATATTGCAATTCGCAATCCAGCGCCTCTGCCACACGCCGCAAGCTACCTAACGTGATCGTGTCGTCCGCCTCAGAGGTTTCCAGCCGCAGCACCGTTGAGGGAACCAGCCCCAGCCGCTTGGCCAGAAAAGCCGCAGGCATACCCAGCGCCTCGCGAATCGCCCTGATCCAGCCCGAAGGCGGGCGTACAGGCAGCCCAGCCGAACGCCAGCGCACCAGCCCTGCATCCAGCTGGCGTTGCTTGAGGTCTTTAAAGCGTGTTTTCATGTGATAATTATGCACTATAGAGCATTGTTGTCAATACTGTAATTGCATTGTAACGCAATTGTAGTGTCGTATATTATGCTTCATAGTGCATAAATAATTGCTATTCCATGCCTCTATCCGATGAAGATCATGCCGAACCTGCCCTGTAATGGACAAGGCGCCAGCATGTGCCCAATTGACCTGTCGCACTATCCGGCGTACGATTCATCGCACTGCAAACAATCAAATAAAGAGTGCGCCATGTCTAACCTGACTGCCAACGACCTTAAAACCAAAGGTGTTGCCGCCATCGAGGCCGCGCTGGCCGAGAGACTGGAAGCCATTGTTTCCGTGCGTGGCAAGGATCGTTTCGTGGTAATGGAAATCGGGCAGTATCACTACCTGCGCGAATGCGAGCTGGAAGCGGCGCTGGCCGAAACTCGCGCCGATCTCGCGGCGGGAAGGATCAATAAGGAAGCGCCGGCGGCGCATGTCAAACGGGTCAAGAAAATAGCAGCATGAGCAGAATCGCAATACTCGTGCAACGAGACCCTCCCCCTCTCTCCCGCTTGCGGAAGATAACCAGCGACTTGTCCGCTTGCGGGCTTAGTCGAATGGCTAGTTGTTTCATCAGAGCTAGGAGAGAGGGTGAAGGTCATACCGTTTCGTATCAACAGACATCATGACCTTCCAGCTGATATTCACCGCGCAATACGAAAAGCGTGCGGCACGTTTTCTCAAACGCCATCCGGAACTGGAAAACCAATACCTCAAAATGCTGCAACTGCTGGAAATGAACCCGCACCACCCCTCGCTGCGCCTGCATCCCCTGAGCGGGAAACTTCAGGGTCTGCATTCAGTTTCCATCAATCTCTCTTACCGCATTACCCTGGAACTGCTGATTCAAAACGATGAAATCATTCCCGTGAACGTGGGTGACCACGACGCGGTGTATTAAATCCGCCAAGGCTTAAGTTTTCCTGAACCATAGAATTTACGGAACGCGGCGCTTTAATTTGCGGGCTTCCCCAAAAAACGTTTCACCCGTCCCGCGACCCGGGATGGCTTGGCCAGTTGGTGTTGCCAAACGCGAACAACTTTCCAGCCGAGGGTGCGCAAGTTGCGGTTAACCAATCTGTCACGCTTTCGGTTGGTTTCAAATTTGGCATCCCAAAATTTCCGGTTACTGCCGGGACGTTTATAGCACTTCGGGCACCCGTGCCAAAAGCAGCCGTCAACAAAAACGACAACACGTTCGCGTCTAAAAGTAAAATCCGGTTTGCCAAGAAGCGCCTGGTTGCGCCGCCAACCGGTGATGCCAAAATCGCGAAAAATTTCGATCAGGCGCAACTCTGTTGCTTTGTTACCCCGCGAGCGAATCAGAGACATCACCGACGAGCGCTTTTGTCTGCTCCAGATATCGGCCATTGGTTTACTTTAACAAAGAATAACGCTTGGGCAGAGTGTCCCAGTTTGATGCAACCAGCAAATCCGCCGCATTGGTAAGCTGAAATTTAAACGACCGAACCGGCATGTTTACCGGCTGCGCCAGGGGGCGCGCGTACCCGAGCTCAAAAAGCCAATATTCGCCGGTGTTTCCCGGATCCAATTTACCGGCTTGATCGATGGTCATATCGCACCGCCTCACCAGGCGAACCGACTTCACTTCGTAAATATGTGTAATCACCCTTGCTGTGCTGCCGCCAGGATGAACACCGATTGCACAATAGCGAACCTCCCGCATCACATTTCGTTGTATTGATTTTTTGTCGGTGGTGCTCAGTGGTGCGTGATACCAGCCCGCAGCCCCCAGCCGGTATTTCTCCAGGTACTGTTCATTACGCCCCGGCCCCAGTGAAGCGGCCAGGGTTAAGTCTTCATACCGCCCGAGATACGTCCCCATCAGCGCTATGCGTGCAGAGTCTTCTGCCAAATACTGGTCCGGCTCGGGAATCGTGTAGGCGATATTCGCATTGCCAAAACGAGCTTCAAAAAAATCGCGCAGCCACTTGTTGGGCCTGCCCGGCAGCAGCATGAATCCGCCTATACCAACGGCCTCAATTGCGTCGCTGTATGGATTATCAGTTTTGTCTTCATCGAACCATCCCGGGAAAAGTACAAACGCACCCAAAATCGGGCGGGTTTTTTGCTGTTCACCGTCATCGGCTTTGTTGACGTGAATAAGCGCGTCGCGGTAACGGTGCATCTGGTTAATCGCATCATCCGGTGCCAGATCGGTGCCGTTACCGTTGTCGGCGATGCGGTATTTCGCATCGAATATCCACTGGATTTTTTCCCCGTTGGTAAAAGTGGCCTCGAGAAAAATATCCGGCTTCTGCACAGTGGTCCACGAATAAATCTTTCCGAACGCGGGATCTTTGGTATTGGAGAAGACCGGCTCGTGTGCCAGTCGAATTTTGATACCGTCCGTTCTTTCCAGGTGAAATGCCGCACCTATGCCACCGGCCAAACCTTTTTCCAGACCAAGGCTGGTCAGTAAAGCTTTGGAGTTCGCTTTCTCGGTGAAGCCGAGATCAAGCAGCATCCGCCGTACTTCCAGCAAACACCAAACCTCATACAGCTCGGCCACCGATTTCATCGAGATGGTGGCATTGCGGCCGAACAAATCCAGATAAAGTTTGAGATCCTGCCAAATGCGGTACACGCCCGAATAGCCGGCACGCTGGTGCAACACCAAAGACTCGGAAGCCAGGCCTTCAAACTCCCCCACATCGCCAAAAAACGGACGCATCAACAACCGCTCCAACGGTTTTTTCCACCCGTCCAGCTCGTCAAAAAATGATGGCGACAACCGCTCCCTATCCGGTGACTGGTTAATCAGGCGTGCCCGATCGCCAAGGCGGGCAAGATCTTGGATGCACCTTGTCAGCACCATTTTCACAAACCGGTTCTCCGGTGTGTCCACCAAGAGCCGGCGCTTTGTTACTTTGTAATGATGGTGGCTTTCGCCATTGCGCACATCCCCCGTGATGCGCTCTTCCAGTTTGGGCGGCAAACGCCCGCGCAGACGCTCCGCGCGTATTTGCTGTTCATAAGGCAGCAAACGGGAATGGGGTGCGCGACAAATCTGCTCAACCCCGCGTACCAAGCTATGCCGCAGCCTTTCAAAATGCGCCAACCACAGCAGTTCAAAACGCTCGTGCGGCTTGCGCGATTTGGCCAGTTCCTGCTCGGTTTTTTGCACAAAAGAAAATCGCCACAGCGGGTAGAATTCGTCCACCGCGCGGTGTATCCCCTCCAAGTCAGTCGCCATCGCCATTTTGGTGGGAAGCACCTCGAAAGAAAGATACTGGGTGATTTCGCGATCCGCCGCGCGGTAGCGTACACCCAAGCGAAACCAACCGACGTCGTTGCCAAAATTGATACTGCCGCGCAGCGATCTGCCCTTGCAGTGAAAGCCTTCCTCGACTGCGCGCAGACGGTGAATAATTGCCGGCAGTTCAGCCGGGCTAACTTTGCTACTGAACTCAAACTCGAATTCGTACAATTTATTTTCAAAGAAGAGCGGCTCCGGCAAATCCAATTCGGCTACAGCTTGCGGGTCCAAGGGCAGGGTACTTTGAGGTGCGACTCCGGCGACAGCCAGCGCGGGGCTAAACCGCAACCCGCTTTTCGGCAACGGTGCACCGCGTGCCGCCAGCGTTTTTTGCAGCAACGCCTGCGGTTTGGCGACTTCTTTGGTCCACACCGTCAAAATGAAGTGTGGCGTCTGGAGGGTCAAAACATCAGGCACGGGGCTATGTCCTCTTATTGGGTGGTTGTCCCTGGGTCATTACGGCCAGAAAGCGGTGAATCCGTTTGAGTTCAAACGGCTTTGCATCCATGCCAGCTTTTGTTTGGCACGGCAATCAACCATGCATGCGCCACCATCAATTTTTTCGCGCAACAGATCGGGTCTGTGCGCCGCCCAAATACCGGTGAATTGTTTTTCGATTTCATCCCGCAAGCGGGTGAGCAAACTTTGCTCGCTGTCCGCACTCAACTTCTCCGCATCACCGTCTATGCGCGGCAATACCTTGGACATCAGGAAGTCGTCCCACACCGCCTGCAACTCGTGCTCGTCTCTCGGATTGAAGCACACCACCGCGAGCAGCAGCTCGTTCAATGCACGGTAGGCCAGCTCAAAAGGGCTGGACTTGAGCACGGCATTGATTGCGCCGGCAAATGCGATGCTTTTTGCACCGTCCGGGTCGGCCACCACTCCCGCCAGATCAGCGCGGGATACGCCGGTTAAAACCGGGAAGCCAAGCACTTTGGGTTGCGTGGTGGGTTCAAAATAATCTGCAAACTCGTTGGGATAAAACTCGCCGAAGTCGATGGTAAACGCGCGGTCAATAACCTTGCGCGAGAAACCGTGCGTGGTCTCATCCATGTTGACAGTGCCGGCGACGATCAAATTCGGCGGGAGCGGGATACCCCGCGCCAAGAAATATTCCCACAAGCCGTCGGCGGATTCGCCCAAGCCGAGCCGGTTGCGCAGCTCCGCCTGCCCGTCCGTATCCAACTGCTGAATCGTGGACGCTTTAAGCAGTGCATCGCAACTGTAATTACCGTCTTCCCACTTGCGCGTTTCCAGCACCGCCAAGTAATCGGCAAAATACTGCTCAACTGGGGCGAGATTCATTTCGTCCAGGCACAACCAATAAGGGGTCATCTCGGCGGGTGATTTGCACACCAATTCGCCAGTGGTAGCCGATGCTGCCGCATCTTGCCAAGCTGCCACCACGAATCGCAGCAAATCAGTCACCACGTAACGCGGCCCGTCCTGACCGATGCGCGAGATATAGCCCAACAGATCTGACGGTTCGTGCCAATCCGGCCGAACCGGAATTAAACAATAGTTACTCAAATCACCGCCGCGATGGGCGCGTGCCTGCTCGCGAACAAAGCGGGTCTTCCCGGTACCGGAAATGCCGGGTAACAGAAGAAATGGTTTGGGGAGGCCTGTTGATCTATTAAGATATCTGAGAAATTCTCCGTATTTATTGATACCCGCTATATACATCCCATTACCATTGGTGTTGCTTTCATTCCATTCGGGAATAGATTTTAATGTGCTGACCAACCCCTCCAGGGAAGTTATATCGGTAATGTAGAAAAGCCCTGGAAATCTCGGCTCGCCAGTTCGGATAAGCCGCCTTATGAG
The DNA here is from genome assembly GCA_035529795.1 of Gallionella sp. Lineage (GTDB taxonomy): Bacteria > Pseudomonadota > Gammaproteobacteria > Burkholderiales > Gallionellaceae > Gallionella. The sequence goes on along the minus strand of DATKVZ010000012.1, from coordinate 42,934 downwards.
ATTTGGTGTGTCCTTTGAATATTTATTAATCGTGCTTACGGCAATTTTTTCACCAAGCATCCAGGATCTAAATCTCGCCTCAAGGTTAATGATTTTGGAAAAGCTGCTATTCCCAGCAAGGTTTTCAAGATTTTCCGGCACGGCACCCAAGGCTTTCTTTACAGAATCATGATCAAAGTGAGTATTTGTATCGACACCCTCGTACTTGAGATTGCCCAGGTAAGAGATCAACTTGGATAACACCACTGTAAGTTGGCGTGTCTGACTTCCAGCCAATGAAGTAAGGGCATTAAGTTCATCTATGCCAACTGCCGCATTAAATATTGCGCGATACGATTTCTCTTCATACTGTGTAAAACTTGATTTTTTGTTTTGAACCGCTTCCCAAGCTGCATGGCATTTTTCAAAATGCCCATCAAGGAACTCTATAAATCCTACCGCAACCGATGGGGGAATCTGAAAAAGTTTTCCTTTCTTGTTGTAGAAGCTAATTAAGAGACTTTTGTTGATGGAAATTTTGTCATCAACATCGGATTCCAATTCGTTACAGTAATCCTGAAAGTTCATTTCAATACCTCGATAATGGATTCGGCAATTTTGCTGACGACAGGTATGGCAACAGAATTGCCAAACTGTTTGTATGCAGGCGTTCTGGCCTCAGGGATGAGGAATTCTTCCGGATATCCCTGCAAGCGTGCACATTCGCGTGGTGTTAGCAGCCGTGGATTTGATCCCAGCTGCGGTATTAGACATTCTTTTCCATCTTTACCATATCTTGCGACAAGCGTATTAGACGGCTTATCGAGATCCGCAGTAAATGCAGTGAAGCCAGTTCCGCGATTAAGATTTCGTTGTGTTCGGTTTATGTGACCCTGCCATAGCCTGTCAGTTATAGTGTATTTAGGCAGTGGATCCGGCTCAAGTATGCTCCTGAGTGGCAAAGGTTTGCCCGTAAAATCAGGAAACACATAATCGATCCCCAGTTTTTTTTGAAAGCAGACCATATAACAACGAAGCCGTCTTTGTGGAACCAGAGTTGATGCATTAATTATTGCATGCTTAAAATCATATCCAAGTTCATCGATTGATTCTCTGATTACAGCGAATGTTCGTCCGCCGTCATGTCGCTCGATGTTTCTAACATTTTCCAGAAACAGAACCTTTGGTTTCTTGATCGAAGCGATGCGCATGATGTCAAAAAATAGAGTGCCCTGGGTATTACATTTAAACCCATGCATTTTTCCTACTGCGTTCCTTGCTGACACACCTGCATGGCTAAATGGTTGACATGGAAATCCTCCCGCAAGAACCTCATGGTCTGGAATAAACTTGTCGACATCACTGTCAGAAACATTATCAGCTGCAAAAATCGCAATGTCACCAAAAGGTAATTCGCCATAGTTATTGAAATAAGTTTGCTGGGCTGATCGGTCCCATTCACTGCTAAATACACAGCAGCCCTTCACATTTTGTAGCGCAAGCCTAAAGCCACCAATACCGGCAAAAAGGTCAATAAAGCGAAACCTCGGTGTGCTTGGCGGCGGAAAATTGATTTCAGCAAAGAGATTCTTTTTGAACTGCGCCCTTGTTGTGTAAAGGCCATTTGATTTAAGGTGGGCCAAGATAACATCAGTATCAATGCCCCCAATAGGAGCGGTATTGTTTGCAATTGCATGAGCCCAATGATGGGCCAGAGCTATAGGATCTGATCCTTTCGACACAACTTGTGTCGAGCCTTGAAGAAGTACCTCTTCGACTCTCTGTATAAAATTACTCAATGCGTTCCAGTCCAATAGTTGGATGTAATATGTGAAGCAATTTTATACTCAATGTACAGATGCAGTCGCAGCATCATCAATGCTGCGTCAGTCGTTCGAAGGAATACATGTATCCATAAACGAATCGATTTCGTTATTATCCATCAGCTCGAAAATCACCCCACCACCGCGTCTGTTGACTGTCTTCATGAATTCCCTGAACCCAGTTTCAGTAATGAATGAATTGCGGATGATATCCAGGTGAACCAAGTGGTGATTTTTATCTTGTGTTCGATATTGAACTGACCAACGAGTTTGACGATTTTAGCTGGGACTATACCAAACTACCTAACCGGCCCGGCGGGAGACAATCAGCCGCGCCTTTTGCTGTTACGCTGGATGCAGTATTGGCGGCGGCACGCAATTGATTTGCCATGGCCGATATCTGGAGCAAGCAGCGCGGAAGCCAGGAGTGTAGTAATTCACTGTTTAGGTGAATTGTCACGCTTTAAGCCTATTGAAATAGTATATTAAAAGCGCTATAGTTCAACCTAATTGTGAACTAATGCGTAATTGATATACTCATGGATGCACTCACAGGCATAGGCAAACTAGACAGGGAGCGACTGGCGGCTATCCTTCGCGGAACGAAGGGTACGGTTTCGGTTGCCCAAGCTTCGGCCATTCTGAAAGTGAGTGCGACGGATGCGGCCAAGATGCTCGCGCGCTGGAACAAGAAGGGCTGGTTGTCGCGAGTTAAGCGCGGCCTTTATGTGCCTGTGCCTTTGGAAGCAAGCAGCGCCGACGTTCCGTTGGAAGACCCGTGGCAAATTGCCGCCGCCTTGTATGCTCCCTGTTATATCGGCGGCTGGAGCGCAGCCGAGCATTGGGATATGACGGAGCAGTTGTTCCGCACCACGGTGGTGATGACGCAACTTACACCGCGCGACCGTAATCCGGCCATCAAGGGGACGAGTTTTCTGCTCTGCACCATCAGTGAAAAGAAGATGTTCGGCCTCAAGACGGTCTGGCGCGGACAGGTGAAGGTGTCGGTTTCCGATCCAACGCGGACGATCCTCGATATGCTGGCAGAACCGCGCCTGGGCGGAGGCATACGTTCGGTGGGAGACATGCTGGTGAACTATCTGCATTCCGATGCGAAGAATCTTGACCTGTTGATCGGCTATGCCGACCAGTTGGGCAACGGCGCAGTATTCAAGCGCTTGGGCTTCCTGCTTGAACAGCATGCTCCGAATGAACAAGGCGTCATCGGGCAATGCACCCAGCGCTTGACCAAGGGGAATACGCGCATTGATCCGAAGCAACCCGCAGAGCGGCTGATTTCGCGCTGGCGGCTTTGGGTGCCAAAAGACTGGGTGAAGGGGGTGGCATGATAGACCGTCAGGAGCTTACCGAGCTGGCGCGGGAGTTGTCGCTCAGGCTGGAAGTGGTTGAGAAAGATTACGTGCTCGGCTGGTTGCTGGCGGGCATTTCCGCTAATGAAGCGCTCGCGCAGCATTGGGTGTTCAAGGGCGGAACCTGTCTCAAGAAATGCTATTTCGAAACCTACCGATTTTCCGAAGACCTCGATTTTACCCTCACCGAGGAAGCGCAGATCGAGGAAGGATTCCTGCTTGCCGCCTTCCGCGAAATTTCTGAGTGGATTTACGAAGCGAGCGGTATCGAAATACCTGCCGATCAAATCCGGTTCAAGATCGCCGATATCCCCGGCGGAAAATATGCCGAGGGGCGCGTTTATTACGTGGGCCCGCTCCAGCAGCGGCGCAATCTTGCGCGCATCAAGTTTGACCTGACGAGCAAGGAAAAGTTGGTGCTGGCGCCGGAACAGCGGGAGGTTCATCACCCGTACTCAGATCGTCCGGAAGGCGGGATTCATGTTCTGAGTTATTGCTTCGAAGAGGTTTTCGCGGAAAAGGTCAGAGCCTTGGCGGAACGCGAGCGCCCCAGGGATTTGTACGACGTGGTGCATCTCTACCGGCATGATGAAATCCGCCCGGACCGTTCGGTGGTGATGAATACCTTGCGCGAGAAATGCGCCTTCAAGAATATTCCAGTGCCGAACAAGGATTCGTTGATGAGGCCCGATGCACGGGAAAAGTTGCTGGCCGAATGGGAAGATATGCTTGCGCATCAGTTGCCGGTGTTGCCGCCGTTTGAACAGTTCTGGAATGAGCTGCCGCAGGTGCTGGACTGGTTGTATGAGGTGGCAGAGAAACCCGTGCTCGGGGGCATGCAGATCAGGGAGGCGCTAGACGAGTCGTGGCAGCCGCCCGCCATGGTGCAATCCTGGAGAGTCGCAATCCCGTTGGAATCCATCCGCTTCGCGGCGGCCAACCGGCTGTGCGTCAATCTCCATTATCAGAATAGCTGGAGGCTTATCGAGCCGTATTCCTTGCGTCGGAGCAGCGAGGGGAACCTGATTCTCTATGCGACAAAACATGAGAGCGGTGAAGCTCGCTCGTACCGGGTTGATCGAATACAGGGCGTAGAGGTCAGCACGACTTCCTTTGTCCCGAGATACGTGGTCGAACTGACTCCGGCTGGGCCGCTGCATGCACCTGCGCTCTCACAGCGTGTGTCATTGCCGACTCGACCCGCTACTGCGCAAACCAGATTGGGAAGCAGAGCTGGGGCTTCATCCGGCGGACCAACCCACGTTTTCAGATGCAGTGCATGCGGAAAATTATTCAGGCGAAAAACCTACGATGCCACCCTGAACCCGCACAAGAACAAGCAGGGGCATCCCTGTTATGGCGGGTTTGGCACGTTTGTGAAGACGGAATATTGAGCAGATTACTACTCTGCAAAATCAACATCCCCCGCCGGGTACAGGTTCGGCAGGAATGTGCCTAGCGCCTTAACCGGGAGTCCGGCGCGCACGCGACCCTTTGGTGTGTCCGACAGCAGGAAGTCTTCTTTTGTCAGGCTGGACAGCACGTCGCGCGCCGTCCGTTCGGCAAGCCCGGTAATGCGTTATGCTTCTCCCCGCTCGAACCCACCACGAGACAGCGCTTCAAGATACAGAAAAGCGGATTCCGCGCAACATGGACCACAATGCCGCTCCCGCAATACCGCTTCGTTTGAGCATTGCATCGAGAACAATCCGCGCGATCCGCCCATTGCCGTCCGGGAACGGGTGTATCCATGCCAGCCGGTGATGTGCGCCCTGTATTCGGCCACGCGGATGTTCGCCGATTCCAAGACCATCAGTTCCGCTTGTACCACATCCGCTTAAAGGTCAAAATTTTTGATTTCACACAGCCGACAACAAACTCTCATAAGGAATGCGCAGTCCGTCGTGCAGCCGCTGCACCATTTGCAGGCTGAGTCGGCGCTTGCGGTTCATCACTTCGGAAACTCGACCGCTTGAGCCGATGTAGGGCTCAAGGTCTTTTTGCGTCAGCCCTTGTTGCTCCATTCTAAATTTAATGGCTTCTATCGGATCGACCAGACCAATCGGGAAATGCTTGTGTTCATAGGCTTCAATGAGCGTGACAAGAATCTCCATTTCGTCCGCTGCGGGCGTACCCTCTTTTGCCTGGTACACGCGCTCCAGCCGTTTGAATGCGGCGCGCAAGTCGTCGTCGTTACGGATAGGCTTAATATTCATTGACGGTCTCCACGTTGATTTTGTCGTACTGCGCATGGGTACCAACAAATTTTACCCATGCGATGCCGGCTTGGTATTGCATTTTCACAACCAGGCGGTATTTATTCCCCGCAATGTTGAACACCACACGGTTGTTACCGCAGATACTCGCGCTTCGATACTGTTCCTTGATGACCTGCGGCGTTACTCAGCTTGCTTTGATCGCCTCGTCGTGCCAGCTTTGCAAAGCACCCTTGGCATCGGCGTATTCCGGCTGACTCCAAAATTTGACCAAGGTACTTTTGGCAATCACTCGCACGTCATACCTCCCAATTTGGGAGATTGTAGCCTGATCGGGCAGGCGGGGCAAGAACTGAACGTTCCATACCACGCAACACGGCGAATTCCAGATTTCGTTCCGAATAGCCATTCGGCAAGCCAAGGAGCGCCAGACCTATCAAGCACATGAAAGCCGGGCTGGATTCCGGAATGAACAACGGCTCAAATTGCGATAGATGGTCGCACATACTGACTATTTTGCCGATATTTATGCCGATCGTATTACTCTTAAATCAAGAGGGTGCAACCATATATAAAACAATTGTTGCCGATCATAATGCCGGCTCCGGTGTAGAGTAATTATCGGTCAATGCTGGATTTGTGGGAGTTTGCAGACATCGACGGAGACGCGCGGCGAATCGCGTGAGACGGCGCTGGCTGGTACGTTTGGAGCGCGAGACCCATCCGGCGGTATAATTGCGGTCAGTTTTCACGGATAGCAGAGTGCCTGCCCTCTCCCTAACCCTCTCCCTGCAAGGGCGAGGGGATAATGTGTAGTAATTAACTCTCAATTTATGGACATCATTCTGCTGCTTAAAGCCGCCACCCTCGGCATCGTCGAAGGCCTTACCGAATTTCTGCCTATCTCCAGTACCGGCCACCTGATTCTGGCGGGCGACTTACTTGATTTCAACGATGAGCGCGGCAAGGTGTTCGAGATCGTGATTCAGTTCGCGGCGATATTGGCGGTGTGCTGGGAGTACCGCGTGAAGATTTTATCGGTGGTTCGCGGTTTGCCGCGCGAGCAGGGCGCGCAACGTTTTGCAACCAATCTTGTTATCGCATTCATACCCGCTGCGGTGCTGGGGCTGTTGTTTGCCAGCAAGATCAAGCAATACCTGTTTGCACCGGTGCCGGTGGCGCTGGCCTTCATCGTCGGCGGCGTGTTTATTCTGTGGGCGGAAAAGCGCGATCACAAGATCAGCGTTGAAGCAGTGGACGACATGAACTGGAAGGATGCGCTGAAAGTGGGTTGTGCGCAGGCACTGGCGCTGATTCCCGGCACGTCACGTTCCGGTGCGACGATCATCGGCGGGCTGTTTTTCGGGTTGTCGCGCAAGGCGGCAACGGAGTTTTCCTTTTTTCTCGCGATTCCCACGCTGACCGCCGCGACGGTTTACGAGATCGTCAAATACCGCCACCTGTTCCATGCGGAAGATATCGGCATGTTTGTGGCGGGCGGCATTACTTCATTTATTAGTGCGTTTCTGTGTGTACGCTGGTTGTTGCGCTACATCAGCCACCATGACTTCACGGTGTTTGCCTGGTATCGCATCGTGTTTGGGCTGGTGGTGCTGGCAACGGCGTACAGCGGTGTGGTGAACTGGTCAGAGGCATGAAGGCCTCCGTCCGTAAAACCATTTACTCTCTGCGTGAGCAGCTTCCTGCTGCCACACGTGCTTCGTTTAGTGCGGCAATCACCGAACGTTTGTTGCAATTGCCGGAATACCGGCAGGCCGATGTGGTGCTGGGTTACATGAACCTGGGCGCGGAGTTTGCCAGCGAGCTGTGGGTGAGGCGGGTGCTGGCAGACGGCAAGCGTCTGGCACTACCCAAGGTGAATCACCACACCGACCATCTCGACCTGTACTGGGTGGATGATCTGGAAAACCAGTTGGCGCCAGGGTTGTGGGGAATACGCGAGCCGGTCGTGGAACGCTGTGAGCGGCTAACCGCACTAAATGAGGTAGAATTTGCGCTACTGCCGGGGGTGGCATTTGCCCGCGATGGTGCACGGCTCGGTTACGGCGGCGGATATTACGACAGGCTACTGGCGAATTTGAATCATGCGGGCGAAGCGCGACGTCCGGTGTTGGTTGCGGCGGCGTTTGCGTTGCAGATAGTCGAGTTGCTTCCGCAGGAAGTGACCGACATAAAAGTTGAATGGCTTGTCACCGAGCAGGGAACAATAGGCTGTTCGGCACAGGAAGCATCTAGTAGTATTCCATAAGGAAATGCTGATTAAGCCTCATTGGTCGTTCCCGCGAAAGCGGGAACCCGGTCAAATCAACAAGCTGGATCTCCGCCTGCGCGGGGATGACGACTAAAGCAGTGCTTCCCTCAAATGGCGTTGCTGCAAATACTGGGAGATGAAAGATGGCATCTTTACCCGATCATGAATTGCCCGATCCCGATCAACAGGAAACCCGGGAGTGGCTGGACGCACTCGATTCGGTGCTGGAAAACGAAGGCAGGGAGCGTGCACTTTTCCTGCTGGAGCAGTTAATCGGCAAAGCGCGCAGCGCCGGTGCCGATGTGCCATTCAGTGCGACCACCCCGTATTGCAACACCATCCCGCCAGACAAGGAGCAGCGCTCTGCCGGCGACCATGAAATGGAACACCATATTCGCGCGTTGACGCGCTGGAACGCGACGGCACTGGTGCTGAACGCCAACCATGAGTCCTCCGGATTGGGCGGTCACATTGCCACTTTTGCATCGGCGGCGACCCTGTATGACGTGGGCTTCAATCATTTCTTTCACGGCAAGACCGCTGATCACGGCGGCGATCTGGTGTATTTCCAGGGACACTCCTCACCCGGCATGTATGCGCGCGCCTTCCTCGAAGGGCGGCTGACAGAAGAGCAGATGCGCAAATTCCGCCGGGAATCCGAAGGCGGCGGCCTGTCGTCCTACCCGCATCCGTGGCTGATGCCGGACTTCTGGCAGTTTTCCACCGTGTCGATGGGACTGGGGCCGCTGATGTCGATTTACCAGGCGCGCTTCATGCGTTATCTGGAGTATCGCGGCCTCGTACAGACCGGCGGGCGCAAGGTGTGGGCTTTCCTCGGTGACGGTGAAACTGACGAGCCGGAATCGCTGGGAGCGATTTCGCTGGCGGGACGCGAGCATCTCGACAACCTGATTTTCGTCATCAACTGCAACCTGCAACGCCTCGACGGCCCGGTGCGCGGCAACGGCAAGATCATTCAGGAACTGGAAGGGGTGTTTCGCGGCGCGGGCTGGAACGTCATCAAGGTGGTGTGGGGCAGGCACTGGGATCGCCTGTTCGCCAAGGACAAGAACGGTCTGCTACTCAAACGTATGGAAGAAGTGGTGGACGGCGAATACCAGAACTACAAGTCACGGGACGGCGCCTATGTGCGCGAGCATTTTTTCGGCAAATACCCGGAGTTGCTGGAAATGGTCGCGGACATGTCCGATGACGAACTGTGGCGGCTGAACCGCGGCGGGCACGATCCGTACAAGGTGTACGCGGCCTATGCGGAGGCTGCCAAACATACCGGCCAGCCGACCGTGATTCTCGCCAAGACGGTGAAGGGTTACGGTATGGGCGCATCCGGCGAGGCGCAGAACCCGACTCACCAGCAGAAAAAAATGGATGTGGACTCGCTACGCAAATTCCGCGACCGCTTCAACATTCCGCTGACCGACGCGCAGGTGGACAGCATGAATTTCTACCGTCCGCCCGAAGACAGTCTGGGAATGAAATATCTCCGGGGGCGCATTGAGGAACAGGGCACGGTGCCGGCACGCGCGCCGGTCAGTGAGCCGTTGCAAATACCGGAACTGGAGGCTTTTGAGGTGCTGCTCAAGGGTACGGAAGACCGCGAGATTTCCACCACCATGGCATTCATGCGCATGCTCGGCATTCTGGTCAAGGATAAAAATATCGGCAAACAGATCGTGCCGATTGTGCCGGATGAGGCACGCACTTTCGGCATGGATGGACTGTTTCGCCAGATCGGCATCTTCTCACCGGCGGGGCTGCTGTATACGCCGCAGGATGCCGACCAGTTGATGTTTTACAAGGAAGACAAGACCGGACAGATCCTGCAGGAAGGCATCACCGAAGCGGGTGCAATGTCCTCGTGGATCGCCGCTTCAACCGCCTACGCAAACCATGGCACGACGATGGTCCCGTTCTACATCTACTACTCGATGTTCGGCTTTCAGCGCGTCGGCGATCTGGCCTGGGCGGCGGGCGACATGTGCGCGCGCGGTTTCCTGCTCGGCGGCACCGCCGGGCGCACCACGCTGAACGGCGAAGGCTTGCAGCATCAGGACGGACACAGCCACCTGCAGGCGGCGTTGATTCCCAACTGTGTAGCCTACGATCCGACTTTCGCCTATGAGTTGGCCGTCATCATCCAGGACGGCATGCGCCGCATGTATGTTGATCATGAAAACGTGTTTTATTACGTCACGGTGATGAACGAAAATTATGCGCATCCGGCCATGCCGAAAGGCGTCGAGAAGGACATCCTTAAAGGCATGTATTTGTTCAGCGGGCAGAAGGCAGAGGGCAAAGGACAGAAAAAACTTAAAGTCCAATTACTCGGCAGCGGCACGATTTTGCGCGAGGTGATCGCGGCGGCGGAGCTGTTGGAAAAAGACTTTGGCGTTGCATCGGATATCTGGAGTGCCACCAGCTTCAATGAGTTGCGCCGTGACGGGCTGGATTGCGAGCGCTGGAACCGGTTGCATCCCGAGGCCAAGCCGCGCGTTAGCCACGTCACGCAGTGCCTGGCCAAACGCAGCGGGCCGGTGATTGCCGCGACCGATTACATCAAGAGTTATGCCGACCAGATTCGCGCCTTTGTGCCGGGGCATTATGCCGTGCTGGGTACCGACGGCTTTGGTCGTTCCGATACGCGCAACAAGCTGCGCCATTTCTTCGAGGTGGATCGTTTTCATGTTGTCGTTGCAGCGCTCAAGGCGTTGGCCGATGAAGGCGCACTCAATGCCGGGGAAGTGAGCAAAGCGATTCGCCTGTACAAGATTAATCCGGACAAACCCAATCCGGTGACCGTTTAAAGCCAAGGGGGCACACGTGACCATCAAACAGATACTGGTGCCGGACATCGGCGACTTCAAGGATGTGGCGGTTATCGAGGTCGCCGTAAAGGCAGGTGATGCGGTCAAGGCGGAACAGACGCTGATCACGCTGGAGACCGACAAGGCGGCGATGGACGTGCCTGCGCCGTTTGACGGCGTGGTGAAAGACGTGAAGGTGAAGGTCGGCGACAAAGTGTCGGAAGGTTCGCTGATTGTGTTGCTTGAAGCCAGCGAAGATGCGGCACAGGCGGCACCGGCTGCTGCCCCGGCGGCGGTTTCAGCACCCGTGAATCAAAACCCGAATCCCGACCTCAACCCCTCCCGGCCTCCCCTTGTCAGGGGAGGAGTGGGCGCGGCTCCCTCCCCTGACAAGGGGAGGGCTGGGGAGGGGTTGGTTGCGGATAAATCTCACGCCAGCCCCGCGATCCGCCGCTTTGCGCGCGAGCTTGGTGTCGAGCTTGCGCAAGTACAAGGCAGCGGAGAAAAAAATCGCATCACCAAGGATGATGTGCAGAATTTCGTCAAACACACGCTGGCACAGCCGCGTAGCACAGCGGGTGGCGGCTTGCAGGTGTCGGCAATGCCTGAAATCGATTTCGCCCGGTTCGGCGCAATCGAAGTTCGGCCGCTGTCGCGCATCCGGAAAATCTCCGGCGCAAATCTGCATCGTAACTGGGTCACCATTCCGCACGTCACGCAATTCGACGAGGCAGACATCACGGACATGGAGGCCTTCCGCAAGCAGCTTAACGGGGAATACGCAGAGCAGGGAATCAAGATTACCCCGCTGGCTTTTCTGCTCAGAGCGGTAATGGAAGCCTTGCGGCAATACCCGGAATTCAATGCCTCGCTGGATGCCAGCGGTGAAAAGCTGGTCGTGAAGCAATATGTTCATATCGGTGTGGCGGTCGACACACCGGATGGCTTGATGGTGCCGGTGTTGCGCGATGTGAACCAAAAGGGGATCGTGCAACTCGCCAAAGAACTTGGCGAAATCAGCGCGAAGGCGCGTGCGAAAAAACTTGCCGCCGCCGATATGCAGGGCGGCTGTTTCACCATTTCCAGCCTCGGCGGCATTGGCGGCACGGCGTTCACGCCGATTATTAATGCACCGGAAGTGGCCATTCTCGGCGTATCGCGTTCCAGCATGAAGCCGGTATATAAAGATGGCGAATTTGTGCCGCGCCTGATGCTGCCGCTATCGCTGTCCTACGATCATCGCGTGATCGACGGTGCGGCGGGAGCACGTTTCACCACTTATCTGGCACAAACACTGGCGGATATCCGCCGTCTGGCTCTATAGTTAATGAGCGGTAAAGCAATTGGTATTTTGGGCGGAACATTTGACCCGATTCATTTCGGGCATCTGCGTCTTGCCGAAGAAATGCTGGAACTGGCAAATCTCCGGCAGATCGTTTTTATTCCCACCGGCACCCCACCGCACCGCGATGCACCACAAACGTCTGCGCGGCATCGCAGCACGATGGTGCGCCTGGCCATTGCCGATCAGCCGGCCTTCGTATTGGATGAGCGCGAAGTGGGACGCACCACGCCGTGCTATACCGTGGACACACTGCGCGAATTACGTGCCGAGCTGGGCACAACGCAGCCGCTGTGCCTGTTGATGGGCGGCGACGCGTTCCTGCAACTGCACACCTGGCACGAGTGGGAACAGTTGTTCGATCTGGCAAATATCGTGGTCGGTGACCGCCCCGGCTTCGTGCTGGAGGAGCACATTCACAGCGCGACGGTGGAATTGCAGCGTCACTACCGGCAACGGTTGTGCGCCGCGAGTATCCTGTCACAACAACCCTGCGGGGGCATTACCGAACTGGCGATTCCCATGCTGGAAATTTCCGCCACCGACATCCGCCGCCGCGTGGCAGAAGGACGTACCATACGCTACCTGCTGCCCAACGCGGTGGCAGGCTACATTTATCAACATCATCTGTACACATCATGCTAAACATAGAAGAAAAGACCCAGGCCGTCGTCGATGCACTTGAAGATATCAAGGCCGATGACATTACCGTCATTGATACCAGCAAGCTTAGCTCGATGTTCGAGCGCATGATTATTGCCAGCGCAAAATCCACGCGCCAGACCAGAGCCATCGCCGACAACGTGGTGGTCAAGCTGAAAGAGCACGGCGAACAGATCCTGGGTCGCGAAGGCGAAGACAGCGGCGAATGGATTCTGGTGGATCTCGGTGAAGTGCTGGTGCATATCATGCAGCCGGCCATTCGCGAGTATTACGACCTCGAAGAGTTGTGGAGCAAGGCGCAGGGGCTGCGCCCCAGGCTGGCCAAAATACCCGATTGATTCCAATCCTATTTCATCGGTGAAACTGCGTTGGCTTCCTCTCTCACTCCTGGCCGTGCTATCTGCACTGTCAGCGTCGTTCGTTTGTCACCGCCTTGTTTGACCTTCGAAATAGAATTGGAAGAAGCGTGAAGTTATTCGTCGTATCGGTAGGGCACAAAATGCCGGACTGGATCACGGCGGGTTTCAACGAGTACGCCAAACGCATGCCGCGCGAGACAAAGATTGAGCTGCTGGAAATCAAGCCGGAGCCGCGCAGCACCGGCAAGACTATCGCACAGATCATGGCGGCGGAAGCGCAGCGCATTCTGGCCGTATTGCCGCAAAATTGCCGGTGTATCGCGCTGGACGAATGCGGTGCGCAACCGACCACCAGACAACTTGCTACGCAGATGCAGGAGTGGATGCGCGAGGGGCGCGATACCGCTTTCATCATCGGCGGTGCGGATGGTTTGCACGAATCAGTCAAACAGGCAGCACAGCAAATGATGGCGTTGTCGTCGCTCACCTTGCCGCATGCCATGGTACGCGTGCTGTTGGCAGAACAGCTGTACCGCGCCCACAGCCTGTTGCATAACCATCCTTACCACCGCGAATGACCTGAGGTATCCTTGTCGCCATGATTATCCAGCCACGTATCTATCTTGCCTCGCAAAGCCCGCGCCGCCGCGAACTGCTCAAGCAGATTGGCGTCAGCTTCGGGGTGTTGCTGTTGCGTACCGACCCGCACCGCGAGATTGGTGTGGATGAAGCCCCGCATGCCGGTGAACTGCCGTTAGACTATGTGCAGCGGGTGTGTCAGGCCAAGGCGGAAACGGGTTATGCCGCCCTTGGTTTGCGCAATCTGCCGCCATTTCCGGTGTTGGCTGCCGATACTATTGTCGTTTTGGATGGCAAGATTTTTGGCAAACCGGGTAATGCGGAACAGGCTGCCGCGATGCTGCGCCAGCTTTCCGGGCGCGAGCATCAGGTGCTCAGTGCAGTGGCGGTCGCGCTGGGCGAGCATGTCGAAGCCGCGCTTTCCACTTCCACGGTGCGTTTTGCGCCGCTTGATGAAGAGCGCATCCACCGCTATCTGCTTACCCATGAATATACGGATAAGGCCGGCGGCTATGGCATACAAGGGCATGCCGGCGCATTTATCGAGCATCTTTCCGGCAGCTATTCCGGTGTGATGGGCTTGCCGTTGTTTGAAACTGTGCAGTTGTTGCGGCATTTTGATTATCCCGTCCCGTGAGCCAGATGAGCGAAGAAATCCTGATCAATGTCACCCCGCAGGAAACCCGGGTTGCGGTAATGCAGCTCGGCGTGGTGCAGGACCTGTATATCGAGCGCAGCAGCAGCCGCGGCATCGCCAGCAATGTCTATCTGGGCCGGGTCAAGCGCGTGCTGCCCGGGATGCAATCGGCTTTTATTGACATCGGTCTGGAGCGCTCGGCATTTCTGCATGTCGCCGATATCTGGGAAAACAGCAGCAACGGCGATGCGGCCAAGCCGATTGAAAAAATCCTTTTTGACGGACAGACGCTGCTGGTGCAGGTTATCAAGGAGCCTATCGGCAGCAAGGGCGCGCGGCTTTCCACGCAAATCAGCATCGCCGGGCGGTTGCTGGTGTATCTGCCGCAGGAAACGCATATCGGCGTGTCGCAACGCATCGAGGGCGCGGAGCAGCGCGAAGCCTTGCGTGCCAGACTGCAGGCGGCATTGCCGCCGGATCATCAGGGCGGCTACATCATTCGCACCATTACCGAGACTGCGGACAGCCTGGATTTTTTGGCAGACATCACCTATCTCGATAAACTCTGGCAAAGCTTGCAGGGAGCCGCGCAGACTGCCAGTGCGCCGCAATTGCTGTATCAGGAGCTCAATATCAGCCTGCGGGTATTGCGTGATTTTGTCAGCCAGGATACCGCCCGAATTCTGGTGGATTCGCGCAGCACGCACCAGGGTATGCTGGAGTTTGCGCAAGCCTATAATCCGCTTGCGCTGAATCATCTGGAGCATTATCTGGGCACCCGCCCGCTGTTTGACCTGTATGGGGTGGAAGAAGAAATCGAGCGGGCCTTATCCAAACGCGTCGATCTCAAATCGGGCGGCTATCTCATCATCGACCAAACCGAAGCGCTGACCACCATCGATGTAAACACCGGCGGCTTTGTCGGGCTGCGCAGCTTCGACGACACCATCTTCAAAACCAATCTGGAAGCCACCCAGGTCATTGCGCGCCAGTTGCGCCTGCGCAATCTGGGCGGCATCATTATTTGCGATTTTATCGACATGGACACCCAGGAACATCGCGATGCGGTACTGGAAGAGTTCAAGAGAGCGCTGGCGCGCGACCATACACGCATCAGCGTGAACGGGTTTTCCTCGTTGGGTCTGGTGGAAATGACGCGCAAACGTACCCGCGAGAGTCTGGCGCATGTGCTGTGCGAGTCCTGTCCGACTTGTCAGGGGCGCGGCGAAGTAAAAACCGCACAGACCGTATGCTACGAAATTTTGCGTGAAATTGTGCGTGAGGCACGCCAGTTCAACGCGCGTGAATACCGCATTCTGGCCGCGCAACAGGTCATCGATTTGTTTCTGGAGGAGGAGTCTCAGGCCCTGGCGCAGCTTTCCGACTTTATCGGCAAGCCGATTTCGATGCAGGTGGAAACGATTTACACGCAGGAACAATACGATGTCATCCTGATGTAATTTTTGTTGTGCGCATAACATGCGTCGGCGCAGACGCATTGACAGCCCTTTTCAAAACAGGGAAACTGCGCACCATAACCAGCGGCTTAACGGGTGTTGTTTGCTCGTTTAGCCGAAGGGCCAGCAGTTTTACCAGTGCCGATTTGACATCAGCTTGCGGGGCACTCAAAACATACCAGCTAAAGCGAGGCGACCCGTTTTGGCACAAGCTGAACGGGTTTTGTTTTTTGAGGAATTCATTTTGAATGCATCAGATAGCATCGGTATCGTCACAGCGCAACGCGCGCAATTCGACACCCCGCTGGTTTTTCGCAGCGGCGCGGTGCTGCCGTCCTACGAGCTGGTGTATGAAACTTACGGTGCGCTGAACGCGGATAAATCCAACGCGATCCTGATCTGCCACGCGTTGTCCGGCAACCATCACATTGCGGGCTATTATGCGAACGATACCGAAAACATCGGTTGGTGGGACAACATGGTGGGTCCGGGAAAGCCGGTTGATACCGATAAATTTTTCGTGATCGGTTTGAACAATCTGGGCGGCTGCCACGGATCGACCGGGCCTTCCACGATTAATCCGGAAACCGGGCAGCCTTATGGCGCGAATTTTCCGGTTATCACGGTGGAGGACTGGGTGGCCTCGCAGGCGCGCCTTGCCGATCTGCTTGGCATTGAAAAATTTGCCGCCGTACTGGGCGGCAGTCTGGGTGGAATGCAGGCGTTGCAGTGGTCGCTGACTTACCCGGAGCGGGTGCGCCATGTGCTGGTGATTGCCGCCGCACCGCATCTCACCGCGCAGAACATCGCGTTCAATGATGTGGCGCGCAGCGCGATACTGGGCGATCCGGATTTTCATGGTGGAAATTTCTACCGGCATAACGTGGTGCCGACGCGCGGCCTGCGACTGGCGCGTATGCTGGGGCATATTACCTACCTGTCCGACGATGCGATGGCGGACAAGTTCGGGCGCGAACTGCGCTCCGGAAAATTCAATTATGGTTACGACATCGAGTTCGAGATCGAGTCTTACCTGCGCTATCAGGGTGACAAATTCGCGTCCTATTTCGATGCCAATACCTATCTGCTGATGACCAAGGCGCTGGATTATTTCGACCCGGCGCATGATTACGGCGGTGATCTGAACCGGGCCTTTGCCGCTGCCCGTGCGGATTTTCTGGTAATTTCGTTCACCACCGACTGGCGCTTTTCACCGGAGCATGCGCGTGAAATTGTGCGCCCTTTGTTGCACAACCGGCGCAACGTCAGCTATGCGGAAATCACTTCCACGCACGGCCATGATTCCTTTCTGATTCAGCACCCGCACTACTTCGATGTAATGCGCGCCTATCTCGATAATGTCAGCCGGGAGTGCGCGTCATGATGCCAAGCGATATTGCCCGGCTTGCCGCAAAACGCCCGGATTTTGCCGCGATTGCCGCATGGATACCCAAGGGTGCGTCGGTGCTCGATCTCGGTTGTGGCGACGGCAGCCTGCTGCGCTACCTCAAGGAAACCTGCGCGATATGCGGCTACGGTGTCGAGATCAGCGATGTTGATATCGTGTCGTGCATCGCCAATGGCGTGAATGTGATCCAGAATGATCTGGAAGCCGGGCTCTCCGATTTCGAAGATGGCTCGTTCGATTTTGTAATTTTGTCGCAGACCCTGCAAGCCACGCGCCACACCGTGGCGCTGATTCGCGAGATGCTGCGCGTCGGACGGCAGGGCATCGTCAGCTTCCCCAATTTTGGCTACTGGAAAAACCGTCTGCATGTGCTGCGCGGCAACATGCCGGTTTCCAGCGAGCTGCCCTATCAGTGGTACAACACACCGAATGTGCATCTGTGTACGCTGCACGACTTTGAGACGTTCTGCCGCGACCATAGCGTGGCGGTGCTGGAACGCCGTGTGATGACCGGCAAGCACGAAGCGCAACTGTTGCCCAACCTGCTCGGCAGCACGGCGGTGTACCGTTTCCAGCGCGGATTGTGAGTTTTTTCGCGGGCCCAACCAAAAAGAACCGCCATGATTGACAGCATTGTTACTGCAAGCTGGAAAGAGGCACTGCGCGTTTATGCACAACCGCGCGTCATCGGCATGCTGTTCCTTGGTTTCTCCGCAGGTTTGCCGCTGTTGCTGGTGCTTGGCACATTATCATTCTGGTTGCGCGAAGCGGGGATAGACCGCACCACCATAGGCTATCTTAGCTGGATCGGTCTGGCCTACGGTTTTAAATGGGCGTGGTCACCGCTGGTGGATAGATTGCGGTTGCCGCTGTTGACGCGCATGTTTGGTCGCCGCCGTGGATGGATGTTGTTGGCGCAGACCGGGATCATCGCGGGCCTGGTCGGTATGGCCCTGACCGATCCCGCGCAGGACCTGCATCGTATCGCGCAGTTTGCCATTCTGGTCGCCTTTGCCTCGGCCACCCAGGACATCGCTCTTGACGCCTATCGTATCGAGGCGGTGAAACTGGAATGGCAGGGTGCCATGGCCGCCACTTACCAGACCGGTTATCGCATTGCCATGATTACCGCTTCTGCCGGGGTGTTGTGGATAGCGGCGAGTTTTGACGCATCCGAAGCCACCTACGAACACGCTCCCTGGCAAATTGCCTATCTCGTCATGGCCGGCATGATGGGAGTGGGCGTGCTCACCACACTTGTCATCAGGGAGCCGGAGATTCCCGCGGATGCCGGGCCGGAGCGCATTCTCGGCGGCGGAATCCCGGGTGCGCTGCACTGGTTTGCCAATGCGGTGATCAAACCCTTTGCGGATTTTTTCACACGCTACGGCTGGCATGCGCTGGTGCTGCTGGCGTTGATCGGAACCTACCGGATTTCCGATGTGGTGATGGGCATCATGGCCAACCCGTTTTATGTCGATATGGGTTACACCAAGGACGAGGTTGCCACGGTCTCAAAAGTCTACGGTGTCATCATGACTATCGCCGGCGCATGGGTGGGCGGATTGCTGAGTGTACATTTTGGTATTTTGCGAATCCTCATGCTGGGTGCAATTCTGTCTGCCGCCACCAACGTGCTGTTTGCCTGGCTGGCGGGAGTAGGGCACGATGTCACGGCACTGATCTTTGCCGTATCTGCCGATAATCTGGCCGGCGGTATCGCCAGTGCCGCATTTGTCGCCTACCTTTCCGGGCTCGTCAATCGTGCTTATTCCGCCACACAATACGCGCTGTACAGCTCCATCATGCTGCTGCTGCCGAAATTCATTGCAGGCTATTCCGGCGTGATGGTGGATGCCTGGGGTTATGCCAGTTTCTTTTATGCCACCGCCCTGATAGGCGTGCCGGTGATCGTGCTGGTGTGGCTGGCAGGGCGAGTGGAACAGGTGGTTGACGGCAAGACCTGAAGTCCGCTCTTTTGGGCGCGAAGCTGGCAATATCGCGTAGCCTGCCGCCGTTGTTTAAGGTCGATCCTATTTTTTCTTCATTGTTGCCTCAATCTGTTGGCATAGCGTTTTCAGTATCTTGATGCGTGCGAAATTTTTGTCGTTGGCCTCCACCAGCGTCCACGGTGAAATTTCGGTGCTGGTGCGATCCACCATGTCGCAAACGGCATGTTCATATTGGTCCCACTTTTTGCGGTTGCGCCAATCCTCTTCGGTAATCTTGAAATGCTTGAAGCCGATTTTTTCGCGCTCCTTGAAGCGTCTCAATTGCTCTTCCTTGCTGATGGTGAGCCAGAATTTGGCCACCACGATTCTATGGCGCACCAGTTGCGCCTCGAAATCGTTGATCTCGCTGTAGGCGCGCATCCAGTCGGTTTCCGAGCAAAACCCCTCGACGCGCTCGACCAGTACGCGGCCATACCAGGAGCGGTCAAAGATGGTTATCCGCCCGCGCCGCGGAATGTGTCGCCAGAAGCGCCACAGGTAGGGCTGGGCGCGCTCTTCTTCGGTGGGGGCTGCGACCGGAATGATATTGTACTGGCGAGCATCCAGCGCGCCGGTGATGCGGCGGATCGCGCCGCCCTTGCCGGCGGCATCGTTGCCTTCGAACATGGCGATCACGGTGATGTCCCTGAATTTTGGGTCGCGCGTCAATAGCGCCAGCCTGCTCTGGTATTTCCCCAGCTCCGCCTGATAATCCTTTTTGGTGATTTTCTGGCCGAGATCCAGCGTCTTCAGAATATTGAGATTGTCAATCGAAGCAAGCGGTGGCGGTGCGGAAATTTCTGTTCCTTTGTTGCCGGAGTCGTCGAGACGCTTGCGGATGGCGTCCAGAATGACCTTGCCTATAGTCAGGCTGCGGTAGCGCGCGTCGTAACCCTCGACAATGGTCCATGGTGCTTCGGCGGTGCTGGTGTGGCGTATCACGCTTTCGCTTACGGCGCGGTACTTGTCGTACAGCTTGTAATGTTCCCAATCCCGTTTTGTGACGCGCCAGCGGGTTTTTGGATCCTTTTCGAGCAGCTTGAGACGCTTCTTCTGCTTGTCCTTGGATAAATGCATCCAGAATTTCAGGATCAGTGCGCCTTCATCGGTGAGCATTTTTTCCAGGCGCCGGGTGCGTACCAGGCTATGGTCAAGATCGGCGGCCTTGGTGTGCCCGGCTACCCGGTTGAGAATCGGCCAGGTGTACCAGGAACCGAGAAATACGCCGATCCGGCCCTTGGGCGGCAGCGCGCGCCAAAAGCGCCACATCATCGGGCGGTCCAGTTCTTCATCGGAGGGCTCACCCATGCCGTGCGCCTGGATGTAGCGCGGGTCCATCCATTCGTTGAGCAGGTTGACGGTTTCGCCGCGCCCTGCCCCATCCACTCCACCGACCAGGATGATGACCGGAAATTTTGCCAGCTTGGCCAGATCCAGTTGCGCTTCCAGCAAGGCTTCGCGTAACGGCGGCACTTCCTTGTCGAAGGTATCCTTGTCTATCTTGTGCCCAAGCTCTGCTGATTCAAACATGATGACCTCCTCATAAGAATTCCGGTGTGATGACCAGACGTAACGTGGTTTGTGCGGATCCTGCGGACTCGCGCCTGGCGAACCACCACAGCGCACCCTTTTTGATGTTCAGCGAATAATCGTTACAGCCCAACAGTTGTGCGGCGACTTCTCCCAACGCCGGCTGGTGGCCGATTATCAGCACTGTGCCGCCAGCCTCCGGCCAGCGCGCTGCCTGCAATATGGTTTGTGCCGTCGCGCCGGACGCAATGGTGGGGGCGAGGGTAAAGTGATCGGTCAATGCCGCTGCAGTCTGTTGGGTGCGGGTCGCCGGGCTGACCAGAATACGCGCGTCATCGGGTAGATGGTGATGCAGAAAGGCGGCGATTTTATTCGCCTGTTTGGCACCTTTTGCGGTGAGCTCACGGGCGTGATCGGGTGTGCCATCTGCCGCTTCCGCGTGTCGCCACAAAATCAGATCCACCACATCCTCCAGATTGCATTTCGCTTGTCGGTATATACCGGATACACTGCTGTTGCTACTTTAATCTGAAGGAGATGACATGACAACCAGAAAGACCGTTGCGGCTACGGCAAAGGCCGCTATAAAAAAATTGCCGGTGGAGAAACCTGCGGTCGATGCTGCGGTGAAGAAACCGAAAAAAGAAGCCAAGGTGAAAATAGTGCGTGACAGTTTCACCATGCCGCAAAACGAGTACCAGAAGATTGCCGAAATCAAGGAAGCTTGCCTGGAAGCCGGGCTGCAGGTGAAGAAAAGCGAAGTGCTGCGCGCCGGCCTGAAGGTTCTGGCCGGATTGAATGCGGCACAGCTGAAACGCGCTCTGGCAGGGCTGGAAAAAATCAAGACTGGTCGCCCCAAAAAACGCTAGGAGGGTGTCATGTCCGGCAAGCTGGCGAGTTGTTTGAGTAATCTGCTTTGCGCGTATTTCGGTTTGGCGCGGCGGGCGTTCTTGCGCCGGTAATGCCCCTCGCCATCCATGCCCCACGCCTCGCAGTTGTCTTGCAGGTAAACTTTCAGACCCTCATCAATCACGCGCTTCTTGAGTTTTTTATCAAGTATCGGGAAGCATACCTCGATGCGGCGGAAGAAGTTTCGATCCATCCAGTCTGCGCTGGCAAGATAGACATCGTGTTTCAGGTCGTTGCGAAAATAAAAAATGCGCGTATGTTCCAAAAAACGGCCGATCACCGAACGTACCCGGATATTCTCCGATAACCCCTTCACGCCGGGGCGCAGCGCACATACGCCGCGCACGATCAGATCCACCTTCACCCCCGCTTGCGAGGCTTCGTATAGTGCATTGATAGTTTCCGGCTCCAGCAATGCATTCATCTTGGCGATGATGTGGGCGCGCTTGCCCGCCTTGGCGAGACGGATTTCATTCTGTATGGAACGCAACACCTCGCTGTGCAATGAAAACGGCGATTGCCACAGGTGTTGCAGCTTGCGTGCCTTGCCGAGGCTGGTGAGCTGGCCGAATACCTCATTCACATCCGCGCAGACTTCTTCATTGCAGGTGAACAGGCCGAAGTCAGTATAGAGCCGCGCGGTGCGCGGATGGTAATTACCGGTACCCAGATGCACATAGCGGCGCAGCTTGCCGTCTTCGCGGCGCACCACCATCAGCATTTTGGCATGGGTCTTGTGCCCGACCACGCCGTACACCACATGCGCCCCCACCTGTTCCAGACGGGTCGCCCAATTGATGTTGGCTTCCTCGTCAAAACGTGCCATCAGTTCCACTATTACGGTCACTTCCTTGCCGTGCTGCGCCGCGCCGATCAGTGCTTCCATCAGTTCGGAAACCGCGCCGGTGCGATACACGGTTTGCTTGATTGCGACCACGCCCGGATCACTGGCTGCCTGCTGGATGAAATCGATGACCGGCCTGAAAGACTGAAAAGGGTGGTGCAACAAAATGTCGCCTTTGCGAATTGCCTTGAACATATTCGCGCCCTTTTTCTGAATCACCGTCGGCACACCGGGCACAAAATCGGTAAATTTCAGATCGTCGCGCGCCACCTGATCGGGAATTTCCATCAGGCGCACCAGATTCACCGGGCCATGCACGCGGTATAAATCCTCGGTGCCGAGATTGAATTCCTTGAGCAATGTCTCGGCGATTTGCGGCGAGCAGGTATCGGCGACCTCGAGGCGCACCGCATCGCCGAAATGGCGTTGCGGCAATTCACCCTGCAGCGCAATGCGCAGGTTTTTCATTTCTTCCTCGTCCACAAACAAATTGCTGTTGCGCGTGACGCGGAACTGATGGCAGCCGAGCACTTCCATACCGGAAAATAACTCGCCAACATGCGCGTGCAAAATCGAGGAAAGGAACACGAAGCCATATTCGCAGCCGCTGATTTCCGGCGGCATCAGGATGGTGCGTGGCAGCACACGCGGCGCCTGAACAATGGCGCGCACCTGATTGCGTCCGAACGCATCTTTGCCCTGCAGTTCCACGGCAAAATTCAGGCTCTTGTTGAGCACACGTGGAAAAGGGTGTGCCGGATCAAGGCCGATCGGGGTCAGCACCGGCATTACTTCACGCAGGAAAAAATCCTTGACCCAGGCCTGCTGCGCCTCATTCCAGTGGGTGCGGCGCAAGAATGCGATGCTCTGCGCAGCGAGTGCGGGAATGACATCCTTATCGAACAACCGGTATTGCCGTTCGATCAGCTGATGCGCCTGTTCACACACCAGTTTGAGTGTCTGTCTGGCGGTCATGCCGTCAGCACCGGCAGCAACGCTGCCCAGCTTGACCTGTTCCTTCAAGCCGGCCACACGAACTTCGAAAAACTCATCGAGATTGCTGCTGACAATGCACAGATATTTGAGTCGCTCCAGCAACGGAATAGCGGCATCCTCGGCTTGCGCCAACACGCGCCGGTTGAACTCGAGCTGGCCGAGCTCGCGGTTCAAAAATTGCTGCGGGACAAATTTTTTGGACAAGTTGGGGTATTAGTTTTTTGGCTGCACATACCCTGGCGGCATTTGTGTGCCTTCGCCAAAGAAATAATTTTCCATTTGTGCGGCAAGGTATTTGCGCGCTTGCGCGTCGGCAAGATTGAGGCGGTTTTCGTTCACCAGTATGGTCTGGAACTTGATCCAGCCCTGCCATGCCTCCTTGGAGACATTTTCGAAAATCCGTTGACCCAGCGGCCCCGGATAGACCGGACGATCCAGCCCCTCAGCCTCGCGTCCCAGTTTTACACATTGCACCATTCTTGCCATTTGTAAATCTCCGTATGAGTGATCGTGTCCCGCAATTATGACATCCCGACACAATTTTTGTACAAATCCGGCTGAAAGCAAGCAAATACAAGGGTGCGACAATATGCCACATTCTCAAGAGGAGATTATTCGGCGAAAATTGCGGCACATTTTTTTAGGAGAAGAACAATGCAACTGAAGCGTATAGCAATCTGTGTCGCGCTGGCGTTTGCGTCCGGCGCATTTGCGGCGGAAACCTTACCGGAGGTGCCGGTTAGGTCGGAAATCCTGCAACCGTTGCCATCGACGAACAATCACGGTCTTGACCAGGATAGTCTGGCGGGCAAACGTACCGGCACCAGCGATACCGCCAGCCTGCTCAGGGATGTCCCGGGCGTCAGCCTGTATGGCGCAGGGGGTGTATCCAGCCTGCCGGCGATCCACGGCCTGGCCGACGACCGATTGCGCATCAAGGTGGACGGCATGGATTTGATTTCCGCGTGCGGCAACCACATGAACCCGCCGCTTTCCTACATCGACCCCTCCAGCGTAGGCACCATTCAGGTATTCGCCGGTGTTACGCCGGTCAGTGTGGGCGGTGACAGCATTGGCGGCGCCATTGTGGTGAATTCCGCAGCGCCGGAATTTGCCGCTGCGGGGCAGGAAACCTTGCTCAAGGGGCAGGCCGGCGCTTTCTATCGCAGCAATGGCAACGCACAAGGCGGCAACCTTACGGCGACTATCGCCAGCGAAGTTCTGAGCCTCACCTACACCGGCTCGACGACCAAGGCTGATGATTACAAGGCTGGGGGCGACTTCAAGGCAGCGGGCCTGGCAGCGGCGGGCAGGGGCTGGCTGGCAGGAGACGAAGTCGGGGGGTCTATGTACAAATCGACGAATCAATCTATCGGATTTGCGCTGCGTAATGAAAACCATATATTTGAACTCAAGTATGGGATACAGGATATTCCTTACCAGGGCTGGCCGAACCAGCGCATGGACATGACCGGCAATGACAGTAAACAGGTCAACTTGCGCTATGCCGGTGACTACGACTGGGGCAAAATGCAAGCGCGCGCCTACAACGAGCACACGCGGCACAAAATGCAGTTTGGCGATGACAAGCTCTACTGGTATGGCCCTAACAACGTACTAAACTCCGATGGCGTGCCTTGTATTCCTAGTGCCGGCATGAATGGTTGTGCCGCCGGCATGCCGATGGACACCGAAGGAGATAATACCGGTGTATCCGTCAAGGGGGACATCATCCTGTCGGCGCGCGATCTTCTCAGAGTCGGCGGCGAAATCCAGCAGTACCGGCTGAATGATTGGTGGGATCCATCCGGCAAAGGAATGTCGCCCAATGTGTTCTGGAACATTCGTGATGGCGAGCGTGACCGCACAGCGGCTTTTGGTGAATGGGAGGCGCAGTGGAACACGCAATGGCTGACACAACTCGGCATGCGTTACGAAAGGGTAGAGATGAATACCGGCAAGGTCCAGGGGTACGGCCCAACCTATAGCCCTGCTGAAGCCGCCGCCTTCAATGCCGCCGACCGCAAAAAAACCGACGACAACATCGATTTGACCGCCTTGTCCCGCTACGTGCCTGATGCCGGAAAATCCTTTGAATTCGGCTACGCACAGAAAACCCGCTCCCCCAATCTTTATGAGCGCTATACTTGGTCCGAACATGGCATGTCGATGCGCATGATCAACATGGCAGGTGATGGCAATGGCTATGTCGGCAATCTCAACCTGAAGCCGGAAATTGCACATACCTTCAGTGCGACAGGCGACTGGCATGATGCGACCAAGGAAAAATGGGGGCTGAAAGTGACGCCTTACTACACCTACATCGATGATTATATTGATGCCGCGCGTTGCTCCGGTGCTGTCGGACCTGGTGCTGTGTGCACCGCTGCTAACCTGATCGCGACGAATGCGTTTGTCTATCTCAGCTTCGTCAATCAGTCGGCCCGGCTGTACGGCTTCGACATCTCCGGCCAGTATGCGCTGGGAAGCTTCCAGGGCTTCGGCAGCTTCACCGCAACCGGCATGTTGAACTATGTTGACGGCAGGAATGAAACGACCGGCGACAATCTTTACAACATGATGCCGCTGAACACGAAACTCGCCGTTGCGCAGCGCTTGGGCAACTGGACCAACACCGCGGAAGCCGTGTTTGTCGATGCCAAGACAGACGTATCGCGTGAACGCAACGAGCTCCGGACCGCTGGCTATGGCCTGCTCAATCTGCGTAGCAGCTACGAATGGAAGCAATTTCGTTTCGATGTGGGAGTCGAGAATGCCCTGGACAGGTTCTACAACGATCCTCTCGGCGGCGCCTATACCGGTCAGGGCAAGACCATGTCCGGAACCGATGTGCCATGGGGCATACCTGTTCCCGGCCGGGGCCGTTCGATCAACGCGGGCGTGACGATGAAATTCTGATTGCCGGTAGAATCAGTAAAAAAGCCGCCGTAAATACGGCGGCTTTTTTGTCGGCATGAATCCGGCGGGTTAGTATGCGAACAGTGCGAACTATTTTCTTGCCCCGCATACCGAAATCATGACTACTCACACGCTCTCGCATATTAGCCTCAAGCCACAAGGCCTGAATTTTCAGGCGTTGCCGCCGTTGTCACTATACATCCACATTCCGTGGTGCGTGCGCAAGTGCCCGTATTGCGATTTCAACTCGCACGAGGTGCGCACTCCCTCTCCCTTGCAGGGAGAGGGCGGGGGAGAGGGTAGACTCTCTGTACCCCTTGAGAAGCAGTACGTCGCCGCACTGATCCGCGATCTGGAGCTGGCCCTGCCGCAGATATGGGGACGCAAGGTGTATAGCGTGTTTTTTGGCGGTGGCACGCCCAGTCTATTGAGCGGCGCGAGTATCGCGGAGATTCTGCGCAACGTGCGCATGCTGTTGCCGCTTGAGCTCAATGCCGAGATCACGCTGGAGGCCAACCCCGGCACGGCTGAAACAGCCCGCTTTGCCGGATATCGCGAGGCGGGCGTGAACCGCCTGTCGCTTGGTATCCAGAGTTTTAACGATG
The DNA here is from genome assembly GCA_035529795.1 of Gallionella sp. Lineage (GTDB taxonomy): Bacteria > Pseudomonadota > Gammaproteobacteria > Burkholderiales > Gallionellaceae > Gallionella. The sequence goes on along the minus strand of DATKVZ010000012.1, from coordinate 16,210 downwards.
CGCATCTGCAGGCACTGGGGCGCATTCACAACGCCGCCGAAGCCAGGCGTGCCATCGATATGGCGCAGCGGTATTTTGATAATATCAACCTCGACCTGATGTACGCATTGCCGCAGCAGACGCCGGAACAGGCGTTGCAGGATGTGCATACTGCGCTGACATTTGCACCGCAACATCTGTCCTGTTATCACCTCACGCTGGAACCGAACACGCTGTTCCATCACAATCCGCCCGCCTTGCCGGACGATGATGCGAGCAGCGACATGCAGCGGCGCATCGAGGAATTGCTGGCCTCCGGCGGTTATGAACATTACGAGACCTCCGCGTTTGCGCAGCCGCAACGGCGTGCCCGGCACAACCTCAACTACTGGCAGTTTGGCGACTATCTGGGCATCGGTGCGGGCGCGCACAGCAAGCTGAGTTTTCACGACCGGGTTCTGCGGCAGATGCGCCACAAACAACCGCAGGCTTACCTGAATGCACCGGTGCAGGGTGCGCCGGTCCAGGAGGAGCATGAAGTGCCCCGCGCCGATCTCGCTTTTGAATTCATGCTGAACGCGTTACGCCTGAATGAAGGTTTCGACAGCACGCTGTTTCAGGAACGCACCGGTCTGCCGCTGCCCAGCATTCACCGGGAGCTGGATGAGGCAGTGCAGCGCGGGCTGCTGATACGAGACCATCAACGCATCGCACCGACACAACTCGGGCAGCGCTTCCTGAATGACCTGCTGGAAATTTTTCTGGCGAAAAACTGAAGTCAATATCGTATTGGCATTCAATTGTTCAGTAATCAGTAGCTAGAGCTACAAAAGTGCTAGTTAGAATTACGGTGCGCAAGGATATGGTGCAGCTATATTTACTGACTACTGTGTAACGCCGCACAGTTATTAATTTGCTGTTTATTTCAGTGAAAGTATCCAGCGTATGGTTACCAGGTATTCTTCATCTGTCATCTTGCCGATATTCGCGGGCATTTGCGCTGTGCCCCATACACCAGAGCCGCCATGCTTGATTTTATTTAGCAGCCTTGCCTCGATAGCGGCAACATTATTAAGTTTTTTGGCCTCCGCCCGGTATTTTTTGGCTACCTCCTTGTAGGCAGGGCCGACAAGTTTCCTGTCTACGTCATGGCAGTTCAAACAGCCATTTACTCTTGCATATTCCCATCCGGCTGCCGGTTCCTCAAAGGCCAGCGCTGGTGTGCCAAGCAGACAAGTAAAAATTCCCGTAATAATCAAAATCCATTTCATTGTTTTTTCTCCATTAAGTAAAGGCAGTAATCCGGCGTCTATGGTTTACCCGGTAGTCAGAGCTACAAAATTGCCAGTCAAGCGTGACGAGCTAAATGTTGTCGCATTAATTTAACGCAAAACCACATGATTACCTGGTTCCTGTGAAATTTATGCGGCATTATTTATGACGCTATGTTCAGTTGGCAAGGCAATTGCCCGTTGCAGCTCCAGTCGGGGTAACGCTCGAACCGGTCGCACCGTTGACGCAGTCATGGCAATTAAGCCGAATATGCACCAATCAATGCCATCTTATTTGCGGTTACTGCCCGTCACAATCTTGTATTCCAGCAGACGGCATTCGATCGCACCGTTGAATAGTGGCGTGCGCTTCGACGGTGACAGGCGCATCAGTTTCAGAATGGCTTTGTCGGCGGTGAACAGGTAGGCAGTCCAGCCACCGAATTTTTTCTTCAGTGCATCGCCCAGTTTCGGATACAGATCCGCCAGCTCATCCAGTTCACCCATGCGTTCGCCATAAGGGAGGTTTGCGACCAGCACGCCATGCTCCGCCGGGGCGGGAATTTCCAATATGTTGGCCTGCTTGAGTTGCACGCATTCTCCCAGTCCAGCTTCCTGCAGGTTGCGCCATGCGGCCTTCAGCGCATCGCCGTACAAATCACTGCCGTAAATTTCCAGTAGTTTGGCAGGCAACTGCGCGGTAATCGCCTGTTCGCGCATCGCCTGCCATTTCGCCGTATCAAAATTTTTCAGTCTTTCGAATGCGAAGTCGCGCGCGATGCCGGGTTGGATATTCAGCGATATTTGCGCTGCCTCGATCAGGAATGTGCCGCTGCCGCACATCGGGTCGAGCAGCGGTGTGCCGGGCTGCCAGTTGGCCATACGCAAAATGCCCGCCGCCAGGTTTTCGCGTAGCGGCGCGATGTTGGTATGCTGGCGCACGCCGCGCTTGAACAGTGCGTCGCCGGAGGTGTCCAGATACAACATCAGCTTGCTGTCTTCGATGAACACATGGATGCGCACATCCGGTGCGAGCGTATCCACGCTGGGCCGTTCGTTGCAGTGCGCGCGGAAGCGGTCACACACCGCATCCTTGACCAGCAGCGTGATGAATTCCAGGCTTTTCAGCGGGCAGCGTATTGCCGTGGTGTTGACACGGATGGTGAGTGTGACATCGAACCAGCGCTGCCATTGCAGTTCGAACGCCGTTTTATAAATATCCTGCTCATTGTGATATTGCGTTTCCGCAACGCGCCACAGGATGCGGCTGGCAAGGCGGCTCTCCAGATTGGCGCGGTAACACAGCGCCCAGTCGCCGGAAAAATGCACTCCGCCTTCGGTGGCGCGCACGTTGTGTGCGCCCCATGTTTCCAGATCGCTGCGCAATAACGGTTCGAGCCCGCGCGGGCAGGGGGCAAAAAAATCCGGCATCAGAAAGGTTTGACGGTAACGAGTATGACAATGGCTGTCAGCAACAGTACGGGAGCTTCGTTGAACCAGCGGTAAAAAACATGGCTGCGCGTGTTCTGGTCGGCGGCGAATTGCTTGAGCAGATGGCCGCAATAATAGTGATAAGCGACCAGAAACAGTACCAGCAAAAGTTTGACGTGCAACCAACCGCCAAAAAATATCTCGCGATAACCCAGCCACAGCCACAGCCCGAAGCCGATAGCCAGCCATGCAATCGGCGTGGTGAAGCGGTACAGTTTGTGCTCCATCAATTTCAGGCGCGCGATTTCGGCGGGCTCGGTTGCCATCGCATGATTCACAAAAATACGCGGCAGATAAAACAGCCCGGCGAACCAGCTCACCACAAAAATAATGTGAAATGTCTTAATCCACAGCATTGAAAGTCCTTATTGAGAAAGTCGCCGCCTTAACAACACCAGCGACATATAAAAACCCAGCAGCGCATAACCCAGCAACACGGCAATATGCCACAGGAAATTTGCCGGAATTACGTCGTTCAACAACGGTCGTGCCAGATCGGTGGCATGTGTCAGCGGCAGGATCGATGACACAGTTTGCAGCAATGGCGGCAACCGGTCGACCGGAAAAAACACGCCGCATAATAGCACCATCGGCGTGATGATCAGGGTGAAGTAGTACATGAAGAAGTCGTAGCCGGGTGCGAGGGCGGTCATGATCAACCCGAGCGATGCGAAGCACAGCCCGACCAGCAGCGCAAGCGGGATCAGCCACAGCGTCAGCGGTGAATGCGACAGTCCGAGCAGCCAGATGACCGCCAGCACCGCCAGTCCCGCCAGCAGACTCTTGCTCGCCGCCCAGATAATTTCCGAGAACACGATATCGTCCAGTGTGACCGGCGTGTTGAGTATCGCTTCCCAGGTGCGCTGTTCGTGCATGCGCGTGAAGCCGGAATACAACACTTCGAAGCTGGCGCTGTTCATGGCGCTGTAGCACACCGTTCCGGCGGAGAGGAACGCAATGTAGGGCATGCCGCCGACTTCCGGCAGCATGCCACCCAGCCCGTAGCCCAGGCCCAGCATGTAAATTACCGGGTCGGCGAGATGGCCGAGTATCGACGGCCCGGCCATTTTTTTCCACACCATAAAGTTGCGCCGCCAGATCGGGATGAAGCGCAGGCTCAGGCGCGGCAGGGCGAAGTGGTTTACGCTCATTTCAACACTTTCGTCATTCCCGCGCAGGCGGGAATCCAGTCGGGCGAGTGGATCGCGCGGTGCACGGCAGCATCCTGGTATGGCCGTTTCCCGAAGTGGGCAGGCAAGGTATTCGGCCGCAAGGCCAAAGCTCGCAAACTCGCAGTAAACGACTCGTTTTGTCCGCTGCGCGGAGTATTTGAATTGCTGGATTCCCGCCTGCGCGGGAATGACGGTGCAGGGATCATTCGCGCATCTCCCGTCCGGTGAGTTTCAGAAACACATCCTCGAGGTTCGCAGGGCGATGCAGATAGCGCAGTTCCGGCCGCTGCAGCAATCCAAGCAATAATGGTTGCGCATCCTGCAAGTAGCAGAATACGGTTTCGCCGCTGATCTCGAAACGTTGCGTATGGCGTGTTGCGTGGCTTCGTGCCCATTCCGCCGCGCCCTCGCCGAATACTTCGACCACCTGCGGCTCGATGTTCTGTTCGATGAGTTCGCGCGGCGAACCTTCGCTGATGATGTGCCCGTTATCCATCACCGCGAGGCGGTGGCAGAGCCGCTCCGCCTCGTCCATGAAGTGCGTGGTGAGCAACAGTGTTTTGCCGCGCGCGGTCAGTTCGCGCAGGCGTTGCCAGATCAGGTGACGTGCCTGCGGGTCGAGTCCGGTGGTGGGCTCATCGAGAAAAATGACATCCGGGTCGTTTACCAATGCGCGCGCCAGGGTCAATCGCCGTTTCATGCCGCCGGACAGGGTTGGTATCTTGGCATCGCGTTTGTGGACAAGATTGGCGAACTCCAGCAGTTCCGGCAAGCGTGCCTCGATGGCCGCATCGCTCATGCCGAAATAGCGGCCGTATACCAGCAGGTTTTCCGCAACGCTGAAATCCGGATCGAGATTATCCATCTGCGGCACCACGCCAACGCGCAGCCTCGCGGCGCGCGCTTGTTCAGGCACGGCATGATCCAGCAACTTTATGTCGCCGGCATCCGGCGTAATCAGGCCGAGTAGCAAGCGCATTGTGGTGGTCTTGCCAGCGCCGTTCGGTCCCAGCAGGCCGAAACATTCGCCGCGCCGGATGGAAAAATCCACCCCGTCCACGACCACCTGCCCGCCGTAGTATTTGCGCAGGCCACGGACGCTCAACACCGGACTCAAACTACAATGTCCGGATGTTGCGCTAAGACCGGTCCGGGTTGTAACGGCATCAGAGTTTCAGGCGCTCGACAATGCGGCCATGCCTGAGATGTTCGCCGATAATTTCGTCAAGGTCTGTTTCATTCCGGTAGGTATACCAGATACCCTCGGGGTATATCACGATAACCGGCCCTTCCTCGCAGCGCCCCATGCAGCCGGCGGAATTGATGCGGATGCTGTTGCGGTGGGTGGAAAGTTCGAGTTCCTTTACCTTGTCCTTCACATAATCACGCGCTTTTTGCGCGCCGTGTTTGTTGCAGCAGTCGCCGCCGTCTTCGCGCTGATTGGTGCAAAAAAATACATGCTTGTCGAAAAAACTCATAATGAACCTCGCAGGAATGAAATCAGACAGAATTATACTTTCGTGTCCGCCACAGGTGCAGCAACAACAGCAACGGAAAAATCAGCGCGATGGTTTGCGCCAGGCCATTGTAATTAAGCAGATGGCCATAATGCCAGTGGTAGATGGACATTGCAGCGGCCGGTGTGTTGCCGTCAAACACAAAATTTACAATCACAAAATAACCCAGCGTCACCGCAGTACCAGAGACAATGGCAGCGCTGCGCGGCAGCCGCAACATCACGAACAGCAGCAGCATCCCCAGCAGCATCCCCAGCAGCGCTTCGCTGTTGATCCACAGCAACAGCGCCCAGGATTTTAGTAGTAGCGCGGCGGTGATGAATTTAGCCAATGCCACCACGCCCAACACCGCCGGCAACACCGTGACGGTAGTGCGCGGTACGCGCAGCAAGGTCAGCAGCAACGCGCCCAGCATCAATAAATTCAGCGCAACCGCACTGCTTTCCCACATACCAAACGGGGCGGATGGCGACGCGGCGAATGGCTGCCGCGCTACCTCACTGATAAAGACATTGCCCAGCATCGGCAGAGACGGATTGATCTGGCCGAATATCCACAGTGCCAGCAGCGCCAATCCGAAATCCATTTCCTTGCCATGCTGAAACAGACTGCCGCGCCACTGCGCCACGCGCGCGAGAAGCCGGGTCCACGAGGTCATGCTCACGGCCAGCAACGCGCCTGCCAGCGTGCCCATCGCGTTGGACAGCAGATCCATGTTGGAGCTGACGCGCCCGGGCAGGTACATTTGCAGATATTCCATGCATGCCGACAACAGCACGCCCAGACACAAGGTGAGTGTTGCGCTGATGACTGCGCCGATACGCGCCCGCAACGTCAAGCCGACCAGCAAGCCGAACGGCAGATAGGACAGCAGATTGACGGCCGCATCGAATGCGGTATAAGTGAGCGACAAAGGCGCAGCCAGCACTTCGGCGAAGTTCAACCCCTGTGCGCGCCACCCGCTAAACGGTGACAGGCTCGCGTACACGATAAACAGGGCGTAGCCGATGGCCAGCCAGGTGCGCAATCGTGCGCGGGTTTCGGTGATGAGTAATTGTTTCATGCCTTGTGCTCGTTTAGCATAAACTCGTGCAACGATTCGTTTGCTCCCTCTCCCTATGGGAGAGGGTTGGGGTGAGGGAAACGGGCATAGCGAGTTTTATTTTCAGGGGCGGCCTTCTTGCCATGCCCGTTCTGACCGGAGGTCTGGCTATTCATCTGCGATTCACGCCACAGGCCGGTTTTTGCGGCGGCTACGCGTTCAACCGGCCAAGCAGCTCGCGAATTTTGAGCGGATCGTCGGCACGCAGGATTTTCTGCGTCAGTGCGCTGAGCTCCGGCAGACTGGTGGTGAGTACGCGCTGTTTGATACCGGGCACCTGCGCCGAGAACATTGAAAACTGGCGCAGACCCAAACCCAGCAACAGGCGTGTGTAGGGCAGCTCGCCGGCCATTTCGCCGCATACCGAAATCGGCACCCCCAGCCTGTTGGCAGTGCCGATGGCATGCGCCAGCAACTGCAGGATGGCAGGGTGCAGCGGATCGTAAAGGTGCGCAACTTCTTCATCGGTGCGGTCGATTGCCAGCGTGTACTGAATCAGGTCATTGGTGCCAATCGACAAAAAATCCAGCTTTTTGGCAAATACACTTAACGCCAGTGCGGCAGCGGGAATTTCGATCATACCGCCGATTTTTATGTCGCTGTTGTGGGGGATACCTTCCTCTTTCAGACTCTGCCGGGTCGCGGCAATAAACTCCAGAGTCTGGTTGAGCTCCGACACGCTGGACAGCATCGGAATCAGTATTTTGACATTGCCGTAATGGGAGGCGCGCAGCAGTGCGCGCAACTGGGTGCGGAACAGTTGCGGTTCGGCCAGGCACAGGCGGATGGCGCGCAACCCCAGCGCGGGATTGCTGGCGACGCGTTCCACCCCCTTGATCTGTTTGTCCGCGCCAAGATCAAAAGTGCGAATAATGACGGGTTGGCCGTCCATGCCTTCCGCTACCGTGCGGTAGGCTTCAAACTGCTCATCTTCACCCGGAAGTTCATCGCGGTTGAGAAACAGGAATTCACTGCGAAACAGGCCGATGCCGGTCGCGCCGTTTTCTTTCACTTCGGCGATATCTTCGGGTTTTTCGATATTGGCATGCAGCTCGATGGCCGTGCCGTCCAGCGTGTTGGCACGCGCCGTGCGCAGCCGTTTGAGTTTCTTGCGCTCCAGCTCCCATTCACTGCGGCGCAGCTTGTATTCGGCAAGAATGGGTTTGTCCGGATTGACGATCAGCACGCCCTGTTCACCGTCCAGGATCAGCAGATCGTCTTCGCGCAGCAGTTCGCGGGCGTAATGCAGGCCGACCACGCACGGTGTATTCAGGCTGCGCGCGACGATTGCAGTATGCGAGGTCGCGCCGCCCAAATCGGTAATGAAGGCGGCATATTGTTGCGGCCTGAACTGGATCAGGTCGGCGGGGCTGAGATCATGCGCCACCAAAATGGTCTCGACATCCTGGCGCGCCGATGGCTGATGCCCGGGTTGCCCGAGTAATTGCTTGAGCAACAGCTCCGCCACCTGTTTTACATCGACCTGCCGCTCGCGCAGATAGGCATCTTCAAATTCGTCGAATTGCGCAATCAGCGCATCCATCTGCACCTTGAGCGCCCATTCCGCATTGCAATGTTCGCTGGCAATCATGTCGCGCGGCACGCTGCTCAACATCGGGTCGTCCAGGATCATCTGGTGCAGTTCCAGAAAAGCATCCAGTTCGGCGGCGGCGCGCGATGAATTCTTGCTGCGCAGACTGGAAAGTTCATTGCGCGTAATCTGCAATGCGGCGTCAAAGCGCGCAATTTCTTCATCGATAAATTTTTTTGGGAGCACGTAATGCGCCACCTCCAGCGAGGTGTGCGACACCAGGTGGGCATGACCGATAGCAATGCCGCTCGAGACTGCTATGCCGTGTAGCGTAAAGCTCATTCATCCTCTCCGAACAGGCCGTTAATGAGGTTCAATATGGCCAGCATCGCATCGGCTTCGTCTTCGCCACTGGTTTCGATGCTGATGGCCGTACCCTTGCCGGCCGCCAGCATCATCACGCCCATGATGCTTTTCGCGTTGACGCGACGCTGGTTGCGCGACAGCACCACTTCACACTTGAAGCTGGAGGCAAGCTGGGTGAGCTTGGCCGAGGCGCGCGCGTGCAGCCCGAGTTTATTGATGATCAGTGCATTCTGTTGCAGCATTCTGATGATCCTGATTCATGTAAACAATGCATTCACGGCCGCCCTCAAGTGCGATACACGCCAGCTCTGGTAACGCCTTATTGGGATGGCAGACCACGCGCAGCAGCATCGGCAGGTTCACACCGGCCACACCCATGACATGTTCGGCATGGCACAGTTGTCTGGCGATATTGCCCGGTGTGGCGCCGAATATATCCGCCAGAATCAGCACGCCGCCGCCGCTGTCGAGTTGTGTGATGAGCGCCCGGCCCTCGGTCAGCTTCTGCTGCGGATCGTCACCGGCGTAAACCGACAAGACCCCGAGATTGTGCGGCACTCTGTCCAGCACATGCTTGACGCAATCGACCAGGCTCTCGCCCAGCGCGTTGTGTGCGACTATCATGATTCCCACCATTTGGATTTCCTCCATTCAATACGCCGCTATCGGCACACGGCGTACTTTCGGCCCGATGATGTTCCGCTCCGCAACGCTTACGGCATTATTTCGAAGCGTGCATCCCTGTCTGCGAATTCTAGCCGTTTCCGCAGCGCCGCTGTGAGATGAATGGCACCTTGTGCATCCACCAGCATCGCTTCGGATAAATCCATTTGCTGCGCGGCGTGATGCCAGCCGCCGGTTCCGGCAATAAACAACGGTTTGGAGGCTGCGTCGGACAACACACCGGCGCGGCAGCCGCGCGTTAAAACGGTAACCGCCTGCACGCCTTGTACGGGATAACCGGTGCGCGGGTCGATCAGGTGGCAATAGCGTTTGCCGCCCGATTCAAAGTAACGCTGATAATCGCCGGAGGTGCCGATCGCTTCGCCGTCATGCAGCTCCAGTGTCGCCAGCGCACCGGATTTGCGCGGATGCTGGATGCCGACACGCCACGCGCGCTTGCCGTGCTGTCCCAGCGCGAGGATGTTGCCACCGATGTTGATCAGCGCATTGCGGACGCCCCGCTGTTTCAGCAAAGTTGCCGCGCGATCCAGTGCATAGCCCTTGGCATAGCCGCCCAGATCCAGTTGTACCGCTGGGTTTCTACTTTCCACCGCACCTTGCCCGAACACGATATCGTTCATTTGCGGGTTCGCTGCGACCAGTGTCGCAATTTGTGTTTCATCGGGTTGCACCGGCTTGAACTCGTCGGCGTGGAAACCCCATAACTCGATCAACTTGCCGATGGCCGGGTTGAACGTGCCCTGCGATTGGTGCGCAAGTTGCGCGGCATCCTGCAGCATGGCTTCCAGTTCCGGCGTGACGTCCTGGCTTTTGCCCGTGGCAAATGCCGTGTTCAGCGTGCTCAATTCGCTCGGTTGCCAGGCGTGCAGCATGTCATGCAAACGTTGGAACTCCCGCAACACCTCGCCCGCCGCCTGTCGCGCGTGCGCTTCATCCTCGCCGTAGATGCTGATATCCACCAGCGTGCCGAATACATAGCCCTGCTCCTGGTAGGCGGACGGCTCTTTGGCGCAAGCCAGAAGACAGAGGACAGAGGATATGAGACAGAGCCTTATGAAAACGCGGTGAAGCCGCGACGACCCTGCTGTCTTCTGTCTTCCGTCTCCCGTCATCAGACCTCCAGCTCTATCGCTGCCGCCAGCAATGCCAGCCGCGCCACCCCGCCATAAGCATAGAACCGGTTGGGCGTATCGTCCGGTGCACAATCCGGATTGGGCAGCATGCAAGTGGCTTCAAACGCTAGCGGCTCAAAGTGCATCCCGGGTGCGTTGAGGTTCTCGTCCACGCCGCGCTCGGTGTGCACGCGGTAAAACCCGCCAACCACATAATGGTCGATCAGGTACACCACCGGTTCGGCAACTGCCTCGTTAACGTTCTCGAAGGTATACACACCTTCCTGCACCAGCACATCGGAGACCTGCAAGCCTTCCTTTGTTGTAGCCATCTTGTTGCGCTGTCTGCGGCTCAAGCCGACGACTTCGCTGGCGTCCTTCACCGTCATGATGCCCATGCCGTAAGTACCCGCATCGGGTTTGACGATGACGAAGGGAGCGTGCTTGATGTCATATTCGGCATACTTCACGCGCATCTGCTGCAGTATGCCGTCCACCTTTGCAGCAAGACATTCCTCTCCGGCACGCTCATGGAAGTTGACCTGATGGCACACGGCGAAATACGGATCGATTAGCCAGGGGTCGATGCCAATCAGTTCGGCAAACTGTTGCGACACCTGGCGGTAGGCGGCGAAATGCCGCGACTTGCGCCGTACATGCCAACCCGCCGCCAGCGGCGGAAAAACTTCCTGTTCCAGATTTTTCAGGATGTCCGGCACGCCGCCGGAGAGGTCGTTGTTGAGCAATATCACGCACGGGTCGAAGCCCTCCAGTCCGAGCCGGTTGCCGTGCCGCTGCAACGGCTCCAGCGTCAGTGTGGCGCCACTGGGCAATTGTATCGGTGTAATCGTGGTAATTTCCGGCAGCAGACTGCCGACGCGCACGCTCATGCCGGCCTGCCTGAGGATGGTGACAATCTGCGCGACATTCTGCAGGTAAAAGCGGTTGCGCGTGTGGTTCTCCGGGATCAGCAGCACGCCGCGCGCTTCCGGGCACACCTTCTCCACCGCGCTTTGCATGGCCTGCACGCACAACGGCAAAAATTCCGGGTTGAGATTATTGAAGCCGCCGGGAAACAGATTGGTATCCACCGGCGCCAGTTTGAAGCCGCTGTTGCGCAAGTCTACCGAGGCATAAAATGGCACGGCATGTTCCTGCCATTGTGCGCGGAACCAGTGCTCAATGGTCGGTTGTGCGGAAAGGATGCGCCGCTCCAGGTCTAGCAACGGACCGGTCAGGGCGGTAGTGAGATGAGGAACCATGATGTCGGGAAAGAATTAGCTCGGCACATTTTAGCCGATAGTCACGCTATCCGGATAAATGCACCGGTGTTTAATTCGGCGTATGGCGCGTGCGATGTTAGAATCGCGCTCCAAAAATTTGTACAGATTGAGTTTCACATGCTTTCCACTGCCAACATCACCATGCAATTCGGCGCCAAGCCGCTGTTCGAGAACGTTTCCGTCAAGTTCGGCGACGGCAACCGCTACGGCCTGATCGGCGCGAACGGCTCCGGCAAGACCACCTTCATGAAAATTCTCGGCGGCGACCTCGAACAGAGTTCCGGCGAAGTAATGCTGGACCGCGGCGAACGGCTTGGCAAGTTGCGCCAGGATCAGTTTGCCTACGAGGATATGCGGGTACTGGACGTGGTGCTGATGGGGCATGCCGAGATGTGGGCGGCAATGTCGGAACGCGATGCGATCTACGCCAATCCGGACGCCTCGGAAGAGGATTACATGCACGCTGCAAACCTGGAGGCAACTTTCGCCGAATACGACGGCTACACCGCCGAGGCGCGTGCCGGCGAGTTGCTGCTCGGTGTCGGTATTGCCATCGAATTGCACCAGGGGCCGATGCGCGAGGTCGCGCCCGGCTTCAAGCTGCGCGTGCTGCTGGCGCAGGCACTGTTTTCCGACCCGGATATCCTGCTGCTCGACGAACCAACCAACAACCTCGACATCAATACCATCCGCTGGCTGGAAGATATCCTCAACGCGCGTAACTGTACGATGGTCATCATCTCGCACGACCGCCACTTTCTGAACAGCGTGTGCACCCACATGGCCGATCTCGACTACGGCAAAATCACCGTATATCCGGGCAACTACAACGATTACATGCTGGCCTCGACGCAGGCACGCGAGCAGCAATCGACAGACAACATCAAAGCCAAGGAAAAAATTGCCGAGCTTAAGGCCTTCGTGGCGCGCTTCTCGGCGAATGCCTCGAAGGCCAAGCAGGCAACCTCGCGCGCGCGGCAGATCGACAAGATCAAGGTGGAGGACATCAAACCGTCCAGCCGCCAGTACCCGTTCATTCGCTTTGAGTACGACGAGCGCGACAAGCTGCACCGCACCGCGGTGGAAGTGCAAAAGATGGCCAAAGGCTTCGACAAGATACTGTTTTCAAATGTCAATTTCCGTATTGACGCCGGCGAAAAAGTCGCCATCATCGGGCCGAACGGCATCGGCAAAACCACGCTGCTGCGCTGCCTGGCGGGCGAGCTTACACCCGACACCGGCACTATCAAATGGACAGACAAGGCCAAGCTCGGCTACTACGCGCAGGACCATGCACACGAGTTCGCCAAGGATGAGCTGATGATGGACTGGATGACTTACTGGCGCGGACCAAACGATGACGACCAGGTGGTGCGCGGCACCCTGGGGCGTTTGCTGTTCTCTGGCGACGACGTGAAGAAAAAAGTAAAGGTGCTGTCCGGCGGCGAGAAGGGGCGCATGCTGTTCGGCAAACTGATGCTGCAAAAACCCAATGTGCTGCTGATGGATGAGCCGACCAACCATATGGACATGGAAGCCATCGAATCACTCAACACCGCCCTCGACCTGTTTAAAGGCACGCTGATCTTTGTCAGCCATGATCGCGAGTTTGTTTCCTCGCTGGCAACACGCATTCTCGAGATTTCCGCCAAGGGCGTGACCGACTATCATGGCAATTATGAGGAATACCTGCGCGACCAGGGCATAGCACTGTAAATTCCATCACCCGCATGAGGAATTGGCAATCATGGCCAAGGAACTGACATGAATGAACGTCGTTACACGCTGACCAGTTCCTGCCCGGATCGCACGGGCATCATCGCCACCGTCACCGGTTTCATCGCACAACACGGCGGCTTCATCGTTGAAGCGAGCTACCATACCGATCAGGAAACACAGCGCTTTTTCATGCGCCAGGAAATCCGCGCTGCTTCACTGCCGTTTGACGTAGACGAATTCCGTCGCCGTTTTGCACAGTTTTCCGGTGATTTCGCAATGACCTGGCAGCTTTCCGATTCGGCGCAGAACAAGCGCCTGGTGATTCTGGTGAGCAAACAGGATCATTGTCTGAATGACCTGCTGCATCGCTGGCGTAGCGGGGAACTGCTGGTGGACATCCCCTGTGTGATCTCTAACCACGAAGACCTGCGCAGTTTCGTCGAATGGCACGGCATCCCGTTCATTCATATCGACATGGCAGACAAGGCAGCGGCATTCGCCGGAATCGGCACACTGTTCGAGCAGCATCAGGGCGATACACTGGTGCTGGCGCGCTTCATGCAGATTTTGCCACCGGATTTTTGCCGGCGTTACACCGGGCGCGTCATCAACATCCACCACAGCTTCCTACCGTCCTTTGTCGGCGCAAAGCCCTACCATCAGGCTTTTCAGCGTGGCGTGAAACTGATCGGCGCAACCTGCCATTTCGTCACCGACGAACTGGACGCGGGGCCGATCATCGAACAGGACACGGTGCGTGTGGATCACGGCGACACGGTGGATGATCTGGTGCGCTACGGGCGCGATATCGAGAAAACCGTGCTGGCGCGCGGCCTGCGCTATCACATCGAAGATCGCGTGCTGATCTGCGGCAACAAGACCATCGTGTTCCGATAAAGCGTTATCTGCCTAGCAATCCTCCTCCCTCATCCATTTCAGCGCTATTGTTTGCTTATGCTACGCGGTACGCCAATCTTGCGGCACCAGGCTAATATTGGACATTCATCGCACCGAGGAATGGTTGGGATGCATATCTCGCGCCCCAGTGAAACCATGTTCACATGCAAGGAGTGGCGCAGCTCGGGCGGAATTCTGGATTGCAGGCGATCCGTATCGCGCGGCGCGCAATGTTTGTCCTTCTGCGTCGGCCTGAACCAGCCGAGACGCCGCGCGATGCGCCAGCAGTGCGTGTCTACCGGGAATACCCGTCTGTCTAGCGAATACATCAAAACGCAGCGCGCCGTTTTTCCCCCCACTCCCGGCAGCGATAGCAAGAATGCTTCGGCATTCTCGTCGCTCATAGCGCGCAATGCCTTGAGCGACGGCTCGCCAAACTGCGCCACGATGATGTCGAGAAGATTGCGTATTGCACGGGCTTTCTGGTTCGACAGGCCGCCGCTGGCGATAGGCCGTGCGATATATTCGGCGGGCGCTTCGGCAATGTGCAGGTGGGTGGGAAAGGTTTCTTTCAGAGCACGGAAGGTGCTCCGGTAGCTCGCTTCGGCGGTCTTCGTGCTGCACATGATGAACAGCAACTCGTCCAGCGGGTTTTTTAGGTTGTAGTGATTGAAGTCGTGGTAGCGCTTTTTCAGCGCTGCAGCAACGTCCCAAACAGCGAAAGGATATTTGGGCGCGGCCATGTTTGGAGATCAGGTGTTAACCGTTGCGTCGTCCAATCTGGTTACTAGGTATGACACCAGACTCAACACATTGAGGCAATCCAGTTCTGAAAATACGGCTGGCACCTGAGTATCAATTGGACCGTGCATTATGGGATTTCTAAAACCAGTGACTACGCCTCTGGAGAGGTGTCCTTGGCCTTCTTGAATATTCTTCTTGGATTCCGTGCTTAGGTCGTTTAATTGTACAGTGGGCGGATTAGCAAATGGCATGCTGCCGAATACGCCATTAACCAAAGGAATCCCATCTTCTGTTTTTCCAGTCAGTTTGCGGATTATTTCGCAGTAAATCTGAACTCCCTGGCTTGCCGCAATTCCATACTGCTCATTTTGATAAAAGTCTTTTATCCGCTCTCTTAGGTCCTTATGCAAATGCCGCCAATGTAAGTTTGGATATTCAGGGATAATTTTGTGTAGTGCTTTGATCACTGGCGTATATTTCTCAAGTGCATCTTCCCCGCCGAGCGATTCGATAATTTGCTGGGTATACCCCCTTATCTCTGTAGGTAGTGCTTGCATCCACACTTCTGTATCAATGCCCGTTTTTTCCTTTAAATCTTGCCCCTTCTTCTCCTTACGTTTAACACGCCAGTCGGAGTTCACTTGAGAAACAATACCTGAAAGAAAATTTCGCAATTTCGCCATATCTGGATGTTCCCAATCAATTGATTGGCGATTGGTCGAAATGACATCCTCAGTAAGCAGATCGATGAAATCTACGCTAATCCATCCGGTGAGATATTGGTAGAAATGGCTGGATGCGCTGTTCGAGAAAAATTCGGGAGCATTTACGAGTTTACCTCGTGAAAAAAGTGCAATTCCTCTTAGGCCGGACGAGGGAGCTATAGGTTTTTGGGAAGTTATAAGTAGCCCTGCAATTTCTCCGAAGTATTCAGAAGCGGTTGGAACAAGAATTGTGGATTCCAGGTCCCACTCAAACTCTTTATCTAAGGTTTCATATTTCCTTTTGTTGTCTACCGCTATTCTGTTTCCGGATGGTGACTCGATTACTAAATTAAAGTTGTCGTCAAAGATAAATATTCTCGACAAGCTATCGGCTAAGCCAGAGAAATCAAACGGCGATTCTCTTTTTAAATGGGTTAGCGTGATGATAGTCCCATCTGCCCCAACTGTTTTTTCGTCAATGCATGTTGCTTTTGGAAGGAGGGTGTACTAAACTTTGTGTAAACGGTCATTTGGCAGGAAACTGCTGAAACTTTGAAAGGAGTGGACATGACCGTAGCAAAAGCACTACCCGCAGACCTGATTGACAGCCTGCTGTCGAACTACAAGAAACCCGAAGA
>DATKVZ010000011.1:0-3036 GCA_035529795.1 Gallionella sp. | reverse complement strand
GTCATTGTCGCCGGGGCGAGCTATATCCTGGTTTATTTCGGCATGCTGTTCGACAGGGCGTACGAGCTGCAGCGTCTGGGCGGGCGGCTTCCGGCCCGACTGCTGGCTAGCCTGCTCGATGCGCTGGTGCTGGGCTCGCTGGTCGGCGGCGCGGTCGCGCTGATCGCCGGGCTGTTCCTGTGGTTGCGTCCCAGCATGTTGCGCGGCATGGAGGAGCAGGCAAACCGGTGGGTGTCTTCGCGACGCGCCACCAGGGTGTTTGATGTGCCGCATGAGCAGGTGGATCGTTTTGTTGCGCGTCACGCACAAAGGGTGGGCTGGTTGCTGTTGCTTTCAAGCATCTACCTGTTTGTTGTGATGTTCCGCTGGTTGGTGTAGCCCTCGCGACACGGTGCGGCGGAGCCGTCAGGTGCGGGAGCGAGGGCAGCCAAGCTGCTCATGGGAAGAGCCACTCTTGGGGAATTTGTTGGCTAGCCCTCGCGAGAGTGTCAATTCTGCATGAGCGCAGCGAATTAGCAGATTGCCTGCCTTTGGTGCGGTGCGGCGGAGCCGTCCGGTGCGGGAGCGAGGGCAGCCATCGCCGCTCATCGGTTGAATAAGTGCCGCTCATCGGCTAAAACAGATAGTAGTTGCGTTTAGATCAGGCTTCGTTTAATGTAACATCTGCCTGTAAAAATCCTTGCTGCGGCAACGGGTTATTGGGCGAATTAAAAGTTATACAACAACTCGGGGCTGCGGCCTCAACTACAGGAGATTTATCAAATGAAAAAGCAACAATCTGGTTTTACTTTGATCGAACTGATCATGGTGATCGTGATTCTGGGTATTTTGGCCGCGACAGCGCTGCCGAAGTTTTTTGATTTGTCGACCAATGCACGGACAGCGGCAACTCAGGGTATTGCTGGAGCAATTTCTTCGGCGGGTACGATTAACTACGCGACACGTTCGCTTGGTGGTGCTGCTTCTGGTGTCCAGGTAAATGCTGCGGCGTGTAATA
Organism: Gallionella sp.; assembly: GCA_035529795.1. Lineage (GTDB taxonomy): Bacteria > Pseudomonadota > Gammaproteobacteria > Burkholderiales > Gallionellaceae > Gallionella. The sequence continues at coordinate 2,039 of DATKVZ010000011.1, read as the reverse complement.
CTCCTAATACATCTATTTTGGTTGGTAAACTGTTGCAGTCCATACCTGTAACCTCTACTGGAACTGCTTACACATTCTCCGGCAGCGGTAATCCTTGTGCAATTGTTGTGACTGACCCATCCGGTGGCTCGACCGCAACTGGTTATGTTCCATTCATTAACTAATAAAATAATAGGGAGGCTCGATCACGGCTTCTCGGTTATTTAAGATGTAATAGAAATCATAACAGGGGAGGCTTCGGTCTCCCTTGTTTTTTGTCCATTGTTTGAGGTCTTTGTTAGTTACACTGCATACTTGTGAATTCGTTTCAAGATATGTAATCCGAAATAGTCCCGGTTCTTATGCGTATTGCCCAACAAAAAATACAGGCCGCATTACCTGTCGACAGGAAACATCCTGGCGCATCGTCTGCCGTATGGCTGTCCGATTTGCGCGTGGGTAATAATCAGCACCCGCAAGTGGTCTCGATACAGGCGACTTGCATCCAGCCAAAGGCTGGGCAAGATCGTCTTCGCCGATGTGTGCTCCGCTGCCTGCACCAAGACCGACCGAAGGGCGAGCGTCTGGCGGTGTCCTCTTTACGGGGGTATGCCGCGACCCTTTCGCAGCAAGGCTTTACGCTTGTAGAGTTGATCATGACGATGGTCATCATCGGGATAATTGCTGTCGTAGCAGCCCCGCGATTATTGGGTACCAGTGTGTTCCAGTCGCGCGGCTTTGCCGACCAGGTGCAGGCTACATTGCGCTATGCGCAGAAAGAGGCGATCGCGCAGCACCAATACGTTTGCGCGGCATTCACCACCAACAGCGTCACCCTTTCCACCGGTGCGACCGCAGGCTGCAGTACACCGTTACTCTCGCCGACCGGGGGGCAGTACAAGATCAACGCGCCTGCCGGAATCACGTTTTCCTCACCAGTTCCGACGGGTTTCAGTTTCAACGCGCTGGGCCAACCCACCCCGAATTCAAAGCAGACTATCAGCATCAACGGTGCGTCAAACAGTATCATCGTCGAAGCGGAAACCGGCTATGTGCACTCGCCCTGAATGTATGCGCAAGAGACACGGACAACTCGGCATCAGCCTGATCGAGCTGATCATGTTCATCGTGATCGTCAGCGTCGCGGTGGCGGGCATATTGTTGGTGCTGAATGTGACGACCAAAAGCAGCGCCGACCCGCTGGTGCACAAGCAGGCACTGGCGATCGCCGAATCATTGCTCGAGGAAGTCGAGCTGATGCCGTTCACGTTTTGCGACCCGAACGATGTGAATGCGGCGAGTGCGGTCAGCGCGGCAAACTGTTCGCCGGGGATGGACCAGAACAAGGGCGGAGCGGCCTTGACATCGGCGACTCCCGGCACTGAAACGCGCTATTCGTCAACCGACCCTTTCGACAACGTGGCCGATTATGGCAATTTCAGCATGCCCGCCGGCGCGATCATGGACATCACCAATAACAACATCGGGCTGGCCGGGTACAGCGCCGGCATTGCGATAAACCGTGGCGCGCTGGCCGGCCTGCCTGCCGATGCAGCGCTGCTAATCACCGTGACGGTGACAGGCCCGGACAATCTGCCGGTGGTGCTGGAAGGCATCCGCACCCGTTATTCGCCGAATCCATGATGATGAACAGGTTCAAGATACAAGGTGCAAGGTACAAGGCAAAGGGGCCAAGATTTTCCCAGCGCGGCTTTACGCTGGTCGAAATGATCATGGTGATCGTGATCACCGGCATCATCGGCGGCATGGTCGCGGTGTTCCTCAAGGCGCCGATACAGCAGTATATGGACGTGTCGCGCCGCGCCGACATGACCGATATCGCCGATACCGCGCTGCGCCGCATCGGGCGCGATGTGCGCCTGGCGTTGCCGAACAGCGTGCAGGTCCATACTTCGGGTTCCGGCACCAGCACTGTCTATTATCTGGATTTCCTTGAGACAACCGGCGGCGGGCGTTATCGCCGGGACGTTGGCGGCAGCAACGACATACTGGATTTCACCAAGCCCGATTCTTCGTTCGAGGTGCTGGGTGCGATGCCC
>DATKVZ010000010.1:0-79036 GCA_035529795.1 Gallionella sp. | reverse complement strand
TCTTCGGGTTTCTTGTAGTTCGACAGCAGGCTGTCAATCAGGTCTGCGGGTAGTGCTTTTGCTACGGTCATGTCCACTCCTTTCAAAGTTTCAGCAGTTTCCTGCCAAATGACCGTTTACACAAAGTTTAGTACACCCTCCCTAAATGTTGTGTGCCGCATATTGCTGCAAGTCTTTCGCTGAAATGCTAGAAGCCGGAACAAGCTGGTAATGTTTTTCATCAACCACCTTAATCTCGCCATCCTGCACGGCAAGTTCAAACATGGCGATACGTTCTTCACTCATAAATTGCGCAGATACCGCACGACAAATCAAATTAGGGAATTTTTCGGTACAACACAATACATCTTGCAGGCTTTGAATTACGCCGTGCTTATCGCTACCGCCCTTGGCCTGCACCGGAACCACAAATTGCCGACCGTGACGGTCTATGCCGACATAAATTTCGTCGATCTCGATTTGTCCGACATTTTTTACCGTTGTTCGCAAATGATTTTGCAGTGAAAACGCGGTAATTCCCAAAAATATATCGACCAGCCGGTTATATCGAACCTTGGCCAACAGCGCCTGTTCGTCATTCAACGCATAAGCAGTAATAATTTCTGGGGTTGCATCTGGAACTTTGATGGTGAGCAATTCTTCGCGAGGAACAATACGGTTCAATCTGACTTGCTTGAATCTGTAACGTGCTCGACCCGCACCCTCGATAATCCATTCAAACCCTTTGGATGCCGTTTTACCAATAGCCTCCGGCAACTCGTTGCGATAACGGAACGAGTAAATGACATCGCCAAAATTTTTCGGCAGTTTGATATTGAGCGATTCTGCAATGGCAACGAACTCATCACGCGTAAACTCGAATTCCGTCGCACCTTTGGAATAATGGTCTGTGAATACTCGTGCAATGATGGCCTGATAACGGTTAGGCTGCCGTTCGGTTTTCTTGTCAGGCATAGGCTTCTTTCCATAAGTCTTGCTGATTTTGATTCTGTTTCCGCGTGCGTTGCGCAATGGTGTTTCGCGGTACTTGAAAATACCGTGCGGCGGCACCCATATCGAAAGATAGTAGATCGATCTCTCCGGGTTGATACAGAGCCTTTGGTTTGCGTGATTTGATCCCTAATGCCTTGATTATTTCGCTGGCGACAGCGCGCCCCAGCAACGGTGGAACACTGTTGCCGATCTGCCGGAAGCCGTGCCATTTGGTCGAATGGAATCTAAACCAGTCTGGATAAGAGTGTAACCTGGCCGCTTCTCGCACTGTAATCACGCGCGGCAAAAACGGATGTATCGGGCGCGGGGATGTGAAAGCGCCACGCGCGCTGTCTGTACCGGCACGCAAGGTATTGCACAGCCCATCTGGCGGCAATTTGCGAAAGTGGCTAATAGGCTCGATTTTCCCATGTTCAGTTACCATAAATCGCTGCATGGAAAGCTCCGTATGCTTTGTGCGAAGACTCGATGTGAGCACATCGGGATCGAATTCGCGACCATAACCGAAGTCTGTAGGATCGGACTCAAGTCCTCTCAGTCGCCGAGCGTAGCTCGCTTCTGTTTCCCATTCAACACGTACATCATCTGCCACATTCAAAGTAGCGAATCGATCTGCATCCGGCAGATCGCCAATCGCTTCCCAGACCGTTGTCTGGCGTTCAAGCGGTTTCGGATAGTTCGGCAAGTTCAACCCGCGCTGTGCCCCAATAACAAACAGTCGTTGACGATCTTGAGGCACACCAAAATGGGCAGCGTTAAGGACTCGATATGGACTTAGCACATCATAACCAACCCTATCTAATGCCGCGATCAACTCGCCTAAAAATTCCACGTGCTTGCCAAGCGTCAACCCCTTAACGTTTTCGAATACAAAATACTTGGGTTGCAATTCAGACACGAGGCGAACGTAGTGAAAAACAAGTTGATTCCGTGGGTCGTCAAGCGCGCGCTTGCCCATAAGTGAAAACCCCTGACAAGGCGCACCACCAAATACCACATCAATGTCGGCATTACCCAACCCGGCTTTGTGACGAATTTCGTCTCCGGTCACATTTACCACGCTCGCACAAACGACTTTAGCATTGGGAAAGTTGTATTCATGCGTAGCACAATGAATTGGGTCGATTTCCACGGCAGCGGCAATATCAAATCCGGCCTGCTCAAAACCCAAAGACAACCCGCCCGCCCCAGCGAAAAGGTCAATGCCAATAGGGCGCCGCTTAGTTGAGTTAGATGAAGTCATACAGCCTGTTTGCCATGAAGAATTGGGGGCAGAAGTGTAGCAACTGATGGGTTGAAGAATACCAGACTTGTCATGGCGGCTGCGTGGCTTTATCGCACAGCTTTCCCTTGATTGCAGTGTTAGGCTCAATCATTCCATTCAATGTCTTCATCTTCGCGGACACTAGTGCCATGAGTGCCATGAGGGTCAGCTCAGCTTCGGTTTTGCCGCAAATACAACTCCTCCACCCGCTTTCTCGCCCACGGAGTCCTGCGTAAAAACTTCAAGCTGGATTTAATGCTGGGGTCGTGCGTGAAGCAGCGCACCGGCACGGCAGCTGCCATCGCTTCCCAGCCGATATTCTCGGACAGTTGGGTGACGATCATTTCGAGGGTGATGCCGTCCAGATTGCGAGAGTGTGTGGGTTTTGTATTGTTGCCCATGACTGGCCTTGTCCGCTGTGCGGTAAGTTTGATGGCTGGATTTTCGCGTGACTGCAGATTGGCCTGTCCTGGGCATGACGAAGGGTGGGAATAACGGCTATCCTTCGACAGGATCGGGACGAACGGCCTATCTCAACTACTTCACCCGCCGGATACTTGCTCCCAACGCTGATAATTTGGCCTCGATGTGTTCGTAACCGCGATCCAGATGATATATGCGATCCACGATAGTTTCGCCCTGCGCCACCAGCCCGGCGATGACCAGGCACGCCGAAGCGCGCAGATCGGTCGCCATGATGGTCGCGCCTTCGAGCTGCGTGCAACCTTTGATCACGGCGGTATTGCCTTCCACATCAATCTGCGCGCCAAGGCGGCGCAGCTCCTGCACATGCATGAAGCGGTTCTCAAAAATAGTCTCGACCACCATGGCGCTGCCTTCCGCAATGGCATTCAGTGCCATGAACTGTGCCTGCATGTCGGTTGGGAACGCCGGGTAGGGTGAGGTGCGTATATTCACCGCTGTGGGGCGCCGGTTCATTTGCAGGCTGATGGTACTACCCGACGCGCGAATTGCCGCACCGGCCTCCTGCAATTTTTCCAGCACGTTGTCGAGAATATCGGCGCGCACATCGGTCAATGTGATGTTGCCGCCGGCCGCTGCCGCCGCGACCAGAAAGGTGCCGCTCTCGATACGGTCCGGCATGACACGATGACTCGCACCATGCAATTTTTCTACCCCGGTAATAGTGATGGTATCGCTGCCCGCGCCTTCGATTTTGGCACCCATGGCGATCAGGCAATGCGCCAAATCTACCACCTCCGGTTCGCGCGCCGCATTTTCCAGCACCGTCACGCCGTCTGCCAGCGTTGCCGCCATCATCAGATTTTCCGTGCCGGTCACACTGACCAGATCGAAAAAGATTCGTGCACCCTTGAGCCGTTTTGCCTGGGCATGGATATAGCCGTGCTCGATATGGATTGCCGCTCCCATTGCCTGCAGGCCCTTGATGTGCAGATCAACCGGGCGCGAGCCGATGGCGCAACCGCCCGGCAGCGAAACGCGCGCCTCGCCGAAGCGCGCCACCAGAGGCCCCAGCACCAGAATCGCGGCGCGCATGGTTTTCACCATATCGTAAGGCGCTTCGAGCTTGTCGATATGCGCCGCAGACAAGATTACTTGGCCGCCGGCTGCCTCTATCGCGACCCCCATCTGTTGCAGCAACTTGCGCATCGTGGTGACATCGTGCAGATCCGGCACATTGTCGAGTTGCAGCGAGTCGCCGGTCAATAAGCTGGCGCACAATATCGGCAAGGCCGCATTTTTGGCGCCGGAGATGCGCACTTCACCATTAAGGCGACTGCCGCCCTGAATTGCCAGTTTTTGCATTGCCAGCCTAGTTCTGTTGTTGCCACTCTTCCGGCGTGTAGGTTTTCATCGACAGCGCATGAATTTCTTCGCGCATTCGCTCCCCGAGCGTTTGATAAACCAGTTGATGGCGTTGCACACGACTTTTGCCGGCGAAGGCATGGCTCACCACCAACGCTTCGAAATGCGTGCCATCTTCACCTGCGACACTTAAATGCTCGGTCGCCATGCCTTGCGCGATGCTGAGTCGGATGCTTTCTGAAGTAACCATTGTGAATTCTTTGTTGTTTGTTGATCAAGAACGGGTTTAAGGACGCGCTTATGCCAGAGGTTGCGCATGATACTAAAAACTGGCGGGGGATGCGTGCGACATCGGACGTGCCGCACGCCAAAAGATCAGGCGGATTGCTGGGGTAGCAGATCGGCCACACCGTACAAGTGCGCCAAACTGAGCAAATCTTCCGGCAAGCTGGTCACGCGCAAAGTATGCCGACTGCGTTGTGCGGCGCGCAGCCAGCCCAGCAGCATGCTGACCGCCGCCGAATCAACCGCTTCGACCTGGGAAAAATCCACCAGCAGATCCTCGCCGGCCAAATATTGCAAACCCGCCTCGAACAATGCAGGCACGGTCGCAATGGTCAAACGGCCACGCACCACCAGACGACCATCCTCGCGCTCAATCATTTTGTGTCTGTCTTTTGCAGTGCCACGTTGTCTGCGCTGGCATTCTTGTCGGCCAGCGTCTTGATCAGCCCGTCGATACCGTTCTGTTCAATTTGCGTGCCGAAGGTACCGCGGTAACTGTTCACCATGCTGACACCTTCGATGGATACATCGAAGGCCTTCCAGCCACCGGCCGTTTTTCTCATTTCGTAATCGACCGGAACCGGCGGTGCCCCCGGTTTATTGATGGTGGTCTTGACGGTGGCCTCGGTCGCATCGGCAGCCATCCTGAACGGCTTCACCTCCACAGTTTGGTCGCGATACACGGTGAATGCCTTGGTATAGGTTCGTACCAGCAGATTGCGGAATTCCGTTACCAGCGTCTGCTTCTGTTCATTGGTTGCGGTACGCCAATACTTGCCCACTGCCAACTGCGTCATGCGCACAAAATCAAAATGTGGCAGCACCTTGGCATCCACCAGATCGAGAATTTTTTTCTGATTGCCTGCCTGAATATCCTTGTCCTGCTGGACAATCACAAGGACATCCTGCGCGGTCGTCTTGATCAACACATCCGGCGCGACCATCTCGGCCTGCGCCATGCCAGCCACACATAACAAACCTGCAACAATTTTCAACAACCACTTCATTTTTGAAGCTCCTTGATTATTTTGCCGGTTCTTCGGCCTTGTTGTAGAGGAACTTGCCGATCAGATCTTCCAGCACCACGGCAGACTGCGTCATTTTCAGTTGATCGCCGTCTTTCAGCATTTCTTCGTCACCGCCTGGTACCAGGCCAATGTACTGCTCACCCAGCAAGCCGGAAGTCAGAATATTGGCAAACGTATCCTTGGGAAACTGGTAACGCTTATCCAGACTCATCTCTACCTTGGCTTCATAGCGGCTCGTGTCCAGAGTAATGTTCGTCACGCGCCCCACCAGCACACCCGCGCTCTTGATCGATGCCTTGGGCTTCAGGCCACCGATATTCGAAAAATACGCATGTAGCTGATAGGCCTCGGACACGTTGTAGGTGCCCAGGTTCCCCACCTTCATCGCCAGCATCACCAATGCGGCAATGCCTGCCACCACAAACATCCCGACCCATAAATCAATCGTCGTGCGTTCCATAAGCGTTCCTCAACTCCCTCTAAACATGATTGCGGTCAAAATAAAATCCAGCATCAGGATCGCCAGCGACGAAGTCACTACCGTGCGCGTTGTCGCGCCGGATACGCCTTCTGCGGTGGGCGGCGCATCATAGCCCTCGAACAGCGCAATTACCGTCACCACAATGCCAAATACAAAACTCTTGAGTACGCCGTTCAGAATGTCCTCACGGAAATCCACGGCAGCCTGCATCTGCGACCAGAACGATCCTTCGTCCACACCAATCTGCACCACGCCGACCAGATAACCGCCAAACACCCCCACCGCACTGAACATGGCGGCCAGCAACGGCATGGAAATCACGCCGGCCCAGAAACGCGGTGCGATGATGCGCGCAATCGGATTGACCGCCATCATTTCCATCGCCGAAATTTGCTCGGTCGCTCTCATCAGACCGATCTCCGCCGTCATTGCCGAGCCGGCACGGCTGGCAAACAGCAGCGCGGCTACCACCGGCCCCAGCTCGCGCACCAGACTTAATGCCACCATGCTGCCCAGCGCCGATTCAGAGCCGTAGCGCTTGAGTGTCTCGTAGCCCTGCAAGCCAAGCACCATGCCGACAAACAGACCCGCCACCACGATGATGATGAGCGACATCACACCGGTGGAGAACAGCTCTTTAATGATCAGGTGGAAGCGCCGGAAACCGTTACCCGAATGCGCCAGCGTAAGCGCAAAAAAACGACTGGCTACGCCGATGCGCCACACCGCATTAATGGTGCGGCGGCCAATTTTCTTGATCGCTTGAGCTGCCGGCATTGTGTCAGTCTTTCAAATTCAGGTCTTGGCGGTAATCACCGCCGGGATAATGGAAGGGCACGGGGCCATCCATCTTGCCATGCACAAACTGGTGCACAAACTCATCGCCTGAAGCGCGGATCTCGTCGGCGGTTCCTTCCGCCTTGATCACACCGCTCGCCACATAATAAACATAATCGACGATTTTCAACGATTCCTGCACATCATGGGTGACGATGATCGAGGTCGCCCCCAGTGCATCATTCAGCCGCCGGATCAAATCACCCACCACGCCCAGTGAAATCGGATCCAGCCCGGCAAACGGCTCATCATACATGATCAGCATCGGGTCAAGCGCGACCGCACGTGCCAGCGCCACGCGCCGTGCCATGCCACCGGACAACTCGGACGGCATCAGATTATGCGTGCCACGCAAGCCGACCGCCTGCAGCTTCATCAGCACCAGATCACGAATGATTTCTTCCGGCAAATCGGTATGCTCGCGCATCTGAAACGCCACGTTGTCATACACCGACATATCGGTGAACAGCGCACCAAACTGGAACAACATGCCCATCTTGCGCCGCATGGCGTACAGGTTATCCCGGTCAAGCTCATGAATCACCTGCCCGTCCACTTTGACATAACCCCTGGTCGGTTTGAGCGCGCCGCCGATATGGCGCAGCAACGTAGTCTTGCCGCAGCCGCTCAACCCCATGATGGCGATCAGCTTTCCCTTGGGGAAGACCATATTGATCCCCTTCAGGACAGGACGTTTGTCATAGGTGAAATTAAGGTCGCGAATTTCGACCAGTGCGGGCGAAGGCAAAATTTTAAATCCGCTGAATTCAGGAGCGCGCATTCTAAACCAGCGCGCCCGCAATTCCCAACATATTGGCATCACCATGGCGATTCCCTATTGAGCTTGCGTGCGCTTGCCGTTATGCTCAACAATCGATGCCCATCCCCACGGACACAAATTGAACACCTCTGCACGCCCCGGCCTGATAATCGTTGACGACGATCCGCTGATTCGCGAGGGATTGGCCGCCACTCTCGGCAATGCTTTCAATATTCATCTGGCCGAATCGCGTCCCGCAGCAATCGATTTGCTGCGCCAGTTGCCCACCCCCCCGCAACTGGCACTGGTTGACCTGGGTCTCCCGCCCGTTCCGCATCGCCCCGATGAAGGCTTCCACCTGATTGCCGAATTGCTGGCACACTCGCCGGAAATCAAAATTTTCGTTTTATCCGGGCAAGATGAACAAAGCAACGCCCGGCACGCACGCACACTGGGCGCGATTGATTTTATTGCCAAGCCTTGTGCACCGGAAAAAATCAAAAAACTGCTCGGTGACGCGCTGTCAGTTCAGGGCAGCGAACCAGACCTTGAGCAATCGCTCGGCCTCATCGGGCAGAGCACGGCCATGCAAGCACTGCGCAACCAGATTACGATGTATGCCGCCATTCCCTTTCCGGTGCTGATCGAGGGAGAATCGGGTTGCGGCAAGGAACTGGTGGCCGCCGCAATACAAAAACTGGGAAGCAAACCGGGTGCACCGTTCAAGACACTTAACTGTGCTGCCATTTCACCCACGCTGATCGAACCCACCCTGTTCGGCCACAGCAAGGGGGCTTTCACCGGCGCAACCGGCGCACAGTCCGGATTTTTCGAAGATGCGGCAGACGGCACACTATTTCTTGACGAGATCGGTGAGCTGCCGCTGGAACTCCAGACCAAGCTGTTGCGGGTACTGGAAAACGGCGAATACCAGCGTGTCGGTGAAACCGAATCACGCCAAAGCCGGGCGCGCATCATCGCCGCGACCAATCGCAATTTGCGCGAAGCGGTAAAGGCCGGCACGTTTCGCGGCGACCTGTATCACCGCCTGAATGTATTTGCAATTTCTGTTCCGCCGCTACGCGAACTGGGGCAGGACAAGCTGCTGCTGCTCGACCATTTCCGCACTTATTATGCGCAACAGATCAGGCAAGCGCCTTTCGAGCTGGATGCGGAGGCAACGCAATGCTGGGAGCACTACAGCTTCCCCGGCAATATCCGCGAATTGCGCAATATCGTTATCCGGCTGGTCACAAAATACCCCGGAAAAACAGTTGATGTTACGCAATTGCGTGATGAACTGGAGCCGCTGGAAACACCCGCAATCAGAGAGCAGCTGCCTGGATGCACACTTCAACAAGCTCTGGACAACCTCTCAACCGGGAATTTCAACCTGGATAATTATCTGCATGAGCGGGAATATTGCTATATTGCCGCAGCACTGCAACTCGCCTCCGGTAACATCAGTGAAGCCGCGCGGCTGCTTGGCATCAACCGTACCACGCTACACAGCCGTCTCGGTGCACATGAAAAACTCAACGGTCATGACGAGAGCCGCCCCTGATGACTAATTTCGCCATGACCGTTTCCCTGCTGAAACTACTAGCCATTCGACCAGGCTGGCAAAGAACGCCAGCCAAGTCGCTGGTTATCCCGCAAAGAGCCCCCTCACCTCAATCCTTTCCCGCAAGCGGGCGAGGAGGCAAACGAGAAAGGCAATCTTCAATCCCGGGGCGCGAAGTGCGGTTTGTCGCTGCGCGAGATTCACATTAACGCATAGGATTCCAACATGTACCTGGAACATTTCGGACTCAACGAACCTCCCTTCAGGATCACGCCGATCACGGTATTTTTCTTTTCCGGTGCCAACCGTGGCGAAATTCTGGACGCACTGATCTACTCGTTAAGCGAGGCTGAAGGCATCATCAAAGTCAGCGGCGAAGTCGGCAGCGGCAAAACCATGCTGTGCCGCATGTTGCTGGAAAAACTCCCCAAACATATCGAAACCATCTATCTCGCCAACCCCAGCCTGTCGCGCGAAGAGATGCTGTATGCGATTGCCGACGCGCTTGGCTTGCGCATCGACGGCGAGCGCGTCGGCGTCATCATGCAGAACATCCAGAACAGGCTCGAAGAAAAAGCGCGCGAAGGCAAGCGCATTGTCGTGCTGGTGGATGAGGCGCATGCCATGCCGCTGGATACGCTGGAAGAGCTGCGTTTGCTCTATAACCTGCAAGTCGGCGATGCCAAGCTGCTGCAAATCATCCTGTTCGGACAGCCGGAACTGAATGCCAAACTGGATCAGCCGAACATGCGCCAGCTCAAAGACCGTATCGTGCATCATTTTCACATGCAGCCGCTGTCGCGCAACATTCTTGAAAACTACCTGATGTTCAGAATGCGTGCAGCGGGCTATCACGGTCCGGACATTTTTTCTTCGGATGCCGTAAAACTGATTGCGCGCGCATCCAACGGCCTGATGCGCCGCGTCAACATTCTTGCGGACAAGTCACTTTTGGCTGCCTTTGTGGAAGACACTCATGACATCAAAACCCGCCATGTACAAGCGGCGATGCGTGACAGTGAACTCAAGCCTGGCCGCACCTGGCCCGACAAAAAACTGCTGGCGGGCGGTGCCGTTGCCGCGCTGCTTGTGGCGGGTCTGGTTGCATGGTGGGCGCTGGATGAACCGCAAACGCCGCTTCAGCAAGCCACTTCGACACAGCCTGTAGCCCCGAGCACAATCGAAGGGTTAGCCCGGGATACAACGGCTCCAGCAGGCCCTGCCTTGGCGGCGCAACCTGTCGATATACCACCCGAAGTTACCGTGCCGCCGAACAATTCACCGGCACCGGCAACCGGCACGGAAAGCACCCGGACTGGCGTTGCCGCCAATTCGCAACACCCGTCTGAACCGGCGCTAGCTGCCGCACCACCAACCGCGACCAACAACTCCGCGAACAGTAAATCAAACCTGTATGAGCAACGTATGCTAGCGGGCAAGCAATTGATCGAGCAGAAGAAAACTGTTGCCAGCATTCAATTGTTCTACAACGAAAGCATCAATCAGAAGCGTATGGAAAGCTTCCTGATACGCGCCGACAGACTCGGTGTGCTTTCTGAAATTTACCTGATTCCCGCCAAATTTGGAGGCCAGCAAGGTCTGCGCGCACTTTATGGAACCTACCCATCCGTTGAGGCAGCACGCAGCGGGATTAAAAATTTGCCCAAACGCTATCAGGAAGCTTTTGCCGCATCCGTTTATATTTATTGAAAAATAGGCCGAATGGCGTATTGAGCAAGGTCTGCAAAGCTGTTAGGCTTTGCTCCTATAAAAGCCAAAGAATCAGAGAATAAAAAAATAAACAACGGGAAGAATAAAGAATGCGCGCACGCAACCTGATATATCTCTGCGCCGTCAGTGCACTTCTGGCGGGTTGCGGCACCAAGCCGATTCAACCTTCGGATAAGCATATCCAGCGACAGGATAGCCAACCTTCCGCAGCCAATATTCCGCAGCCACTCAGAGGGGCAGCGTCACTGCCGCCGCCAAAGCCCACTCCCAAAGTGGACACTTACAGCGTCGTTGTCACCAACGTTTCGGCGCAGGAGATTCTGTTCGCGCTGGCACGCGACGCGAAAATCAACCTCGACATTCACCCCGGCATCCAGGGAGTAGTCACACTGAATGCACTCAACCAGACGCTGCCGCAAATCCTCACGCGTATCGCCAAACAGGTCGACATGCGTTACGAACTGAACGACGGCAATCTGACCGTCATGCCGGACACGCCGTTCCTCAAGCATTACAAGATCGACTACGTGAACATGACGCGTGATACGGATGGCGCGATGGCCAATGCCACACAGGTCGGTTCAGGCGCACCCACCGGTGGTGCGGCGGGAGCAAGCGGCAACAATTCTTCACTCTCCATCAAGAACACCTCCAAAAATCATTTCTGGGAAACTCTGATCCAGAACATCAAGGACATTCTGCACGGAACTGACAAGGAGATTATTGCCAACCCGGAAAACGGCATCATCACGGTGCGTGCCACCAGCAAACAGCATGAAAAAATCCAAGAATTCGTTGACCAAATCATGGTCAACGCGCGGCGCCAAGTGCTAATTGAGGTAACTGTTGCAGAGGTAACTCTGAATAGCAATTACCAGCAAGGTATCAACTGGTCAAAATTGATACCGGGAGCAAGAGGAGTGACGTTAACTCAGGCGGCCACTGGCTCTTTAACTTCGACCAACACCGGAAGCATGTTTGTGCTAAACAAAACTGGCAGCCTTAGCGCGAGCGTCTCCTTGCTGGAGTCTTTCGGTAATGTGAAAGTTCTCTCCAGCCCCAAATTGAGCGTGCTGAATAACCAGACTGCCATGCTGCGTGTAGTGGACAATCTGGTGTACTTCACCATTAAGGCTGACACTACCACCAACCAGACATCGAGTACGACGACCTACACTACTACTGCCATTACCGTACCGACCGGCTTCACCATGAGTGTGACACCACAAATCAATGATAGTGATACGGTATTAATCAATCTCCGCCCTTCTATCACGCGCCGCATTGATTGGGTCAACGACCCTAACCCCAGCTTGGCCAACCCTTGTGGTCCCAACGCTCCATGCCCGACACAGGGCGTGACCAGCCAAATTCCCGTACTACAAACTCGTGAGATGGAATCGGTGATGAAAATCGAAAACAACCAGATCGCGGTAATGGGTGGGCTAATGCAGGACGAGTCCAACAACAAGACTGACGGTGTTCCTGGGCTTTCCGGCATCCCGCTGGCGGGTAACCTGTTCAAGAATCGCAACGACACGACCACCAAAACCGAGCTGGTGATCTTCCTGCGCCCGATGGTGATCAAGGATGCCAGCATCAACGGTGATTTCAGCGCCTATCGCGACATGTTGCCGGATCAGGATTTCTTCAAAGAACCGGACAGCGACAAACCCTGACATGAGCCTGCTCGTGGATGCCCGCAAAAAATCGCAGCAAGCGAATGGTCACGCCACCTCACCAGACGAGCTTCGCCTGGAAGACCATTCACACGTGGCCGGTAAACCATCCGGCGCGTCTGATCAAACCCGCAGTGCTGAAAACACGGCACGCAGCACCGGACAGAATTTGTTCAACGCAAAATCCCCATCCTCACCGATGGGCCGCACCATGCCCAACCGCAATCTGTTGTTTGCTCTGGGCGGGACGATACTGCTGCTCGCGATTGGTGGCGGTTATTTGTGGTATCTCGACTCCGCGAGTGGCACCGCGCTGCTCCGCCCGATGCCTGCACCGCCTGCTTCGCCCGCCCAGTCTATCGTTCAGGCCCTGCCTGCCGCCATTGCCGAACCTGCGCCGCAAAGCGCACTGGTACCGGGGATCGCCGTGCCGGATGCTGCAAAGGAAATTCAGCTTTCCGACAAGCCTGCCCTGAACGAAGCTGAAGGGCTCAGGACAAACGATCAGATCACACCAATGCCTGCGGCGAGCGCTCCCGCCGGGATGCCGCAAACGCGCAGTCGCCGCCCAGACGCTACGCCCGTATCTGTCGAGCAGCGCAGCACCGAGCCGCTGATTGACCCGCTGCTCAATGCTGCCTATCTCGCTTATCAGAATGACAAACTGGATGAAGCGCAATCATTGTATTTATCCCTGTTCAGGAAGAATGCGCAGAATATGGATGCGCTGCTCGGCCTGGCCGCCATTGCACAGCAGCGCGGGGAAAACCGGATGGCGGCACAGTATTACAAACAAGCGCTGGCACTGGACCCGCGCAACGCGTTCGCACATGCCGGAATGTCCGCCCTGTCCACGGACCAGAACAACGAAAGCCGTCTGAAAACCCTGCTGCGCGAACAAGGCAATTCAGCCGCACTGCATTTTGCGCTGGGTAATTTGTATGCCGACCAATCGCGCTGGGGTGAGGCACAACAGGCCTACTTCAACGCTTACACGCTGGAATCCACCAATGCCGAATTCGCCTTCAACCTCGCAGTCAGCCTGGATCACCTCGGCCAGGGCAGGCTGGCCGCACAGCATTACCAGCGCGCTCTGCAGCTTGATTCATCACGCAGCGCCGGCTTTGACCACGCGCAGATATCGCAACGTGTGCAGGAACTGACACGCTGATTTTTCATGGCTAAAGCACTACTCCAACAACCACTGGGACGGATACTGGTCGATAAAAGCGTGATCAGCGAAGACCAGTTGCGTATCGCCCTGCAGGAGCAGGTCAAATCGCACGAGCCCCTCGGCCGCCTGCTGGTGCGTCTGGGGTTCCTCTCGGAAGCCACCATCCGTAATGTGCTGTCGGAAAACCTCGGGCAGGAAAGCGTCGATCTCGCATCCATCATCATCGACGCAACCGCACTGGCGCTGATCCCCAAAGATGTTGCGCGGCGTTACCAGTTGCTGCCGCTGTCAGTGGATCGGGAAGCGCGCATCCTGACGCTGGTGGTCGCCGACCCCGATAACATCATCGCGCTGGATCAGGTGCGCGCCCTGCTCAGGGATGAGTACCGGTTGATCACCCAACTGGCCAGCGAATCGGACATTCTGCGCGCGATCGACCAGTACTACGGTTTCGAGCTTTCCATCGACGGCATCCTGCATGAGATCGAGCCGGGCGAAATGGATTACCAGGCGCTGCAAACCGGCGTCAACGAATTCAGCCAGCCGGTGGTGCGCCTGATCGACGCGCTACTGACCGAAGCGGTGCAGCGCGGCGCTTCGGATATCCACTTTGAGCCGGAAAGCAGCTTCCTGCGTATCCGTTATCGCATTGACGGTGTGCTGCGTCAGGTACGCAGCCTGCACAAAAGTTTCTGGGCGGCGATGGTGGTGCGCATGAAAGTCATGGCCGGCATGAACATCGCCGAGACGCGCGCGCCGCAGGACGGGCGCATTTCGCTGCGCTTGTCCGGCCGCCAGATTGATTTCCGCGTCGCCTCGCACCCCACCACGCACGGCGAAAATATGGTGCTGCGTATTCTGGATCGGCAAAAAGGCATCGTGGCACTCGACCAGATCGGCCTCAATGAGACCGCGCTTAACACACTGAAAATGATCATCGCCAAACCGGAAGGCATCGTGCTGGTCACCGGCCCGACCGGTAGCGGCAAGACCACCACGCTGTATTCCATTCTGAGTCACATCAACACCGAGTCGGTCAATATCATGACTCTGGAAGATCCGGTCGAGTATCCGCTCTCGCTGATCCGCCAGACCTCGGTAAACGAAGCCACCAAGCTGGATTTTGCCAACGGCATCCGCTCCATGATGCGCCAGGATCCGGACATTATTCTGGTCGGCGAAATCCGCGACCATCCCACCGCCGAAATGGCGTTCCGCGCCGCCATGACCGGCCACCAGGTTTATTCGACGCTGCACACCAATTCTGCCATTGGTGCGATCCCGCGCCTGCTCGACATCGGCATTTTGCCGGATATCATGGCCGGCAACATCATCGGTATCGTGGCGCAACGCCTGATCCGTATGCTCTGCAAGGAATGCAAATATCCCTATCAGCCCGATGCGGCGGAACGCAAATTGCTGGGGATTGCGGCCAACCAGGACATCACGCTGTATCGTGCCGCCGGCTGCGATACCTGTGGCCATCATGGCTATGCCGGGCGCATGGCTATCATGGAGCTGCTTAAAATGGATTATGAGCTGGATGACCTCGTCTCGCAGCGCGCCAGCACGCGACGGATCCGCGAGGCCGCCCTCGCCAACGGGTTCGACCCGCTGGCGATGGACGGCATCCGCCGCATCCAGCAAGGCCTCACCTCGCTTGCGGAAGTCAGCCGCGTGGTGGATCTGACCGGCAGACTCTAATGGCTCTATATTCCTACCGGGCCATCAACGATCAGGGAAAAGCCAGCAAGGGATTGCAGGACGCGGCCAATGTGATCGATCTGGAGTTGCGTTTGAAGCGTGGCGGGCTGGATCTGATTGACGCAAAAGTAGACAGCGGAAAACCCCGTCTCGGCCGCAGCAAAATAAAGCGCCCCGAATTAATCACCTTTTTTTTCAACCTCGAACAGCTCATCCGCGCCGGTGTACCACTGCTGGAAAGCCTGGCCGACCTGCGCGACACAATGAACGACATGCGCTTCCGGGAAATTATCGCCAATCTGATCGAGTCCATCGAGGGCGGAAAAAAACTTTCCCAGGCGATGGCACAACATCCCGAAGCATTCGACAAAATTTTCATCAGCCTCACCCATGCCGGAGAACAAAGCGGACGACTGCCGGAAGTTCTGCTGCACATTACCGAATCACTGAAATGGCAGGATGAAATGGCCTCGCATACCAAGACCATCATGATTTACCCGGCCTTCGTCGGCACCGTTGTGATAGCGATTACTTTTTTCCTGATGATCTATCTGGTGCCGCAACTGGTCGGCTTCATCAAGGGCATGGGGCAGGATATCCCGATCCAGACGCGCATGCTGCTTGCCACCTCGGCATTTTTTGTGGATTACTGGTACGTACTCATTGCCGTGCCGATTGCCCTGCCGATTATTGCCAAACTGATCATTGCCTCCAGCCCGGAAATGCAATTCAGATTTGACAATCTGAAACTCAACCTCTGGGTAACCGGCCCGATTCTGCGCAAAATTATCCTGGCGCGCTTCGCCAACACCTTTGCCATCATGTACAGCTCCGGTGTGAGCATTCTCGACTGCCTCGCCAACACGTGTGACGTGGTTGGCAACCGTGTGATTGCAAAAAGCCTGGATGACGCGGCGCATGAGATTGAATCCGGCAAGAATCTCACACAGAGTTTTCAGCATACCGGCATGTTTCCGCCGTTAATCATACGCATGCTCAAGGTGGGCGAAGCAACCGGCTCGCTGGACAAGGCACTGCTCAATGTCAGCTACTTTTATGACCGCGACGTGAAAGACTCCGTCAAGAAGGCGCAGGTCATGATCGAACCGGCCATGACGCTGATCCTTGGCGCATTACTCGGCTGGGTGATGTTGTCGGTACTGTCGCCGATTTACGACATCATCGGCAAGGTGCAATTCTGATGAAGCGCCTGCTGCTATTCCTGAGTGCCAATCACCTCCATGCGCAAATCATGGAACGCGGCAAAATTATCAGCCAGCACGAATTTTCCGACTCTCAGGAAGGACAGGAAAATTTTGCCGAATTTCTGAAAACAAACAAATATTCAACCTACCTGTTAGTCGATTTAATTGAAGAGGATTTCCGTCAGGAAACCGTCCCGCACCTGACCGGGCGGAGCCGGAAAGCATTACTGGAACGCAAGTTTGACCAGTTTTATCGCGGCATCCCGTTTCAGCAAGCTACCCTGCTGCAACGGCACAAAACCGGGCGGCGTGACGACGATATGCTGTTCTCGGCATTGACTAACCCGTTACTCATCAACTCTTGGCTGGACATCCTGTTGGCGCAGCAAATTCCACTCGCGGGAATTTATTCGGTGCCACACATCAGCGCACCACTGATAAAAAACCATCCGTCCAGCCACCTGTTGCTCATTTCATGGGAAAAGTTTTCCGGGCTGCGCCAGACCTATTTTAGCGGGCATCACCTGCTGATTTCCCGGCTGACCCCCCTCAATGACGGCATGACCTTCCAGCAGGCCGTGCTAAGTGAACTCACCCGCACCTACCAATACCTGAAGAGCCTGAGCCTGCTGCCATCCGGACAAACTCTCGACGTGCGCCTGCTGGGCCATAGTCACGATCTGATCGAACTGCAACTGGAGCTACCCAGAAACGAGGATATGCGCTATGAATTCGCCGACCTCGCGGATATCGCCAGGCAACTCAAGATCGATTACCACTTTACCGATTCGGATGCCACCCAGATATTCCTGCACCAACTCGCGGCGCGTTCGCCGCAAGCCCATTACGCAAACGCAATCCACACGCATTTCTTTACGATATGGCAATTAAGGCACGCGCTTTATCTGGCCAGCGGCACACTATTGCTCGGGACGCTGTTGTGGAGTGCGGCCAATTTGTGGCAGAGCAACCGCAATGATTTGGAGACCACATCGCTCCAGGAACAGACGCAGCGCATCCAGAACGAAACAAATCAAATCACCCGTACTTTCCCCAACACCTATGCGCCCGCGACCGACATGAAAACCGGCGTTTCGGTCATGCACAAATTGAAGCAATACAGTTCTACTGCGAATGATATTTTGCGCCCGATCAGCAAGACGCTTGACCGCTACCCGCAAATTGACCTCGATCATCTTGCCTGGCAAATGAGCGCGACCGAACCGGTGGCTCCCGGTACGCTGGCCGATGTCCCCGCCCGGGTCATTACCCTCAAGGGGCGTCTGGCCGGCTTTGCAAATGACTATCGTGCGGCACTCAATTATCTGGAACATTTCCAGCAAGAGTTGTCCACCCAGGGCTATCAGTTGACGGTGCTGGCCAAACCGTTTGATGTCAGCCCGAGCGGCAGTATCAGTGATCAACGCGTGACGGACCAACCCGCATTTGATTTCTCCCTGAAGCTCTCATGGAGGCCGCCGTCATGAATTTCTCCGCATCAGACTTCCCTCTGGTACGCGGGAGTATTCTGGCGATTTGCGTATCGTCCCTTGTCAGTGGGATCGTTTTATACAGCAGTGACGAATATGCGAAAGAATCATTGAGCCAATGGCGCAACACACAAGCCAAGCTAAACGATGCGCGCAAACATTTATCGGCGGCCCACCAGGATCGGCAAAATATGGATACCTACGCCATTGAATATGGCAGATTGCTCGATAACAAAATCCTCGGCGACGACCAGCGCCTTGACTGGATGGAAGGCCTGGAAAATATCCGCCAGCAGAATCTGGTAACGGACTTCAGCTACGTCATTGCGCCGCAAAAGATCTACACCCCCCAACCACCCGTTGACAGCGGCAATTTCGAGATTCGCTACAGCGAAATGAAATTGCAAATTGATCTGCTGCACGAGGAGCAACTGGCGGATTTTTTCAAGGCTCTGGATAACCGGATCAAGGGCTGGTATCAACTCGAAGGCTGCACGCTGCAGCGTTCCGCCGCCAGTAATGGAAATACTGAAATTTCGGCCGTTGCGGCACATATCCGGGCGGAATGCAGCGGCGGTTGGATTACGCTGAGAAACCGGAACGCACCGCCATGAACTCAACTCCCAAAACAGTTTTGATCGCGTTCGCACTCATCCTCTCTGCCTCCTGCGGGGCAGAAGAGCTGGGGCGGCTGTTTTTCACGCCTGAACAACGCGCACAACTCAAACAAGGCCAGCAACTGCATACCGACCAACCGATTGTCGAATCCGTGACCGTCAGCGGCATTGTGCAAAAACACGGCGGCGAACGCACCGTATGGATCAACGGCGTGCCGCAAATAACCGGCGCCAGTGACGAACGCGCGCCGGCAAGTGCCCCGGTCACCCTCCCGGGCAAGACGCAGCCAATCAGGATCAAGGTCGGTGAAAAAGTACTGTTGAGTCTGCCAACCCCGGAGCAATAAGCAGCCATGTTCCCAACCCGGCCTCAACCAACCAAAGCCGACCAGCGCGGCGCAGTGCTACTGTTGATGCTGATCATCGTGGTGTTAGGAGTTACCGCCGCACTGGTCGGCTCACTCAGCACTACCGCATTGAAAAATGCGCGCCAGGAAAAAACCGCCGCCGCGCTGGCGCAGGCCAAGGAAGCGCTGATTGGCTATGCGATTACTTATGGTGATAATCACCCAGTGGATCTCACTAAACCACGGGAACCACATGGCTATTTACCTTGCCCTGACCCGAACGGCACTGCTGGTGGTAGTAACCCGGAAGGCTCCTCTGAGACCTGCGGTGATGCCGAGACCAACACCCTGGGTCGGCTGCCGTGGAGAACACTGGGATTACCAATTACTCGGGATGGCACAGGAGAATGCCTGTGGTATGCGGTTTCCGGCACCTACAAAAACAATCCCAAAACAGCTTCGACCATGAACTGGGACAACACGGGCAAACTCAAGGTCTACTCCGCCGACGGCAACGAGATATCGCCGGATGAGATCATCGCCGTGGTCATCGCGCCCGGCCCGGTATCCACCACCAACAATCCTGTTCAGGATCGTTCCGGGACAAGCGCTCCGATCTGCGGTGGCAATTACAACCCCGCCGCCTACCTCGACAACGACACGCTGCACAACATAAACAACGCAAATATCACTACAGAAAAATTCATTCTGCCGCACGAACATCGCGACGCCAATGGCAACGTCACGGTCTCGGTCAACGATCAATTCGTGTACATCACCCGTCAGGATATCTGGACTGCAATACAAAGACGCGTTGCCAATGAAGCAAAGAAGTGTCTGGATGATTATGCGGCCACCCCCGTGGACACCCCGGGGAACAAATACCCCTGGGCGGTATCGGCTTCCGCCTCAACTGTTACCTCACCACTATTCGGTGATGAAGGCGGTTATAACACCACGTTGTTCGGGCGCCTGCCGATACGCCCGAACGTACAAGCAGATCGCACGCCCGAGGTGATTACCACGATGCCATCCAAGTTTGACGAATTGTGGGCCGCCTTGGCAACCTTCGCCTCCAATAAAACATCGGCCAATCTCTTGACTATGAAAAACAAGGCATCCGCCGCAAAAAAAGCCGCCGGTGATGTCAAGAATGACTACAAGGACACGCCATTAGAAGACCCGGCAGATGATCTGAAAGATGCGGCGGATGATGCCAAGGACGATCTGACCACTTCTTCCAGCGCCGCCAAAATTGCCTCCATTCAAAAGAGTATCGTCGACGCAGCCAACGCTTTCACCACCGCAATGAAGTTAGAATTTCCACCAGACTCCAGTATGGCAAATGACTGGCCCGCCAGTTGCAAGCTGCTCTCTTCACAGCAATGGGAGCACTGGAAAGACCTGGTGTTCTACCAGGTAGCAGATGGTTTCAGACCCGGCAGCTCGGCAAAGTGCGACAGTAGTTGTCTGAGTGTTGAAGGCAGCGCACACAACGCCGCTGGCTCAGGAAATTATCATGCGGTCGTCATAATTGCCGGAAAAAAACTGACGCCAAATCGCTCCACTAGCAATGTCGGCGAATATCTGGAACCCGACAACCTGCTGCCCAATGCCGACTCCGCCAAACCCTACCAGACCTATCGCATAACGGACGCTGCCTATCAGACCGTCAATGACCTCGTATTGTGTCTGGACGGGAAAGTGAATTGCCAATGAACCGCAAACCCATCCCCGTTACCGGCCATTCATATCAACCTGGCTTTACGCTGGTGGAAATGGCTATCGTGCTGGCCATCGTTGGATTGTTACTGGGCGGCCTAATCCCGACCTTATCTGCACAGATGGAATCACAACGCATTAATGAAACACGCAAACAACTGGATGAGATACAGCAAGCCCTGATGGGTTTCGCCATTATTAATGGTCGCCTGCCCTGCCCTGCCCTGCCAATGGCACTATTCCCAATGTCCCTGGCGAAGCAAATGGTGCTGGGCAAGAAAACTCCGCCTGCGACGTAAATGCTAATGGTGGAGTATTACCTTGGGCTACATTGGGTATTAGCGAAACGGATGCTTGGGGGCGGCGCTTTACCTACCGTGTTACTCCAGCATTTGCCGATGCCACAGACGGCACCACAGCAGCTTGCGCGATAACAACTGGAGTTTCATTCCAGTTGTGCTCAAGCGGAAACCTTACTGTATGGTCAGAGGTTGCCCATACCACCAGCGTTGCAAGCAATGTTCCAGTAGTAATTGTCTCGCACGGAACAAATGGCTTAGGAGCCTATACTTCTGCTGGGCAACTAATTTCTGGCGCCAGTGGCGATGAGAAGGACAATGCTGCCAACGATAAGAATAACGATTTTGTTAGCCGCGACTTTATTCAGAACGGTTTTGATGATTTGGTCATCTGGCTTTCTCCCAATACCCTGATGAACCGCATGGTCGCAGCAGGCAAACTGCCCTGATCTTTCCACAAAACGCAAACTTGTCCTGTGCACCGCCTTATGAAAACACCTACAGAGTACTTTTAAAAATGCGTTATTCCCGCCCGTGTGGAAGCAACAATTTCTACGCAATTATTTCCATAATCACGAACGGTGATTTGCTTTAACCCGTACCACATCAGTCAAGCACCAACTCCTCACCCTGTCCGGCAAACAATTCAACCAACTTGTTGAATAACTCACTCTGGTCGCGCTGGCTGCGCCACGCGCCGTCCAGCCACGCGTAATGAAAGCCGCCCGACCTGGCAGCCACCCAGATTTCCTGGTTCACATCATGCCGGTTGATGATGGCTTTCTGGCCGTTGTCGAACTCGATTTCCAGCACGTTGCCGCTGCGGTTGCATTCGACGTCACCGCCACTTTGGTCGATGGCCGTTTCGATGCGCGTTAGCGCTGCATCGGCCAGCCGGTTGAATTCGCTTTCAATCATGTTCAGCCCTTATAATCCGCAACGTTAAACGTGAAACTCGCGTAGCGAGTCCTAATCCCCCTCGCCCGCTTGCGGGAGAGGGTTGGGGTGAGGGAAACGGGTATGGCGAGTTTTATCATTAGGGGTGGCCTTTGCCATACCCGTTAACTTATCTGGGGTGCAAAATGCGTCTGGCGATTATCCTGGTTTTCGCCTTGCTGTTGCAAGGCTGCGGGCACAAAGGGCCGCTCACGCTTCCTGCGTCTACTCCGCCATCCGCCCTGCAAGGCAGCTAGCCATGAATGACTATTTTCAATATCGGAACGACTCGCTGCACGCCGAGCAAGTGCCACTGGCGGATATTGCCGCCCGGTTTGGCACACCCTGTTACGTGTATTCACGCGCCGCATTGACCGATGCTTATCAGCAGTTTGCCAATGCGTTGCGCGGGCACGACTCGCTGATCTGTTATGCGGTGAAGGCAAATTCCAATCTGGCGATCCTGAACATATTTGCGCGTCTGGGTGCGGGTTTCGACATCGTGTCCGGTGGTGAGTTGCAGCGCGTGCTGGCGGCCGGCGGCGATGCGCGCAGGGTGGTGTTCTCCGGTGTAGGCAAAAGTACTGTCGAAATGCGTCTGGCATTAGAGTCGGGCATTCTGTGCTTCAACGTCGAGTCTGCCGCCGAACTGGAGCGGCTCAACGAAGTGGCCGGCAGTCTGGGTAAGGTGGCGCCGGTCAGTCTGCGCGTCAACCCCGATGTGGATGCGAAAACTCATCCCTACATTTCCACCGGACTCAGGCAGAGCAAATTTGGCGTTGCCTATGATGAAGCGTTGGCGCTGTACCGCAGGGCGCAGGCGCTGCCGCATCTGCGCATCACCGGCGTGGATTGCCACATCGGCTCGCAACTCACCGAAACCAGTCCGTTCATCGCGGCGGCAGAGAAAGTGCTGGTGCTGGTGGAGACACTGGCGACTGAAGGTATCCGGCTCGAGCATATCGATCTGGGCGGCGGCCTGGGCATTCGCTATCTCGATGAAGCACCACCGGCAATTGCAGATTACGTATCTGCATTGCTGGTCGCACTACGCGGACGCAGCGAAAAATTGATCCTCGAACCGGGACGTGTACTGGTTGGCAATGCCGGCGTATTGCTGACGCGTGTGGAATATCTCAAGCACGGTGAGGAAAATAATTTTGCTATTGTCGATGCGGCGATGAATGATCTGATGCGCCCCGCTTTGTATGATGCACACCACAATATCCTGCCGGTACAACTCGAAAACCATGCAAAACATCTCTACGAAATTGTCGGTCCGGTTTGTGAAACAGGCGACTTTATCGGCCATGCACGCAACTTGGCAATTGCCCCGCAATCCTTGCTGGCTGTGCTTTCCGCTGGTGCGTACGGGATGAGCATGAGTTCCAATTACAACACCCGCCCACGCGCCGCCGAAGTGGTGGTGGATGGCAGCACTGTTTACCCGGTGCGCGAGCGCGAAACGCTGCAGCAGTTGTATGCCGGTGAGAAACTGATTCCGTGAATGTTGTAATTTTCGCAAAAAATAATTGCAGAATTTCACGAAATCGGTTGCACGTTTTTTTAAACGTGGATAGAGTCCCGCTACCGCAAGCGTCTTTCGCTTAAACACAGGGCGTTTGGGTGTACAGTGAGTCGTAGTGAATGTTCTAAATTTTTATGGAGAATGAAAATGGCAACATCCAGCACAAAAGCAAAAACGCCCGCAGCAAAAAAACCAGTAGCGAAAAAAGCAGCGGCCAAACCAGCGGCAAAAAAAGCTGTCACCAAAAAACCCGCAGTCAAAAAACCGGCAGTTAAAAAAGTAGCTGCCAAAAAGCCGGTAGCTAAAAAGACTGTTGCAAAGAAGCCTGTAGCCAAAAAAGTGGTTGCCAAAAAACCGGCAGCTAAAAAGGTTGCTGCAAAGAAACCCGCAGCCAAGAAGGTCGTTGCCAAAAAGTCGGTAGCTAAAAAGACTGCTGCAAAGAAGACTACGGCAAAGAAGCCAGCAGCTAAAAAAGCGACAGCCAAAAAACCCGCAGCAAAGAAAACTGTCGCCAAGAAACCCGCAGCCAAAAAGGTAGTTGCTAAAAAACCTGCCGTCAAGAAGGTAGTTGCCAAGAAACCAGCCGCTAAAAAGACTGCTACCAAGAAGCCAGCAGCTAAAAAAGTAGCGGTGAAAGCAATTGGCGGCATCCTGAAAGCGTAATTCTGCCTCGCAAGGGGCGGTTTATTTTTCCGCCCTTTTTTCTTTTTTTCAGGTGAGGTTGTTGCAACAGCTTGCGCTTCGGCGAGTGGTATGAAAGTTTTTCCTCAAGTCAGGAAAATCGTTGCCAGCCCGAGAAAGATAAAAAACCCACCGCTATCGGTAATGGCGGTAATCATTACACTGGAGCCGGCAGCCGGATCACGCCCGAATTTGTAAAGCGTTAACGGTATCAACACGCCCAGCAATCCGGCCACCAACAGATTCAACATCATCGCCAGAGTCATTACCAGGCCGAGAGAAACGCTGCGGTAAATGAGGAAGGCAAACAAACCGACCGCACTGCCCCATATCAGTCCGTTCAGCCCACTTACGCCGACTTCCTTGGCAATCAGTTTACGCGCACTTCCGGTATTGATCTGCCCCAGTGCAAGGGCGCGCACAATCATGGTAATAGTCTGGTTGCCGGAATTGCCGCCTATCCCGGCAATAATCGGCATCAACGCTGCCAGCGCCACCAGTTTTTCAATGGAATTTTCAAATATGCCGATTACGCGTGAGGCAATGAATGCGGTCACCAGATTGAGCGCCAGCCATGCCCAGCGGTTTTTTACACTTTTCCATACCGATGCGAAAATATCTTCTTCTTCGCGCAAACCGACCTGATTGAGCAGGTCACTTTCTGATTCAGTACGGATGAAATCCAGCACCACATTCACCGTTACCCGCCCAACCAACTTGCCATCCTCATCCACCACCGGTGCAGAAACCAGGTCGTAACGTTCAAATGCGTGGGCGGCAGGTTCCGCTTTTTCGTCCGGGCGCAACTGGATGGTATCGGTCAGCATCAGGTCGCCGACAATCGCCTCCGGCTCTTTGACCACCATGAGATTGATCGGCAGAGTGCCCTTGAAATGGTCATCCCGGTCCACCACGAATACCTGATCGGTGTGGTTCGGGAGCTCATCAAAACGGCGCAGGTAGCGTGATACCACTTCCAGTGTGACATCTTCGCGAACATGAATCGTGTTGAAGTCCATCAGCGCACCAACCGAATCTTCCGGATATGACATTGCTGCGCGCAGCTGCTCACGCTCCTCAATGGGCAGCGACATGAACAAATCGCGGATCACGTTCTGCGGTAGATCCGGCGCGAGGTATGCAATTTCATCGGTGTCGAGCTGTTCGGCCGCAGCGTGCAATTCTTCACGGCTCATGCTCGCGATCAGCGATTCGCGCACCGCATCGGAAATCTCGATCAGAATGTCGCCGTCACGTTCCGGTCTGACCAGACCCCACACCAGCAAACGCTGCTCGATAGGCAGTGCTTCAAGAATATAAGCGACATCGGCGGGGTGCAAGCCATCCAGTTTGCGTCGCAACTCGGTGAGATGCTGCTTGTACAACAGGGTGTCCACCAGCGCTTGACGGTCCTCGCGCGGCTGCACGATCTCCTCAAGCAACGCGTGCTTGTGCAGCAGCACCTCCACCTGCTTGAGGTGGTGCTGCACATTTTCGGTGTAGTGATTTTCGTGGCTGGTGTCAGTCATGGTGCACGCCTTGCAAATTGCGCGCTATTGTAAAGAAATGGACGAGCAAATGTTCACGGAATTTCAGCGCTATTCATGCGCGCCAAAATAATGCCGGTCTTGCGCAGCAGACCGCGCGCTTCCCGGTGCGCGTCGTAGTAACGCGGATTGGGCACCATCGCGGCGAGTTTCGCGGCCTGCTGCATGGAAAGGCTGGCGGCATTGATACGGTAGTAATGGTGCGCGGCGGCTTCCGCACCAAATACGCCGTTACCCCATTCGATGACGTTGAGGTAAATCTCTAAAATGCGCCGCTTGTCCATTACCGCCTCCAGCATCAGTGTAATCGCCGCCTCCTCGGCCTTGCGCCACGGTGTACGCTTGGTGGAGAGAAACAGGTTTTTGGCAAGCTGCTGGCTAATGGTCGATCCGCCCGCGACAATTTTGCCCTTCTTCAGGTTTTTTTCGTAGGCTTTCTGGATGCCTTCCCAATCGAAGCCTTCGTGATCGACGAACTTCGCATCCTCGGATGCAATCAACGCACGCTTGAGATGGTTGGAAATCTTCGCATAAGGCACCCATTTATGCCGCAGCTCGGCATCGGGGTTTTTGTCCTGCATGACAGCGAGACGGTCTTTCATGAACGCACTGGCAGGCGGATCAAATTTAACCCACCAGCAAATGTGCGCGAATATCCATAATTGATAGAGCAGCAGCAGGGCAAACAGCGCAAGCAGGATGCGCCAGCTCCAGTAGCCGATTTTTTTCATGGAGCACGCAATTTTTCCAGAACGGGCCGGGTGTCCGGGCGCACGCCGCGCCAGATAAAGAACGACTCGGCAGCCTGCTCAACCAGCATGCCGAGACCATCGGCAACCTGTGCGCCGTGTTCACGTGCAAATTTCATGAACGGCGTTTCGCGCCCGTACATCATGTCGTAGGCCAATGCTCCGGAAGCGAAGACTCCGGGTGGCAGCGGCGGCATTTCATCCGACAAACCACTCGACGTGGCGTTAATGATGACATCGAATTGCTCGTTACCAAGATCAGAGTAACTCTTTACACCCATCGTTATATCAAGCTTGCCACTCATAAAACGGAGTCCATGCACAAGCATCTCTTCTGCTTTTTCGGGAGTGCGGTTGGCAATGGTCAGGTGCCGAATACCTGCGAGCATCAACGGCATCTGGACTCCTCGTGCCGCCCCACCCGCACCCAACAGCAACACGCGCTTACCTTGCAATGAAACACTGAGATTGTGTTCGATATCGCGCACTAACCCGGCACCATCAGTGTTGTCGGCTATTATTTTATTGCCTTCAAAAATAAGGGTGTTTGCGGCATTTGCATCTTGAGCTTGCTGCCTGCCAAATGGGGTAAGGTTAAAAGCCTGAAGTTTGAACGGCACCGTGACATTGCACCCCTTGAAGCCTTCCTTGCGTAGCCGCTCGACGGTCGTGGCAAAGCCGTCCAGCGGTGCTTCGATAAACCCGTAGGAAATATCCTGCCCGGTCTGCTCGGCGAACATGCGGTGGATCAGCGGCGATTTGCTATGGGCAACAGGATTGCCGATGACGGCGTATTTATCAGTCATTCCGGGCACACTAAAAATTGACTGCGGACATTGTAAAGAAAATCAGCCAATCTTTCGCGCATTCAGCAACCAGGCTGCAAAAGCTCCGGCAGTCGCCATCGCCCATACCACGATTGCGCCACTCGGCAGATCGAATCGTGCCGATAGCAACAGGCCGATGGCGTAACCGGCGATACCTATCGCAAAGGCATAGTGCATGCGCCGGTGTTTGATGCGCCAGGTGGCAAGTGCCGGGACGATCAGGCTGGCGAATACCAGGTACACGCCGACCAATTGCACCGAGGCGGTGACGGCCAGGGCGAACAGCGCGTAGAAACCCAGGGTGCGGGTTTTCAGGTTGCTCCATCGCCACAGTGCGAGTAATGCGACCGTCAGCAAAGCGGTGACGATCAATTGACTGGTGCTCACCCAGAGAATTTGCCCGACCAGCAAATCCTTGAGATGTTCGCCTGCATGAATATCCCGGCTCATCAGCAAGATGCCGCCGCTGGCGGCGAGCACGAAAGTCAGGCCGATACAGGCTTCCTTGACTTCAGTCAGGCGCTTTTCGATCCACGCCAGCAGTGCCGCGCCACACAGTGCGCTGACAGCGGCGATCGCCTGCACCAGCAGCGGCTGTCCGGTCAAATCCAGCAGAGCAGCGATAACGACGCCCAGCCCGGCAATTTGCGCGACGGCGAGATCGGCAAAGATCACGCCGCGCTCCAACACCTTCATGCCGAACGGGATATGCGTGGCAAGCACCAGCAAGCCCGCGATGAATGCGGGCAGCAGAATGTTGAGTTCGATGAGGTTCATTTCAGCCCTGCCAGCAAACGTTGAATGGTGTCGTCAAACATCGTGAACAAATCAGTCGCCTGCGCTGTTCCTCCAACGGTGTAGGGCACGATTACGGCGGGAATATGCGCGCGTTCCACAATCCAATCCGATGGCCGCCCATTCTGGTAGGCGGCACGCAATATCATGTGCGCCGGATGCTGTTGCAGTTCGTTCAGCACTTTTCCCAGGTGCGCCGCACTGGGTTCCATACCGGGCTTGGGCTCCAGTTCGGCAACTTGTTTCAGCCCCAACCAGTTGTTCAGATAGGGAAAGCCCCGATGCTGCACGATGATGGGGATGCCATTTAACGGAGCAGCCTGTTTTTCCCAACGCGCAATGGCCGCGCGCCATTGCTGATCAAATGTGGAGAGCCGTTGCTGGTAAAAAGCAGCGTTGGCCGGATCAAGCTGAATCAGGCGTTTGCCGAGGGCTTGCGCAACCGGCAGGAAATTGCGCGCATCGGTCTGGATATGCGGATTGCCCGCCGCATGCACATCGCCATCGGCGCGATCCAATCTTGTCGGTACTTCCAGCATCGCAACATATTGTGCCGCTTCAAAATGGCCGCTGCCGCCGGGCTGGATGGCGCTGTTGGCAGACTCGCGCAGCACCACCGGCATCCAGCCGATTTCCAGTTCCGCGCCGGTGCATACCAGCAATTGGGCGTTGCGTGCCTTGGCGATCAGACTGGGGCGCGCCTGCACCTGATGCGGGTCTTGCAACGCGCCGGTGGCCGTGTAAATGCCGGCCTTGTCACCGGCCAACTCCCGAGTCAGCGCTGCCCATTCCGGTTCGCAGGCAAACACGTTAAGGGCGGCATGGAGGTTGCCGCTCAGCAGCAATAGCAGAAATATGAAAAGAGTTTTTTTCATCGTCATTCTCCTGAAAAATTTTTAAACTCGTGCAGAGCCGCAGCAAACGAGTCATTCATGAATTCAATACTGGTGAGCACCATGCGCGCCGAGACTCATGATGTATTGCAGGAACAACTGGTTGTCCGTCAGTCCCTGACGCGAGTTGTCGCGTGCCAGTTGCAGGCGGATACGCGAAAATTCGCTGGGGTTGTAATCTGCCATCCAGGTGAGGCGCGAAGGATTGAAGGCATAATTGCCGATGACCTTTCCGGCATTCAGCGCACCGACCGAAGCGACGCCGGGGTCAAGCCGGTCATAACGCAAGCCGGTACGCCAGGCCGGCATGAACTGGTACACGCCTTGCAGATACCAGCCGTTTTGTGTGACGGCGAAGCTGTCGGTGAGATTTGCACCTGCCGTGTCGTAAGTCAGCAAGCCGCTTTCTTTGCGGCGAAAATATTCGCCCTGCAACTTGAGGTGGCGCTCGCGAATATTGCCATGGGGCAAATATTTCCAGACGAAGTCCACTCCGGCAGTGCGACTGTCGCCGCTGAAACCGTTGCTGACACCGCCAGGTGTGCCGGGCAAATCCGGCACACCTTCGCTGGCGGCATCTATGCGTCTGGTCTGGTGCAGTGAAACACCAGCACGCCAACTTTGTTCGATACTGATGTCGTCACCGATGTGCGCGAACAGTACACCCGCTCCGGCGCCGTTTTTCGCGCGACTGGTCCCCGGAAAACTGCGCCCACGCCCGATCTCGCCGCCGAGCTCGACAAACATGTCGGTCGGCGCCAGCCATTTCAATTGCACGCCATCCTCGCCGTTCTGGTTGTCCCACAGCGCGCGATATACCAGCGGCTGGTCAACGAAATCCCATGCGTGGGCGTGTTGCTCGTTGAGATAACCAAGCCCGGAAAAGAAGCGCCCCATTTTCAGGTTGAAGCCGTTGCCCAGTACGCTGCTTTGCACGAAGGCGTTTTCCACGCTTACGCCACCGTCAGGATCGAGCGCGAAAGTGCCGACGCCACGAAACTGTGGATCGATATTGGCGGAGATGCTGAGCTCGGATTCTCCCAGGTTGAAGCCCCGCTCCGGCGGCGTGTGCGCCGACATGGTGAAGCCGGTGGCGGGCATGTCCGGGTCTTGGCGGAATTGCCCGTAGGTGCCGGACAGAATCAATGATACGGCGGGGTTGAAGCTATTCTCGCTGGCGGCAGCCGGGCGGCTGGCTTGTTGTACCGCTGCTTGAGCCTGTGCCGCGCCGTTCTCGGCATTTTTGATATTTGCTTCGGCTTGCTGCAAATGCTGTTCGAGTTGTGCGATGCGCTGCTCGTAGTTTTGTTTCAACTGACTAATTTGCTCGCGGATAGCTTGCAGATCGGCATCGCTTGCGGCGGATGCATTGAATGGATGAGTCAATAGCGTGGCAACGGCCACGCCCAAATAAGTTTTTTTGAACATTTTTTTACTCCACAAAAGCGGACAAGACTCCCATGCGATTAACGCAAGGAAATTGAAAACGGCTTTATGCGGGGTAAGGCGGGGCGCGTGCCGCGAATGCGACGAACGTTTCGGAGATGTGCTGGCTGGAATTGACGGAATGCAGCGCTTCGCAACTTGCGCTGCCGATGAAATTGATGCTGCTGCTGCCGATTGCGCTGCCGATTTGCGCGTATGCTGCACACTGGTCGCAGTGCTTGTCATGCGGCAGGGATTGATCCTGAGATTGCTCCTCGAGTGTATGCGCAATGCCATGTGCCAAGCCGCCCACCTGCACGAACAGCAGGGCGAAGATCAGCAGGAATCCGGAGAGCAATGGGCTACGCATGAGTGTGCACCTTACCTGTGAAGTCTGAATGAGGCAAGAAGTCACTCGCTTTCCAGTCTGTCAAAAGGGGTAAAGACCCAAGTGCGCGTGATCACCAGAATGTCGGTATCCCTGCGGATGTCCGGCGGCAGCGGCGCATACGGTGCGGTGAGCTTGACGATACGTAACGCTGCCGCGTCAAGAATGCGGTAACCCGAGGAGCGATTGATTTCGACGCTCTCCACACTGCCATCTGCGCGGATCGCCACACTGAGCTGTAGGCTGCCGTAAATTTGCTGGCGGCGCGCCTCATCCGGGTAGTTCAGATTGCCGATTCGCTCCACCTTGATGCGCCAATCCTCTATGTATTGCGCGAAACGGTATTCCTGCGTGCGTGCACCAATAAATTTACGCCTGGGTATTTTCTGGTAGGCATCCCAATTTTTATCGATCTGCGCTTCGAGACGCGCAATCTCCAGGCTGCGCTGCACCAGATCGTCGCCGCTGCTGGCATCATTACTTTGCTGTTTTTTGGGTTCCGGTTGCGCCACCTTGTGATCGCTCTTCAGCCGGGTCAGCATCCGTTTCGATTCTTCCTCAAGCCGTGCAACGCGTCTGGCGAGCTGCTCCGGAGTGAACTGCTGGTCGTCGCGTATCGCGGGAAGCGGGCTTTTGGCACGCCGATCTTCGGCCGTGTTGCCGCCGCCGTCCAGATTGGCCTGCGCCAGCGCGTCGGCTTTCACCGGTTTGGATTTTGATTTGGTATTGACCAGCACGACTTGCAGCGGCTGCAAGAAGCTGACCGCACTGCGCGGGTCCGGCATCACCAGCGCGATGCCAAACAGCACGAAGGCATGCAGGGCAATCGAGAAGGTCATCGACAGGGACAGACGCGCTTTAGTTGCGGCCGCTGCGCTTGACGCCGATAAAGCTGGCGTCAGCCTCCACTGAAACTTCGTTTTCAGCGGGGTTAGCAAGTTGCTGCCTCCTCCTTCTTCTCCTCCACCTTTGCAACAAAACGCGTCTGCACGTTTAGTTCGAGCAAATCTATTGCTTCGATAGCCAGTTGTACGCGGGTATTGGCAGGTAATTCCGGCAGTGACGGCGCGCGGAAAATTAGTGGGATGTCGGTCAGCTTGACCAGATTCTCGCGCAGCACGAAGGCCGTAACGATAAGCTCGCGCAGCGATTCCGGAATTGACGATTGCTTTGGCCGTTCCTCGAAACTTCGGCCTTCGGCCTCGTTTTCTCGTTCGCTCCCTCCCACGCTTGCGGAGTAACCAGCGACTTGCCCATTGTTTTTTGATGGGCTAGTCGAATGGCTAGTAGTTCCATCAGAGGGTTGGGGAGAGGGTGATCCAGCGCCGCGGGAGAGAGCTTCCATGCTGGCTTGTTCCTGTTGCAGCCAGCGCAGGCACCAGTAGCGTTCCATGTTTTTCTGGAAATCGCCATAGATGGCATACATGGCATCGAAATCACGTATCGCCGCGTACAATGCGGTGTCATTTTTGGGATATACCGGTTCATCATCGCGCAACATCGCAATAATCTGACGCTGGTTTACCAGGTCCACATAACGGCGCAGCGGTGAACTTGACCACATGTATTGCGCCACACCCAGTCCCTGATGCGGCGCGGCAATGGTGCTCATCTTGACCTTGCCGTTCTGCTGGGTGCGGTAGATACCGGTGAAGCCATGCTCGGCAAGGTGCCTGCCCCATTCGCTGTTGACCAGAATCATCAGTTCGGAAATCACCTTGTCGATCGGGGAGCCACGCTGCCGCTGTGTGATGCTGATGCGCTCATTCGGCTGCCCGGCCACAAGCTCTCCGGTTTCGATATGAAAATTGTAATCGACCTGCTGCGTGCTGTTGTCGGCTGATTTGCCACGTGCCTTTTCCAACTTTTGTGCCAGATTCCACAACAACGCCAGTTCATTCGCGTAGGGATAATCAAGTTTGCCTGCCGCCTGCGTTTCCTCGTTGAATAGCGGCTCCAGCGTGTCGTGCCGCAAATTTGCCGCGATATGGATGCGCTCGACGCGGCTCTCATGACCGAGTATTTCCAGCGTTGTGCCATCCACCTCGTTATACATCGACAGCGCCGGGCAGACCCGATCAGCGCATAGTGTGAACGCCTGCGCCACGCTGTCCGGCAACATGGTAATTTTCCGGCCGGGCATATATACCGTGGACAAGCGTTGGGCGGCAACCCGGTCACCCGCCGAATCACGCGGCAGCCCCAGCGCGGGCACGGCAATATGCACGCCGATGCGCCAGTTGCCGTTGTCCAATTGTGTCACGGAAAGTGCGTCGTCGATTTCCGTGGTGATTGCGTCGTCAATACTGAAAGCACTCACCTCTGCCAGCGGCAGTTCTTCCCATGCGCTCAATTCAACCGGTGGGAAACCGGTGCCATCGGGAAAGTGTTCGAACAAAAATTTCTGCAAATGGTAATCATGCGAGGAAGGCAACGCACCGCAGCGCTGCAGCAGATGTGCTGCAGAAAGATGTGTCGCGGCGCAGGCCGCTTCCAGCGCTTTAACTTCCAGCGTGTTGCGATCCGGTTTATAGAGTAGCTGCGGGAGGCTTCCGGCAAACTTGTCCGGCAACTCAAAACGGCAAAGCTGTTCGGTGTAATGCGCCTGCAATACCAATTGTTGGCGTTTTTTCTCGGCACCGGCCAGCGCGGCCTTGAGCACGTCGGGCGGTGCGGCACGATAGCGGCCCTTGCCTTTCTTGTGAAAATAGATCGGTGCGCTGTGCAGGCGCATCAACGCCGCGGCGGTTTCCAGTGAACCCGGTGCATGTCCGAAATATTCGGCGGCAATTTGTTCGAAGCCGAACTCATCCGGCGGACAGCATTCCCACAGAAAATCCACCTCGATGTCCGCTGCGGCAGCTTCGGCCTGGGCGAGAAATTCGGTCAATGCGGGTTGGGTGAAGCGCAACATTACATTGGCTGCCTTGACCTTGCTGCGCTTGCCGGACAGGCTCTCTACCTGGAGCGAGGTGGTGTTGTCGGCCATGATGGTGCCAACCTTGAAAGTACCGTCTTCTTCGTAAAGGATATTCATGGGAGGGTGCTGAGAAAATTGGTGCGAATTATAGCAGCCGGACACACCACTCCATGGTCACAACCGGCAACAAAAAACCGGCTTGCGCCGGTTTTTGAATAATGGAAACGGCTGCTTATTTCCGGTCCAGCATCCACGTCACCATGATTTTGATCTCACCATCGCTGACCGAATTTGCGGTAGCGGGCATGGGCATGGCACCAAAGGACCCTGCGCCACCCTTGCGCACTTTGGCCTCCAGACGGGCCTGCGCACCTTTCTCCGCCTTGTATTGGGCGGCAATCGCCGCCACTGACGGACCCAGCGATTTGCCGTCGATAACATGACATGCACTGCAATTATTTTTATTAAACAAGACCTCGCCATCGCCTGCGGCAAAGGCAGCAGCGGAACTGGTCAAGGCGGCAATCATAACGAAATAACGAATATCCATAATGGCTTCCTTGATATTGAATAACTGACGGAAACACTACGTTTTAGCATTGATCAGGGTGAGTTGGGGCTACCCGGCAAATAGACCGGCTGCAGGCTTGTTGGTTCCGTTAACAAAATTTAGGTAATCGCGCGAGATGCCTGTTCATCGGCAAAATAACTTGATCTCACCATCGGCCCGCAGGCAGCATGGCCGAAACCCATCTCATTTGCGGCTCGCTCGAACATTGCAAAAGTTTCCGGCGGCACGTAGCGCAGCACCGGCAAGTGCCCGTCCGAGGGTTGCAAATACTGGCCGATGGTGAGCATATTCACACCATGCACGCGCAGATCACGCATTACCTGCAGCACCTCCTCGTCGGTTTCACCCAAACCCAGCATCAGGCCGGATTTGGTAAGTACCTGTGGAAAGCGCGCCTTGAATTCCCCGAGCAGGCGCAGTGAATGGACGTAATCCGCACCCGGGCGCGCCAGCGGATAAAGGCGCGGCACGGTTTCCAGATTATGGTTAAACACGTCGGGCAGGCTACCGGAAATCACCTCCAGTGCGATATCCAGCCGACCGCGAAAATCCGGCACGAGAATCTCCAGACGCGTGGCCGGCGCGCCGGCGCGGACCGCTGTCAGGCAATCGGCAAAGTGCTGCGCACCGCCATCACGCAAGTCGTCCCGATCCACGCTGGTGATGACCGCATGTTTGAGCTTAAGCAAACCGATGGAGCGCGCCAGGTGTTCCGGCTCGTTCACATCGGGCGGCTGCGGCTTGCCGTGTGCCACATCGCAGAACGGGCAACGGCGTGTACATACATCTCCGAGAATCATGAAGGTTGCCGTGCCGTTGCTGAAGCATTCACCAATATTCGGACAAGAAGCCTCTTCACATACCGTGTGCAGCCGGTGTTCGCGCAGCACCCGTTTCACCTCGTGGTATTCCGCGCCACCACCGGACTTCACGCGGATCCATTCCGGCTTGCGCAGGCGCTGCGACAGCGGCACGATCTTGATCGGGTTACGCGCGGTTTTGGCCGCACCGGTTTGCTTGTGTTCAGGGTTGCTCATGTGGCTGCTTTTTCTCCAGATGCCGCTGTAACCCGTGGATCAAATTCTGCGCCAGTTCGGCTTGCAGTTCGTTGATCGGCACAGTGATGCCCAGTTCACAAACCTGGGTCACACGTAATCCGGGGTGGCCACACGGATTGATATTTTCGAACGGAGCCAAGTCCATATCCACGTTCAGCGCCAGGCCGTGATAACAGCAACCGCTTTTTATCTTCAAGCCCAGCGAAGCAATTTTGGCATCGTTAACGTACACACCGGGAGCGTCCACGCGGCCCGTTGCGGCGACACCGTACTCACCAAGCAAATCAATCACCGCCTGCTCCATCAGGCATACCAGCTCGCGCACGTTGATTTTCCAGCGGCGCATATCGAGCAGCAGATAGGCGACGATCTGGCCGGGGCCGTGATAGGTGATCTGTCCGCCACGGTCGATTTTGATGACCGGGATACCGGTGGGGTGCAGCAGGTGCTCCGGTTTACCCGCCAGCCCTTGCGTGTAGGTGGGCGGATGCTGCGCCAGCCAGATTTCGTCACGCGTCTCGAATGTGCGCCCGGCGGTAAATTCTTTCATCGCGTCCCAGGTCGGCCGGTATTCGACCAGGCCGAGTGTGTGGATGGCCGGCGGCGCAACATGTTTCCCGCTTCCCACTTTCCACTCCTTACTCCCCACTTCCCACTCCCCATTTTTTGTCATAACACCATCACCACCATCGGGTGATCACATAGCTCCTGATAGATTGCGTCGAGCTGTTCGCGTGAAGTGGTGCGGACGGTACAAGTCAGGCTGATGTAGCGGGCGTTTTTGCTGGCGCGCATTTCCATACCGGCGGCGGCAAATTCCGGATCGTGTTTGCTGACCACTTCCAGCACCGCCTGGGCAAAACCCGCTTGCTGCAGCCCGAATACCTTGATCGGGAAATCGCAGGGGTAATCAATGAGGGAATCTGTGAGTGTCATTTTTCAGGATATAAAATTCGGGATACCGGATTTAGGGTTCGGGACGAGGCGCCGGTTTTCCTGCATCCGGAGTCCCGTATCCCGAATCCTGGTTTTTCCGCATCACATCGCGTTTGAAATCCTGATACAGCGCGTGCAATCTGGCAAACATCGCGCCCGGTTTGCCGCTGCCGACCGGCTTGCCGTCGAGTTGCGTGATTGCCAGCACTTCCTTGGTGCTTGATGTGAGCAGCAATTCATCGGCGGCGAATACCTCCTCTTTCATCACGCGCCGTACTTCATGCGGGATACCGTTGGCGGCGGCAATCTCCAGCACCACATCATAGGTAATACCGGGCAGCATCAGGTTATCTTTCGGTGGCGCGAGCAGGGTGTCGCCCTTTACCACAAAGATATTGCTGGCCGCGCCTTCGGTCATGAATTGGTTATCGCGGATCAAAATAGTCTCGGCGCAACCCGCTTCGACCGCCATCTGGCGCAGCAGCACGTTGGGTAGCAGCGCGGTGGACTTGATGTCGCAACGCAACCAGCGGTTGTCCGCTGCAGTGATGCAGGCGATGCCACTTTGCAGCAGTGTGGCAGGCGGAGTGAGCAGCGGGCGGGTCATCGCAAACACCGTCGGCACAACCGGCGGATTGGGGAAAGCGTGATCGCGTTTGGCAACGCCGCGCGTAATATGCAAATACAGGTATTGATCCTCGCCGTCATTGCGCGTGACGAGACCGTCGATTATGCGCGCCCATTCCGTGTCACTGTGCGGATTGGCAAGTTTGATGCCGTCCAAGCTGTGCTGCAGACGCCGCAAGTGCTCCGCCAGGCGAAATGCCAGACGTGAATAAACCGGGATGACTTCATACACACCGTCGCCGAAAATGAAGCCGCGATCCAGCACCGGGATTTTTGCTTCCTCGATCGGCAGGTACTGCCCGTTCAGATAAATCGTCATGTGGTGCTCCCTACCAATTGCCGAGATCGTTGATAAACAGGTGAATACTATCCCATCCGCGTGAGAATACATTTGCCAGCGATACTTCCTCCAGCGCCAGCAGCGGAAATTCCGCGTAGGGTTCGCCAGCCAGCGTCAGTTTAAGTATGCCCAATTGCTGCCCGCCGCCAACCGGCGCAAAAATTGGCTGCTGCGTTTCTGCGCTAGCCTTGAGCTGGGCACGTTTACCTTTGGGAATAGTCAGAAACAAGTCGCGGCGAAAGCCCGCTTCAACATGACTTGCCGTACCCTTCCAGATACGCAGCCTGGTGACAGGCTGATCTTTTTGATACAGGCGCACGGTATCAAAATTCTGATAACCAAAATTCAGCAGTTTCTGGCTCTCGGTGGCGCGCAGGCTGTCGGAAGCCGCGCCCAACAAGACCGAAATCAGGCGGTGATTATCCCGTTTTGTCGAGCCGATCAGGCAATACCCGGCGGTTTCGGTGTACCCGGTTTTCATACCATCCGCATGCGGATCAATCCATAGCAGACGGTTGCGGTTGGACTGGGTGACGCCGTTGAATGTGAAATCGCGCAGGGTGAATAGCGGATAGTGTTGCGGGTAGTCGCGTAGGATGGCGGCAGCCAGCAAGGCCAGATCGAACGCGCTGCTGTAGTGCTGTGCATCCGGCATTCCGACCGGATTGGTGAAATGGGTGTTGAGCATGCCCAGTCGTTTCGCTTCCCGGTTCATCATGTCGATAAAACCCGCTTCACTCCCGGCAACATGGAGCGCCAGCACAATGGCGGCATCATTGCCGGATTGCACAATCAATCCGCGCAATAGATCATCCACGGTCACGCTCTGCCCGGCGCGGAGCAGCATGCGCGACTCACCGCTGGTCGTGCGCGTCGCAGCAACGGGAACAGTCAGGTTTTGTTGCAGTGTCAGTGTGCCGTGCTTGAGCGCATCAAAAACCAGATAAGCGGTCATCAATTTGGTCAGCGATGCGGGCTCCATGTGCGCATCGGCGTTCTGGCTCACCAGCACCTGATTGCTGGTGTAGTCGTAAAGCAAATATGACTTGGCCGCCAGTATCGGTGCGGCGGGTGCTTGCGGCGGCAGCGCATGGGCCGCGGCGGACAGCAGCAAACCAACGAGAAAAAGACCGATGCTCATTCGAAACAATCCCGGAAACATTGGTTGTGAAGAATCAGCCACTATTGCGTAATCCGGCGGCAATACCATTGATCGACAAGTGAATGGCGTGCTTCACCAGCACGTCATCATCCCCGGCACGGTGGCGGCGCAACAGTGCCACTTGCAGGTGATTGAGCGGATCAATGTATGGGAGACGGGTCAGCAGGCTGCGCGCAAACACCGGGTTGTCCTGCACCAGCGAAGTTTTTCCAGTCACGACGAACAGCATCTCCACGGTATCCTCCCATTCGCGCTCGATTGCGTCAAAAATCCGCTTGCGCAATTCCGCATCTTCCACCAGTCCGGCATAACGCGAGGCGATACCCATGTCAGTCTTGGACAGCACCATGTCCATATTGGACATCAGGCCGCGAAAGAACGGCCAGTCCCGGTACATCGCCTGTAGTTGCGCCAGCCCGGCCTGGCCTTCACGCGCGACGAATTGCTTCACCGCGCTGCCATAACCAAACCAGCCCGGCAACAGTGTGCGGCTCAATCCCCAGCTGAATCCCCAGGGAATCGCGCGCAAATCCTCGATGCGCCCCGATGCCTTGCGTGACGAAGGGCGGCTGCCGATGTTGAGTTCGGCAATTTCACGGATCGGGGTCGCGGCGAAAAAATAATCGGTAAAACCCGGTGTTTCATATACCAGCTTGCGGTAGGAGACAAACGCATCGAGACTCAACGCCTCCATGATGCGGTGGTATTCCGGCATCGCGCTGTCCGCACCGTGGTGGTGCAGCAGCGTGGCTTCCATGGTTGCGGCGACCAGCGTTTCCAGGTTGCGCCGGCCGATTTCCGGATTGGAGTATTTGCTGGCAATCACTTCACCCTGTTCGGTGATACGGATCTGCCCGTTCACACTGCCCGGCGGCTGCGCCAGAATCGCATCATAGCTCGGCCCGCCGCCGCGCCCGACGGTACCGCCGCGCCCGTGAAACAGGCGCAGTTCAACACCGTGCTTCCCGAACACTTTCACCAGCTCCAATTCGGCCTTGTACAGCTCCCAGTTGGCGGTGAGATAGCCGCCATCCTTGTTGCTGTCGGAGTAGCCGAGCATCACTTCCTGCGTATCTTTGCGGCTCGCCAGCAACTTTCGGTAATACGGAATTGAAAACAGCTCGTCCATAATGACAGCGCAGCCGCGCAAATCTTCAATGGTCTCAAACAGCGGAATGATGTTGACGTGCAGAGCAGGATGCTTGCCGCCCTCCAGCAACCCGGCCTGTTGCAACATCAGCGCGACTTCCAGCATATCGCTCACCGCATCGGCCTTGGAGATGATGTGGTTGGGCAACGCTTCGCCGCCGAAGCGCTGATGGATCTGTGCGGCGGCCTCCAGGATGCGCAATTCGCTTTGTGTGGCGGGGCTATATTGCCCGATATCGACGAGCAGCGACTGGCCGTCCTGCAATGCGGCCAGCAATACTTCGCACCGTGCCGATTCGCCCAGATTTTTGTAGTTGGCATCACCCGAATGCAGCAAAAATAATTCGCTCACAGTCTGCTCGTGAATTGCGCTGTGCTGGCGCATGTCCAGCGGCGCCAGATGGAACCCGAACACTTCAACGGCACGGAGCAGGTTGGCGAGTCGTCCGCGCACCAGATGGATCGCGCCATGCCGGAGCAGAGAATCGATCAGCACATCCAGATCGGCACTGAACTCCTGCGGCTTGGTGTAAGGCTGCACATCTCTGCTTTGCGGGGGCGGATGCAAGATTTTATGCCCGAGTTGTGTGGCGGTCACCGACAGGCGCGAATAGATCAGGTTCAGCGCACGGCGATAATGCTCGTCGGTGCGGGCGGCATCCCGGTCCGGCGAGGCGCCGGAAAGCTGGCGCAATTCATCGCTGATTTCTACCAGATGCTCGGTCAGGCTCAAGCGCCGGCTCAGCACGTGGGTTTCGTTCAGATAATGTTCGAGTGCCAGCGAGGAATGCTGTTGCACCGCGTCCAGCATGACGTCGTGAGTGACAAACGGATGGCCGTCGCGATCACCGCCGATCCAGCTACCCACGCGCAGCAACGGCGGAATGTGGACTTCCCGGCCGAAGCGCGCCTTCAGTTGTTTTTCCAGCGCGGCATAGATCTTCGGAATTTCATTGAGAAAGGTGTAGCGGTAGTACTCCAGACCATTATTGATTTCGTCGCGCACGGTCAGTCCGGCGGTACGCAACATGCGTGTCTGCCACAACAGCAGCACAAAGCGGCGCAAGGCCTCCTCGTTTTCCGCCAGATCGTCCGGCGTCATGTCCATACGGTCACGATTGGACAGCAGGCTGGATATGATCAGATGGCAATCGAGAATACTCTTGCGCTGTACTTCGGTAGGGTGCGCAGTCAACACTGGCGCAATCAGCGCGCTATCAAGAAAGGCTTGCATGGCTTCCTGGCTGACACCTTTCTTTTCGAGGCGCTCCAGTGCCAGCGACAGACTG
The DNA here is from genome assembly GCA_035529795.1 of Gallionella sp. Taxonomy (GTDB): domain Bacteria; phylum Pseudomonadota; class Gammaproteobacteria; order Burkholderiales; family Gallionellaceae; genus Gallionella. The sequence goes on along the minus strand of DATKVZ010000010.1, from coordinate 38,247 downwards.
CCGTCTTTCGGCGCACTGCCCGCCTTGAGTTGAGCACGATGGCGGCGATTATGATGCAGATCTTCGGCAATGTTGGATAACTGCGAGAAGTAACTGAAGGCGCGCACCACGACCATCGCTTCGCCGGGCGACAGCGCATCCAGCATTTGCCCGAGTTGCTCACGATCGCGATCATCCTGAGTCTTGCGAAAATGTATTGCGGCGCGGCGCACATTTTCAATCAGCTGAAAAGATGCTTCGCCCTCCTGTTCGCGCAGCGTATCGCCAAAAATACGGCCGAGCAGGCGCACATCTTCGCGCAACGGCGAATCCTTGCTGGAAATATCAGCGGGAGCAGAGATCAGGGTCATCACATCCATACGGAAAAATATGCATACGGGAAAACGCGACGCACCTCATGTTAGAATACGCCGCGCATAATCAACGAAATTTCAGGAAATCCAATGAGCAAAGCAGCTTTCCCTTCCCGTCTAGTGATTGCCTCGCGTGAAAGCGCGCTGGCCATGTGGCAAGCCGAGCACATCCGGGACAGGTTGGGTGCATTATATCCGCAAACTACAGTCGATATATTGGGCATGACCACACAGGGCGACCAGATTCTTGATGTGACGCTATCCAAGATCGGCGGCAAGGGGCTGTTCGTGAAAGAGCTGGAAACCGCGCTGGAAGACGGACGCGCCGACCTCGCCGTGCATTCGCTGAAGGACGTGCCAATGCACATGCCGGAAGGTTTCACGCTGGCTGCCATCGGTGAGCGCGAAGACCCGCACGATGCGTTTGTCTCAAATAATCACGAGAACCTGGCCACTTTGCCGGCAGGCAGCGTGGTAGGCACCTCGAGCCTGCGCCGCGAGAGCCAGTTGCGCGCGCGTTTTCCACTGCTGAAAATCGAACCGCTACGCGGCAACGTGCAGACCCGTTTGCGCAAGCTGGACGAAGGCCAATATACCGCCATCATCCTCGCTGCGGCAGGGTTGAAACGGTTGGGATTGGGCGAGCGCATCCGCAATATTATTTCCAGTAGCGACAGTCTGCCCGCAGTCGGGCAAGGCGCGCTGGGCATCGAGTGCCGCGCCGACCGCGCCGACGTGATTGCCCTGCTGCAGCCACTGCACCATCCCGACACTGCCGCCTGCGTGCTGGCGGAGCGTGCCATGAGCCGTGCGCTGGCGGGCAGTTGTCAGGTACCGCTGGGCGGCTTTGCCGAAGTTCAAAATGGCAAGTTGCGGATGCGCGGTTTTGTCGCCAGCCCGGATGGCAAGCAGATGGTGCACGCCGAATCAACCGGCGAAATCGCCGATCCAGAGGCGCTCGGCAACCGAATTGCCGATGCCTTGCGCGCACAGGGTGCGGATGAGATTCTTGCCGCCCTGAATGACTGAGAAACTGCTCACAGGATTAAAGATCGTCGTCACACGCCCGCGCACGCAGGCGGTGCAACTAGTGCAAAGCATTACCACTCTTGGCGGCAATGTCATGCTTTTTCCACTGCTGGAAATCACACCCGCTGTTGACCAGGCTGCCTTGCGCAAGCAGGCTTCACGTATCGCGCAATTCGATCTCGCCGTTTTCATCAGCCCGAATGCGGTGCAATACGGTATGGCGGCAATCCGCGCTGCAGGCGATTTGCCTGCTGCACTGAAAATTGCCACGGTCGGACAGGGCAGCGCAAAGGCATTGCAGGTACTGGGCGTTACCAACATCATTACACCCACGGAACGCTTTGACAGCGAAGGCTTGCTGGCTTTGCCAGAATTGCAGAGTATTACCGGGTGGCGGGTGCTGATCTTTCGCGGTGACGGCGGACGCGCGTTGCTGGGCGACACGCTCAAGGCGCGCGGCGCCACGGTGGAATATGTCACCTGTTATCGCCGCAGCAAACCGCAACTGGACATGGCCGTACTGCTTGATGACGCGCCGGATGCGACAACGGTGACGAGCAGCGAGGCACTTGATTATCTGTGGCAGATGCTTGATGACAAAACCAAAACCATATTGCGGGATACTCCGCTGTTTGTGTCACACCAGCGCATCGCCGATCTGGCGCACCAACAGGGCTGGCGGCAGGTACATCTAACAGGTGCGGGGGACGATGGTTTACTATCCGCCCTGAAAGCATGGGCGAGTCTTCAGGCAGAAAGCGGAAAGCCGCTTTCAGACGACCGCTTTTCGAGGAATCCATCATGAACGAAGAGCAGCCATCAGTAGAAAAGGCCGGGGGCGAGAAATTGCCGCCGCACATTGTTGCATCCACGCCGCACACCAACTTTTTTGCGGCAGCCATTTCAAAGATGAATCTCACGCAACTGACGCTGGCCGTTCTGGTGGTGATTTTTCTATGGCAATGGCTGGACGGCCAGCGTGCCATTGACGACATACAGCAGCAGCTGGCGGAAAAAATTGCGGAAATGAATGGTACCAGCAAGGCCAATCAGGTATTGCTGCGTCAAAACCAGGGCGAGGTGCGCGAACTTTCCGCCAAGGTCGTGTCGTTGGAGGCACGTTACGCTGAAGCACAGAATCAGCGTGCCGCGCTGGAAGTTTTGTATAACGATCTGTCGGTGAGCCGCGATGAAACCGCGCTGGCGGAGGTTGAACAGATGTTGCTGATTGCCGGGCAACAGTTGCAATTGTCAGCCAATGTCAAAGCCGCACTGATCGCCATGCAAAGTGCAGATGCCCGCTTGCAGCGCATGGGCCGGCCGGCCTTCAATGGCCTGCGCAAGGCTATCAATCAGGATATGGACAAGCTGCGCGCATTGCCCGGCGTGGACACCGCCGGCATCAATTTTCAGCTCGACAAATTGATAGCGGACGTGGACGGGTTGCCGCTGGTTTATCAGCAACGCGCAGCAAAGAATGCGGACAACACGCAGGCTGTTGCACCCAAAGATGAAACGGCCTGGCAAAAGCTGATGCGCGAAGTCTGGTTCGAGACAAAACAACTGGTGCGTATTGAAAACATGGGCAAGACGGAGGCGCCGCTATTGCCTCCGGACCAGGAATTTTTTCTGCGTGAAAACCTCAAGCTGCGTTTGTTGTCGGCACGTCTTGCATTACTGTCACGTGATGAAGACAGCTTCCACCAGGAGCTAAAAACTGCGCAACTCTGGATAACGCGCTACTTTGACATCAAGTCGAACGAGGCTACGCGGATGCTTGCAGGGCTGAAGAAGCTTGCCGCATCCAATATCAACATTGAGCTGCCGGATATCAGCCCGAGCCTGCAGGCGGTGCGCAATTATCGCCTCACACATGAAAACCCGCCGAAGGTGGGTTTCGAGGCACGGCCAAACCCGCCAAAGGTGGGGTTCGAGGCACGGCCAAACCCGCCGAAGGTGGGTTTCGAGGCACGGCCAAACCCGTCGAAGGCGGCATCTGAAGGACAGTCAAATGCAGCCGGACACAGCGCGGATAGTAAGATAGCGCGATGAAATATCTGCTCTGGCTCTTGTCGCTGTTCGCTGCTGCGGTTGCGCTTTCCACTGCGGCACACAACGCCGCGTACGTGCTGCTGGTATATCCGCCGTATCGCATTGAGCTGTCGCTTACACTGTTTATTATTCTGCTGGTATCGATTATTTTGTCCGGTTACACGCTGTTGCGTCTGACCCTCGCTGCCACACAGCTGCCCGGATTTGTGCGCAAATTTCGCCGGGAACGCGCTCAAGCCAAGGCACGCAAACTGCTAAACGAGGCACTCGGCGCATTTTTTGAAGGGCATTACGCGGCAGCAGAAAAGGCCTCGGCGCGCGCAATGGAGCTGGGCGACACCTCTGCATTACACCCCATCATCGCGGCGCGTTCCGCGCACGAATTGCGCGAATACGAAAAGCGCGATGCTTATCTGTCAGCTGCCGAAGACAAAACCATTGGCGATTCCACCATGCGCCTGATGGCCTCCGCAAAATTCATGATTGACCAGCGCAATCCAAAAGCCGCGCTGCATAGCTTGCGCGAATTGCGCGATAGCGGTATCAAGAGCCATCCCGGTGCACTGTCACTGGAGCTGAAAGCTCAGCAACAGGCGGGGAATTGGGATGAGGTGCTGGATGTGCTTGATCAGCTGGAGAAGCGCAAATTTATCGATGTGACAGCGGCTGCACAATTACGCCAGCAGGCCTGGTTGGAAAAGATTCGTGTTCAGGGAAATTTGGAGGATCTGACCGCCTGCCTGAAGAGTATTCCCGATGATTTCAAACGGCGCGGCAAGATTGCTGCCGCTGCCGCACGTGCGCTGGCCCGGCATGGCGGCTGTTTACTTGCGCAGCAATTACTTTCAAATAGCCTGAATGCACAATGGGACAGCGAACTGGTCGCGCTGTACGGTGATTGCGTGCCCGGAGAAGAACAATCAGGCGGGATAATTGCGCAAATTGAACAAGCCGAAAAGTGGCTCAATCAGCATAAAAACGATGCCGGTTTACTGCTGGCGCTTGGCAAGCTGTGTTTGCACCAGAAACTTTGGGGCAAAGCACAAAACTATCTGGATGCCAGCGCCAGTATCGCTCCCAACCCCGCTGTCTTCACTACTTTGGGGCAACTTGCGGAACGGCTGGGCCAAACCGACGAAGCTGCCAAATATTACCAGCAAGCCATGACAGCTATGAAAGCAGGCGGCGAATAGAACGACAGGGGCGCAATTGGTAATACTCCGGTCTTTTATTTGTTTTTTACGCCAACGGGGCATCTATTGAAGGGCACATCCCGTATACCGGATTTTTGCCGTTTAGGCTTGGAGAGGTTTCTGCCCTCATGTAAACGCATTCTGAAAAAATGATTTCTCCGACAGATCGACTCTTTTTTTCACCCCGCAGAGCATGAAACGCATACTGATTATCGGAAGCGGGAATGTGGCCATGCGCACCATTCCGCTACTGACAGATCGCTACCGGGTATTTGCCCTGATCCGCAATCCTGTCTACCTGGAAAAATTACGCGCACTTGGCGCGGTGCCGGTTATCGGTGATCTGGATAATCGTGCCAGCCTCACACGCATCACGGGTCTGGCGAACGCGATACTCCACTTCGCACCTCCGTCATCTGCTCCTTCACTGGCGGAACGGGTAGCCATTCGACCAGGTTATCAAAAGACGGTAGCCAAGGCACTGGTTATGACAAGGGGATTTGAACGCGATATACGCGCGCGTAATCTGCTCAGCGCACTATCGCGTGGAGCATTGCCGGAGCGTCTGGTGTACATCAGTACCAGCAGCGTGTACGGGGATTGCGGCGGCGCATTTGTGAGCGAATCACATCCGCTCAATCCGCAAACGGCGCGCACGCAACGGCGCGTGGATGCCGAAAGGCAAATCCGCAGCTGGGCAAGCCGCAACCGGGTAAAAGCCAGCATTCTGCGCGTACCGGGGATCTATGCGGCGGATCGCTTGCCCTTGGAGCGCCTGCGCACCGGTGCACCGGCTATCCTGCAACAGGAAGACAGTTACGTTAACCACATTCACGCCGACGACCTGGCGCGCATCAGCATTGCGGCGCTACGGCATGGCAACGCATGCCGCGTGTACCATGCCAGCGACGATAGCGAGTTGAAAATGGGCGACTATTTTGACTTGGTAGCGGATGCATTCGGCTTACCGCACACTCCACGCCTAACGCGTACGGAAATCAAACACATCGCATCACCCATGTTGTGGTCGTTCATGAATGAGTCACGGCGGCTGACCAATCAGCGCATGAAGCAGGAACTGAAAGTACGGCTGCATTATCCGACGGTGGCGGATATGCTGGCCGACTTTAAGCCTTGAAGCTATTGCTCAGTGCGATGAGCTGGTCCAGTTTGGCTTTTGCCGCACCGCTGGCAATCGTTTGACCGGCCTTTGCAACACCCTTCTTAAGCGTGGCGGCCAAACCCGCCGCATAAATTGCCGCGCCGGCATTGAGCTGCACGATATCGCGCGGCGCGCCGGTTTCGTTGTTCAACACGCCCAATAATTTTTCACAGGCCTCGTCGATATTGGTGACACGCAGCATGCTCACCGGTGCGCTGGGCAAGCCAAAATCGCCCGGGTGCACGAGGTATTCACTGACTTCGCCGCCCTTTAACTCTGCAATGCTTGTGCCTTCGCTGATGGAAATTTCGTCCATGCCATCTACACCGTGCACCACCAGTACGTGCCGACTACCGAGGCGTTGCAGTACACGCGCCTGAATACCGACCAGGTCGGGATGGAACACACCGAGCACCTGGTTGTCGGCCCCGGCGGGATTGGTCAGCGGTCCCAGCACGTTGAAAATCGTGCGCACACCGAGTTCGCGGCGCACCGGTGCCGCGTACTTCATCGCACCGTGAAAATTGGGCGCGAACATGAAGCCGATACCGATTTCGTCTATGCACCTTCCAACCTGCTCCGGGGTCTGGTTAAGATTGACCCCGAGTTTTTCCAGTACATCCGCCGACCCGCAAGTTGAGGATACCGAACGCCCGCCGTGCTTGGCGACACGCGCTCCGGCCGCCGCTGCAACAAATGCACTGGCGGTGGAAATGTTGAAGGTGTGGGCGGCATCGCCACCGGTGCCGCAGGTATCCACCAGGTGGGTGCGATTGGCAACCGGCACCTTGGTGGAAAATTCTCGCATCACGTATGCGGCAGCAGAGATTTCTCCCACAGTTTCCTTCTTGACACGCAGACCGGTGAGAATGCCGGCAATTTGTGCCGGTGTGACCTCACCGCTCATGATCTGGCGCATCAGCGACAGCATTTCATCGTAAAAGATTTCGCGCTGATCGATCAGCCGGATGAGTGCTTGTTGCGGTGTGATCATGGTTATTTTTTTCCTTTCAGGAAATTGTCCAGCATGTCGTGCCCGTGTTCGGTCAGGATGGACTCGGGATGGAACTGCACGCCATGCACCGCCAGCGTCTTGTGGCGCACACCCATGATCTCGCCGTCGTCAGTCCATGCGCTGATCTCCAGGCAGTCAGGCAGAGTCTCGCGCTCGATTACCAATGAGTGGTAGCGTGTCGCGGTGAACGGATTCGGCAGGCCGGTGAATACGCTGGTGCTATGGTGATGGATCGCCGAGGTCTTGCCGTGCATCAGTTGTTTGGCGTGGACGATCTTGCCGCCAAACGCCTGACCGATGCTCTGGTGGCCAAGGCACACGCCGAGGATCGGAATCTTGCCGGCGAACTGTTGAATCACCGCAACCGAAACACCCGCCTCGTTCGGCGTGCATGGGCCGGGCGACACCACGATGTGCTGCGGATTCATTTTTTCGATCTGTGCGACCGTGATTTCATCGTTGCGATGCACCACTACTTCGCTGCCCAATTCGGCAAAATACTGCACCAGGTTGTAGGTGAAGGAGTCGTAATTGTCGATCATCAGTAGCATGTCAAAATTTCCTTTCGATTGCCAACATGCCAATACTTATCCGCTCCCCAAAGTGACCCAGAATAAAATTCCGATTCAAACCCGACAATACGCTATTGATGGCTGCGACGAGTCTGCCTGGCACGCGCATTAGCTGAAGCCGCCAAATCCATCTTACCCTGTTTTTTATACAGCTCTGACAAGGTATCCAGCACGTTGGCCACATTGGATTGGTTACTGCCGTGATTTGCTTCTTCGATCGACAAGGCGCGATTCAGCGACTGCTCGGCATCAGCGTATTGCGCCAGTTCAATTTGTATTAAAGCCAGATTGTTGAGGCATCTGGCCACTGTGGTATGGCTCTGACCATAAACTTTTTCCTTGATGCCAAGAGCGCGTTTTGCAAACGGTAGCGCCTCCGCAAACTTGCCCTGCTCTTTGTACAGATTAATCATATTTTCCAGCACTTTGGCGACTTCCGCATGATCCGCTCCGTAAGACTTTTCGGCGATCGCCAGCGCGCGCTTGTGCATATCCTCGGCAGCGGGGTAACGATGCTGAGATTCGTATAGTTTCGCCAGATAGAATATCGGAGTCAGCGCACCGGGCTGGTCACTGCCGTTTTTTTCGTCGATGATTAAGGCGCGCTTCAACAATGCCTCGGCTTCAGCGTCGTACCCCTGCACCTGATAAACCAGCGCCAGATTAAACAGGGCAACTTTTACCGCACTACTTTCTGCGCCAAAGTTCTTTTCGCGCAGAGCCAATGCGCGTTTAAGCAAAGCCTCGGCCTTATCATACTGCCCGATGATCTGGTGAAGATGCGCAAGCTGCATCAGTGAACCGTCCAGATCACGATGGTCTGCGCCCAGGGCTTTTTCGCGGATAGCCAGCGCACGCTCATGCAACTGAATGGCAACGGCAAACTGGCGTTGCGATTCCTGCAACTCGGCAAGCCGGAGCAGTGGCGCAACCAGTTTGAGACTGTCCGGACCATGTTCATTGGCTTCAATGACCAGTGCGCGCTTGAACAGCGGTTCGGCAGCAGCGTACTTCCCCTGTTCAAAATACAATTCGCCGAAACTCCTGAGAACGGCGGCCACTTCAATGTGTTCCTCCCCCTGTACCGCTTCACGGATTTTCAATGCGCGTCTGAAAAAATGCTCGGCGGCGGCATATTTACGCTGCTCTTCATAGACTCTTGCTATATTTTCAAGCTGCTCAGCCACCTTGATGTCATTAACGCCGTAGGTGCGCTCCGCATCAACGAGAGATTTGCGCGCCACACGCACCTCCTCCTCCTGCTTGATCAATTCATTCAGGGAAGGAGCGTCGGGGCCGCTGCTCTGCGCAATGGCGGAATATGCAATAGACAAGAGCAGGCAGCAAGCCAGTGCGGGGAGCGTTACGGACTTTTTCATTTCCATTTTCCTTTACGGGCAAGTTGACGTGAATTCTATACCAACGGGGCGGCTGTGAACCAAAGAAACGATACAGGCACGGCGAACAGAGGTACCCCCCATTCGACCCGGCGCACAGCAAATCCCCATCGGCTAACCGGTCGAAAAATAAATCTGTCCTGCCAGAATACCCAGCAACAGCAGGCTGATCAGTACCAGCAGGGCGTTATAACGCTTTTGCTGGACGAGCAGCTTATACAGCTCCTCATTGCCGCGCTTGGCGGTATTATTTGCCAGATGACGATGCAGCAGGCGCGGCAATTGTGGCAACAGAGTCGCATAGTAAGGCGCTTCTTCGCGCAGTGTTTTAAGCAGGCCGCGCCAGCCGACTTGCTCGCTCATCCACTGCTCCAGCCATGGTTTGGCAGTTTTCCATAAATCCAGCTCGGGATCGAGCTGCAAACCCAACCCCTCGATGTTGAGCAGTGTTTTTTGCAGCAACACCAGCTGCGGCTGGACTTCGATACCGAAGCGGCGCGAAGTTTGGAACAGGCGCAACAGCACGCGCCCGAATGAAACTTCGCGCAACGGCTTGTCGAAAATCGGCTCACATACTGCGCGAATAGCTGCTTCCAGTTCGTCCACACGGGTTTCAGCGGGCGCCCAGCCGGATTCAATATGCACCTGGGCAACACGCTTGTAATCGCGGCGGAAGAATGCGATGAAATTCTGTGCGAGGTAATGCTTGTCGCTGTCGGTAAGCGTGCCCATGATGCCAAAATCCAGTGCAATATAGCGGCCATCAACCGCCACTTGCACATTTCCAGGGTGCATGTCGGCGTGAAAAAAACCATCACGGAATACCTGCGTATAAAAAATCTCCACACCGGCGGCGGCAAGCTTGGGAATGTCTATCCCCGCCTCGCGCAGTGCATCCACATGATTGACGGTGATGCCATACATGCGCTGCATCACCATCACTTCGGTGCTGCAATAATCCCAGTACATCTCGGGTACCAGCAGCAGCGTCGAATTGGCAAAATTGCGTCTGAGCTGGCTGGCGTTGGCGGCTTCACGCGTCAAATCCAGCTCGTCGGCCAGGTGTTTTTCAAATTCTTCGATCACCCGGCGCGGCTTGAGGCGGTGGCCATCTGCCCATAGCCACTCCACCAGATCGGCGCCCACTTTCAGCAGAGCAACATCGTGCGCGATGATGCTGGTAATGCCCGGCCGCAGAATTTTCACCGCGACATCGCGCCCGTCCGGCAGTACGGCAAAATGCACCTGAGCCACCGAAGCGCTGGCCACTGGCACTTCCTCAAAGCTGCGAAATACTTCATGCAATGGCCTGTCATAAACCGCTTCCAGCATGGCTATCGCCTGTGCGGAGGGAAACGGTGGCACCCGGTCTTGTAATCTGGCTAGCTCATCGGCGATATCAGCCGGCATCAGGTCGCGCCGCGTGGACAGCATCTGGCCAAACTTGACAAATATCGGGCCGAGGTTTTCCAGCGCAAGGCGCAAGCGTACAGCGCGCGGCTTTGAAATATTGCGCAGAAACAACAGAGTATTCAGCGGCATGCGTAGCCAACGCACCCGCTCGGGTGCGAGCAGGAACTCATCCAGCCCAAAGCGCAACACCACAAAAATGATTTTCAGCAAACGCAATAAACGCAACATGTCATTGATCCCGCATGGGCAGCATCAAAAATCGATTCATTGGTGTCAGGAAATGGCGTCCAATGGGCGATCCTGGTTCATGCATCTCCCGGTTGCCGTTATCGTTATCGTTATATAAAACGGGCGCAAGTATAGCATCACGGGTTGGGCGGGATTCTCACATTCCATTGCCATGACGCGCCGGTTTGATTCCGCTACACTTTGACCCATGAAAACTGTACTTGCTTCCCTGCTGATTATGTTGCTTGCTGCGTGTGACAGCGGCTTATGGAACAACCCCTATCCGGTTGCGGACGAAGGCAAATCCATTCTTTACTCCGCCTTCACCGAGCGCCCCAAACACCTCGATCCGGCGCAGGCTTACAGCGAGAATGAGTACACATTTCTCGCGCAGATTTATGCGCCGCCACTGCAATATCATTATCTGAAGCGCCCCTATCAATTGGTGCCGCTGGCGGCAGCGCAAATGCCAAGCGTGCATTATCTGGATGAGTACCGCCAGCTTCTGCCTGGCAACGCACCTGCCAAAAAAATTGCCTACAGCGTGTATGAAATTCGCATCAAGCCGGACATGCGTTATCAGCCACACCCGGCATTTGCGCACGATGCGCAGAACCAGCCGGAATATCAACATCTGGCATTGGGTGATTTGCGCGACATTCATGCGCTGAGTGATTTCCAGCACAGCGGCACACGCACCGTCACAGCGGCTGACTATGCCTATCAAATCAAGCGGCTTGCGCATCCACACCTGCATTTGCCAATCTTCGGCATGATGAGCGAGTACATCGTCGGCCTCAAGGAATACGCCGCAATATTACAACAGGCAGCACAACAGAATCCCGGCGTATTCCTGGATTTGAATGCTTACCCATTGGCGGGCGTGCAGGTGATCGACACGTACACCTATCGTATCGAGATACACGGCAAGTACCCGCAATTCGCCTATTGGCTGGCGATGCCATTTTTTTCACCGATGCCACACGAGGCCGAACGCTTTTACGCGCAGCCGGGGATGCGCGAACGCAACCTGACGCTGGACTGGTGGCCGCTGGGCAGCGGCCCGTATTATCTGTCGGAAAACAATCCCAACCAGCGCATGGTGCTTACACGCAATCCGTATTACGACAGCGAAACTTATCCACCGGAAGGCGGGGCAAGCGACGCCGAATCCGGGCTGCTGGCGGATGCAGGAAAGCAACTGCCACTGATCGACAGGGTGGTGTTCAGCCTGGAAAAGGAAACCATCCCGTACTGGAGTAAATTCTTGCAGGGCTATTACGATGCCTCCGGCATCAGTTCGGATAGTTTCGACCAAGCGGTACAGGTAACCGTCGGTGGCGAAACAGCGGTGACCGACGAGATGAAAACGCAAGGCATTAGCCTGTCAACTACCGTTGCGACCTCCACTATGTATACCGGCTTCAACTGGCTTGACCCGGTGGTGGGGGGCAGCTCGGAACGAGCGCGTAAACTGCGCCAGGCGATTGCCATCGCGGTAGACTTTGAGGAATTTATTTCCATCTTCGCCAACGGGCGCGGTATCGCCGCCCAGTCGCCGCTGCCGCCCGGCATTTTTGGCTATCGCGATGGCGAAGCCGGCATCAATCACATTGTTTACGACTGGATAGACGGGGCACCCAGACGCAAACCCATCGGGGAAGCACAGAGGCTGCTTGCTGAAGCCGGTTACCCCAATGGGGTGGACGCGCAAACTCGTCAGCCGCTGGTGATCCATATGGATACCACTGCGACCGGGGTAGGGAGCAAGTCGCGCCTCGACTGGTTGCGCAAACAATTCGACAAGATAGGCGTGCAGCTGGATATTCGCAGCACTGATTGGAATCGTTTTCAGGACAAGATTCGGCGCGGCGACACGCAGATGTTCTACATGGGCTGGAATGCCGATTATCCCGACCCGGAAAATTTCCTGTTCCTGCTGCACGGCGCACAGGCCAAGGTGAGCAAAAGTGGCGAGAATGCCGCCAATTACAACAATCCGGAATACGACCAGTTGTTCGAGCAGATGAAGAACATGGAAAATAATGCACAGCGGCAGGCCATTATCGATCAGATGCTGGAAATCCTGCACCGTGATTCACCGTGGCTATGGGGGTTCCATCCAAAGGATTATGTGCTGCAACACGGCTGGCTGCACAACGTAAAATCTAACGTAATGGCCAACAATAAATTCAAATACTGGCGTGTGGATGCCGAACAGCGCGACCGGTTGCGCCGTCTTTGGAATCAACCGGTACGCTGGCCGCTAGGTTTTGGTGCTGTGGGAATATTGCTGGTTGGCGGCTGGATGTGGCGCGCGCTGCGCCAGCGTGAGGAACGCTTTTAGGCGGTCACAGCACCCCGGTCAGGCATGTCCGTTCATCAGGTGTTCATTCGGCAATTCCGTTCCATTTCGACCAGATGCGGCAGCAGCTCGGAATACGCCTGTACATGGAAAATGAAGCGCGGCACTTTACGCTCGGCAGACTGCGCCATAAACGGCTCGCCCCAGAAACTCAGCAGCGCCTCTGACGTACCTTCCGCCTGAGTATCCGCGAGGATGAAGGAAATATTCTTGCTGAGAGCGCACCAATGTGGTTCACACACCTTGCCTGCATCGTTGCAGGCAGCGATCTTCGGCAAAATTTCCGTTTGCCACAAACTTTGCTGATTTTTATCGAGAACGAACTGGATGGATGTTACCTTGGAGTTTTCGATTGCCGGGCGCAACAGCGCGTCGAAAAGCGGCTGTGTTCTATACATTGACAGGCATACGTTAAACAGGATCGCATCCCCGCGCACGTTGCGGGCGAACTGTTCGTTCGCTACGCGCAGTTGGCGCGGACCAATCAGGATCACTTCTGGGGAAGTCAGGGATGACTTGATCTTCGCCACCATTTCCTGAGTCTGTTCCACTCGGCTGGCGGTATGTTCATTGCTCTGCTTGTGGCGCATAAAGTTGAGAAACAGAAGCGCCATCAGGGCAAGCACAATGGGCATGATGATGTGTTCATCGACAATATGCAGCAGGTGCAGGATGATGGCTACTGAAGCAGCCAGTATGCCAGCGATGGCATCCCATTCGTAACTGAAAAAGCGGTTTGGTTTCATGTCATACCCTCTCCAGCCCCATGTAATAAATTACGGCCTATTGCTGGTCTTGCCAGTCTGGATGATCGAAGTAGGCAGCATAGCTTTCCAGCGCGTCGAAGATTTCCACAACACCCTGATGCGGCTCATACCTTGCCGAAGACTCTCGTCGGTGGCCCATTTTTTACCATGATCAAGCGTAAGCTGCGCCGAATTTCCCCCGTTATGGGAATGATTATGCTGCTGAGCTGCTGCCACTCCCGCATTCATGCCAAACACTCCGATAGCAAACCGGGTTGCGACTGCTACTTTCCATTGAACAAACATATTTCCTCCTATAATTTTCGAGCCTGTTTCGAAGCTAACCATGATGATAAGTTCCTTACAGACCAAGAACACAGTCTAAATGTATCTTGTTTACAAGATACGAAATCGCTCTAATATCAACACGCAAACAGCAGTTTGCCGTTAATTGCATAGCAATTAACGGCAAACTGCTGGGAACGACGTGAATAATTATGGCTGTTGTGTGGCTGAGTATGGCATACGTTTCTCAAACAACATGAGACAAAATGAACGAGGCGTCCCAATGAAAACCGGGGCTTGATGCCCCGGCTATTCAGTAACCACAATGCTTATCTGACGTGATGAGAATGGCTATTCGTAATTGAAGCGTGCATTACCGGTTTAACCATTTCGCTCCATAGCACAGCGTTGATCGCGACCACCAGTGGATCGACCTCAGTAGTGGCAGCCACTACCGAAAAAGTGGTCGGCTTGTGATATATACTGCGCTCGAAGCTAGCAAAGACTGCATCCGGCTCCTTATTTAGTGTGCTGTTGATGATATCCAGCGGATCGGCCTCACTGGCGACAGCGGCTACCGTAATGGTAGTTGGCTCCCGATACAGGTCGCGCTCGAAGCTGGCAGCCACCTCGTCCGTGCCAGCGTAGGCAAAGGTGGGCAGCAAAGCCGCAGCAGTCAAGGTCAAAGCAAATTTATTTAACTTCTTCATGGTCGTTACTCCTTATTTGTTGTTATGTAGCGGTACAGAATGATCGCCTACGCACAATAATAAGCAACAACCATGCCATCAAATTTTATTGCGTTAAAATCAAGGCATTATTTCAAATTCTACTTTTCTGTTCGCATTGACAGTGCCAACGCTAAACGTTAACATTACGTTCACAGTTAACACTTGAACGGAAAGTGAACGGTTTATGATTACCCTGCCCGGCCTGAGACAGTTTCTCGACAATCTTGAAGAAGGAATTCTTTTCCTTGACCAGGAGCGCCACGTCGTGGCCATCAATAAGGCGGCCAGCCGCATGCTGGGGCAAAATCATGCCTCTACGCTCAGCAAACTCTGCCCAGATCTTTTTCAAGGAACAGCGTGCGCGCGAAGCTGTGAGAAAGGGGGATATTGCACACTCATGGACAATGCAAAACATGGGAAAAGAGTCCAAGACCTTGTTGTGCGGCGGCCAGATGGTGTGCTGACCCCATTGCGCATGTGGGCCATGCTACTGCCCTCGGATGAACCGCTGGCTTATTATGCCGTAGTATTGCGCGACCGCACCCGAGAGGTACAACTGGAGGAAGAGGCCAGCAACAGGATGTATCTGGGCGGTCTGATGGGCAACAGCGCAGTGATGCAGGAATTGTTTCGCCAGATACTACGGGCAGCGGCCAGCGAAGCCAGCATTCTTGTCACCGGCGAAAGCGGTGTGGGTAAGGAACTGGTCGGGCGCGCGCTGCACGACAACTCGAGCCGCGCCAAGGGGCCTTACGTGCGCGTACACTGTGCAGCTTTTCCCGAGCAACTGCTTGAAGACGAACTGTTCGGTCACGCGCGCGGCGCGTTTACCGGCGCAACCGCAGCCCGCGAAGGTCGTTTCGAGGCGGCGCACGAAGGAACACTGCTGCTGGATGAAATCGGCGATGTGCCACTGAACATTCAGGTGAAACTGCTGCGTGTGCTGCAGGAACGCGAAATCGAGCGACTCGGTGAAAACCAGACACGCAAAGTAGATGTAAGAATCATCGCGGCGACCCATCGAGATCTGCCGGCCATGGTGGGGCGTGGCGAATTTCGTGCCGATCTTTATTACCGGCTGCGCGTGCTTCCACTACACGTCCCCGCCCTGCGTGAACGCCGCGAGGATATTCCACTGCTGGCCAACTCCATGATCGCCAATATGCCTGCCCGCCATCAAGGGCGTGACTTTCAGCTTTCCAATGAGGCGCTGAATGCACTGGGCGCGTATAGCTGGCCTGGCAACGTCCGGGAGCTGGCGAATGCGATGGAATATGCGATTGTTCATGCTGAAGGCTCGACCATTCTGCCCAGCCACCTGCCACCGGAAATAGAGAAAGCAAGCCCTCTGATAGCAACTGGCCCCACTGATACGGCTCCGGCCACAGTGGTCATGCAGCAATATTATCGTCCGGCTGTGTCGCAAAAAGAACAGGAAAAGGAAATTATCCTGCAGGCACTGCAGGAAAGCGGTGGCAACAAGGCGGCAGCGGCCAGAAAGCTGGGTATGTCGCGCACGACATTGTGGAAAAAACTGAACAAATATGGCCTTGGCACAGCAGAGCAATAAGTAAATTTTGCAACTCCGGGCATTTTGGAATTGAAGGCAATGGCCTCATTGGAGCGCGATAAAAATCTGCTACCCTATTCCGTAAATAACTATGCCGGAAAAGCACAATGGCAATTTATGCGATAGGCGATGTGCAAGGATGCTACACAGAGTTTCAGCAACTGCTGGAGCAGGTACGTTTTGACCCGGCGCATGACCAGCTATGGCTGGTTGGTGATCTGGTAAATCGCGGCCCGGATTCGGCAGCCGTGTTGCGACTAGTCAAATCGCTGGGCGACAGTGCGATCACCGTGCTCGGCAACCACGACCTGCACCTGCTCGCCGTCGCGGAAGGCGTTGGGGAACTGCATCGTACAGACACGCTGGATGAAATTCTCAACGCACCGGATCGCGATGAACTGTTGCACTGGCTGCGTCATCAGCGCCTGTTGCACACGCAGGACAATTATGTGCTCATCCATGCCGGACTGCTGCCGCAATGGGACGTAACGCAGGCCTCCAGTCTGGCACGCGAAGTCGAAACCGCGCTGCGCAGCAATGATTTTGGCACTTTCATCGCTCACCTGTATGGCAACTCCCCGCATGCTTGGGACGAAAGCCTCGCTGGCTACCAACGCCTGCGCGTCATTGTCAATGCCTTCACTCGCATGCGCATCTGCACGGCTGATGGTGAGATGGAATTCAAGTTCAAGAACGGGGTGCAGAGTATCCCGGCCGGCTACCTGCCGTGGTTCGACGCACCCGGGCGTGCCAGCAAGGATTCAACAGTGATTTTTGGCCATTGGTCGGCTCTTGGTCTGCTGCTCAGAAAAGATGTGATCGCGCTCGACACCGGCTGCCTGTGGGGTGGCTCGATGAGTGCTATCCGACTGGATGACCGCCAGCTGTTTCAGGCAGCCTGCAACAATCCGGCGGCGAAGCGCTACTGATAGTTCGCCGATGTAGATCCCGGCAAGGCTGCATGTATAGACCTGCGCATACGCATCGCACTTGAGTGTTCGAAGCGGATTTCGATATCAAGCATCAGGCAACCGCTGGCGGTTGAACGCGCTGTTTGCGCAGATGTGCGAACGGCTCAACCAGATGATTCAGGCAGGCTGAAGAATCCAATGGTGAAAAGTTTGTGATACCTGTTCAAGTCTTCGAAACAAAAAAACTGTGCCGTTTTTCAGGGAATAACTACCGTATTTGGATTCGCACAGAGCAACAGCCCGCGCAGGATAAGCATCGTTACACTCAACCCGTCCTGTCTGCCAGCAATTTCTGCATCATACTCTCCGCCTGCCTGGCATACCCCGCGCCGAACAGATTGGCGTGATTGAGGATGTGGTACAGGTTGTACAGCTCCTTGCGTACCGCGTAACCCGCATCCAGCGGATACGCCCCACGATAGGCAACATAGAAATCAGCCGGGTAACCGCCGAACAGCTCCGTCATCGCCAGGTCGCATTCGCGATCACCGTAATACGGCGCGGAGTCGAAGATTACCGGCGTGCCATCCGCGAGAAAGGCATGGTTGCCGCTCCACAGGTCGCCGTGCAGTAGCGACGGTGGCGGTGAATAGTTGGCAAAAAATGCAGGCAGTACATCCAGCAGCTTTTTCCCCAAAGTCTGTAGAACCCCACCGTAGCCATTCTGCGCCGCGAGGCGCAACTGAAAACCAAGGCGCTGTTCGCCCCAGAAGTCGAGCCAATTGTCTTTCCAGCCGTTCGGCTGCACTGTCGTGCCGATGAAGTTGTCCTGTACGAAGCCAAATTGTTCGTTCGTACAGCGGTGTAGTGCGGCGAGCTGTTCGCCAAGCAGTCTTACGTCACCGTCAGAACGTAACTCCAGATACTCCAGCACCAAGAAACTATGTGAATTTGTTATACCGTGTGCGACCGGGTGAGGCACACAAATCGTTTGTGCGGCGGCGATAGCTTCGAGCCCCGCCACTTCCGCAGCGAACATGGCGGCATAACACGCATCGTTGAGTTTGACGAAATACTGTCGACCATCTTGCCCATGGATACGATACGTCTGGTTGATGCAGCCGCCGCCGGCTGCTTCATGGTTGATGAGTTGAAAGGGTTGCCGCGTCGCCGAACTGATCGCGGCTGAAATGGCCGGCCAATCCGTCATCAGAGTGGGAGCGGTTCTTTTGGCTGGTCTTCGGGTGGCTTGCCTTTGGGCTTGTCCGGCACGATTTCCAGCTCGACACGCGTTTCGCCCTTTTTGCTCACCACGCGTACCCGGTCGCCGACCTTGAACGCTTCCGGCTGGCCGGGTTGCATCACATAGGTGCTTTTATTCTCCTCACCATCCAGCTTGACCCAGATTTCCAGGCCGGGTTTGGTGTCAATACCCGCCTGCTGGCCGAGCGTGCCGCCGAGCACCCCGCCCAGGATAATGCCGACTGTTGAGCCGCGACCGCCGCCGGAGCTGGCCCCGCCAACCTGGCCGAAGACACCACCGACGTTGGCCCCGGCATAGGAACTGGCATCCAGCTCAATCGGCGTGACGCTTTCGACCACACCCCGCTTGACGACTTCTTTGGGTGCTTCGGCAGGACCGCCGCCGATGCCATGCTGATTACTGGCACATGCGGCCAGCAGCAGCGTGATGATGAACAGAACGCCGCGCATGATTTACAGTGGTACCGCGAAACCGAAATGCTGCTGGAACTGCGCTTTGATTTCATCGCGGCCCGGCGCGTGATTCTGCCCACCACGACTGGCGATCTTGAGTGTACCGAGCAGTGAAGCCAGCCGTCCGGTGGTCTCCCAGTCCCAGCCCTGCTGGAGTCCATGCAGCAACCCGGCGCGATAGGCGTCGCCGCAACCGGTCGGATCGAGCAGCGCGGTAGGCTTGGCGCAGGGAATGGCGATCTCCTTGCCACCGGCGTAAATGAGTGAGCCCTGTGCGCCGAGCGTCACGATGAAGGCGCGCGCCAACTTGGCAAGCTCATCAATTTTCTTGCCGGTCTTGTCCTGCAACAGTTGCGCCTCGTAGTCGTTGACCGTCACATAGTCGGCCTGCTCGACGAAGCGCAGCAACTCTTCGCCCGAAAACATCGGCATACCCTGGCCCGGATCGAATATCCACGGAATACCCGCCTCGTGAAATTCACGCGCATGCTGCAACATGCCCTCGCGCCCGTCCGGCGAGACGATTCCCAGCGTAACGTTGCCCGCATCACCGACATGGTTCTGTTCGGAAAATCCCATCGCGCCCGGATGGAACGCGGTGATCTGATTATCGTCCAGGTCGGTGGTGATGAACGCCTGTCCGGTAAAACTGTCCGGCACATGGCGGATGTGCTGCTGCGACAGGCCGAGTTTTTTCAGGCGCGCAGCATAGGGATCGAAATCATCACCCACCGTTGCCATAATCAGCGGATTGCCGCCGATCAGTTGCAGGTTATACGCGATGTTGCCCGCGCAGCCGCCGAACTCGCGGCGCATCTCCGGCACCAGAAACGCCACATTCAGGATATGAACTTTCTCCGGCAGGATATGTTTCTTGAATTGATCCGGAAACACCATGATGGTGTCGTAGGCCATGGAACCGCAAATCAGTGTGTGCATCGTAAAACCTCGTGATTGAATCGTTCAAACGGGCATAGCAAGAGCCGTACCCGATCATGAAACTTGCCATGCCCGTTTCCCTCACCCCAACCCTCTCCCGCAAGCGGGCGAGGGGCAAACGAAAACTGCGCGTATTTCACGCTAAAGACAGCAAGCGTGGGCGGCGATTATCCTACAGCGCATGACTTCCGCAAACTCGCCCGAAAATTCTGCGTGATACGCCCAACCGATACTGGTGAAATGGAACAGCTTTGCCACCATGCTGGTGCGATGGATTACAATTCCGCCCATCCCCCGCACCGGAACCCACCATGCAACAACTCACCCTCACCCGCCCCGACGACTGGCACCTGCATTTGCGCGACGGCGCGCTGCTGCAAGCGGTACTGGCTGATACTGCGCGGCAATTCGTCCGCGCCATCGTGATGCCCAACCTGCGCCCGCCGGTCATCAGCCTTGAACAGGCGCAAGCCTACCGCGCGCGCATCCTCGCCGCGTTACCGGCCAATGCAACATTCGAGCCGCTGATGACGCTGTACCTGACCGACAACACCACCGCACAGGAAATCCGCCGCGCCCGGGAGAGCGGCGTGATCCACGCGGTCAAGCTGTATCCGGCGGGTGCGACCACTAACTCCGATGCCGGCGTGACGGATATCCGCAAGGCATATCCCGCGCTGGAAGAAATGCAGCGCTGCGGCATGCCGTTGCTGGTGCACGGCGAAGCGACTGGCCCGGCGGTGGATGTATTCGACCGCGAGGCGGTGTTCATCGAAAGCGTGTTGCAACCGCTGTTACGCGACCTGCCGCAACTGCGCGTGGTGTTCGAGCACATCACCACCCGCGATGCGGTGCAGTTCGTGACGAATGCGCCGGACAGCGTTGCCGCGACCATCACCGCACATCATCTGCTGTACAACCGTAATGCGCTGTTCAGCGGCGGGCTGCGCCCGCATTATTTCTGCCTACCGGTGCTGAAGCGCGAAATACATCGCCAGGCGCTGGGCGAGGCCGCCGTCAGCGGCAACCCGAAATTCTTTCTCGGCACCGACAGTGCGCCGCACGCGCAGCACACCAAGGAAACCGCCTGCGGCTGTGCCGGCATATACACCGCGCATGCCGCCCTCGAACTGTACGCCGAAGCCTTCGAACAGTTCGGCGCGCTGGACAAGCTGGAGGGATTTGCCAGTTTTTATGGCGCAGACTTTTATCATCTGCCGCGCAATACCGGCAAGGTCACGCTGCGCAAGGAAAGCTGGCCGGTGCCGGACAGCCTAGCGTTCGGCGAACATCGTTTGATACCGTTGCGCGCCGGTGAATCGATCACATGGAAAATAAATGGCTGAAATAAATACCAACCCCGGCGAGATATTCCGCGCCAAGATCAATCTGGAAACCTCGAAAATCGCATGGAGCGAGTTGCAGCGCTTCTTTGCCGGTGGCAAGGCATTGATGGTCTCGGTCGATCTCGATCTGGTCGAGACCGCATTCCAGATATCGGAAGATAATGCAGAGCAGGTCCGGCAATGGATGCTGTCGGGCAAACTGGTGCGGGTGCCGGTTGAGCAGGCGCGCGAGTGGTTTGAAACCGATGCGCTGGTGTGGGCGGTAGTGGTCAGCCCGTGGGTGCTGGTGCAACCGATAGCCAGACTGCACTAACCGCCTGAATGAACCGTCAGCGTAACTGGCTCCAGCCGAGATACGTGATGGAAATTCTGCTTCAGCGCGGCGAATTCACACTTTCGACCCGTTGCCGACATTTACAATCCCAACCATCGAATGGCCGGTCTAGAAATTTGAGCAGACGCTTGTTTGGTTATCATGGACTTCGGGTCGTCGGCCAATGCTGACTCTAGTATGAAATGCCGATATGTCCGCTCCACATAGTTAAGCCGACCGCAGCTCGAGACCGAATCAGCTCGCCGGTTCGGACAAATCAGGTAATTGGATTATCATGTTTTCAATTTAACACTTGAATTCAGGGACGCGCCGCAGCTTTATTGCGGCGCGTCCCCTGGAATAATGGGTTGGGCGTAATCTCCTCCAGCATTACCGAACGACGGAGGTAGTCAGGAGGGTAAATAGGTTCAGTAAGCGTCATTATGCTGACATGGTGAATAGTCTTCAATATGTCAATGCCACCAGCCGCCAAAGCCTTTAACGCAAGTTCGGTACAATAAACATTGGCATCATCGCTGAATCGGAACTCCTGATCGAACGGCTTGCCAACTTGGTGCAATGCGTAACTCCGTATCTTCTGTCTAGAAATAGCCTCTATACGCTTGACTCGGTAGAAGCCAATATCGGCGGCATTGTCAGTTGATGCAAATAGTGCAAGTGGCTCTATCAAAACTCCTTCTTGGGCGGATTGGTCGTGCGGGAGAGCGTGAACTACAAACAAATCGCTATTTTGTTTAATGATTACGCCGACATGCGAGAAACGTGACGACTCGCCTTGGGAAAGAACTAAGCGAGCCATCATGTCTCTACCAGCTCTAAAAACGAGATCACCATCAGTCAATTCCAATGACTCAAGAGTTTGTACCGGCAATGTGACCGTCGACGCATTACTCTTCTGCGCGCCCAAATGGATGGGGCCAATGATTGCGACCATTAGAGCTGCAATTACTCTGAGGCGGGACACCCTATTTGTTAGCAGTGATCTTCCATTCGCCATCTTCTTTAACGAGCTTAGTTTTCTCAGTTTTCGGCGGGCAGTTTTCGCTGTAAGTAACAGTGGATGTCCCGGTGCGTACTTCACCCTCACCTTGGAGTTTGACGGTAACGTTCTTTATGCCACCACACGCTCTAATTTGCTCAGTTTGCGCAGATAACACGGTGGAAAGCTTTGGTTGTCCGAGCATACCCACCAACTGAGCAGAGACGTAGCTTTGCGCTTCAGTAATTTCGCCCTTGGCGACTGCTTTATAAAAGTTCTCAACAGTAGATTCTGGTGACTTACCACAGCCGGTCAGAAATACAGCACAGAGGATTGCGGCAAACCATGTATTTTGAAAAGTCATTTTGTTCCTTTTAAGCGTAGTGAAGAAATATATGCCGAAGGTGCCCAACATAGAACTAACCGGCGCTGCGCGGCCTTATTGCGCAGCGTCCCTTTGGAGCGGGGGGTAGGTGAGTTTACTTGTGCCGTAATTCTTGAAGTGCTTCGTTCATTTTGAACAAAACAATTAGGAGTTCGCACCATATTCTCGCTGCAATGGCTCCGCCAATGACATAGATCATACCCATAAAGAATTTGGCAAATGAAAAGCCGCCAAAGCCAAACATCGAACCTAAACCACCAATTACAGCCGCCAAAAGTAGTAACCAATACACGAATGTGATGATTTTTGGGGTCAGCATGTTCTCAAAAAAAAGCACGTCCTTCATTTCAACATCTCCTCAAAGTTTCGGCTGAAGGAGGGCGCAGCCGATGACGCCCAACGTTAAATAGGCACCCTGAAACGTGTCGGGAAAGACGCTTTCAAGGTGTAAACTTGGCGGTTGCTTGATAATTCTTTATTTTCATTATGAGCAGTGTTCATATCACACCCGAATCCATCCGATACCTGCACTCAGCGCTCTGAGTTGGTTCACCCGTTCAAGTTACACGGGAACTCCAAATACATTAGCTCGAACACTAGCAGTAAATTTCATCCAGGTACATATGCCGAAATATCTATGCATTTAGGACTAGACCAGCGAGCATAAACACAGTGCAACGGGCGCAGAGACGGCTAGGCTGCTATTGTTTATGACAAAAAACAGTGATGAAAAATAAGAATGGGCACAGAAATGCCCACTTCTTGTGCCGAGTTGGCTTGTCGGTTCGGGATCGAGCTGAGGTCGGCTTAACTATGTAGAGCGGACATATCTGGCATTTCATGCCAGAGTCAGCATTGGCCGAACGACCCGGCATAGCATCTGTATTCCTGAAGGTCTCCTGCCGCGAATAGACCGGACGTTAGTCAGGTGGATTTCAGCACGGCGCCAGTGGCAGCAACTGGCACACAACAGCCGCTCAACTCGAATCCGTCACCACTTCAGATTACGGCGTGACAGAATCATCGCGCCCATCCTGCGAACTATCAGCCCAGCGTCGGGTAATCGGTATATCCCTTTGCGCCGGGCGTATAGAACGTAGCTTGGTCGGGCGCATTCAGCACCGCACCGGTTTTCCAGCGCGCGACCAAATCCGGGTTGGCGATGAACGGTCGCCCCACGGCAACCAGGTTGCATTTGCCTGCGGCCAGGTCGCTCTCAGCGCGCGCGGCATCGTAGCCGCCGGAAAGGATTAGCGCGCCCTTGAACGAACTGCGGAACGTCGCCTTGATCGATTCGGGAACCGGCGGTGCGCCCATCGCCGAGTGATCTACCAGGTGCAGGTAGACCAGCCCGCGCATATCGAGCTGTTGCGCCAGCCACGCGTATTCCGCTTCCATCGCGTCGTACGGTGGCATATCGTTGGTCACGCCAAACGGTGACAGGCGCATGCCGACCTTATCCTTGCCGATGGCGATGATTACCGCCTCGGCGACTTCGAGCACGAAGCGCGCGCGGTTCTCAATCGGACCGCCATAGTGATCCGTGCGGAGATTCGAATTCGGGCGAATGAACTGTTCGAGCAGATAGCCGTTTGCCGCATGCAGTTCGACGCCGTCGCATCCCGCTGCCACGGCATTCTCAGCAGCCTGCGCAAATTCCCTGATGGCAGTCTTGATATCTGCCTCGGTCATTTCCTGCGGCATGGCGTTCGGCTTCATTCCTTCGGCATCGGTGTATATCTCGCCGACGGCAGCAACCGCCGACGACGCCAGCACACGTCCCCATGGGGGCAAATTAAGCTCATGGCCGACACGCCCGGTGTGCATGAGTTGCATGAATAACTTTGCGCCCTGCGCATGCACCGCATCGGCAATATGCTTCCATCCCGCAACCTGCGCTGCAGAAAAGATACCGGGGATGCGCGGGTAGCCCAGCCCGTTGGGAGACGGCGAGGTGCCTTCGGTGATGATCAGACCGGCGCTGGCGCGTTGCGCGTAATACTCAGCCATGAGTTCGTTCGGAACATTGCCGGTAGCACGGCTACGCGTCATTGGTGCCATGACCAGACGATTCTGCAAAGTGAGTGAACCTAAAGTGGTCTTCGAGAATAGCAGCGACATGAGAGCTCCTCCTGAAAGGTAAACCGAGTGGGTAATATACTCCGACCCGAAGCAATCGGTGTCAATCGGCCTGAGGAAAATGCGGTCAATTTACGCGCTGGTTATGTTCAGCGCGGTTCGATCTGTGACAGGTGGCGCGCCACCGACAGCCACGCCCCCAGCCAACCGAGATAGAGCGAAAACAGCAGCAGCGACAGGCTGTCGCCGAAGGCAAGCGGGTGCAGCGTGAACTGGCTGGCGTAGAGTTGTGATAGTTCAGCCAGCGGGCGGTTGAGCAACAACAGGCTGACAGTGACAATGAGCCATGCAGTAATTCCGCCCAGCAACCCCTGCAGCGCGCCGAAATATAAAAATGGGCGACGGATGAAACCATCGGTTGCACCGATCAGTCTGGATACCTCGATCTCGTCACGCTGCGTGAGAATCTGCAGGCGAATGGTGTTGAAGGTGACGGCGACCAGCGCGAGGCTGAGCAGAGTGGCAAGAATCAGCACGGCGAGGCGGCCAAACTCGAGCAAAGCCTCAAGCTTGTATGCCCATTCCGAATCGAGTTGTGCCACTTCGACCCCGGGCAATTGCGCCAGCTCGCCACGCAAGGCGTCCAACGCTTGTGCATTACTCTGTTTGGGCGAAACGATGAAGGCATCCGGTAGCGGATTTTTTTCCAGCCCGCCGATCACGTCGGCCAAGCCGGTGCTTTGTTTGAGCTGCTCCAGCGCCCGGTCGCGCGCTACAAATTCGCTACTGGCGACGGCGGAATGCGCGGCAAGCTGTTGGCGTAGCGCATCGATATCACCCGTTTTCGCATCCATCGGCAGGAACAGGCTGATCTGCGGTGTACCGGAAAGCTGCACAACCAGTCCCTGTACATTTTGCAGCAGCAGGTACATGCCGGCGGGCAGGCTGAGCGCGACGCCGATGACCAGAATGTTGAGCAGCCCGCCCAGCTTTGAGACAAACATGCGGTGCAGCGCGGCGCGCAGTATGCCGAGATGCATGGAGAAAATGTGCGTCATTGCAGCACACCTTCCTTCAAAGCGAGCCTGCGTATATTGGCGTCGCACAGCACGCCTTCGTCATGGGTGGAAATCAGTAACGTCACCCCGACCTGGTGGAAAGATTTGAAAATCGCCATGATTTCCTGCGCGTAGGCCGCATCCAGGTTGCCGGTCGGCTCATCGGCCAGCAGAATAGCCGGGCGGTTGACGATGGCGCGCGCGATGCACAGGCGTTGCTGCTCGCCGCCAGACAACGCAATGGGATTGGTTTTTTCACGCTTGAGCAGGCCGACCTTGTCGAGCGCGGCACGCACCCGTTTGCCGCTTTCGCGATGGTCGAAGCCACAGATTTGCAGCGGTAACAGCACGTTATCGAATACGCTACGGTCGAATAGCAATTTGTGGTCCTGGAAGATGATGCCGAGGTTGCGCCGCAGGTAAGGCAACGCGCCGCCCTTGAGCACGCCGACATTCTGGCTGTTTACCAGCACACTGCCGGAATTGGATCGTTCCATCGCGGCGATGAGTTTGAGCAGCGTGCTCTTGCCCGCGCCGGAGTGCCCGGTGAGGAACACCATCTCACCCTCGCGGATGTCGAATGAGACATTTTTCAGCGCTTCGTAGCCGCCGGGGTAGCGCTTGTGCACCTGATTGAACGAGATCATTCGCCCAGCCCCAGCAGCGCCGCAACAAAATCCTCCGCGACGAACGGACGCAAGTCATCCAGCCCTTCGCCCACGCCGATGAAGCGCACCGGAATCGGATGCGCACGGGCGATTGCGGCAATCACGCCGCCCTTGGCGGTGCCGTCCAGCTTGGTCAGAATCAGTCCGGTCACACCGAGCGCCTCATCGAAGGCCTTGACCTGCGAAAGCGCGTTCTGCCCGGTGTTGGCATCCAGCACCAGCAGCACCTCATGCGGCGCACCGGGCAATACCTTGGCGATAACGCGCTTCACTTTTTTGATTTCTTCCATCAAATGCAACTGCGTGGTCAGGCGTCCGGCGGTATCGGCCAAAACTACGTCTATTTTGCGTGCCTGTGCGGATTGCACCGCATCAAAGATCACCGCTGCGGCATCGCCACTCTGCTGCGCAATCACCGTCACATTGTTGCGTTTACCCCAGGCCTGCAATTGTTCACGCGCCGCAGCGCGAAAGGTGTCGCCGGCCGCGAGCAATACCGACAACCCCTGCCCTTGCAGATATTTGGCGAGCTTGCCGATCGAGGTGGTTTTGCCCGCGCCGTTCACACCGCACATCATGATGACAAACGGCTTGTGCGAGCCTGTATCAGGCAAGCGGGCCTGCAACGGTGCTTCCAGTTGTTTGAGCAGCTTGAGCAGGCAGTGCGCGAGTGCATCCCTGAGTTGCGCCGCTTCACTCAGATGATGTTCCCGGACATAACGGCGCAGATCGGCGAGCAGCGCGTTGGTCGCGTCCATGCCGACATCGGCAGTAATCAGAATGGTTTCCAGCTCTTCGTAGAGATCGTCATCGATCTTGCCGCCGCTGCCGAACAGCCCGGTCAACTGACTCCCAGTACGCGCCAGGCCCGACTTCAGGCGTGCGACCCAGCCGTTGTCGGATTGTGCCGGTTGAGATTCAGGGGAACTTTTTTTCAAAAAACTGAACATTATGGATACGTTCTTGGCATAAGAGATAATGGGGCATAATGCCGGTCTATTTTATGCTGATACATGTTTTAGGGCTAGGCACATGAGAACTTATCTGTTTTGCATCGCGCTGTTGTTGGGAAGCGCGCAAACTGTCGCGCAGGCAGAGATATTTGAACGCACACTGGCAAACGGCCTGAAGGTCATCGTCAAAGAAGACCACCGCGCGCCGGTAATCGTGCAGCAAATCTGGTACAAGGCGGGCAGCATGGACGAGCGCACTGGCGTGACCGGCATCGCGCATGTACTGGAGCATTTGATGTTCAAGGGCACCAAAACCGTGCCGGCGGGACAATTTTCCAGGCGTATCGCGGCAGCGGGTGGACGCGAGAATGCTTTTACCAGCTACGACTACACGGCCTATTTTCAGCAGCTGCACAAATCAAAACTGCCGCTGGCGATGCAACTGGAATCCGACCGGATGCACAACCTGAATCTTACTGCCGACGATTTCGCCAAGGAAATCAAGGTCGTGATGGAGGAGCGCCGCCTGCGCACCGACGACTCGGCGCGTGCGCTACTGTATGAAAAGATGATGGCGATCATCTACCAACAGCACCCCTACCATCACCCGATCATCGGCTGGATGGATGATCTGGAATCACTCACGGTAGACAATGCCAAGGCATGGTACAGCCGCTGGTACGCGCCGAATAACGCCACGCTGGTGATTGCCGGCGACGTCAATGCGGCTGATGTGTTTGCGCTGGCACAGCGCTACTACGGCACGATTCCCAAACGCGCCTTACCGCCACAGCGTAATTTCATCGAACCCAAACAGGTCGGCATCAAACGCATGGTAGTCAAAGCGCCTGCCGAACTGCCGCATCTGGTAATGAACTATCACGCGCCGGTGATCCGGGATCCGGCGCAGGACTGGAAGCCTTACGCGCTGCAGATTCTGGCCGGTGTGCTGGACGGCAACGAGTCGGCGCGCCTCAACAAGCACCTGGTACGCGAACAGCAGGTCGCCAGCGGGGCGGGGGCAGGCTATCACGCCACCTCGCGCGGACCGAGCCTGTTCACTCTCGAAGCCACCCCCAGCGAAGGTCGGACGGTGGAAGACGTTGAAACCGCACTGCGCTTGGAAATCGCGCAGCTCATCAGGGACGGTGTGAGCGGGGAAGAATTGCGGCGCGTCAAGACGCAGGTCACGGCGGGCGAAGTGTACAAACTCGATTCGCTGTTTTATCAGGCAATGCAGATCGGGCAGATGGAAAGCGTCGGTCTCGGCCATCAAGCTCTCCCGCTGATGCTGGAGAAGTTGCAGACGGTCACCGCCGAGCAGGTACAGCAAGTCGCCGAGGAATATCTGCAGGACGACAACCTCACCGTCGCAGTGCTTGATCCACAGCCGCTTTCCGGCAAAGCAAAACATCCGCCCCAGGGAGCGTCACATGCGCATTAAGCCTATTCTTTTTGCAGCGCTGTGCTGCGCTGCAACAACCGCATTCGCCACCCCGAACATTCAACACTGGCAAAGTGCCAGTGGTGCAAAAGTATTGTTCGTGGAGAACCATGACATTCCAATGCTGGACGTGTCGGTAAGCCTTCCGGCGGGCAGCAGTTTCGATAACGCTGACAAAGCTGGCGTGGCAGGGCTGACGCATCACCTGCTCGATCTCGGCGCTGAAGGATTGAGTGAGGATGACATTGCGCGCGGCATGGCAGATATCGGCGCGCAATTCGGCGGCGGCTTTGACCAGGACCGGGCCAGCGTATCGCTGCGCACCCTGAGCAGCACGGCCGAACGCGACAAGGCACTGGATATCATGGCGCGCGCGCTACAGCATCCGCTGTTCCCAGAGGAAATACTGGTCCGGGAAAAAGCGCGGGTTATTGCCGCACTCAAGGAAGCCGAAACCAAGCCGGAGAGTATCGCCGACAAGGCTTTTGATAAGGCGGTATTCGGCTCGCATCCTTATGCGCTGCCGATTTCCGGTGAAGTGGCCAGCGTGGAAAAGATTGCCGTGCAGGACCTGCGTAATTTCTACGCTGCGCACTATCGGGCAGGCAGTGCGGTTGTGGCCATCATGGGCGACGCCACGCGCGCGCAGGCCGAAGCGATCGCCGAGAAGCTGACCGGACAACTGCCGGCGGGCGCTGCGGCTGCCGTGCTGCCGGATGTTACGATGAAGATCGCAGCAAGCGAGCAGCGCATCGCCCACCCCGCCACCCAAAGTCACATTCTGATCGGCGCGCCGGGTATGGCACGCGACTATCCGGATTACTTCCCACTGTATGTCGGCAATCACATTCTCGGCGGCGGCGGTTTTACATCGCGGCTGATGAACGAGGTGCGCGAAAAGCGCGGCCTGGCCTACAGCGTTTACAGTTACTTCATGCCAATGAAACAGCCGGGCGCATTCCAGATCGGCCTGCAAACCAGGAAGGAACAGGCCGATGAAGCCTTGCAACTGGTGCGCGATACGCTTGCGGAATTCATCGCCAAAGGCCCGACCGAAAAAGAACTGATCGCCGCCAAACAGAACATCATCGGCGGTTTCCCGCTGCGCATCGACAGTAACCGCAAGATACTCGAATACCTTAGCCTTATCGGCTTCTACAATTTGCCGCTGACTTATCTGGACGATTTCACGCATAGGGTCGAACAGGTCAGTGTGGCACAAATCCGTGATACCTTCATGCGCCACATCAATCCGCAGGCAATGGCGACAGTGATTGTCGGCGCGCCCGAAGAGGCTGTGAAATAAAAAAAGCAAACGGCAAAATAAACAAAGTCAGGATCATCGGCGGCGAGATGCGTAGCCGCGTTATTACTTTCCCCGAAACGGAAGGCCTGCGCCCCACGCCGGATCGGGTACGCGAGACGCTGTTCAACTGGCTGGGACAAACGCTATATGGTCGAACCTGCCTGGATTTGTTTGCCGGGAGCGGTGTACTGGGCTTCGAGGCTGCCTCGCGCGGTGCGGCACAGGTGATGATGGTGGAGAAAAACCCTGTAGTTTTTCGCGCCCTGCGAGACAATATTGTAAAATTGTCCCGTGGCGATATTTTCGCATCTTGCCAAGATGGGTTAGAATTTGCATTGCGCGATGAGCATCGGTATGACGTGATTTTTCTGGATCCTCCGTTTCACCATAATTACCTGCCCAAACTGCTGGAAATTTTGCCGCAACGCCTGAACAAAAACGGCATGATGTATGTCGAATCCGGCGCGGCGATAGATGTCATGCCGCCTTGGCAAGTAATGAAATCCGGCAAGGCGGGTCAAGTACATTACCAATTACTGGGGCTTTGTGCAGATGATTAAAGTGGTTTATCCGGGAACGTTTGACCCAATCACGCGCGGGCACGAAGATGTGGTGCGACGTGCTGCCGGATTATTTGGTGAAATTATCGTGGCAGTGGCGGAAAGCCGTACAAAGACCCTGTTTACACTGGCTGAGCGGGTAGATATGGCGCGTGAAGTATTCGCGGATTATGACAACGTGCGTGTGGAAGGATTCAACGGTTTGTTGATGAGTTTTGTGCAGGCACAGGACGCACGCGTGGTGTTGCGCGGGTTGCGGGCGGTATCGGATTTTGAATATGAGTTTCAATTGGCCGGGATGAATCGCAACCTGTATCCCGAAATGGAAACATTGTTTCTGACGCCGGCGGAGCAATACACCTTCATCTCGGCCACAATGGTGCGGGAAGTGGCGCGCTTCGGCGGTGATGTCAGCAAGTTCGTTTCACCCTTGGTGACGGCAAAGTTGCAGCAAAAAATATTAAATTAATTTAACCAGGAGAAAAGTATGGCACTGATAATTACCGATGAATGCATCAACTGCGACGTATGCGAGCCGGAATGCCCAAACGATGCAATTTCGCAAGGCGATGAAATTTACGTCATTGATCCCAGCAAATGCACCGAATGTGTGGGTCACTATGACACTCCGCAATGCGTGGAAGTCTGCCCGGTAGACTGCATACCCAAGGATCCGAATCATGTGGAAACACAAGAGCAGTTGATGGCCAAGTACGAAAAACTGATCGCGGCCAAGGGCTAAATCCCGCACCGCCGGCAAGATGGAGGGGAGCCGGGATGCTCCATGTTATCGCGTGCTCCACCCGTTCTGCCACGTTGTGCTGCCACCCGCCGGTTATTTGGCGCATGTGATGCGCTATTTCTCCTTTGGCATCGCTGATTTTTCTGCGATTCATCCTGCTGGAAACCGCAGTGTGTGGAGTTGCAGAGATAACACAGCAAGGTCAATGTGCTCCAACTACTGTGACAAATTGCCGCGCGGCATCATGCCACATTCCCAATCGCTGGCCCGCACAGTATAGTTTGCCCAGCCAAGTCGGTGCGGCGCGATAATCGGTGGTCTCCTCCCCTGCTGCTGTCGATTGTTCCCATTCACAAACACCGGCTTGGTTTTTTCAGAGTTACCGCCTGCAACAAGTCAGCTCATTTTTCCAACCAACGATGGCAACCACCTTTTGCCGAGCCGGTCAGAGTTGTTGGCAACTCCCGCAGTAGAAACTGGAACGCTGCCCCTGCCTGATTTGCTTGATAAGCGTGCCACATTTTTTGCATGGCTCGCCACCGCGTCCGTATACCCAATAATGCTGCTGGAAGTAACCGGGCTTGCCTTCGCTGTTCACGAAGTTGCGCAATGTGCTGCCGCCATGCCGAATGGCCTGGTTGAGCGTTTTCCGGATCGCGGCAACCAGTCTGGTGCATCGCGGCAGACTGATTTTTCCGGCAGCAAGCTGTGGCCGGACACCGGCAAGGAACAGCGCTTCGTTGGCGTAGATGTTGCCGATACCGGCGACCACGTGACTATCCATGATGCATTGCTTGATGGCGATATTGCGTCCGCGCGTGGCCTGGTAAAGATAACGTCCGTCAAAATCGGTTTTTTCAGTTTTATCCGGCAACGGTTCGGGGCCCAGTGCGGCAAGCAGCGGATGCTGCGCGGGATCACCCTCATGCCATAGCACTGCACCGAAACGACGCGGATCGTGCAGTCGCATCAGCTTGCCGTTGGCCAGTACCAGGTCGAAGTGGTCGTGTTTCGTTGCGGGTGTTTTTGCGGGCAGAATGCACAGGCTCCCGGACATGCCGAGATGCAGAATCAAGGTGCCGTGATCGAATTCAATCAACAGGTATTTTGCGCGGCGGCGCAGCGCGCGGATGGTCCTGCCGCGCAGCAGCTTCGGCAGGTTTTGCGGGATCGGCCAGCGCAACCGGGGGTGGCGAATGACGACAGCCGCGACAGACTGACCCTCAAGGTGTGGCGCAAGGCCACGCAGGGTAGTTTCTACTTCGGGCAGTTCAGGCATGATGGTTCAGGTAAAGGCCGTCCCACAACGTGACGAGCGTAGCTGAGCCATTTTTTAACGCGGCATCAGCAAGCGCAGTAGTTCCGTGACGGTTTTTCAGGCGCGGCGGCGTTTCCACCAAATATAACCCCCCGCGCCTGCCAGCAACAGCGGCAATCCAAGCAAGAAGCCGGCGCTGATAACAGTCAGTTGTGTTTGGCTGAGCGCCAGATTGCTGTCCCGTGCAGCGCGCGGCTGAACGGTGATGAGATGTTCTTCGCTGGCCAGCCAGTTCACCATGTTCACGCCCAGATCCACATTGCCGCCGTTGCCGGCAAAGCTGTTGGAAAGGAATGCGCCATTACCGACCACCACGATGCGCTGTGCGCGGTCGTTGATGTTGCGCTGCATTGCCACGGCAATGACCGCCGGGCCGGGGGTGTCGTGCAGCTTGTCGAATCGCTGCTCGCCTTTGACCGGATACCGGCTCACCCAGCCGCGTGGGGCGACTTCCACCAGCATGTGGTGTTCCCATTCCGGATTTTCGTTCCAGGTAATGGAACGCGCTTCTGGAAAAACAGTGATCAGGTTGAAATTGCGCGTCACCGCATGCGGTGAATAACCGGTGCCCAGCGACCAGGTGACGGGCGCATTCATTCCGGCGGCAGCCGGGTCGATCACGATGCCGGGTGGCAACAGCAAGTCGAGCTTTTCGGCGATTGGCTCCAGCCCGCGCAATGGTTCGGCGTCTACCAGCCACAGCAAATTACCGCCACGATCAATATAGCGCAGCAGTTTGTCCACTTCGCCGGGCATGAGATCAAATTGCGGATGGGAAACCACCAATACGCTGACATTGGCCGGCACTTCCTGCGCCAGCGCCAGATTCAGGCTGTTGATACGGAAGCCATTGTGCCGGAGCTTCGCACCGAACAGTTCACCCAGATCATGATTGGCAATGCCGTCCAGCTTGCGCTCGCCGTGTCCGTCCAGATACATCACCGTTTGATCGCGGCGGTGCGCCAGACGCAGCAAGGTGCTGGTAAAGACTTGCTCGTTAATTTGGGTAAGGTGTTCGCTACGCCCGGCGTATTCGAC
This sequence comes from Gallionella sp., assembly GCA_035529795.1. GTDB lineage: Bacteria > Pseudomonadota > Gammaproteobacteria > Burkholderiales > Gallionellaceae > Gallionella. The sequence continues at coordinate 4,360 of DATKVZ010000010.1, read as the reverse complement.
CACCATTTCACCGTTGAGCTGAACGCCTGCCTCGCGCGCCTTGTCGGCTTCCTTTTCGGGATCGATGAACGCCAGATTGATGTCGGGCTTGTAACGCTGGTAGAGCGACAAAAATTCGCGGATGATTTTGCGGATGTCACCAAGGCGTGCGTCGTGTTCGGTGGCATACACCGTGATATTGACCGGCCCGGCCAGTTGCTCAAGCACCTCCACGCTGACGGGTTCGAGGCTGTTGCTGGCATTGTGCGTAATATCGCGCTGGACGGCATAGCGGGTGGCAGCCCAGCCCGCTGCGGATGCGATGCCCAGCACCAGCAGCACGAACAGCAGGTTGCGTAATAGCGGATGGGTGAGGAATTTACGCAACATGGTTTATCCGTAGATACGGTTGTTGTGGATGCGGCGGATCGCCAGCAGCAGAAACACCGCGCTGAACAATACAAAAAATGCGGCATCGCTGCTGTCCAGCAGACCGACATTGAAATTCTGGAAGTGATTGAGCGGCGAGATGAAATGCCAGGGCGAGTCTTCCGCCGCCGCGCCGATGTCGGCGAGCCACAGCCCGACCAGCACCGCCAGCGCGCCAATCGCGGCGATGACCGGCTGCGTGGTGAGTGCGGAAACATACAACCCCAGCGCAACATAACTGGCGGTGAGCAACAACAGGCCAAGCAGATTGCTCAACAGCAGACCGTGATCGATGACGGTACCGAGTGCCAGGGTATAGAGCATCAGCGGCACACCGGTTATCAGCACGGCCAGGAAAACCAGCAGACCAAAAAATTTGCCGAGTACGATTTGCCCGCCAGACAGCGGCGCTGAAAGCAGCAGTGTAAACGTCTGATTGCGGCGTTCTTCCGCAATCAGGCGCATCGTGAACATCGGCACCAGCATCATCAGCAACAATGCCACAGTATTAAACATCGGCGCGGCGACGGTGATGGTCACACCGGGCGGGTTGGCAAGTTGCGCGAGCTGCGGCTGAATTTGCAGAAATGCTTCCAGTCGCGCCAGAAAGAACCACGCAAAAATGAATTGCAGCGCGGCGAGGATGAGCCAGGTGGAAGGCATGGAGAACAGGCTGCGCAATTCGCGCCAGGCGAGCAGGCGAATCATCGTTGTGTCTCCGTGAGGCGGATGAAGTTTTCTTCCAGATGCCCGGGCTCGCCGCCATAACTCGCCAGTGCGCCCGTGGTGTCGCCGTAAATCAGTCTGCCTTCCTGCATGATTTGCACGTGATCGCACACGCTTTCCACTTCGCCGAGCAGATGCGTCGAGAGGATCACACTACTGCGGTTGCCCAGTTCGCGGATCAAATTACGGATGTCGCGGATCTGCGCCGGATCAAGACCGACGGTGGGTTCGTCCAGCACAATCACGTCGGGTGAATGGATGATGGCCTGTGCGATGCCGACGCGCTGCTGGTAACCCTTGGACAAGGTACCGATGATTTTCTTGCCAACCGCCTCCAGGCCACAACGCTGACTGGTTTGTGCCAGTGCGGCGGCGGCTTCACCGGGCTTCATGCCGCGCAGGCGTGCGGCAAAAATCAGGTAATCCCTGACGCTGAGTTCGCGATACAGCGGCGGCGTTTCCGGCAGGTAGCCGATATGCGCCTTGGCCAGCGAGGGCTGACGCAGCAGGTCGATGCCGCAGATTTTAATTTCCCCGCTACCCGGCAGCAGGCAACCGGTCAGCATTTGCAGCGTGGTGCTCTTGCCCGCACCATTGTGCCCGAGCAGGCCCAGCACTTCGCCGCGTCGCAATTCCAGCGACAAATCATGAATGATCTGGCGGTTGCCGAAGCGGCGCGTCAGATTGCGCGCACAAAGGGTGGTTTCTGGGGTAGCGCCGGACAAGATTCAGTGACCATCGTGAGTATGAATTACGGCAAATATAACCCAATATGCGCAGGCGCATCAAAAAGCCTTCGGTCTGCCACCCTGCGCACACCATCTTTGTGTTGGTAATCCACTCCACAGCACGATTGTTGCAGCATGCTTTGGTATCATGCGCATCTTTCCTACCCCCTCGCCCGGCAGTTCCGAGTCCATCCTGAAACAATGTTAAGCAAGCTCAATGCGGCACAACGCGAAGCAGTAACCCATCTCGACGGCCCTTTGCTGGTGCTGGCCGGTGCAGGCAGCGGCAAGACGCGCGTCATTACCCACAAGATTGCCTACCTGATTGAGCAATGCGGTTACGCGCCCAAAAACATTGCCGCGATCACTTTTACCAACAAGGCGGCTAAGGAAATGCGCGAGCGTGTCGGTGCGCTGTTGCAAGGAAAAAACAGCAAAGGTCTGGTGGTGAGCACCTTTCACTCGCTGGGCATGAACATCCTGCGCGCCGAGGCGAAACTGCTGGGCTACAAGCCGCAGTTCTCGATTTTCGACTCCGGCGATACCTGGAAAATCATCGGCGAACTGGCCAATTCCGGCGACAAACAGGAAATACGCGGTATCCAGACACAGATATCCAGCTGGAAGTCGGCTTTCGTCGCGCCGCAGCAAGCTGTGCAGACAGCCGAGAACGACGCAGCGAAGCTGCATGCGCGGATTTATGCACGCTATCAGGAAACCCTGCGCGCTTATCAGGCGGTGGATTTCGACGACCTGATCCACTTGCCGGTGGTGCTGTTCAAAGAGCATCCCGAGACCCTGCTGCGCTGGCAATTGCGCTTGCACTATTTGCTGATCGATGAATACCAGGACACCAACGATTGCCAGTACCAGTTGACCCGGCTGCTGGCGGGCGAGCGCGCCGCATTCACCGCGGTGGGTGACGACGACCAGGCGATCTACGCGTGGCGCGGTGCGAGTATCGAGAACCTGCACAACCTGCGCAACGATTATGCCAAGCTGCACGTCATCAAGCTGGAACAGAATTATCGCTCCTCGCAGCGTATCCTCAAGGTGGCGAATCACCTGATCAACCACAACACCAAAGTGTTCGAGAAGAAGTTATGGAGCGAGCACGGTATCGGCGATCCGGTGCGCATCTATGCGGCACGCGACGACGAGCACGAGGCCGAGAGCGTGGTGATGAAGCTGATGGCGCACAAGTTCGAGCACCGCACCAAATTTTCCGACTACGCGATTCTGTATCGCAGCAACCATCTGTCACGCGCCTTCGAGGAACAACTGCGCGCCCAGCGCGCACCCTATACCGTAAGCGGCGGCACATCATTCTTCGAGCGCGCCGAAATCAAGGACATCACCGCCTACCTGCGGCTGATCGCCAATCCCGACGACGATCCCGCCTTCATTCGCGCCATCACCACGCCGAAACGCGGTATCGGCAACGCCACGCTGGAGAAGCTCGGCAGCCATGCCGGGGGGCGTCATATCAGTCTGTTTGAGGCGGCTTTCGATATGGAGATGGGACAACAACTGCCACCGCGCCAGTATGAAGACCTGATGACATTCTGCAACTTCATCAACCGCATTCAGGAGCGCGCCGCAAAGTATCCGTGCGGCGAACTACTCGACGAGTTGCTGCGTGCCGTCAACTACGAGGCATGGTTATACGACTCGCACGAGCCGCGTCAGGCGCAGACCAAATCGGAGAATGTGCAGGAGTTCATTGGCTGGCTGAAGCGCAAGGCCGAGGCTGACGAAAAATCGCTGGTCGATATGGTGCAGACCCTCGCGCTGATCAACATACTGGAAGGCAAGGACACAGAACCGGATGCGGTGACGCTTTCCACGCTACATGCCGCCAAGGGGCTGGAGTTCCCGCACGTGTTCATCGTCGGCGCGGAAGAGGACATTCTGCCGTTTCGCGACAGTGATGAACCACAGATCGAGGAAGAGCGCCGCCTGATGTATGTCGGCATCACACGCGCCGAGCGCAGCCTGCAAATCAGCTACTGCGGCCGGCGCAAGCGCGGCAAGGACTGGCTGGCTTGCGAACCGAGCCGCTTTCTGGAAGAAATGCCGGAAAGTGAACTGGTTTATGCAGGCGGCCACAAGGAAGCCGTACCGACTGTCAGCAAACCTGAAGGTATGGATAAGCTGGCGAGACTGAAGGCAATGCTGGCTAGCCAGCACGACAGTCAGTTGTCGTGACAGAGTTGCTGCCAGTCACATAAATCAGCGTGCCTGATCACATCACCCATCATTACGCCATCATCAAAATAACTCACTTTGTTTCAAACAGCGCAATAAACCACGCCAACCAACGTCTTGCCAGCCCAATTGATGCTGTAAATAGTTAAGGCTCTTCGCGTGAGAGTGTGGGTAAAAATGGCATCAGAATCACAATTTTGGGAGCATGGACGTGAGGATTTTCAGCCGCAGATATTCCTCGTCGCGCAACCCATATGCGCGCCGCTGGATGACTCGGATCTTGTTGTTGA
>DATKVZ010000009.1:0-37785 GCA_035529795.1 Gallionella sp. | reverse complement strand
GGCGCTGAATAACATCAGCAAGAAATGGACGATGCCAATTAGGGATTGGAAAGCGGCATTAAATCGGTTTACTATCCAGTTCGAAGACCGGATGCCGCAGCAATAATGAATTCCCGTTTACACAAAATCCGGGACACCCTCCATTTAGGAAGCTGCGCGGCTTTTGTTGAGTATCGTTTCAACCCGCCCAGCCTACACAGGCTAATGTGCCTCGTCCCAATTTTTTCCTTCACCCAGTTCCACCAATAGCGGCACATTAAGTTCGGTAACACCACACATCAATTTGGGCAGCATATCCTTGACCAAATGCAGTTCCGCTTGCGGCACTTCGAGCACCAATTCGTCGTGCACCTGCATGATGAGTTGCGTTTGCAGCTTTTCCTGTTCCAGCCAGTGCTGCACGGCGATCATCGCGAGTTTGATTAAATCCGCCGCAGTGCCCTGCATCGGCGCGTTGATCGCGGCGCGTTCCGCGCCCTGGCGTTTCATGCCGTTGCTGGCGTTGATTTCGGGCAGCCACAGGCGACGGCCGAACACGGTCTCGACGTAGCCCTGCTGTCTGGCCTGATCGCGGGTGCGCTGCATGTAATCGGCGACGCCGGGATAGCGTGCGAAGTAGCGGTCGATATAGGCCTGCGCGGCGCCGCGTTCGATGCCGAGTTGTTTGGCGAGGCCGAACGAAGACATGCCGTAGATCAGGCCGAAGTTGATGACCTTGGCGTAGCGGCGCTGCTCGCTGTCGACATCGGCGAGTGCGACCATGAAGATTTCAGCGGCGGTGGCGCGGTGGATATCCTCGTTGTTGGCAAACGCCTGTAGCAGTCCCGCGTCGCCGGACAGGTGCGCCATGATGCGCAGCTCGATCTGCGAATAGTCGGCAGACACGATGCGCGACCCTTGCGGTGCGATGAATGCTTCGCGGATACGGCGGCCTTCAGCAGTGCGCACCGGAATGTTCTGCAAATTGGGGTCGCTGGAAGCGAGTCGTCCGGTCACCGCCACCGCCTGTGAGTAGCTGGTGTGCACGCGCCCGGTGTTGCGGTTCACCATCTGCGGCAGCTTGTCGGTATAGGTAGACTTGAGTTTTGCCATGCCGCGATAGTCGAGCAGAATTTTCGGCAGCGGATAATCCAGCGCAAGTTCCTGCAGCACTTCTTCGTCAGTGGAGGGCGTACCACCCGGCGTTTTTTTCTTTATGGGTAATTCCAGTTTGTTGAACAGAATTTCCTGTATCTGTTTCGGCGAATTCAGGTTGAACGGCTGCCCGGCCGCCTCGTGCGCTCTGGCTTCCAACGCCAAGAGCTTCTCGCCCAGTTCGCGGCTCTGTATCTTCAGCAGGTTGCAGTCAAGCAGCACACCGTTGCGCTCCATCGTGTACAGCACTTGCATGGTCGGCAGTTCGATGTCGCGATACACATATTGCAATCCACTCTGCACTGCAATCTGCGGCGACAAGGACTGATGCAGTTGCAATGTGATGTCGGCGTCTTCCGCCGCGTAGCGCGTGGCAGTGTCGAGGTCAACCTGGTCGAAGCAGATTTGCTTCGCGCCCTTGCCCGCCACCTCGGTGTAGCTGATGGTCTTTACGTTGAGATGGCGCAACGCGAGATTGTCCATGTCGTGCGGCTTGTGCGATTCCAACACGTAGGATTGCAGCAACGTGTCGTCATGGATGCCGGCAAGTGTGACACCGTGATTGGCGAAAATGTGCAGGTCGTATTTGAGGTTTTGACCGAGCTTTTTATGCTGCGCGCTTTCCAGCCACGGCTTGAGTTTGTGCAGGGTGTATTCGCGCCTGAGCTGATCCGGTGCGCCGGGGTAGCGGTGCGCCAGCGGCAGGTACGCGGCGTGGTGCGGGGTAAGGGCGAACGAGATGCCGACCAGTTGCGCGTTCATCATGTCGAGGCTGGTGGTCTCGGTATCCACACACACCAATTCGGCGACGAGCAGCTTTTCCAGCCACGCGTCGAGCTGGGATTCGGTGAGGATGCATTCGTAGTGTGCATGGTCGGTGCGGGTGGGTTCTTCGTTGAACAAATCATGGTTGGAAGAATTCTCACCCCCACCCCAACCCTCCCCCTGAGAGGGAGAGGGGGTTTGTTGTGGTGAATTCAACTCGCGCAGCCAGGTCTTGAACTCGAATTGTTCATACAGGCTGCGCAGTTGTTCCGTATCCGGCGCAGGCGGAGCCAGTTCGCTGTATACCTGCGGTAACGTCACATCACATTTCACCGTGAGCAGGCGACGCGCCTGTGGCAGCCAGTCCAGCGCGCGGCGCAAATTCTCACCGACCGCACCGCTAATTTCGCTGGCATGCTGCATCAGGTTATCCAGTGTGCCGTACTGGGCAAGCCATTTCACCGCGGTTTTGGGACCGACCTTCGCCACGCCCGGCACGTTGTCCACCTGATCGCCGGTCAGTGTCAGGTAGTCCACGATGCGTTCCGGTGGCACGCCGAATTTGGCGTTTACACCCGGCACATCCAGCGTTTCATTGCTCATGGTGTTGATCAGCGTGACATGCGTGCTCACCAGTTGCGCAAGATCTTTATCTCCTGTCGCGACAATGCTGCACACACCGTCCCGTGCGGCCTGTTGCACCAGCGTGCCGATTACGTCATCGGCCTCTACGCCTTCCAGTGCCAGGATATTCCAACCCGATGCGGCAATGGCCTGGTGCAGCGGTTCGATCTGCCGTACCAGATCATCCGGCATCGGCGCGCGGTGCGCCTTGTATTCCGGATACCAGTCGTCGCGAAAGGTTTTGCCTTTTGCGTCAAATACACACAGGCTATAATCTGCCGGGTGATCGTGGCGCAACTTGCGCAGCATGTTGAGCACGCCGTAGATTGCGCCGGTCGGGAAGCCTTCACGGTTGCGCAAATCCGGCATCGCATGGAATGCGCGGTACAGAAAAGAGGAGCCGTCCACCAAAAGCAAGGTCTTGGCGGAATTTGATTTATTCGTCTCAGGGAAACTCATTTCACTTATTTTCTAAAGGTTATTACATGAACATCCCGCCCAAACTGCCCATCTCCGCACTGCCGGAAGCATGGAACTCCAAGGAGGCCTGGCGCGTGTTCGGTATTATGTCAGAGTTCGTCTCCGCCACCGACCGTCTTAACCGCATCCATCCCGCAGTCAGCATCTTTGGCAGCGCACGCACCCGGCCCGGCCAGCCCTATTACAAGCTCACCGAAGAAATCGCGCGGCTACTTTCCGATGCCGGGTTTTCGGTCATCTCGGGCGGCGGCCCCGGCATCATGGAAGCCGCCAACAAGGGCGCGTTTTACGGCAAGTCGCCCAGCGTCGGGCTGAACATCCAGTTGCCGCACGAGCAGGTCGGCAATCTGTATCAGGACATCAGCCAGACCTTCCAGCATTTCTTCGCGCGCAAGGTGATGTTCGTTAAATTTGCCAGTGCCTATGTGGTAATGCCCGGCGGCTTCGGTACACTGGATGAACTGATGGAAGCGCTGACGCTGGTGCAAACCGGCAAAACGCGCATGATGCCGATCATCCTGGTTGGCAGCCAATTCTGGGGCGGGCTGATCGAATGGTTTCGTACCGCGCTGCTGGAAGAAAAGGTCATCAGTCCGGAAGATATGAATATCGTTCAGGTGATAGATGAGCCCGAGGCGGTGGTCAGCGCGATCTTCAAGCACTACGAGACGCGCGGTTTCGAGCCTTCGGAAGAGGAACGCGAGCGACAGTTGTACTTGTAATTCTCACTACACCGTGCCGCACATACAAAGTTTCGCACCGATCGAGCAGGCTGATGCCCGCATTCTCATCCTCGGCAGCGTGCCCGGCGAGGCTTCCATCAAGGCAGGCCAGTATTATGCACTTCCCCAGAATAAATTCTGGCCCATCATGGGCAAACTGCTCGGTATCGATTTGTGCTCATCTGATAACTATGATCAGAGAGTGCAGGCACTGAAATCGGCGCGCATCGCACTGTGGGACGTAATTCACTCATGCCATCGTGAGAGCAGCCTGGATTCAGGTATCGAAAACACATCGATTATTTCGAACGACTTTGCGGCATTTTTCCGGAACCACCCACAAATTACCCATGTTTATTTTAATGGTGCCAAGGCTGAAGCGTGTTATCGCAGATATGTGCAGCCCAATATTCAAGTCAAAACCTTGAAATACTTGCGCCTGCCGTCAACCAGCCCGGCGAACGCATCCATATCCTATGAGCGCAAGCTTGAGGCATGGCGTGCCGTAGCAATACATATCTGAATATTCCGGTTTCCATATCACCGCGCAACCCCTGCGCACATCGGCTAAAATGCCCCCATTCCAACTCGCCGAGGCTACTGCGATGCGCTTCCTATCTTTTTTGCTGCTGAGCGGTTTTTCCCTGACCGTTTTCGCTCAACAACCGGTTCCGGATAATCTTGAGCCAATGCCTCCACCGCCCGCATTCGACGCCGCACCTGATGGAGCTCCCGCCGATGTGCCCGAGGTGACCATTACCAGGGAAACCGAACAGACCGTTGAGGAATATCACTTGAACGGCAAGCTGTACATGATCAAGATCACACCCAAGCACGGTGTGCCTTATTATCTGGTGGATGATCTGGGCGATGGCAAATTTGTGCGGCAGGAAAGTCTCGATTCCGGCCTGCGGGTACCGCGTTGGATCATTCATAGTTTTTAGGGAACCTGATGGCGGTCTTCACCAGCGTCTCGGAGGCAGAGCTGACCGCCTGGCTCTCCGGCTATTCGCTCGGGCAGCTGCTCGAGCTGCAACCCATTGCATCCGGTATCGAAAACACCAATTATTTTGTCACGACAAGCAATGGCCGCTTCGTACTCACGCTATTTGAGATACTCACTGCCGACGAGTTGCCGTTCTATCTGAACTTGATGGCGCATCTGGCGCGGCACGGTATTCCCTGCCCCTGTCCGGTGGCAAATCGCTCCAATCAATTTCTGGGCTTGCTCAACGGCAAGCCGGCCTGCATCGTTAGCCGTCTGGCTGGAAAATCTACCGTCACGCCAAGTGAGGCACAATGCGCCGCGATCGGCGCGATGCTCGGGCAGATGCATAACGCCGGGCAAAGCTTCAGCCAGATCATGCCCAACCCGCGCGGCGGAGCATGGCGCGCGCTGACCGCGCCGCAGGTGCGCCCGTTTCTGGATGCGGAACAGGCGGCGCTGCTGGACAGCGAGGTTGCGCTGCACGCGCGGCAAAACTGGACTTCGCTGCCGCAGGGCGTGATCCACGCCGACCTGTTTCGCGATAACGTGCTGCTGGAAGGCAACCGTGTCGGCGGCCTGATCGATTTTTACTTCGCATGCAGTGATGCGCTGCTGTATGACGCGGCGATTACCGTGAACGATTGGTGCATGAATGCCGACGGCGTGCTGGATACGGCACATGCACAAGTTTTCCTGCGCGCCTACCACGCGGTGCGCCCGTTGCAGGACAGCGAACGCGAAGCCTGGCCACTAATGCTGCGCGTGGCCGCGCTGCGTTTCTGGCTGTCACGCCTGTTTGACTTGTATCTGCCGCGCGACGGCGAACTGGTTCAGGCCCACGATCCACTTCATTTCGAGCGGATACTGAAAAATCACATCACAACGGCGCAAGCCGTTTGGCTATAGGGAGAAATCATGGAGCCACAACGCCTGCAGGCAATGCAAGGTTGGCAATGGATCACGCGGGGCTATGCACTGTTCATGAAAGCCCCGCTGTTATGGATGGTGTTGCTGCTGATCTGCTTCGTTGCAGTGGCCGGATTAACCACTGTGCCGGTGGTAGGCGAGCCGCTGGTCAGCCTGCTGCTGCCGGCAGTTCTGGTTGGCCTGATGGCCGGTTGCCGTGCGTTGGAGCGCAGTGAAGAACTGGAGCTGGCACATCTGTTCAGCGGTTTTCAGCAACGCACCGCGCAGCTGGTTACGCTGGGCGGCATCGCACTGGTCGGGCAGTTCCTGATTTTTGGCGTGATGATGATGGTTGGTGGTGCCACCCTGGTCGGCATTTTGACCAGTGGCCAACCCGTTCAGGATCCGGAAATCATCCGCCAGGCCATGGCTGGCACCGGGCTTGCCGCCTTGCTCGGCATCACGCTGTTCAGTGTACTGCTGATGGCGATGCAATTTGCGCCGATGCTGGTTTATTTCAATAACATCGCGCCGATTGATGCAATGAAACTCAGCTTGCGCGCTTTCCTCGCCAACGTCGGACCGATGCTGGTGTATGGCACGATATTCATTTTTCTGGCCATATTGGCAAGTATCCCGATGATGCTCGGCTGGCTGGTGTTGCTACCGGTGGTATTCACATCGCTGTATGTCTGCTATTGCGACATCTTTCCCGCCGCAAAGGAGAATCGGCTGGTCACTGATGGGGGTGACGTCTCCACAGAGGAGCAGGACACATTCTGACCGGCAAGTTCCGCATCAAACGCTAGTCAACTTCGGGTATTTCAGTGACAGGCGTATGTTGCGGGTGTGCTCGTAATTGATCTGTACACTTGCATTCGCCCCGTAGCCTTTGGCTTCCGCGATCGTACTCCCACCAAATTTTTGGTGAAATATGCGCAGCTTGGCGAAATTGGTAATAACTCCAGCCGGTGCACGCGTCTTTCAAACACTCAGGTACCGCCTATATTTCTGACTTATGAGTAAACGGGATAATAAACATGGATAGCTTTAGTTCTGTCGCCGTCAGGGAATATTTGCTCGGACTGCAAAATCTCATTGTCACGCGTCTCGAGCAGGTGGACGGCAAACCGTTTCGCCGTGACAAATGGGACAGGCCGCAAGGGGGTGGCGGCATCAGCTGCATCCTCGAAGAAGGCAACGTGCTGGAACGCGGCGGCGTGGCGTTTTCGCACGTGATGGGCGATAGTATGCCGGCTGCCGCGACCGCACATCGTCCGGAACTGGCCGGACGCCGCTGGGAGGCGATGGGCGTGTCGCTGGTGCTGCATCCGCGCAATCCCTACGCCCCCACCACCCATGTCAACGTGCGCATGTTCGTGGCAATGAAAGACGGCGAAGCACCGGTATTCTGGTTCGGCGGCGGCATGGACTTGACGCCGTACTATGGTTTCGGGGAAGACGCCGTGCATTTCCATCAGACCTGCAAGGATGCGCTCGCGCCATTCGGTGATGACTTGCATCCAAAATACAAGAAATGGTGCGACGAGTATTTCTATCTCAAGCACCGCCAGGAGCAGCGCGGCATCGGCGGCATCTTCTTCGATGATTTGAACGAGCCGGATTTTGAAACTGCCTTCGCCATTCAGCGAAGCGTCGGCGATCATTTCCTGTCAGCCTATGTGCCGATTCTGGAACGCCGCAAGGATATGCCCTATGGCGAACGCGAACGCGATTTCCAGCTTTACCGGCGCGGCCGCTATGTCGAATTCAATCTGGTGATCGACCGCGGCACCATCTTCGGCCTGCAAAGCAACGGGCGCACCGAATCCATTCTGATGTCCATGCCGCCGCAGGTGAAATGGCGTTATGACTGGCATCCGCAGCCGGGTACGGCGGAGGCGGAGTTGTACGAGAAGTTTCTGCCGCCGAAGGATTGGGTGTAAAACTCCGCCGCTGGAAAATTCCGTCGAATGGCTTCTAAAAATTCAAAGTTCGCCCAAATGCAAGGCGCGGGGAAAATTTCGCCGCGCTGCATATAAAAAATATGTGAGCAAGAAATTTTTGCCGCAACACAGCAGTTGGGATGAAATCTGGATTTTTAATTTTTGCGCAACACGATGCCGCGAAACCAGCCCCTTGCCAGCATCGGCGCGTCGCTGACCACCTGCAACTCCGGCGTGGCGCACAACACTTCCTCGAACACCACATCCATCCTCGTAGCAACGTGGCGCGTCAACAGATTGAATGCGCGGCGCAGCCACGCACGCTGCTGCGGGCGCAGGAACTTGTCGAACAGGATAATGGTGCCGCCGGGTTTGAGCACCCGCGCTGCCTCACGCAAACACTTTTCCGGATGCGGCACAACGGCGACGATCAGGTGCAGCACCACATAATCGAATTGCGCAGCGGCGAATGGCAGCGCCATGCTGTCGCCCAGCACCCAGTCGATGTGCAGATTTGTGCCGCGCGTCCTGGCGCGTGCCAGCATCGCGGCATTGAAATCAAGCGCGGTGTAACGATGCAGTGTCGGCAGCAGCGGCAAGTCGAGCCCCGTCCCGGCGCCGCTCAACAACACACTTGCCGCCGTATCCGTCGGCAAGGTGCGCAACGAGCGCAGCCGCGCGTCCCGCATCGGCCACTCGATAACCAGGTCGTAAAGTGGCGCGATCAGGCTGTAGCTGCATCGGAGCAACGGGTTGGCAAGGTAACGTTGGTTGGTTTTTTTCATACTGGGTGTGAAGTTAACACTAAAGCCGGAAAACCGGTAACAGGTAACTCCCCACCACCCCGGCAAACACTGCTGCACCGAACCAGCTGTTGTGCAGGAATGCTGCGAAGCATCGCTCGCGCCGGCGTTTACGAATCAGCACGTAATGGTACAGCGCAATCCCTGCCGCAACAGCTAATCCCGCGTAATATGCCCAACCCAATCCGGCCATCTGCCCCGCCACCGCCAGCAACCCCAGCGTGACTGCATAGCAGGTCATTACCGCCGCCACGTCGTATTTGCCGAACAGCAATGCCGAGGAGTGGATGCCGAGATGGATGTCATCGTCACGGTCCACCATCGCGTATTCGGTGTCATAGGCGATGGCCCAGAACACGTTGGCGAATAGCAGCACCCATGCCACTGGCGGCACGTCGCCCAGCTGTGCGGCAAATGCCATCGGGATACCGAAGCCGAAGGCGATACCGAGATAGGCTTGCGGGATGACCAGGAAACGCTTGGTGAACGGGTAGCTGGCGGCCAGGAAAAGTGCAGGGAAGGACAGCAGCCAGGTTAGCGGATTCAGTGGCAAAATCAGTAAAAAAGCTGCGAATGCCAGTCCCGCCGCCAGCCACACCGTCTCGCGCGTGCCGACTTTGCCGCGGGTGAGCGGGCGTTCGCGGGTGCGTTCGACGTGTTTGTCGATATGGCGATCAGCATAGTCATTGATGGCGCATCCGGCGGAGCGCATCAGCACGGTGCCGAACGTGAAGATGAGCACGATATGCCAAGCCGGATGTCCGTCCCCCGCAATCCACACAGCCCAAAGCGTCGGCCATAGCAACAGCAAAATGCCGATGGGGCGGTGCAGACGGGTCAGCTGAATGTAGAGTAAAAGTCGATCGGTAACAGTCATTCCTGGCGAAGTATCGAGCTGTGATTCTGTGAGCACTTTAATACGAATATTGAAGACTGCAAGAGCAAGTTCAAGCATTCCACAGTGCATGGGATATGAAACATATGGCCCAGTGTTCATGTTGTAAAAAAACAACACTACAGTAATAAGCAACTATTTTAGTTGCATAACTCTTTAGTTAATGTAGATAATTACACAATAAATCTTTTCTTTTGGCTGAAATTATGAATTTCGTTGCCAGAATTTGCCATTAACCTCGAATGCGTGATACGTATCACGTCTACCCGGAAAAATATGTGTCGTTATTTAGATGCATCCATGAAGTAAAACCTTTGGGAGATTAATAATGTTATTAAAAAAATATCCTGTATCAAGCCTCGCAGCATTGTCGGCACTTCTTTTCGCACAAAGTGCTCTGGCAGCAGATACGCTGACCGAGGCACTGACCGGCGGCAAGGCCAATGCAAATTTGCAATACCGCTATGAAGATGTGCGCAACTCTACTGTTCCAGCTGCCGGAACCAATACAAATGTCGCAACAGCACATACGGTGCGCTTGCGTCTCGGCTATACGACAGACACATTCAACGGCTTCGGTGCGATGGTCGAAGCGGAATCAATTGTTGATCTGGGCAACCGGAAATATAACAGTGGAAACGGCGGGAATGTCAATTACGCCTCGATCCCCGACCCGGAAATTACCGAAATGAATCAGGCCTTCCTGAGCTACAGCGGTATGAGCAATACCACTGTCAAGTGGGGGCGTCAGCGCATTATCCTCGATAACGCACGCTTCATTGGAAACGTCGGTTGGCGCCAGAACGAGCAAACTTTCGATGCGCTTACCCTGGTGAACAAATCGTTGCCTGATACTGCGGTTACGGCAGGTTATCTTACCAACGCCAATCGTATCTTTGGTGACGGTGTAGCCGCAGGTAATGCCAAAATGGGATCCACCATCATCAACGCAAAGTATAGCGGCTGGAGCTTCGCAGAGATAGTCGGCTATGTTTACAATCTGGATTACGATGCGCTCCGCAATAGCACCTCTTCGGACACCTATGGCATCAGGCTGAATGGTAATGCTCCGATGGGCGGTAACAAGCTGCTGTACACGGCAGAATTTGCGTCCCAGCAAGACGGTAGCAACAATGCCAACAACTACAAAACCAGCTACACACTGCTGGAAGGCGGCGTGGATGTGACCAGCATCGCAACATTCAAACTGGGTTATGAAGTATTGGGCACCGATACCGGTGGTTACGTTAAAACCGCCCCTGGTGTTGCTGTAGCAACTTCTTTTCAAACCCCGCTGGCTACGGGACACGCCTTTAACGGTTGGTCTGACCAGTTCGCAGGCGCTACCCCTGCTACAGGCCTGAAGGACACCTATGTATCGGCAAACACCAAGCTGGCAGGTATTGCTCTGGGTGCGGTTTATCACGATTTTCGTGTAGACAGTAATGCTGGTGGGTTTAGCGACCTTGGCAAGGAATGGAATCTTGTGGCGACCTACCAATACGACAAGAACTATTCGGCCGGATTGAAATATGCTGACTACAAGGCAGGCGGCACTATCAGTGCTGTCACCGGCAATGGCAATGGCGGCAAACCCAATACCCAGAAAACCTGGTTGTGGGGTGCGTTCAATTTTTAAAAAGTTGCATTCCACGGGTTGAGCCGGATTCCTGACTCGGCTGGCAATGCAGAAAAACTAACGGGCATCTTCAGATGCCCGTTTTTTATTGTCGGTATCGTTCAGCCTGACATGAGTCAAAGTGGCTTCAGAGAAATGGAGCTATTCCTGACCCCGTACCCGAATAATGCGTACGACCTCGGGTATTCTGCGCAGCTTGCGCATGATGTTGGCGAGATGCAGGCGGTTGTTCACTTCCAGCGTGAAATGTAGTGCAGTTTCTTCACCTTCTCTGCTGAAACTGATATTTTCAATATTGGATTCCGACTCTGCAATCTTGGCAGCCACCTTCGCCAGCACGCCACGCTGATTCGCAACCACCAGCTTCAGGCCGACGTCAAACGGGCGGCGAATATTCTTGCCCCATACGACTTCCAGCCATTGCTCGCCGCGCACCTTGTGCAAAGCGGTGCAATCGCGGGTATGCACCATCAGCCCCTGACCACTTTTGAGTACGCCGACGACCGGGTCGCCGGGAATCGGATAACAGCATTTGGCAAACTGTACTGCCATGCCTTCGCTCCCGTTTATCGTAATGGCCATGCTGGTTGTCGCCTCGCTTGGCGGCACCTCACCGATGCAGGCCAATTGCCGTGCCACCACCAGATTGAGGCGGCGACCCAGGCCGATATCGGCCAGAATTTCCTTGCGTGTCTTGACCCCGGTATCCTTAAGCAGCTTGCTCCAGTGCGCCTTGTTCATCTCCTGCGGCTTGATGCCCAGTGCATGCAGCGCCTGGTTGAGCAGGCGCTCGCCAAACTTTGCGGATTCGCCGGATTCCATGGTTTTGAGGAAGTGGCGGATGTGGCTGCGTGCCTTGCTGGTAGCGACGAAGCCCAGCCAGCCGGGATTCGGTTTGGCAAATGGCGCGGTAACAATCTCCACACGATCACCATTTCTCAGAACGGTGCGCAATGCCACCGGTTCATGATTCACTTTGGCGGCAATGCAATGGTTGCCGATATCGGTATGCACGACGTAAGCAAAATCCACCGCTGTCGCGCCGCGCGGCAGTGAGAGTATTTTGCCCTTGGGAGTAAATACATACACTTCGTCCGGGAACAGATCCACCTTGAGGTGCTCCAGAAATTCCGAGGAATCGCTGCTCTGGCTGAGGCTTTCCAGCAATTCCTGCAACCATTGGTGGGTTTTTTTATGCAGGTCATTGATCGAAATGTGGCCGCTCTTGTATAGCCAGTGCGAGGCCACGCCGGCGTCGGCAATTTTGTGCATCTCGTGGGTGCGAATCTGGATTTCGATGGGGGTGCCAAACGGCCCGAACAGCGTGGTGTGTAATGATTGATAGCCGTTGGCCTTGGGAATGGCGATGTAATCCTTGAATTTTCCGGGTATCGGTTTGTACAGGCCGTGCAGCGCGCCCAGCGCGGTGTAGCTGGAAGCAAAATCGTCGACCAGTACGCGAAATCCGTAGATATCCAGCACCTCTGCAAAAGCCAGTGATTTGCTCTGCATCTTCCGGTAGATGCTGTAGATATTTTTTTCCCGGCCGGTCACATCGGCCGGGATGTGAAACTCATCCAACCGTTGCCGTATTGCATCGAGTATCTTGCCGACCACCTCGCGGCGATTGCCACGTGCCACTTTGAGTGCCCTGGACAGCACCGCAAAGCGGTTGGGGTGCATGTATCTAAAACTCAAATCCTGCAACTCGCGATAAATGTCGTTCAGGCCGAGACGGTTGGCGATCGGCGCATAGATTTCCATGGTCTCGCGCGCGATGCGTTCGCTTTTGTCATGTGGCATGGATTCCAGCGTGCGCATGTTGTGCAGCCGGTCGGCCAACTTGATAAGAATGACGCGCACGTCGCGTGCCATCGCCAGCAGCATCTTGCGGAAATTTTCTGCTTCCGCATCCTCGCGAGTTTCGAACTGAATCCGGTCCAGCTTGCTCAGTCCCTCGACCAGTTCGGCGACCGGCTTGCCGAATTTTTCTGCAACCTTGTCAATGGTGACGGCGGTATCCTCCACCACATCATGCAGCAATGCGGCGGAGATTGCCTGGACATCGAGACGTAGCGTGGTAAGAATGCGCGCTACGGCGATTGGGTGAGAGATGTACGGATCGCCGGAATGGCGGGTCTGTCCCCGGTGCGCTGCTTGGCCGAACTCTATCGCCTCGCGAACGTAGGCGATGTCCTGTGGTTTAAGGTAGGCTGAGGCTTCCTCGATGAGCAGTTCTGTGTCGGCCATACCAAATCACAGTATTAACCGGGTATTGAAAAACGTGGTGAGCGATGGCAGAGCAAGGCGCAAATGAGCGAAAAAGTAGCCGCACTGACACTGTGGGGTGTAACCCGCTGGTGCGGGAAGTGCAGCCTGCATCTGCTCCCGCAAACGGCTGGCTTGGCCATAACCAGCGACTTGGCGAGTGTTGTTTGCTCGCCTGGTCGAATGGCTGGTAGTTTCATCAGTAACGTGTCGCAGATGCGTTTTACATTTGAGTAAATGAGCATTTTGAGTCCTTGAACGACGGCAGCCCTGTCGAGTGCGGTAGTTGTCAAACCCCGGTTACGCCTGACCACGATTAAGGATTTCCTTTCCTACCTTGCCTTCACTGATTTCACGCAATGCGACCACGGTGGGTTTGTCCTTGCTGTCTTCTACCAGATTTGCCGCACCATTGGCCAACTGGCGTGCACGGTAGGCGGCGGCCAGCGTTAGTTCAAAACGATTTGGAATTTGTGTGAGACATTCTTCGACGGTAATGCGTGCCATGGTTTACTCCGGGTTCTGTAATTGGTTAATCAATGTCTGATGGCGTGCCAGCTGTTCTGTGCAATGCAGTCTTGCGGAAAGCACTATGGCATTGAGTTCACGCAACGCCTCGCTCAGATTGTCGTTGATGATAACATAATCGAATTCGGCAATATGGGCGACGTCATCGCGCACCGCAGCCATGCGTTTGGCAACCACCTCGTCGCTATCCTTGCCGCGCTCTTTCAGACGCTGCTCCAGCGCTTCCCGTGACGGCGGCAGTATAAAAATACTGATGCCTTCCGGGAATATCTTGCGCACCTGTGTTGCGCCCTGCCAGTCAATCTCCAGCAAAATATCGCGTCCCCTGGTGGTTTCATGGCTGATCCAGGTTTGAGATGTGCCGTACAGGTTGCCATACACTTCCGCACTTTCCAGAAACTCACCACGCTGCAACATGGCGGTAAAAGTGCTGCGACTGACAAAATGGTAATCCTTGCCGTCGCGCTCTCCCGGACGCGGATCGCGCGTGGTATATGAAACCGACAGATCGATTTGTGGATTGATATTGAGCAGAGCCTGTACCAGACTGGTTTTGCCCGCACCGGACGGTGCGCTGATGATAAACAGGTTTCCCGGCATGATTTACTCCAAGTTCTGAATTTGTTCGCGCATCTGTTCGATGAGTATTTTCATTTCCATCGCGCTGCGCGACACTTCCGCATCCACCGATTTGGAGCCAAGCGTGTTCGCCTCGCGGTTCAGCTCCTGCATCAGGAAATCCAGCCGCTTGCCCACTGCGCCGCCCTGCGCAAGGATACGGCGCATTTCTATAAGGTGGCTGGCTAATCGCGATAGCTCTTCATCCACGTCGATTTTGCTGGCGAACAGCGTGATTTCCTGGCGGATACGCTCGTCCCAGATATCCTGCTGCGTGGCATTTTGTATCGCATCGCGCAATCGGGTGGAGAGTTTCTGTTCGTAGGCGGCGATCGCGGCGGGAACATGTGGCATTACATCGTTGCGCAATACCTCGATCTTTTCCAAGCGCTGTGCCAGAAATTCTTTCAGCTTTTCGCCTTCGCGCGCACGCGACGCGGAGAATTCCTCCAGCACCTGTTGCAGCAATCCGAACAGTGCTGCGCGCAATTCGTCCACCGAGGCGACCGGTGTTTCCAGTGCACCGTTCCAGCGCAGCACATCGGTCACATTCAGCGGCCGCGCATCCGGCAGAACATCCTGTACTTCCCTGCTCCAGGCGGCAAGTTGCCGCAGTAATTCGTGATTCAGCACCGCGCCGCTTTGCGCAGAATGCGCCACATGGTTGATGCGACACTCCACTTTGCCGCGCTGCAATTGTGCTGCAATCACTTCACGCAGCGCGCTTTCAAAACCGCGCAATTCATCCGGCATGCGTAGCTGGATATCCAGATAACGATGGTTGACGGCACGCAATTCCAGCGTCAGTGAGCCGTTGTCGAGTTCCACGCTGGCGGTAGCGTAGCCGGTCATACTTAAAATCATGGCGGTTGTGTCCGAATAAAAGGCTGTGCTGATGCCGCGCATTATATTACGATAATGCACCATGAATTTTTCGATACACCAAGCCAGCCATATCGGCAATCGCAAATACAACCAGGACCGTGTGGCATATGCTTACAGCGATGACAGGCTGCTGCTGGTGCTGGCTGACGGCATGGGTGGGCACTTGCACGGAGAGGTGGCAGCCGGTTCGGCCATCGATACCTTTGTCGAGTCATTTGGCCAATATGTCCAGTCGTCAGTCGCCGACCCGCAGGCATTTCTGGCAGGCACCATGCGTCATGCACATGAGCGCATCATGAAATTTCCGCATGGTGAGATTGCCGATTTTCCCGGAACAACCTGTATCGCCGCGCTGGTACAAAACGGAAAAATGTATTGGGGGCACGCCGGTGATTCACGCCTTTATATACTGCGTGATGGTGCGGTGATATGCATGACACGGGATCACTCGATGGTGCGTCAATGGGTTGAGTTGGGCGTGATTACTGCAGAACAAGCGCGCACTCACCCGCAACGCAACCAGATTACCAATTGCCTGGGCGGTATCGGCGACATGTTTCACATGGAGCCCGGCGAACCCATCACCCTGCAATCCGGCGATGTGGTGTTATTGGGTAGCGACGGTCTGTGGGGTCCGTTCAGCAATCAGGAATTGGCCGAGGCGTTTTTCTCAAGCCCTGTTGCCGAAGTGCTGGACAACCTGGTTGCGTGTGCACTGATGCGCGAAGAAGGTCATTCCGATAATGTCACCGGCCTGGCAGTGCGCTGGGGCAGCAGTGAAATCGCACATGAAACCGCTGAACCGGTCAGTTGCATTCTCGAAATTACCTAGATTCGGGAAGTGGGGAGTAGAACGGCACTTTGTGCCTCAGTGGCAAGTAGCAAACCCACTGACTACTTCCCACTTAACTACTGACTATTTACTACTTACTACTTGCTACTTACCACTTACCACTTACCAGGAATACACCATGCGCCCCAGTTTCAGAACACCCAACCAATTGCGTCAAATCCGCATTACCCGTCATTACACCAAACACGCCGAGGGCTCGGTGCTGATCGAGTGCGGCGACACCAAAGTCATTTGCACCGCCAGCGTCGATGAGAAGGTGCCGCCGCATAAAAAAGGCAGCGGCGAAGGCTGGGTTACCGCCGAATATGGCATGTTGCCGCGTTCCACCAATGAGCGCATGGGGCGCGAAGCAGCCAGGGGCAAACAGTCCGGCCGCACCCAGGAAATCCAGCGCCTGATCGGCCGCAGCCTGCGCGCGGTAATCGATCTTGGCAAACTCGGTGAGCGCACTATCCAGATTGATTGCGACGTGATCCAGGCCGACGGCGGCACCCGTACCGCCGCCATCACTGGCGCGTTTGTTGCGTTGCACGATGCGGTTTCCGGTTTGATGAGCAAGGGTCTGGTAAAGGAGCATCCGCTCAAGGATTTTATCGCCGCCATCTCGGTCGGTATCTATCAAGGCGCGTCAATACTCGATCTGGACTACGCGGAGGATTCAGCCTGCGATACCGACATGAATGTGGTGATGCTGGGTAACGGTCATTTTGTCGAGGTGCAGGGCACGGCGGAAGGGCACGCCTTTACTCGCGCCGAAATGGATGAATTGCTGGAACTGGCGAAATCCGGTATTGCACAGCTAATTGAAATGCAGCGTGCGGCACTTGCCGCTTAGCGCTTAACGATTCCCTCCCCCTTGCAAGGGGAGGGCTAGGGTGGGGGTAGAAAAACGGCACATCATGAAGCGATTTAACCCCCATCCCAACCTTCCCCCTGCAAGGGGGAAGGAGCAAACGTTGTGCTGTTGTTGACTCCATAAAATATGCAAAAACTCGTCCTCGCCTCCAACAACCCCGGCAAGCTGCGCGAATTTCAATTCCTGCTGCAACCACTCGGTATCGAAGTCCTGACGCAGTCGCAACTCGGTATCGACGAAATCGAAGAACCGCACAGTACCTTCGTCGAAAACGCACTCGTCAAAGCGCGGCATGTCAGTTACCTGAGCAAACTGCCCGCGTTGGCGGATGATTCCGGCATCTGCGTGGAAGCACTGGACGGTGCACCCGGCGTGCTGTCGGCACGTTATGCCGGCGAGCCTAAATCAGACCAGCGCAACAATGAGAAATTATTACAAGCCATGCACGGCGTGGCAGACCGCCATGCGCATTACTACTGTGTGCTGGTGTTGCTGCGTCATGCCGATGATCCACAACCGCTGATCGCCGAAGGTGAATGGCATGGTGAGATTGCACAACAAGCCAGCGGAAATGGCGGCTTCGGTTACGATCCGCTGTTCTGGCTGGCGGGCCTCGGCAAAACCAGCGCGCAACTGGAACGCGAGCAGAAACACGCTATCAGCCATCGCGGCAAGGCATTGCGAGCCTTGCTGGAAAAGCTGAAAACGTCACCGTAACCCATCCCTATCCCGCTATTTCACTTCGGCACGCACAGCGTTTCGCACGGCACGCCATCACCATTGCCGTCCAGCGTTTTAATTCCGCATTCTGTAAGGTAATGCCGTGCTTCTTCGCACGACATCATTTCCGAGCAGTATTTTTTGCTGCCGCACGCAGAACCGGCAGAACCGGAAGTCGGAGAACGTTGTAATCCAAAGTCAGTGGGATGCTGTTTGCGCCACTGCGAAGGTTCGATAGCCACCTGTTCCGCCCATAGCCCGCGTCCGGCCAATTGTGCTTCGCGCTGTAGCGCCAGCACCTCACGGTTGCTATGGAAACGCGAATACTCCCATGCCATGCCGCGCCGCACCTGTTCATGATTCACGTTAAGATCATTGGCATACACCAATGCGACCAGCCGGCCATAATTATCCACAGCGCGACTTACCACACGTACCGGTTTGCCAATCACCAGTTCAGCCAGCGATTGCTGTGATTCCGCACCGTAAGGCTGCACTTTTTCCGGTGCATCAATTTCGGCGAGGCGCACTTTTACCGGTTTGCCACTGCGGACGACCAACAGGGTATCGCCATCCAGCACCGCGATTACTTTGCCGGAGAATTCTGTCGCCTGCGCCAGGCTGCCCATAACCAGTAGCAGGGCGTATGTCATGCAGCGCAAGGCGCGGGTCACGGCACCATGTTCTTGATGACGGCCATGCACAGCAACGTATAGCCGGCAGCAAGCAAATCATCAAACATCACACCCAATCCGCCGTGCCAGTTACTGTCGAAGTAGCGGATCGGTTGCGGCTTGACGATATCGAAAAAACGAAACAGTACGAAGGCCAGCAGCACCCAACCCCAGCCGGGCGGGGTGAACAACAGCACCAGTAGAAACGCCACGATCTCGTCCCACACGATACCGCCGTAATCCGCCACCCCCAGGGCTTTGCCGGTTTTATCGCAAATCCATATCCCGAGGGCGAACGCCAGAACCAGAATGAGCAAAATCCCCAGATCGGTCAGGCGCAACGAGAGTGCCCAATACAACGGGAATGCTACCAGCGTGCCGAAAGTGCCGGGTGCCTTGCGCGCCAGACCGCTGCCGAAACCGAATGACAGCAAATGTGCCGGATGGCTCAGCAAAAATCGCCAGCTGGGCTTGACTAACAATTCACCGAAAATGGTCATAACCCCGAGTTTCGCTGTTAACTGGATTGCCCGCCAGGTCATGCACAATACAGCCGCGCCCTGCAACAATTTCCCCGATGCGGGTCAACGGCAAATTGAGTCGTGCGGCGATATCCGACAATTCTGCATGGTGTGCGGCAGGTGCGGTGAAGCACAACTCGTAATCATCGCCGCCGGACAAAACAAACTGCTGAAACAAATCGTGCTCCCCTCTCCCGCTTGTGGGAGAGGGGCTGGGGGAGAGGGAGCGCAAGGTATCCGAAACCGGAACTGCCTCAAACTCAATCTCCGCACCCAGTTGCGCGGCATCAAGAATATGCCCGAGATCAGCGAGCAGGCCGTCGGAAATATCAATTGCACTGCTGGCGATGCCACGCAATGCCAGCCCCAGCGCCACGCGTGGCTGCGGTTGATACAGCGCTGCGGCACAGGCGGAGAATTCCGCGTCGGACAATGTGGTGCGCCCTTGCAGGTGTGCCAACGCCAGTGCCGCATCGCCGAGTCGCCCCGACACCCAGATTTCATCGCCGGCCTGCGCGCCGTCGCGACGCAGTGCCTGTTGTGCAGGTACTTCACCAAAAATCGTTACACATAAATTGAGCGGGCCGCGTGTGGTATCGCCGCCGACCAGCTCCACGCCATACTGATCCGCCAGCGCAAAAAATCCCGCGCTGAATTGTGCCAGCCACGTCTCGTCCACAGTAAACATAAGTTCGCACAGCGATTCGCTTGTCCCCTCTCCCTTCTCGCCCGTGCGAGCAGCTTTGCTGCCGCTCGCGGCGGGGATGCCCCCTGCGGGTACCGGGGGAGGGTTGGGGTGGGGGCGTTCATGGATTGTTTCTTTGCCTTGAACGAAGGGCAGCGCCAGCGCCAGCGTCGCCCAGCGCGGTGTGGCGCCCATCGCCGCCATGTCGGACAGGTTCACTGCGAGGGTTTTATGCCCAAGCTGAAACGGGTCGGCATCGGGAAGAAAGTGCGTACCGCAAACCAGCATATCCGTGGACACCGCCAGCACATTGCCCGCGCTCACTTGCAGCAGCGCCGCGTCGTCGCCCACGCCGAGCAACGCGCCGGGCGTGGTGCGGGTAAAGAAACGCTGAATCAGATCGAATTCGGACATATTCCGGATAGCAAGTGGTAAGTGGGGCGACGCTTCGCGCCTCGGTGGGAAGAGGGTAAAAACTATTTTCTAGTCACCATTCGTTCCCATCATTTGTGCGCGGCAAACTCCATGACGCGAATTTGCGCCGCCAGCTTGTCGAGCACGCCGTTGACGTATTTGTGGCCATCGGTGCCGCCAAAAGTCTTGGTTAGTTCAACGGCTTCGTTGATGACGACTTTGTAGGGCACTTCGGGGTGTTGCGATAACTCAAACACGCCCAGTAACAGCACGGCAAATTCCACCGGGCTGAGTTCGGCCAGCGGTCGGTCGAGATGTGGTGCAAGCAGCGCTTCCAGGCTGGCGTGCTGGCTTAATGTGCCACGCAACAGTTTGGAAAACAGCTCCTTGTCATAGCGGCCAAGTTTTTTCTCATCCTGAATCTGTTTTTCGATCTGCGCCTCTTTGCCCGCAGTGACGCGCCATTGGTAAATTCCTTGCAATGCCAGTTCGCGTGCCCGATGGCGCGGGCTCTTAAGTGGCGTCTTCTTTACTTCACGGTCGGCAGCCAGATTGCTCATGCCAGAGCACGCAGCAAATTGGCCATTTCGATGGCCACCAGTGCGGCCTCGCCGCCCTTGATATGCATGCGCTCAATTGCCTGCTGGTCGGTGTCGGTGGTGAGAATCGCATTGGCAACCGGCACGCCACAGGCCAATTGCACTTCATTCACGCAGCGTGCCGACTCGTTCGACACCACTTCAAAGTGATAGGTGTCGCCGCGTATCACTGCGCCCAGCGCGATCAGCGCGTCAAATTTTTCGCTTTCTGCCATATGCAGCAGCACCAGCGGGATTTCCAGCGCACCCGGAACAGTCGCCAGCGTAACGTCGGTTTCCGCGACTCCCTGTTGCGCCAGCTGCGCGCGGCACGCGCCGAGCAGGCCTTCGCATACCTGGCTATTGAAGCGACTTTGCACGATGCCGATACGCAGGCCGCTGCCATCAAGATTTTTTTCCAGCTCTTTCATTGATTCATTTCCTTTACTCGTGAGAAGCGTAACCGACCACTTCCAGGCCGAAGCCGGTCATGCTGGGTAATTTGCGCGGTGTCGCCAGCAGAAGCATCTTGCCCACACCGAGATCACGCAATATTTGCGCACCGATGCCATAGCTGCGCGGATCCCAGCGTGATACCGGGTGTGTCTCCTGCGCTGCAACAGCACGCTTCAGCAAATCCCGGGAAGTTTCTCCGTGATGCATCAGCACCAGCACGCCGCAGGGTGACTGGCTGATTTTTTTTAGCGCATCGTGCACGCTGGTGGAATGTGAGTGGTCAGTCTGCTCCAGAAAATCCATGACGGACAGCGGTTCATGCACGCGCACCAGAGTCTCGACATCGCAGTGAATCTCACCCTTCAGCAACGCCAGATGGACACGTTGTGTGGTCTTGTCCAGATAGGTAAACAAATCAAGCGTGCCATAAGCAGTCTGCACGCTGCGTTGTGCCACGCGCTCAACCAGTTTTTCGTTGTGACTGCGGTATTCGATCAGGCTGGCGATAGTGCCGATCTTGAGTTGATGCTGTTTGGCAAATTCGATCAAATCCGGCAGGCGCGCCATCTCACCGTCTTCCTTGATAATTTCACAGATCACTGCGGCCGGTGTGACTCCGGCCATCTGCGCCAGATCGCAGCCCGCTTCGGTATGGCCGGCGCGCACCAGCACACCTCCCGGCCTGGCCACGATCGGAAAGATGTGGCCGGGTTGCACAATATCTTCCGGTGTGGCGCCCATTTTTACTGCCGCCTTGATGGTGGTCGCGCGGTCGGAAGCGGAGATACCGGTGGTCACACCATGCGCCGCCTCGATGGAAACGGTAAAGTTGGTGCCGAGCGGACTCTTGTTCTCGCGCGTCATGTGCGTCAGACCAAGCTGGTGGCTACGTTCCTCAGTCAGCGTCAGGCACACCAGACCGCGCGCGTGGCGGATCATGAAATTGATGGCTTCCGGCGTAATGAAATCAGCGGCCATCACCAGATCGCCCTCGTTCTCGCGGTCTTCTTCATCCACCAGCACGACCATGCGCCCGGCGCGTATCTCTGCGATGATTTCCTGGATTGGCGCTACGTCAGTCATTACTTTGGTTCCTTATGATAATTTCAAAAAATTCGTGGTTTGCTCAAATACAGGGCGTGACAAAAATTTTGCAGCGCAGTATATGTTTGAGACATCAGCAAAAATTCTTTATCGCAACGCCGTAGTTGGGATGAAGTATGAATTTATCAGGCCTGCATCATGCGCTCGACATAGCGCGCGATCAAATCAATCTCCAGATTCACCTGCGTACCCGCCTTCAATTCATTCAGCGTGGTTACCTCCAGCGTGTGCGGGATCAGATTCACCTCGAACTCCGGGCCTGCCACCTGGTTCACGGTAAGGCTGACGCCGTTGATGGTGATGGAGCCCTTCACCGCGATGAATTTTGCCAGCTGCTGCGGCGCGCGTACCGCCAACTGCCAGCTTTCGCCGAGATTGTTGAACGCGATGACTTCGCCCACGCCATCCACATGCCCGCTCACCAGATGCCCGCCCAGCCGGTCTGCCAGACGTAACGCTTTTTCCAGATTAACTCGTGCGCCTTGTCGTTCCAGCCCGACAGTGCAATTCAGGGTCTCGCGCGACACATCAACGGTAAATTCGTTGCCGTCGAGAGCGATCACCGTGAGACACACACCATCTACAGCAATGCTGTCGCCAATCTGCACGTCATCCAGGCCGAGTAATTTGGCCTCAACGCTCAAGCGCAGGCCGCCATCACGATCTTGCGCGCGATTGATTTGTCCGACTCCGGCAATAATCCCACTGAACATATTCAATCCTTTGATGATGCATCAAGAAACTCCTCCCAGCCTTCCCATATCAGGGGAGGAGCGCCTCATCCCTTATCAGGAGGAGACTGAGGGGTTTGCATTTTCCACTTTAACCAAAATGCGCAAATCTTCGCCGACCCGGCGCACATCCTGCCACTTGAGATTAACGCGTTGCTCCAGACTGGTCAGCTCGCCCAATTGCGCCATGCCGCGCGCCGCATCGCCCAACAACTGCGGGGCCATATACAGCAACAATTCATCCACCAACCCGGTGCGCAGCAATGCGCCGTTCAACGCACTGCCCGCTTCCACCAATACCTCGTTGCAGCCGCGCCGCGCCAGGTTGTGCAGCACCGCGGCCAGATCCACGTTTTCTACTGCGTCCGGCACCGCCACCACCGTCGCGCCGGCCTGCTCCAGTACAGCGCGCTTTTCTGCATCCCGCGTGGCGGTGTAGACCAGCACGCCGCCACCATGCAGTACGCGCGCGCCGGGCGGAGTGCGCAATCGGCTGTCCAGCACCACGCGCAGCGGCTGGCGCTCAGTAGTGATCTCGCGCACGTTGAGTTGCGGGTTATCCGCCAGCACGGTGCCGATTCCTGTCAACACCGCGCAGGAGCGCGCGCGCCAGTGTTGTACATCGCGGCGCGCCGCGGCGCCGGTAATCCACTGACTACGGCCATTGCTTAGCGCGGTGCGTCCATCCAGGCTCATGGCAATTTTGCTGCGCAGCCACGGCGTGCCGCGTGCCATGCGCGCAAAAAAACCGATGTTCAGGTCATGCGCTGCTGCTTCCATCAAACCGCAATCCACCGTAATTCCCGCCGTACGCAGCCGCGCGATACCCGCGCCCGCCACCTCGGGGTTCGGGTCCTGTGCCGCAACCACCACACGCGTCACACCCGCTTTGATTAAAGCCTCGGTACAGGGCGGCGTGCGGCCATGATGACTGCATGGTTCCAATGTCACATAAGCCGTCGTGCCGCGTGCCGCATCGCCCGCTGCGCGTAACGCATGCACTTCGGCGTGCGGTTCGCCGGTACGCCGGTGCCAACCCTCGCCGACAACCGCATCGCCGTTTACCAGCACACAGCCGACGCGCGGATTGGGGCTGGCGGTGTACAGGCCGTGCTCAGCCAGCTTAAGCGCCCGCGCCATCCAGTGACTGTCGTGCGCGGTGCCCATATTATTTTTTGGTGCGGTCGGCAGCCCTGCGCGCCGGTGATTTGCGCACCGCTTCAACCGCCTCGGTAAAATCCCCGACATCCTGAAAACTCTTGTAAACCGAGGAAAAACGGATGTAGGCCACCTTGTCAAGTTTGAGCAGCTCCTTCATCACCATCTCGCCGATCTGGCGTGAATCCACTTCGCGCTCGCCCAATGCAAAAACTTTTTGCGTCACGTGATCAATCGCCGCATCCACCAGTTCGGTCGGCACTGGACGCTTGTGCAGTGCGCGGCTGAAACTGGTGCGCAGCTTTTCATCATCAAATTCGCAGCGCATGCCGTTCTGCTTGACCACCTGCGGCATACGCAACTCCACCGTTTCGTAAGTGGTGAAGCGCCGGTCACACGACAGACAGCGGCGGCGGCGGCGAATGCTGTCACCTTCCTCGCTTTCGCGAGTATCTACCACTTGGGTGTTGTCGCCTTTGCAGAACGGACATTTCATGGGTGAATGGTAAGTGGGAAGTGGGAAGTAGGAAGTGGGTGGAGTGAAAAATTGGAGAGGAAGGGGTTTCCCCACTTCCCACTCACTACTATCCACTTACTCGTTTTAATTTCCATACACCGGAAACTTCGCGCATAACTGCTTCACTTCGCCCATCACGCGCGCGATTACCGCATCATCGTCCGGCGCATCCAGCACGTCGGCAATCAGGCGCGCAAGCTGCTCTGCTTCCAGTTCCTTGAAACCACGCGTGGTGATCGCCGGACTGCCGATGCGAATGCCGCTGGTGACAAACGGTTTCTGCGGATCATTCGGGATGGAGTTCTTGTTCACCGTGATATGCGCGCGCCCCAGCACGGTTTCGGCATCCTTGCCGGTGATGTTTTTGGTCTGCAAATCCACCAGAAACAAATGGCTGTCGGTGCGCCCGGACACGATGCGCAGGCCGCGTTCCTGCAACACCATTGCCATCACCCGCGCATTGTCCACCACTTGTTTCTGGTAAACCTTGAATTCCTTGCCGGCCGCTTCCTTTAGCGCCACCGCCTTGGCGGCGATCACATGCATCAGCGGACCACCCTGAATGCCGGGAAAAATTGCCGAATTAAGTATCTTTTCATATTCCGCTTTGGCGAGAATGATGCCGCCGCGTGGACCACGCAGAGTCTTGTGGGTGGTGGTGGTGACAAAATCCGCGATGCCGATCGGGCTCGGGTACACACCTCCGGCGATCAATCCGGCGTAATGCGCCATGTCCACGAACAGGTAGGCGCCGACACTGTCGGCAATGGTGCGGAAGCGCTTCCAGTCGATCACCAGCGCATAGGCCGATGCGCCCGCCACAATCATCTTGGGCTTGTGCGCCAGCGCCAGTTGCTGCACCTGGTCATAATCGATCTCTTCTTTTTCGTTCAGGCCGTACTGGATGGCGTTATATAGTTTGCCGCTCATATTGACCGACGCGCCGTGCGTCAGATGCCCGCCATGCGCCAGTGACAGGCCGAGAATGGTGTCACCGGGTTTCAGCACCGCCATGTACACCGCCTGATTCGCCTGCGAACCGGAATTCGGCTGCACGTTGGCATACTCGGCGCCAAACAGCGCCTTGGCGCGGTCAATCGCCAACTGTTCGGCAATGTCCACATACTCGCAGCCGCCGTAATAGCGCTTGCCCGGATAGCCCTCGGCATACTTGTTGGTCAACTGGCTGCCCTGCGCCTCCATCACCGCCGGGCTGGTGTAGTTTTCCGAGGCGATCAGCTCAATGTGATCTTCCTGGCGGCGGTTTTCGTTCTGGATTGCGGCCCACAGTTCCGGGTCGGCATGGGCAAGGGTATTTTCTCTGGAGAACATGGCGGGTTAGTCCTGAAAGTTGGAAATCGTGAAGGGGGCGGATTTTACCACGCCAAACTACCTTCCCGCGACTGTCATGCCTTCCATGAGAATGGATCCGCATTGCCGTGATCCCTGCACCAGCACATCATTGCCGACGGCAGCGATGTTGCGGAACATGTCTTTCAGGTTTCCGGCGATGGTAATTTCCTGCACCGGATACTGGATCTCGCCATGCTCCACCCAGAAGCCCGCCGCGCCGCGCGAGTAGTCGCCGGTAACGTGATTTACACCCTGACCAAGCAACTCGGTAACCAGCAGGCCGCGCCGCATCTGCTTGAGTAGCCCGTCAAAGTCCAGCTCGCCGGAGCGCAAAATCAGGTTGTGGTTGCCGCCCGCGTTGCCGGTGGTGGCAAGGCCGAGCTTGCGCGCCGAGTAGCTGCTGAGGAAATAGCCACACAGCACACCGTCTTCGATAATGCGGCGCGTTTGTACCCGCACGCCCTCATTGTCGAATGGACTGGAGGCCAGCCCTTTGCGGATGTCCGGAATGTCTTCGATGTTGATGTGCGATGCAAATACCGGCTTGTCCAATTGATCGAGCAGAAACGAAGACTTGCGATACAGGCTGCCGCCGCTCACCGCGCCAACAAAGTGCCCCAGCAGACTGGCAGCAATCGGTGCTTCGAACAGCACCGGCACCTGCATAGTGTCAATCTGGCGCGCATTCAGACGGCGCACCGTGCGCTCGGCGGCAATGCGCCCCACTTGCCGAGCGTCCATCAGGTCTTTGGCGTCGCGCGCCACGCTGTACCAGTAATCACGCTCCATCGCGTCATTCTGCCCGGCGATCACCGCGCAACTGATACTGTGGCGCGAAGAGGGATAACCGCCGATAAAACCGAGACTGTTAGCATGCACGAACTGCGCCTCATGCACGTTCACCGTCGCGCCTTCCGAGTTGTGGATACGCGTATCCGCATCCAGCGCAGCCTGCTCGCACTGTTGCGCCAGCTCGATCGCCGCATCCACCGGCAAATCCCACGGATGGTACAAATCCAGATCGGTACAGTCGTGTGCCAGCAGCTCGGCATCCGGCAACCCGGAGCAATCATCTTTTGCGGTATAGCGCGCAATCGACAATGCGGCATCCACGGTATCGCGTACCGCCCGTGGCGAAAAGTCCGAAGTGCTGGCATTGCCATGCTGCTGGCCGATATAGACGGTGATGCCCAAGCCCTTGTCGCGGTTGTATTCGATGGTTTCCACTTCACCCTGGCGCACCGTGACGGCCTGGCCAAATCCTTCCGAAACATCGGCAGACGCGGCTGATGCGCCGCGTTGTTTGGCATACGCCAGCATGTCTTGCGCGATGTCATGCAACCTGCCCTGTGCCGAGCTGTGGGAATGTGGTGCGGATGTTACGAGTGTGCTCATGAGCAAAGCGAAAAATGAAAAATGATGAAAGGCGGTATCATAGCAGCATCCAACGAACCGACCGCGCAACCATGAACCAGCATTACCGACACGACCAGAATGACGAAGAGCTGGAGCTGCCGCCCAGCAAGACCAAAATCAAGCAGCAGATGCACGACCTTCAGGACATCGGCGCGGAACTGGTCGCGCTCGGCAAGGATCAACTGGCGCAACTCGATCTGCCCGAGACGTTGCATGATGCGATTCACGAGATGCACCGCATCAGCAAATTTGGCGCACGCAGCCGCCAAATGCAATATATCGGCAAGTTGATGCGCGGAGTGGATACCGCACCCATCATCGCCAGGCTGAACGCGTGGAAAGGTATATCGCAACAGCACATCGCCCATCTGCACCAGTTGGAACGCTGGCGCGACCGCCTGCTGGAAGACGACGGCGCGCTGACCGAACTGCTCGCTGCGCATCCGCACACCGATACGCAGCATCTGCGCGCGCTGATTCGTAGCGCGCAGAAGGAAAAGGAGGCCGGCCGCCCGCCCAAAAATTACCGCGAGATATTTCAGGTGCTGCGCGAAATTATTCCGGAACCGGTATAACAATAGCCATGACTGCCATCCTTCCCCACATCACCCTCGAATCCGGCCCACAGCCGCAACACAGCATCATCTGGCTGCACGGCCTGGGCGCCGACGGACAGGATTTCGTGCCGGTCGCCGGAGAGTTGAAGCTGCCCGCCGCGATACGTTATATTTTTCCGCATGCGCCGCAACGCCCGGTCACCATCAACGGCGGCTTCGTGATGCGCGCCTGGTATGACATCGTTCGCCAGGATATCGGCGCGAAACAGGACGAGGCGGGAATCCGCGCCTCACAGACATTGGTCGAAGCGCTGATTGCACAGGAAACGGCACGTGGAATAGCGCCCGGTAATATTTTTCTGGCCGGGTTTTCCCAGGGCGGCGCTATCGCGCTGCACACCGCGTTGCGCCAGACTGTTCCGCTGGGCGGAGTGTTGGCACTTTCGACCTATCTGCCACTGGCCGAAACAGTTGCCCGGGAAGCACAGGCAGGCACACGGTGCACCCCGGTCTTCATGGCGCACGGGCGCGACGATACGGTTGTGCCTTATGCGTTGGGCGCCGCTTCAAGGGATGCGCTGCTGGAGCTTGGCTATGCGGTAGCGTGGCATGAATACGCGATGCCGCATTCGGTATGCGAAGCGGAATTGCGTGACATCGAGGCCTGGCTGACCGAAATCCTGCGTAAGTAACTTGGCTTATGTGCCCATGCGGATGAAGACCAAGAGCAAAGGCGTACACTGTGTCGTGCGTGACTGAGACGGAGCCAGTGATTTGGCCGCGCAGCGTACCGCTACGCCGTTCTATTCATCGCTACTTTGCGCATGGAAGTTCCAGACTGGTTATGATGTGCGCTATGTAACAGATTGTCTGAAATTTTGTTTAGGCCAGCAAACAGGAGGATCAACATGATTGCCGTGGAAATTGAAGCACCCATTGTCGACCATCGTATCGACATTACCAGCGACCAACTGCCGGCACAGTCGCGTCTGGCAAAAGTCATCGTGCTATTTGAAAAGGAAGACTTGGAAATTCCAGCTGCACAGGGTGTGCTTGCACGCCTGCGCGCCAATCCCGCATCCATTAAGGAGGACGGCCAACCAATGAAACGGGAAGAGCTGCATGACCGCACGTCCCTTCGTTGATGCCAATGTCTGGTTTTATGCATTGAGCGCGAGCGACGAAGCCAAGCGGCTCGCCGCCAATCACCTGTTCGACTCGCTGGATCGTCCAATTATTAACGGACAGGTTATCCGCGAGTTGTGCGTCAATCTGCTGAAGAAATCGTCATATAACGAACCAGCAATTCAAGGATTGATCGCCAGCCTGTATCGGGACTGCCATGTTGCCCCGGAAACCATCAATGTATTTCTGCGCGCATCAGAACTGCGCAAGCTATACGCATTCAGCTATTGGGACAGTCTGATCGTTGCCGCAGCATTGGAGGCGGGATGTGAGACGCTTTACAGCGAAGATATGCAGGACGGATTGCGTGTCTGCGAACAATTGAATATCGTCAATCCGTTGGCAGCAAAGTAATTTTCCAGTACGACGCTTATTTTGCTTTACCCACAGAACATATTTTTCAGAATCTGAAGCTGAAATATCTACTCCAAATCTAGAGATGCTCCGCCTCACCGATATCAGACTGCCGTTAACTCACCAGGAAGACGAGATCAGGGCAGCTATCCTGAAGCGGCTGGATATTACCAAGGATGACCTGATCGATTACCGCATTTTTCGGCGCGGCGTGGATGCACGCAAAAAGCACAACATTCTGTTCACCTATACGCTGCATGTGACGGTACGCGATGAAGCCGCAATTCTGGTGCGGTGCAAAAATGATCCGCACGTTTCGATTGCGCCTGAAACCCACTACCATTTCGTTGTGCAAGCCCCGAAAAATCTGCCCTCAAGACCAGTGGTGATCGGCATGGGCCCCGCCGGGCTGTTCGCCGGGCTGGTCCTGGCACAGATGGGTTTCTGCCCGCTGCTCCTGGAACGCGGTAAGGCGGTGCGTGAAAGAACCAAAGACACCTTCGGCTTGTGGCGGCAGGGCGTGCTCGACCCGGAATCCAACGTGCAATTCGGCGAGGGCGGCGCGGGCACCTTTTCCGACGGCAAGCTCTACACCCAGATCAAAGACCCGCGCCATTTGGGCAGAAAAGTGCTGGACGAATTCGTCAAGGCCGGCGCACCGGAAGAAATTCTGTACGAGAGCCATCCGCATATCGGCACGTTCCGCCTGGTGGGTATGTTGGAGAAAATGCGCGAGACCATCCAGTCGCTGGGCGGCGAGATCCGCTTCCAGAGCCGTGTGGACGACATCGAAATCGACCACGGCAAAGTACGCGCGGTGCTGCTCGGTAACGGTGAACGCATCGAAACTTCGCATCTGGTGCTGGCAATCGGCCACAGCGCGCGCGATACCTTCGAGATGCTGCACAAGCGCGGCGTGTACCTCGAGGCCAAGCCGTTCTCCATCGGCTTGCGCATCGAACATCCGCAAGCACTGATCGACCGCGCGCGTTACGGCGACAGCGCGGGCAATCCGCTACTCGGCGCGGCGGATTACAAGCTGGTGCATCACGCCACTAACGGACGCTCGGTGTACAGCTTCTGCATGTGTCCGGGCGGCACCGTGGTTGCCGCCACCTCTGAAGCGGGGCGAGTGGTCACTAACGGCATGAGCCAGTATTCGCGCAATGAGCGCAATGCCAACAGCGCCATCGTGGTTGGCGTCACGCCGCAGGATTATCTCACCCATCCGAATGACCCTGAGCACCCGCTCGCCGGTATCGAATTCCAGCGCCGCTGGGAGTCGCGTGCGTATGAACTGGGCGGCGGCAACTATCAGGCCCCCGGACAATTGGTCGGCGACTTTCTGGCGGGCAAACCATCAAGCAACTTTGGCGTGGTGCAGCCATCCTATACGCCCGGAGTGCATCTCACCGATTTGTCCAGCGCGCTGCCGGATTATGCGGTTGCCGCGATCCGTGAGGCGCTGCCGGTCTTTGCGAGGCAGATTAAAGGTTTCGATCTGCCCGACGCGGTGCTCACCGGTGTGGAGACACGCACCTCATCGCCGGTTCGCGTCCGGCGCCGTGACGATGATCTGCAAAGCGTCAATACCGGCGGCTTGTATCCGGCCGGGGAAGGCGCGGGTTATGCGGGTGGAATACTTTCTGCGGCGGTAGACGGCATCCGGATTGCCGAAGCGGTGGCGCTGAGTATGATGCGCACAACCAGTTGATCGGAGTGCCATGACACACCTTGACTTGATTTCCTCACTCTCCACCATCGTTGGCAGCGAAGCCGTGTTGACCGGCGACGCCGCCGCGCCGTATTGCGCCGACCAGCGCGGCCGTTATACGGGCGCCGCGCTGGCAGTGGTATTTCCAACGGACACGCAGCAGGTCGCGGAAATAGTAAAACTATGCGGTGCGCAGCAGATTTCCATCGTGCCGCAGGGCGGCAATACCAGCCTGTGCGGCGCATCGGTGCCGCTGGCTCAAGGCAGGCAAATCGTGCTCAACCTGTCGCGCATGAACCGCATCCGCGCGCTGGACGCCACCAACTACACCATGACGGTGGAAGCGGGCTGCATACTGGCCGACGTGCGCGCGGCAGCGGAACGGAGCGACCGCCTGTTTCCGCTCGGTCTGCCGTCTATGCTGCATTGCGAAATCGGCGGCAACCTTTCCACCAATGCCGGCGGCATCAACGTGTTGCGTTATGGCAACACGCGCGATCTGGTGCTCGGGCTGGAAGTGGTGCTGCCGGACGGGCGCATCTGGAACGGCCTGCGCGCCCTGCGCAAGGACAACTCCGGCTATGACCTCAAGCACCTGTTCATCGGCGCGGAAGGCACACTCGGCATCATTACCGCCGCCGTGCTTAAACTGTTCCCGCGCCCGCAGGCGATGGCTACCGCCTGTGTGGGGTTGCGCGATCCGGCGGCTGCGGTCGCATTGTTCGCGCACCTGCGCGCCGCCTGTGGCGACCGCATCAGCGCCTTTGAGATTTTCGGCCGACCCTGTCTGGACCTGGTGTTCCGCCATATTCCGGACACGCATGACCCGTTCGCCAAACGGCATGAATGGATGGTTCTCATCGACCTGTCCGACGTGCTCGACGTTCCGCTGGACAAGTCGCTGCACGCGGCGCTGGAAAATTTCAGCGGCGGCATCGAGATGTTTGCGGTGACTGCCGAAAAAGCGCAGGCCGAAAAATGGTGGAAGCTGCGCAACAGCATCAGCGACGCGCAAAAAATTGACGGCATCAGCATCAAACACGACATCTCGGTACCGGTTAGCAGCATCGCTGAATTCATCGAGCAGGCCGATGCCGCGCTGCATGAGGCTTTTCCCGGTGTACGCATCGTCTCCTTCGGCCATATCGGCGACGGCAACATCCACTACAACGTTTCGATGCCGGATGCCGCGCACAACCGGGCGTTCATCGAACAGCACGAGCACGAAGTGAACCGCCTTGTGTACCGGATTATTGCGCGGCTCAACGGCAGCATCAGCGCCGAACACGGCGTGGGCCAGCTCAAGCGTGCAGAAATCGCGCGTTACAAGAGCACGCTGGAACTGGAATTGATGCGCGGTATCAAGCAGGTTTTCGACCCGCACGGGCTGATGAATCCGGGCAAGGTGATTTGACCCGCGGCATCGGACGAGGTGAAATGAAAGACGGAAAGCCAACCCCCCTCAATCCCCCCTTGTCAGGGGGGAAGGACGCTTCCATGGTGGTGGGGATCAACGGTGTGGAGCCCCTCGATCCCACCTTATCAGGGGGGAAGGACGCTTCCATGGTGGTGGGGACCAACGGTGTGGAGCCCCTCGATCCCACCTTATCGGGGGGGAAGGACGCTTCCATGGTGGTGGGGACCAACGGTGTGGAGCCTCTCGATCCCACCTTATCGGGGGGGAAGGACGCTCCTCCCCTGACAAGGGGAGGTCGGGAGGGGTTAGGTTTCCTTCCATACAACAAAAATCTTACCGCCCTTGCCCGCGAAAACCGCAAAAATCCCACGCCCGCAGAACACAAAATCTGGAATAACGTGTTACGAATGCGGCAGTTTGCACAATACAAATTCTTGCGGCAGAAGCCGATCGCCAATTACATTGTGGACTTTTACTGCGTCGAGTTGCGTTTGGTTATCGAAATTGACGGAGACAGCCACGCCGAGGCCGTCAGCCACGATGCGGAACGGACGAGAATTTTGAGTGGCTGCGGACTCACGGTCATCCGTTATGCAAATGCAGATGTTTTTGCAAATCTTGAGGGTGTGCATGATGATTTGTCTCGGCGGATTCGGGAGTTGATTGATGGCGGGAAACATGCCACATGACCTCGGCATCCAACGCGCCATTACTACCGAGATCACCCCCTTCAATCTTCCTTTGCATGGAGGGAAGGTGGCATCCGCTGGGATTGCATCCATGCCGAATGCTATAATTCGCGCCCTTTTTGAAGGCGCAACGCGATGTCTGCTGTAAATTTCAAATCCCATCTTGCCGAATTGTTCGCGCAGGCTTTGCGCGAGGTCGCACCGGAGCATACCGACGCGGCCATTCTGATCGAGCGCCCCAAGCTCGCCGCGCATGGCGATTACGCCTGCAATCTGGCGATGCAGTTGACCAAGTTGTTGCGCAAGCCGCCACGCGACATCGCGCAGGCGTTGATTGCGGCATTGCCTGAAACCGGTTTCATCGACAAGATGGAGATCGCGGGAGCGGGATTCATCAATGTGTTCATCGCCACACGTGCCAAACAGGCGGTGGTGCACGGCGTGCTGGAGGCGGGTGCGGGTTACGGCCATATTCATAGCGGCGGCGGACGCAAGGTGCAGGTGGAGTTTGTCTCGGCCAATCCCACCGGGCCGCTGCATGTCGGCCACGGGCGCGGCGCGGCGGTCGGCGATTGCCTGTGCCGCGTGTTGCACGCGGCGGGCTGGAACGTGACGCGCGAGTTTTACTACAACGATGCGGGCGCGCAGATCGACAACCTGACGCATTCGGTACAGTTGCGTTGCAAGGGCATCACGCCCGACGATCCTGCGTGGCCGGAGGGCGGTTATCGCGGCGGCTACATTCTCGACGTGGCCAACGCCTACATGGCGAAGGAAACCGTAACGGCGGACGATCAACACACGGTTGGCAAGGGCGATGCGGAGGATGCCGAGGCGATCCGCTATTTCGCCGTGGCGTATCTGCGCCGCGAACAGGATCTGGATTTGCGCGCCTTCAAGGTGGAGTTCGACGTGTTCTCGCTGGAGTCGGCACTGTACGCCGACGGCAAGGTGGCAGCGACGGTGAAAGCACTGATCGCCAGCGGCCACACCTACGAACAGGATGATGCGCTGTGGCTGCGCACCACCGATTTCGGCGATGACAAAGACCGCGTGATGCGCAAGAGTGACGGCGGTTACACCTACTTCGTGCCGGACGTGGCCTATCATCTCGACAAATGGCAGCGCGGCTTCGAGCGCGTCATCAACGAGCAGGGTGCGGATCACCACAGCACCATTACACGGGTGCGCGCGGGCCTGCAGGCGCTGGATGTCGGCATCCCGAAAGGCTGGCCGGATTATGTGCTGCACCAGATGGTCACGGTGCTGAAAAACGGCGCAGAGGTAAAAATTTCCAAGCGCGCCGGCAGCTACGTCACGCTGCGCGACCTGATCGACGAAGTGGGTTGCGATGCCACACGCTATTTCCTTGCCGCGCGCCACCCCGATTCACAACTGGTATTCGATATCGATCTGGCCAAATCGCAGAGCAACGACAATCCGGTGTATTACATTCAGTATGCCCACGCCCGCATTCATGCGGTGCTGGCGCAGTGGGGCGGCGACCGTCAAGCCCTGCAGCATGCCGATGTCAGTGCGCTGGAGAGCGACTACGAAGCTACCTTGCTGCAACAGTTGATCGACTTTCCGCAAGTGATCGAGTCTGCGGCGCAAGACCTCGCGCCACACCAGATTGCCTTCTACCTGAAAGATTTTGCCGCCGATTTCCATAGCTACTATAATGCCTCGCGTTTTCTGGTCGAGGATGAGCAAGTCAGGCTGGCGCGGCTGGCATTGATCGCCGCGATCGCGCAGGTGTTGAAGAATGGCCTGGCGCTACTGGGTGTGAGTGCGCCGGAAAAAATGTAAAGGAAGCAGGCAATGAGCAGAAACATCGGCAACAAATCCGCCGCGCCGCGCCGAAGCGGCAGTTCGTTATTGACCGGCATTCTGGTCGGTATGGTGATTGGCGCAGGCATGGCGGCCGGGTTGGCCTGGTACATCATGAAATCGCCGAGCCCGTTCGTGAACAAGGAAAATGCCGCCGCCAGGCCGTTGGTGGATACCGCCAGGCCGGCCGTTCCCGCCGAAGCACCGGTTTCCGGCGTGGACGATGGCAAACCGCGTTTCGAGTTTTATCAGGTGCTGACCGACAAGCCGGATGCGGCGGTCGTGGAGCCTGCCGGCAAACCTCGGGTAACCGCACCCCCTCTGGTGGACAGCAAACCCATTGGCGCAGGCGAAACCTATTTTTTGCAGGCGGGTTCCTTTTCCACCACCAATGATGCCGAAAAACTCAAAGCCCGGCTCGCCTTGCTGGGGCAGGAATCCAGCATCCAGACCGCCACCATTCCGGATCGGGGAGTATGGTACCGCGTGCGCCTCGGGCCATACAAAGATGCCGACGAGCTGAACCGTACCCGCGCTTCACTGAAACAAAATGGGGTGGATACCACTCCAATCCGTGCGCAGTAAGCGTAACCCACCATTTTCAAAAGGAGCTATCAAGTGAAGACATTCATTAAAAGCCTGGTTTTGGCAGCATTGCTGCTGACTGGCAGTGCCACGCTGGCGGCAGAAGTGGGCAAGGATTATAAATTACTGAACCCGGCGCAGCCGGCCAGTGCGGCAAAAATCGAAGTGCTGGAGTTTTTCTTTTACGGCTGTTCGCACTGCTTCCACCTGCATTCGCACTTGAGCAAATGGGAAAAAACCATGCCCGGTGATGTGGAGCTGACTTATGTCCCGGTTATTTTCCGCGATTCCTGGGAACCGATGGCGCGTACTTATTACGCGCTCGAAATGCTCGGGCAATTGCACCCGTTACACGACGCGCTGTTCAAGGCGTGGAATGTGGACAATCTCGATTTGAGCGATGCAACCAGGATCGCCGATTTTGTCGCACCGTACGGCGTGGATCGCGCCAAATTCCTGGCGGCCTACAATTCATTTGCGATGCAGAGCAAAGTGGCACGCTCCAAACAAATGATTCGCAGCTATGGCATTACCGGCACCCCGACGCTGATCGTGGACGGCAAATATCTCATCACCGGCCTGCAACCGGCAGACACCATGCGCGTACTGGATGAAGTGATCGCCATGGTGCGCAAAGAGAAAACCGCCAAGGCGAAAACCGGGCGCTAGAAGTCCTGAAATTGCTGCATTTCCTTATCCATGGTCATTCCCATTCAGGCGGCCACTGTCTGGTCGTGTGGAATACACGCAATATTTCAACAGTATCGTTGCGAACCCGGTAGGGCAGAATATAGGAAAGATTTGACAGGACGAGTTCTCTTGTTCCGGGAATACGCCCCGGCCTCCCCAGATTGGGCTGCTCACCCAGCAGCAGTGCACTGTCGCGCAAATAGCAAACCAGTTTTGCCGCAGCTTTCGGATTGTCTTGCGCGATGTAGCTTGCCTCCTGGTCAAGATTACGCAATGCGCCGCGTAGCCACCTAACCCGCATGTTTTTTGATAACGGCGTTGAATTCATCATCGGTTGCGAAGTCGCCCCCATCGGCCTCAGTGACGGCCTGTTGAATTTCTGTGATTTGCCAGGATTCCAGTTCAATATAGCGTCGAATGGCATCACTGCCCAAAAAAGACTGTGAACGGTGCGTTGCCTTTGCCAGCTTGCCCAATTGATCCTTCACTTCCCGAGGAACCCGAAGGCTTAGAATCGCTGTTTCCATAATAAAATCTCCTTTTTATGCTTATGTATACATTCGCATCGAAATATACCATTAAAAACTTGTCCGTAGATATTTCTAAAAAAAGTACTTCGACAGGCTTGCTATGATGTTTGTGGTTCTTTTTATGTCCAAGAAGAGCCGGTGTGAAGGCATCGACAGGCTTCTACCACGTAGCGGGCAGACTTTCTCGGGCAGGCCAGCCAAGGGGGATCGTCTTCCAGGCGGAGTGCTCCAGGCGTTCGACAATCAGGCTGTTAAGGCTGATGCCGCGATGCGATGCCTCAATTGCGAGCTTTCTATGCAGGTTGCGCCCTACCCTGACATTGAAAGACCCTTTGAACGGCTGTTCAGGTGTTGTGTTTCTTTCGTGGCACATGGCAAGATAATCATCGACTGCATCATGGAAGTCCTTGCGCAACCCTTCAGCGTCAGTGCCTTCGTAGCTGATTGATGCCCGGATGAATTGCACCTTGCCAAAAAATACCCCGTCATCGTCGCTGTATTCGACCGAACCGGTATAGCCTTGGTGTTCCATGGTGTTTTTCATAGCAATCCCTTCTGTTTCAAAATATCCAGCACAACATCAACCTGATATGGCTTTAACACTGGCGATAGGTGCGGTTTGTGCATCAACACCGGCGCGCGCAATTCATGCTCAAACCTGACCCGGGATCCGCTCCCGCTTTGGTTAAGCACGTAACTAAAACCTGATAACAAGGTTGCCCGTTCGGGCGATTTTTCAGCTTGCAAGGGCGGAGTGCATTGCGGTGCCGCCGAAATGTTACGTCCGGTGTTTTATGCAGAAGTGCGACCCTGCCACTCAGCGACTATGCAGCTTCTCTTGTAGCCACACTTTAATGGCTCTTCGCGTGAGAGTGTGGGTAAAAATGGCATCAGAATCACAATTTTGGGAGCATGGACGTGAGGATTTTCAGCCGCAGATATTCCTCGTCGCGCAACCCATATGCGCGCCGCTGGATGACTCGGATCTTGTTGTTGA
>DATKVZ010000008.1:0-194738 GCA_035529795.1 Gallionella sp. | reverse complement strand
CACCTGCGCCAGTGTCTGTAGTCCTTGGGTGTGCATAGTCACGATCATGTCTCCATGATCCCAACTTCCGCCCCGCCAGGCTCATCTTACGGTGGAAACACGACCCTTCGTTCAGGCTCACTTGTCATTGGACAAGGCTTCCCGTTGACGAAGATTCCCGATTGAATGACACTCACACATTGAAAATGCATTTCTGGTGACTCCGCCATGCCTTCGCGAAGACGTTCTGGCAAACACATGCGGCCGATTTTGTCTGCGTTATTGTTCACTTGTTTCATGGCCAGTGCCGCTGATTTTTCCATAAAAGTTGCCGATATCGCCGCGCCGGATTTCTCCGCACGCAACCTTATACTGATTCTGCCGGAGGATGGTTCGGCAGATTTGCACATTGGTGAATTGCGTATTCAGCAACACAACCTGCATAAGCTGCGCCTCCGTTGCAAGAGTTTCACGTTTTCTACGGCAAGCCTGCACTGCCGCAATGGCACGCTGGATCAGGCTCCCGGCATGCTGCTGGAATTCAGCCACAGCTTTGATACGGGCAACTGGCAAATCACCGCGCAGCTACATGGACTCAGCAGCAAAACCATCACAGCATTTCTGCCATCCGATCTGCCGCAACTTACTCAAGGCACATTGAATGGCGTATTGCACGCCAGCGGCAATGCCTCCGAAGCGAATGCGTTTAATGCCAACCTGCAACTGGCAAAAATCGGCTTCAGTGATGCCAGCGGGCTGCATGCGGCAGAAAACCTATACGCAACGGTCAAATTGAATGCGACGCGCAAAGCCGCCTCGTGGGGCTGGCAGACTGAGATGGCGTGGCAGTCCGGCGAGCTGTTCTGGCAACCGCTATATCTGGCAGGTGGCGGTCGCAGCCTGAATGCATCCGGCAGCTACGACGGCAGACGTTTCAAGGTCGGGCAGGCGACCGTTGACTTTCCGGAAATCGGACGCATGCAATTGTCTATGCTGTGGGATGGCGGACAAGGCGGTCTGCTGGATGCGACAGTGCGGGGTAATAACCTCGCACTGGGAAAGCTGTTCGCCGACTACGCCAGACCGTTTCTGGACAAGGGCGCGCTGGCCGAATCGAATCTGTATGGCCATGCCGATGTGGATTGGCATTACCGCGACGGCGCGACGCAATCGCTGCGCCTGACCTTGCGTGACGCGGGCATGGCCGACGCGGAACAGCGCTTCGCGCTGCTCGGCGTGAACAGCAAAATTGACTGGCTGGCAGATGCGCCAAGCATGGCCAATGTTACTTTTGCCGGCGGCACATTGCTTGGCGTACCGCTGGGCAGCGGGCAATGGGCGGTGCAAATGCGCGGTATGAAATTTGGCATGGTGCAGGGGATTTTGCCGGTACTGGGCGGTGAGCTTGAGTTGCGTGATTTCTATCTGCAGCGCGAAGGTGATGCATGGCGCTGGCAACTTGCCGCTTCGCTTAGCCGCATCTCGATGGAAAAATTCAGCCTGGCAGCGGGCTGGCCGAAAATGCTCGGCACGCTGGCGGGGAGCATTCCCAGGATCAGTTATGACGGCAGCGCCATCAATGTGGATGGTACGCTGCTGTTTAACATATTCGACGGTACGGTGGCGGCCACACAGTTGAAGCTGGCCGACCCGTTCGGGCACGCACCGCGCCTGTTTGGCAACCTGAGTATGCGCGAACTGGATCTCGATCTGCTGACGCGCACCTTTTCATTCGGCAACATGCAGGGGCGCATCGACGTGGACGTGAACAACCTGGAGTTGCAGAACTGGCAGCCGGCACGCTTTGAAGCTCGCATCGCCAGTAGCGCCGGAAACTATCCGAAAAAGATTAGTCAAAGAGCGGTACAGAATATTTCCGCGCTGGGCGGTGCAGGCGCGGTGGCCGCGATCCAGCGCAGCTATCTGCGCTTTTTCGAGAACTTCGGCTATGACCGCATCGGCTGGAGCTGCAGGCTGCGCAACGGCGTGTGCGCGATGGGCGGCGTGGATAACGGCAACGACGGCGCTTACACCATCGTCAAGGGTGGCGGTATTCCGGCAATTACCGTGATGGGCTACAATCGCGTCGTTTCCTGGGATGAACTGATTACGCGCCTGAAGCGTGTAACACAGGGCAATATGCAAGCCGTTGTCAAATGAAAGGAATTATGATGAATAAAGTCTGGATACCTGTGACGTTTGTGGCATTCACGCTGAGTGCCTGCGTCACCATCAATATCTACTTCCCCGCCGCCGCCGCCGAGAAG
This sequence comes from Gallionella sp., assembly GCA_035529795.1. Lineage (GTDB taxonomy): Bacteria > Pseudomonadota > Gammaproteobacteria > Burkholderiales > Gallionellaceae > Gallionella. Next base: position 192,492 of record DATKVZ010000008.1, on the reverse strand, counting down.
GCCGCAGATAAAATCATCGATGAAGTATGGCAAACCCAGAAGGCCGATAAACCCGTTGAACCTGCCGCGAAGGAGCAAAAATAATGAATACAAACGGAATGAGTTTCTATAAGAATCTGGTGAAATTTTTCGTAGCGCTGTTTGTGCTGACTGCCGCATTAAATACCTTTGCGGTGGACCTTGAGGTCAACACGCCGGGCGTGAACGCCATCAAGCAGAGTATGCAGACGCGTCATGCGCAGTTGGCGGCGTACTATGCCAGCGGTGCTGTAGGACTGACGGCGGATGGCATGATTGCCTTACGCGATGCCGGTACCGTGCCGCTGGCACAACGCCAGGCTGTAAACGCGCTGGTGTCTGCCGAAAATAATGACCGCAATACACTGTATGCCGAAATCGCCAACGCCAACGGCCATCCGGAATGGCAGGCGGAAATCCGCAGCACTTTCGCGCAACGCTGGGTACAGCACGCCCAGCCGGGGTGGTGGGTGCAAGGTAATGGCGGCTGGAAGCAGAAGTAAAAGGGCGCTCAAAACCCAAATTCCGTCGCCATACTTTATTGCGATTGCGCTCGATAAATCTTGCTTACATATTGCACCATATGCGGCGCGGCGATTTTATTCGTGCGCCGCGTCCGGCTTAAAAATTTGAATTTTTAGTTGCCCTTTACCCAGATGACTCCCACTCTCGTTTTCGACATTGAAACCATTCCCGACATCGCCGGATTGCGCACGCTGCATGAACTGGATAGTGCGGTGAGTGATACCGAAGTGGCAGAAATGGCCTTCCAGATGCGCCGCCAGAAAACCGGCAGTGATTTCCTGCCGCACTATCTGCAGCACATCGCGGCGATTTCCTGCGTACTACGCGAGGGCGATAATTTCAAAGTGTGGTCGCTGGGCGAAGCGGACGAGGATGAAGGTTCCCTGATCCAGCGTTTTTTCGACGGCGTCGAAAAATATACGCCACAACTGGTGAGCTGGAACGGCGGCGGCTTCGATCTGCCGGTGCTGCACTACCGCGGCCTGATCCACGGCATCCAGTGTCCGCGCTACTGGGACATGGGTGGGGACGACAAGGATTTCAAGTGGAACAATTACATCAGCCGCTACCACTCGCGCCACCTCGACCTGATGGACCTGCTGGCCATGTATACCGGGCGCGCCAACGCGCCGCTCGACGAGCTGGCGAAACTCATCGGCTTCCCCGGCAAGCTGGGCATGGACGGCAGTAAGGTGTGGGAGGCTTATCAGCAGGGCAAGCTGACCGAGATCCGCAACTACTGCGAGACCGACGTGGTGAACACCTATCTGGTGTTCGCGCGCTTCCAGTTGATGCGCGGTATTTTTACCCGGGCGCGTTACCAACGGGAATGCGAATTAATTCGCTCTACTCTCGGCAAATCCGACGAGCCGCACTGGAAGGAATTTCTGGCGCAATGGCCTGACACGAAACCCGCATGAATTCCGTAATTATTGAATCCCTCGACCAGGAAGGTCGCGGTATCGCGCATGTCGACGGCAAAGTCGTTTTCATCGAGGGCGCACTACCCCGCGAGCACGTCACTTATTCTACCTACCGCAAGAAACCCAGTTTCGAGTTGGCGCAGGTGACGAATATTCTCAAGCCGTCATTCATGCGCGTCGAGCCGAAATGTATCCATTTTGGCATGTGCGGCGGTTGCTCGATGCAGCATCTGGAGCCGCGCGCACAGGTTGCCGCCAAGCAGCGCGTCCTCGAAGACAATTTGATGCGCATCGGCAAGGTCAAACCGGAGACCATCCTGGCACCAATCCACGGCTTATCGTGGGGCTACCGCCAGCGCGCGCGACTGTCGGTGCGCCATGTGCTGAAAAAAGGCAAAACGCTGGTCGGTTTCCACGAGAAACGCAGCAGTTTTGTTGCTGATATGTCGTGCTGTGAAATCCTGCCGCCAAAAATTTCCCGGCTGATTCCACTGCTGGCGCAATTAATCGACGGGCTTTCCATCCGTGAGCGCCTGCCGCAGATTGAAGTGGCCTGTGGCGACAATGTGGACGTGCTGCTGCTGCGTGTAATGGAGCCGCCCACGGAAAGTGACAAAGCTGCCTTGTGCGTCTTCGCCGATACGCATGACGTCCAGTTCTGGCTGCAATCAAAAGGACCGGATACCGTCATTCCGTTTCACCCGCTGAATGCGCCGCAGCTTACCTACACGCTACCGGAATTCGACATCGAGATGCCGTTTGCGCCGACCGATTTCACCCAGGTCAACAGTGCGCTCAATCGCGTCATGGTGCATCGCGCCATCCGCCTGCTTGACCCGCAGCCGGACGAACGCATCGCCGATTTTTTCTGCGGGCTGGGCAACTTCACCCTGCCCATCGCAAGAAGTGGTTCGCAAGTGCTGGGTATCGAAGGGAGCGCGACATTGGTTAAGCGTGCCGAACAGAACGCCGCACACAACGGGCTGGCAGAAAATGTGAAATTCCAGGCACTGAACTTGTTCGAGATGGATGAGACAGCGTTGGCTCAACTGGGGAGGTTCGACAAGTGGCTGATCGATCCGCCGCGCGACGGCGCAACGGAGCTGGTGCAAGCCATTACCCCGGAGATAGCACCGGAGCGCATTGTTTATGTGAGCTGCAATCCTGCCACGCTGGCGCGTGATGCAGAGGTGCTGGTGCACATACACGGCTATGATCTGAAAACAGCGGGAATAATGAACATGTTCCCGCATACCTCGCATGTGGAGTCTATCGCGGTGTTCGACAGGACTTGAGTCGGTGGCTGTCTGTCTGTGGGTAAAAATTGCTGGCACCGCACCTGTGCCCAGAGTAATGCAAGCTGAAAGCCTGATTTTCAGTAATGAAAAAGCGGCCAACCGGCCGCTTTTTTCTGGGAATACTAAAAGTGGTTAATCCCGTTCGCCGCTGAATGCCATCAGCAGTTGCAGCAGGCTGATGAACAGATTATAGATGCTCAGGAACAGGCCCAGTGTTGCCATCACGTAGTTGGTCTCGCCGCCATGCACAATCCGGCTGACATCGAACAAAATATAGGCGGAGAAGATCAATACGGCAATTGCCGAGATGGTCAGTGACATGGCGGGTATCTGGAAAAATAGATTCGCCAGCGAGGCAACAATCAGCAGGATCAGGCCGATAAACAGAAACTTGCCCATGAAGCTGAAATCCTTCTTCGTTACAGTGGCAAGCGTCGCCAGCGAGAAGAAGATGATGCCGGTACCACCTGCAGCCATGGCGATTAACTGAGCGCCATTGGAAAAGTGCAGAGCAACCTGCAGAATCGGACCGAGAAACACGCCCGCCACGAACGTGAAGCCCAGCAGAGCAGCAATGCCCCATATACTGTTACGCAGTGCGCTGACGGCAAACATCAAGCCCATCATTGTGCCAAACATCAGCAGCGCCCCCATAATCGGGCTTGCTGCCATGAATGAAAAGCTCATGGAAGTGCCGACAAACGCGCCGATTACCGTCGGAATCATGGTGAGTGCGAGCATCATGTAGGTGTTGCGCAGCACCTTGTTCTGTTCGGCTGTAAATGTACCAGCCTGCGTTACGGTTTGGTATTGCATGGATAATCTCCTGAGTTAATCGCTAAACATGTTGCGTGGATAAGACCGACAATATACCGGAAAAGTTTCAATTATTCATGTAGACATAACGATTGCCGGTTGCTGCAAAAGCTGTTTTTGCATTTATTCCGCCATTTTTTGCCCGTACAATGACGCCCAGCCATGATTGCCTACCTTATCCGTCGCATCCTTTACGCCATCCCTATTTTGATCGGGGTGAATCTGCTCACCTTCATGCTGTTCTTTGTGGTGAACACGCCGGATGATATGGCGCGCATGCAACTGGGCATCAAGCGTGTCACACCCGAAGCGGTTGAAAAATGGAAACAACAGCGCGGCTATGACAAGCCGCTGTTCCTGAATAGCACGGCGGATGACACGAAAAAAATCAGCGATACGATCTTCTGGCAAAAATCTGCCAGCATGTTCGCACTCGACTTCGGCTATTCGGATGACGGGCGCAATATCAGCCGCGAGATTGCCACACGCATGGGGCCGAGCCTCGCCATTGCGCTGCCCACCTTCATCATCGGCCTCGTCATTTATGTCAGCTTTGCGCTGCTGATGACGCTGTTCCGCGCCACTACACTGGATATTGCCGGCGTGGCGTTGTGCGTGACGCTGATGTCAATATCCGGGCTGTTTTATATTATCGGCGGGCAGTTTGTGGTGAGCAAGCTATGGCATCTGGTACCAATTTCCGGCTATAGCGGCGGAGTAGACAGCTTCAAGTTTGTGGCGCTGCCTATCCTTATCGGCGTGGTGAGCGGCGTCGGTTCCAGCAGTCGCTGGTATCGCACCATCTTCCTCGAGGAAATCGGCAAGGACTATGTACGCACCGCGCGTGCCAAGGGCTTGTCGGAGCTGCGCGTGCTGTTCCGGCACGTGCTGAAGAACGCAATGATCCCGATCCTCACTGGTGTGGTGGTGGTGATTCCGCTGTTGTTCATGGGCAGCCTGCTCACCGAGTCGTTCTTCGGCATCCCCGGCCTGGGTAGCTACACCATCGATGCGATTAACGCGCAGGATTTCAGCGTGGTGCGTGCGATGGTGTTTCTCGGTTCGGTACTGTATATCGCCGGACTGATTCTCACCGATCTTTCCTATACCGTCGTCGATCCGCGGGTGCGGCTCACATGAACTTCATGCCGGTGATCCTGTGGAGCGACGCGCTGGTATTCCTGTTGCTGGCGACGGGAATTGCTACCGCCTGGTATGTGCGGCAGCGCGAATATCTGCTGTTGCCGTGGCGACGCGTGGCGCAAAGCAGCGTGGCGATGGTGTCACTGCTGGTGCTGTCGCTGTTTTTCGTGATCGGGCTGCTGGATACGCTGCATTACCGTGCCGCGCTGCCAGAGCAGAACAGCGACGAGACAGTATATTCGCCGGAAGTGCTGAGTGTGTTTGACAAACTGGTCGAACCGCTACGCGTCCGCACCGAGAAAACCTATTCCGCACCGCTGGCGGTCGCGCTTTACGCCAAAGAAAGTATGACAGATGCGCAGGGTAATGTGCTGCGCGACTATCCGAGATTGCGTTACGGTGGAGCACATCTGACTGATGAATCGGAGCGCGACGGCGACGTATTAAAGCGTGCTCTGCTGGGTGCGCTGGGCGGATTGCTGGCAGGGTTGCTGATTGCACTCGGCATCAAATCATGGACAACGGCGCGCAGCTTGCCGTTGCGCGCTCTGCTGATTGCCGCGCTAACTATTGCAATCATCATCGGAACCATTGCCAATCTCGCCACTGCTTACCATGTGCTCGGCACCGACAAGGTCGGGCAGGACGTACTGTACCTGTCGCTGAAGAGCATCCGCACCGGCCTGATCATCGGTACCTTGACCACACTGGTTACACTGCCACTGGCTTTGTTTCTCGGCGTTGCCGCCGGCTATTTCCGCGGCTGGGTGGACGATGTCATCCAGTACCTCTACACCCTGCTGAGCTCCATTCCAGGCGTGCTGCTGATCGCGGCGGCGGTGCTGATGATGCAGGTGATTATCGATACGCATCCCGAATGGTTTGACACCACCGCCTCACGCGCCGACATGCGACTGGTGGCTCTATGTCTGATTCTCGGTGTGACCAGCTGGACCGGTTTGTGCCGCCTGTTGCGCGGCGAGACGCTGAAGCTGCGTGAGATGGAATACATCCAGGCGGCACAGTCGTTCGGCGTATCTTCCATGCGTATTCTCGCGCGCCACATAATGCCAAATGTGATGCACATTATCCTGATTGCGCTGGTGATGGACTTTTCCGCGCTGGTGCTGGCCGAGGCGGTGTTGTCTTACGTCGGTGTCGGGGTCGATCCTTCGATGATCAGCTTCGGCACCATGATCAATGCGGCACGGCTGGAAATGGGGCGCGAACCGATGGTGTGGTGGGCATTGGCTGCCGCCTTCGTTTTCATGCTGGTGCTGGTGCTGGCGGCAAACCTGTTTGCCGACGCGGTGCGCGATGCGTTCGATCCGCGCCCGAACCGGGCAGAAATTTAATCAGGCTCATTACACATGGAAGACTTGCCCGGTATCCCCTGCTCTACCCGCGCATGCCTTGCATAACGCACGTGCCAAACGGCAAAAATTCCTGTGATTGTCGAATAGCCCGGGTTACTGCCTTTCTGACATCGGCACGGCGTAGGTAGGCGTTTTCAAAAAGTCCGGAGGCGGATTCCATAGAGTCGTCACATACCACATTGCCCACGCCGCGATTACCAAGCTCAACACCCAAAGCCACAGTGGAATCGGCGATGGCGATTCGGCTCGTCGAGGTTCGAATGGATCTTCCGCGCCGAACGCATTGACCGTAAAGTTGATGGTGTCGCGAACAACCGCACCGGGATGCAGCCCGGTCAGTGTGATGCCGGGGCCGTTACGGACCTGGAACGGAACCTCGCGTATACCGATGTTTCCATGCCGGTCATGTGCTTCGATTCGCAACCGATGTTCACCGTCCGCCAGGAGACGGGTATTGATCGCCACCTGAGCCGGCGGCTCGTAATCGGCAATCGGCTCCCGCACGTCGTCAAGAAAAATTCGGATGCGTGCTTCTTCCATAATCTTGTTATCCCTAGCGGTCTTTATGCAATATCAGGTACTTCGGATGGTGCGGGTCCTTTTCACCCGGCCGAAGCAGCATCTTGAACGCCACACCGATACAGACAAGTGTTATCGCCCCGAAAATTATCGCAATAATTATATGGCCGATTAGTGGTCCTGTTAACTGATGATCCATGACTCTCCTCCGGTCATTTCTGCGAGCGCACTTTTGCGACATCCGGCGGGGTCACGAGCTTGCCGTGATTACCCCATGAACTGCGCTCATGACTGATGATGCCGGCAATTTCGACGTCGGACAATGTCGCTGCAAACGCCGGCATCTGCACTGTATAGGCGGTGCCATTGATCGTCTTGCCGTGTAATCCGTGCAATACCGTGTGGATGTGCATCGTCGGGTCATTATCGTTTACGACCGCGTCACCTGCGAGCGACGGGAACACGCCAGGCACACCTGCGCCTTCGCTGCCGTGGCAACTCGCGCAATTGGCGGCGAAAAGCCTGGTCCCGGCAGCGGCATCAAAGACGGGTGCCGATTTTGACGGGCCGGTGACAGTCGATGGTGCGGGCGGTTCAGGCGATTCGGCTGCTTGTGTCCCAGTCAGCGGCACCTGTTTGAGTGCAAGTAGATAGGCGATCAGCGCCTTGGCCTGGTCGGTCGGAATCACCACACCCTGTGCTGGCGCAAACGGTTTGGGGACTGGTACGGACGTCGCCCCCTCTGGAGCTGTGTCAACAACCTGAAACAGCCAGGAAAACGACGGCATGATCGATTGCGGCACCACTGCGCGTGGTTGGTAAAGGTGGATGTACTGCCAGATCTCGCTCGGCTGGCGGACGCCGATATTGGTGAGATCGGGGCCGTTGCGTTCCGATTCCAGCAGCGCCGGTGTCTGAAAAGCGAAGTCACCCGGCGCCGACGGGCGCCCGAAGATGCTGTCAACCGGCAGCGGCCGCACTTGCTGCGTATGACAATAGGCACAGCCTTCACTGACGTAGATTTCACGCCCGCGCATCTCCAGTTGAGTGTAGGGCTTTACACCGGGTCCGGGAGGAACCTGCGCAAGCTCAATGGCGGGAAATACGCCCATAAACAGCGAAAGCACCACGTATATCGCGGCCGAACCGCCGGCGATTAACCATAATTTTTTCACTTGGCACTCCTTACCGGCGCGTATTCCGACATCACGGTATCAGTGGTGCGCGAACCGCCATAAGTCATGTGCCAGACATTGACGGCAAAAACGAGATGGCTAACAAACATGAGCGAGCCGCCGATCGTGCGCCACAGCCAGTATGGTGCCTGATCCACCACCGACTGAATAAAAGGAGCGCCGTGCACCCAGTCCAGTCCCTGCACCGTTCCTCCGATCGAAAGCGAGAGTACATAAATAACCACACCCACGGTCGCCAGCCAGAAGTGCAGCCTCATTGCAAGCTGGTTGGGATATTTGCCCGTGGCACGCGGCAGCAGCGCATAGACGCCGCCCCAGATCGCGAAGGTAATGAAGCCGTACATCGTGAAGTGCGAATGGCCGACGGTGAAGTTGGTGAGATGCCAGACCTGCTGCACCGAGCGAAATGCTTCGACCGTGCCCTGGGAGGAACTAAGGAGATAGCTCAACACGCCAACCAGGAGGAACATCACGGGCAAACGGTGCAAATGCTCTGAGCCACCACGCATGGTGAGCAGGAAATTTGCACTACCACCCCACACCGGCACCAGCATCGCCACGCTGGCAACGATGGCTGTGGTTTGCAGCCACCATGGTAGTGGGCTGAAAATAAAGTGGTGGGCGCCGAGGAGGGGATAGAAAATCAGGTTGGTCCAGAACGCGAAAACCCCGAGTGAGTAGGAATAGATCGGCCGGTTGAGAACCTTGGGCAGCGCATAATAAAAAATACCGAGCGACAAAGGTGTGAACCACATACCCACCGCGTTATGCATGTAATAGCCCTGTACTGCCACCTGTCCAAGGCCGCGCTGGTACCACGGCAATAGTGCTACTGTCACGAGGATGATGGTCCAGAGCATCCCGCCCATGACGTACCAGTTCGCAATATAGATGTCGTTTCCCCGGCGTCTGGCCACGGTGGCGATTACGTTCCAGACGGCCGTGATCACTCCCGCCGCAAAGATAATTCGAATCCACCAGAGCCATTCGCGGAATTCCTGAGCGCCTTCGTTGAACCCCAGTTCGAGCGCGATGGTGCCAAGAATTGCGGCAATATTAATTAGCGCGAGGCATATCCACGCCAGACGCGTGCTGTAGAGCTGGGTACCGCAACTGCGCGCGGTGATATAAAAAGCGAGTCCGATTAGCGCCGGGCTTGCCCACGCATAGAAGGTGGCATTGGTATGGACGGGTCGCAAGCGACCAAATGTCAGGGCCGGCATCGATGTCGCCAGATCCGGGTAGGTAAATTTGAGTGCCAAGAGCACGCCCACCGCGGTGGCGAACACAAGCCATACCGTGGCGCTCATCGTAAAGGCGCTAAATACCGAAGCAAGGTCACGATCTGCAACTTCATTCGGTATCGAACGTGAATCAGTAGCAACGATCTCAGCAGGCACGGCGACCTCCTTTGCAATTCGTAGTCAACAGGGGCAGACCGCAGTTTCTCTCTATCCATCCCAGACTATGCGCGCAGTGTCCCAGCATTTAGCCGGATAATCAATATGCCAAACGGCCTATTTATTCCAGCCTACATCAGTCAGCACCGTTTTTACGGCTATGCCCACAGAATACCGGAGCTGCCCTGATTGCCAGGTAACCGAATTCCACGATTCGATGACGTAGCGGCATTGATTATGAAATAATCCGGAAGTGATGGTTTTGGTCACAGATATTTTACGTCGTTAATCAACCGGCGTTATTTCACGCTGAAAAATCGAAGTGGCCCCCAGTAGTGCTGACCAGTAAGATTATTGTGACTCCCTTGAGCAGGTGATGCCTTGAACGAAATCCTGTCTGTTAATTCGCTGGTGACATCCTTGCGCAACGGCGCGCGTATCGTGGACGATATTTCCTTCAGCATTCAGGCAAGCGAGACCTTCGCGCTGCTCGGCGAATCAGGCTGCGGCAAATCCATGACCGCGCTGTCATTGCTGCGCCTGCTGCCGGACGGTGTGGTGCATACGGGCGGTACCGCACAACTGGGCGGTATAGATCTTTTCGGGCTGCGCGAGCGCGAGATGCGCGAGGTGCGCGGCGGCATGGCGGCGATGATTTTTCAGGAGCCGGGCCTGAGTTTGAATCCGGTAATGACGGTAGGCGAGCAAATTGCCGAAGTGCTGGAACTGCATAGCGCTAAAAACTCACCCTCTTTTTTTTCACCGCAAAATTCGCCTTCTCCTAACTCCCCTTATCAGGGCAGCGTACGCCCTCCTCTGACAAAGAGAGGTGCGGGGAGGAGTTTGATTGAGCAACGCTGTATCGAGCTGCTCGACCATGTCGGCATCCCGGATGCGGCGCGGCACGTCCGCGAATATCCATTCCAACTTTCTGGCGGAATGAAGCAGCGCGTGATGATCGCAATGGCGCTGGCCGGGCAGCCAAAGCTGCTGATTGCGGACGAGCCGACCACCGCGCTGGATGTGACGATACAGGCGCAAGTGCTGCAATTGCTGCGCGATACGCAGCAGCAAAGCGGCATGGCGATGCTGCTCATTACGCACGACCTCGGTGTGGTGGCTGAGAACGCGCATCGCGTCGGGGTGATGTATGCCGGGCAGATCGTCGAGCAGGCTTCGCGTGAACAGTTGTTCAGTCGGCCGCTGCATCCTTACACACAGAAGCTGTTCGCCGCGTTGCCGGGTGCGCAACGCAGCGGCCAGACCTTGGCTGCGATTCCCGGTAGCGTGCCGCCACTCGGCAGTATCACGCAGGGATGCCGCTTTACCGCACGCTGCGACAAGGCCTGGTCATTGTGTGGCGAACAAATGCCAGAGTGGACAGTGGTCGGCGCGGGACAGGGCGTGAGGTGCCATCTTTATCGGGATACGGGATACAGGATTCAGAATTCAGTGGGGGGAATGCCGGACATGGAACGCCCTGCGGATCACGATATTCCGCATCCTGTATCCTGCATTCCGTTGTTGCAAGTCAAAGATCTCAAAGTCCATTTTCCGATCCGCAAAGGCATCCTGCAGCGCACCGTCGGACAGGTGAAGGCGGTAGATGGCATATCGTTGGAAATTGCACCGGGACAGACACTGGCGCTGGTCGGCGAATCCGGCTGCGGCAAAACCACGCTCGGCAAAGCGCTGCTGCAATTGATTCCGCCCACTGCGGGCAGCGTACAGTTCGCCGGGCACGAGTTGACCGGGCTTGCGCCGCGCGAACTGCGCACCCGCCGCGCGGCCATGCAAATGGTGTTTCAGGATCCCTACGCCTCGCTGAATCCGAAAATGCGTGTCGCGGAGATTCTTGAAGAAGGCATGGGTGCATTGAATATCGGTGGCAACAGTGCAACGCGTCAGGTGCACCTTGATGGCCTGCTGGACAAGGTTAGCCTTGATCGCACCGTGAAATGGCGCTATCCGCACGAGTTCTCCGGAGGCCAACGGCAACGCATCGCCATTGCCCGAGCATTGGCTGTATCGCCGCAGCTATTGATCTGTGACGAGCCGACCAGTGCGCTGGATGTCTCGGTGCAGGCGCAGATATTGAATCTACTAAAATCGTTGCAACAGGAGCTGGGGCTGAGTTATTTGTTCATCACCCACAACCTTGCGGTGGTGGAATACCTCGCGCATGAAGTGTGCGTGATGTATCTGGGGCGCATCGTTGAACGCGGCACGGCGGCGGAGGTACTGCGCTCGCCCCGGCATCCCTATACACAGGCATTATTGTCCGCCGTGCCACGTATTGACGGCAAGGGCATCGAGCGGATCAGACTGGAAGGCGACTTGCCGTCACCCGCCGATCCGCCGCCAGGCTGCCATTTCGCACCGCGCTGTCTGCATGTCATGCCGCGATGCGGGGAAGTTTATCCTGCACATTCAAAAATTTCAGCTACGCACATTGTGTGCTGCTATTTGTATGAAAATAACGCCGGTTCCGGTTGACGCGCCGGTAGCTTTGGATTACAAAGGAGGCGGAAGTAGGCTGGCAACTGCCGGATGTTTGCGGCACGAGCTTGGGTTTTTAATGTAACGTTCTAAGGAGTGAATTATGGGTATCAAATCAGCAGGTGCGGAAGGTGGTGTCAGCAAAGAAAAACTCATGCAGGATTTGCGTGCGGTGGTGGCCGATGCCGAAGAGTTGCTGCGCGCAACCGCCGGCCAGGCGGGTGAGAAAGTAGCGGCGGCACGTGAGCGTATTCAGGAAAACCTGGCCATGACCAAGGCGCGTCTTGTTGTTGCAGAGGAGGCAGTGGTTGCGAAGACCAAACTGGCGGCAAGAGCAACCGATGAATATGTGCATGAAAACCCATGGAGGGCTGTCGGCATCGCTGCCGGAGCCGCTCTGGTTGTGGGTATGCTGATATCGCGTGGCCGTTAAATAATGCCGGAGGCAGGCGCTGGTCTGATGGAGTCGCTCAAACGGCTGTTATTGACGCTGACGTCGATCATTTCAACACGACTGGAACTACTGGCAAATGAGCTTGAGGAGGAGCGTCTGCATTTAACGCGGATGCTCCTGTTTGCGTTATTTACGCTGTTCTGCTTCAGCCTCGGTGTGTTGCTACTTACGGTATTCATCGTGGTGCTGTTCTGGGACGAACACCGCCTTGCCGTACTCGGCATGTTGAGTGTCATTTTCTTTACGTTGGGTGCGCTGACAGCGATGCTGTTGCGTAGCAGAATGCAAGCAAAATCCAAACTGTTTTCTGCCAGCCTGGCCGAGTTGGCCAAGGACAGGAAATGCCTGGGTACCCGTCATGAATAGGCAGATGCTCGAAGTGATGCAACGTCGCGGGGATCTGTTGGCAAAAATCGCCTCACAACGCGGGCAGGTGGCTCAAATCGGCGCGCGCTGGGAAGCACCACTGGCATTTACCGACAAGTGCCTGGCTGCCACGCGCTTTCTACGTTCCAGACCCATTTTTACCGCCAGCGTAGCGGCTTTGTTTGTTGTTCGCAGGCGCGGGTTTATGGGGCTGGCAAGAAGCGGGTGGCTGGCGTGGAAGTGGTACCGCTATTTCATTGTATTTTCAGCAAAGCTGTCGTCAAAAATTAGTCAGAATTCATGAGACGTTCGGATTAAATTCCCTTTGATGCATTGCCTGTTTGCGCCACTTTGTGCGAACGATCACCCGATCTGGCCGTGTGGGTGTGAGATGCTGGCTGTGCGACAGTGACGGTTTGGCCAATTCTGATTATTTTCAAGGGTCCGTTCCACTCTTTCAGCTTGGCAATGCTAACCCCATAACGACGCGCTAAACCTCCAAGTGTGTCGCCTCTGCGTACCACATGCCGGGTAGCACGCAAGTCACCGTTATGGGTGGGAGAGAGATGCATATTGAATGCCGTAAATTCGCCATCCACATCACTATCCTCGCCATTGGCCGGCACCAGCAACATTTGACCGGTGCTGACCTTGGCGCGCCGGGAAAGCCCATTCACTGATTTAAGCTTCTCCACAGAAAGGCCAAAACGTGGAGCAAGCCGATCAAGCCGCTCGCCTTTTTTTGGTTGGTAGGACTGCCAGCTAACCAGTGGTTTATCGTAGCTTTCGATGTTGGCGAGAAAGGTTTCGACAGCACCGACCGGCAACAGGATCAGATCGCTACTATCCTGCAGCATGACCGGGCGGTTGTGCGCTGGATTGAGTGCTTCGAACTCTTCCATTGAAATGTCGGCCAACTGTGCGGCCAGCTTTACATCGATGTGCTGGGCGGTCGAGACCGCCGCGAAATAAGGCTGGTCTGGAATATCTTGCAGCACCAGACCAAAACCGGCCGGATTGGCAATAACATTTTTTACCGCCAGTAGTTTGGGCACGTAGTTGCGTGTCTCTTTAGGCATTTTCAGGCTGGCGTAATTTACCGGCAAGCCCTGCTTGCGATTGCGTGCCTGCGCACGTTGCACCGCGCCTTCGCCCCAGTTGTAGGCAGCCAGCGCCAAATCCCACTCGCCGAACATGTTGTGCAGTTTCTGCAGATAGTCCAGCGCGCCGTTGGTCGCGCTGATGACATCACGCCGACCGTCATACCACCAGTTCTGTTCCATCCCGAATTTTTTTCCGGTAGCGGGGATAAACTGCCAGATGCCGGAGGCGCTCGCAGTGGAATACGCACCCGGGTTGAAGGCGCTTTCAATCATCGGCAGCAAAGCGATTTCGCTTGGCATACCGCGCCGCTCTACCTCAACCGAAATGTGGTAAAGATAGCGGCGTGCCCGTTCGGTCATACGCGCAACATAATCAGGATGGCGCGCATACCACTGTTCATGCCTCGCCACCAATGGGCTATTCAGGTCGTGCATGGCAAAACCACTGCGGATGCGCACCCACAGATCACTCTCTGCCAGCTCACTGTCGGGAATCAATTCCAGTCTGATATTGCGCGCGGTCAGGAGTGTCAGTGGAACAGCAGAACCGGATAGTGCATTGTTCAGCGCAAGCTGTTCTTCTGCATGTGTGGTTGGTGCGGAAATCAGGATGCCGATGGCAAACAATGCGGAGGTAATCAGTCGAATCAATGGCACGCGCATGACTCCAGGTGGGATAAAATTTTTGCGATGGTACCGATGCGCCGCGACCAGGTCAATCGAAAACCGTGGATTACTTCCGGAGCCGGCAAGTAGTCCGGCATACTGCTGATTCTCCATTTCGGATCAGCGGAAGCCGGACATCTCACGGTATAATCCCCCGCCATGCAGATTCTACGCGGACTTTATTCCCCTGATACCCAGCCTGTTGCGCTCACCATCGGCAATTTCGATGGGGTGCATCTGGGCCATCATGCGTTGCTGGACGAATTGCGTGCGGCGGCACAGGCGCGCGGATTGCTGGCGGCTGTGATAATTTTTGAGCCGCACCCGCGCGAGTTTTTCTCTCCGCAGCAGGCTCCTGCCCGGCTGACCAGTCTGCGCGAAAAGCTGGAACTGTTCAACACGATCGGGGTGGACCGGGTGCACGTGTGCCGTTTTAATGCACACTTTGCACAGACCAGCGCGGCGGAATTCATTCATGCGCTGCATAAAAAGCTGGTGACAAAATTCGTGTTGATCGGCGATGACTTTCGTTTCGGCAACGGGCGTGCCGGTGACTTTGCACTGATGGAAAAGATCGGTTCGCAGCACGGTTTTACGGTGCAGGCAGTGCACAGCGTGTTGCATGGCGGTGTGCGTATTTCCAGCACAGCAGTACGTGCCGCGCTGGCGGATGGCAACATGCGCATGGCGCAATCCTATCTGGGACGGCCCTACAGCATCAGCGGGCGCGTCGAGCATGGCGACGGTATGGGCAAACGACTCGGCTTTCCAACTGCCAATATCCAGCTGAAACACAACTGCCCGCCGCTGTCCGGCATCTTCGTGGTGCATGTACATGCCGAGGGCATGGGCGTACTGCAAGGCGTGGCGAACCTCGGCGTGCGCCCGACGCTGCGGCAGGATAACAAGCCGGTGCTGGAAGTGCACTTGTTCGAGTTCTCACAACAGATTTACAACAAACACTTACGTCTGGATTTCCTGCACAAGCTGCGCGACGAGGAAAAATATCCGGATGTAGAAACACTGACACGGCAAATCGCACTGGATGTGGAGCAAGCAAAGCAATGGTTCAAACAACATGACTGACTATAAGAAAACGCTCAACCTACCCGATACTCCATTCCCAATGCGCGGCGATCTCGCCAAGCGCGAACCGCAGATGGTGGCGCACTGGCAGGCGCAGCAGCGCTACCAGAAAATTCGCGCAGCCAGGCAGGGCAAACCGAAATTCATCCTGCACGACGGGCCGCCGTATGCAAACGGCGACATTCACATTGGCCATGCAGTGAACAAAATCCTCAAGGACATCATCGTCAAGAGCAAGACACTGGCGGGCTTCGACGCGCCCTACGTGCCGGGCTGGGACTGCCACGGCTTGCCGATCGAGCTGCAGGTGGAGAAAAAGCACGGCAAGGCGATCCCGCCAGCGCAGTTCCGTGAGCTGTGTCGCGAATATGCCAAGGAACAAATCGAGCGGCAGAAAAAAGACTTCATCCGTCTCGGTGTGCTGGGCGACTGGGAGCATCCCTACCTGACCATGGACTTCAAGACCGAGGCCGACATCATGCGCGCCCTCGGCAGCATTTACGAACGTGGTTACCTGTACCAGGGACGCAAACCCGTGAACTGGTGCCTGGATTGCCAGTCGGCATTGGCCGAGGCGGAGGTGGAATACGAGGACAAGACCTCGCCGGCCATCGACGTGGGTTTCGAAATCAAGGATCGGTCCGCACTGGAAAAAATCTTCGGCGTTTCGCTGCAGGGTGACGCGAAGGCTTATGCAGTGATCTGGACCACCACACCGTGGACGCTGCCCGCAAATCAGGCAGTGAGCGTGCATCCCGAGCATGAGTACCGCCTGCTCAAGACTGACAAGGGCTACCTGCTGCTGGCTGCGGAGCTCATGGAAAGCTGTTTGCAACGTTATCGACTGAGCGGTGAAGCGGTTGGGCATTGCAATGGCGCAGCACTCGACATGTTGCCGCTGCAGCATCCTTTTCAGGATCGCACGGTGCCGATTATCTGCGGCAAGCATGTCACACTGGAAGCGGGTACCGGGCTGGTACACACCGCGCCCGCGCACGGCCTTGACGACTACTTTATCGGACAGAAATATGGCCTGCCGAATGATAATCCGGTTGGTGATGACGGTAAGTTCACCTCCAGCACGCCGCCCGCCGGTGATACGCCGCTGGCAGGGGTGTTCGTATGGAAGGCCAACGACATTGTGCTGAACGCATTGCAGGCCAGCGGCCATTTACTGCACCTGGAGAAGGTGCAGCATAGCTATCCGCACTGCTGGCGGCACAAGACACCGATAATTTTCCGTTCCACACCACAGTGGTTTATCGGTATGGATAACGTCGCCTACCCAGTGGCGAAAGAGGTGGAGGAACTGGTGCGGGAGGGGCGTTCTCAATCACAGCCTGATGGTGCGACGCTACGCGACCTCGCCAACCGTGCGGTTGAACATACCGAATTCTTCCCCGCCTGGGGGCGCGCGCGCCTCGAGGCGATGATCAGAAACCGTCCGGATTGGTGCGTGTCGCGCCAGCGCAACTGGGGCGTGCCAATGCCATTTTTCGTGCACAGGGAGACGATGGCGCTGCATCCACGCACTCCGGAATTACTCGAACAGGTCGCGCAGCGCGTCGAACAAAATGGCATCGAGGCATGGTTCGACCTGAACTCGGTGGACCTGCTCGGTGAAGAAGCGGCGCATTACCGAAAACTTTCCGACACGCTGGATGTATGGTTCGATTCAGGCGTTACCCATGCATCGGTGTTGCAGCATCGTGCAGAACTGCGCTCACCCGCCGATTTGTATCTGGAAGGTTCCGACCAGCATCGTGGCTGGTTCCAGTCCAGCTTGCTGACCGGTTGCGCGATCAATGACCATGCGCCCTTCAAGGCACTACTGACACATGGTTTCGTGGTGGACGGCTCCGGCCACAAGATGTCCAAGTCCAAGGGCAACGTGATCGCGCCGCAGAAGGTACTCGACACGCTCGGTGCCGACATCCTGCGCCTGTGGGCGGCATCGACTGATTACTCCGGCGAACTGACCATCTCCGACGAAATCCTCAAGCGCGTGGTGGAAAGCTACCGGCGCATCCGCAATACTTTGCGTTTCCTGCTCGCCAACATCTCGGATTTCGATCCGCAACAGCACACGCTACCGGAGGAGCAGTGGTTGGAGATCGACCGCTATGCGCTGGTATTGACGCAGAAGTTGCAGGTCGGTATGTGCTCAAATTATGAGTGCTACGCATTTCATGCGGTGGCGCAACAACTTCAGGCTTTTTGTTCAGAAGATTTAGGTAGTTTTTACCTCGATATTCTAAAGGATCGTCTATACACCGCCGGAGAAAATTCCACGACACGCCGCTCTGCACAGAATGCGCTGTACCACATCACCCACAGCCTGGTGCGTCTGATGGCGCCAATTCTCAGTTTTACTGCAGAAGAGGCATGGGAGGTATTGAGTGACAAGGGAGATGTGAGCGTGTTTGAGGGTAAGTGGCACGATTTACCTGAAATTGCTGCCGATGAAGATTTCAATCAAGATTGGCAGAATATTCGTAATGCCAGAGAAATGGCTAATAAGCAGATTGAAGAAAAGCGTATGCAGGGTTTACTGGGCTCATCACTACAGGCTGAGCTGGATATTTATGCATCTGGGAGTATTTACGATTCGCTGGCTCGTATCGGCGAAGACTTGAAGTTTGTATTTATCACTTCACGCATCACATTGCATAAACAGAATTCTGGTTTTCATATTGAAGTAACCCCCAGCATTCACACTAAATGTGAACGCTGCTGGCATTATCGTGCGGACGTGGGCAGCGATGCCAGCCACCCGACCATTTGCGGTCGTTGTGCTTCCTGTATCGGTGGAGATGATGCCGAGAACAAGGCTCGTAAGTATGCTTAATCGCTGGCTCGGTTTGAGCGCACTGGTGATCGTACTCGACCAGTTGAGCAAGTTGTGGATCTCCAATCACTTCATCTATGGCGAGAGGTTCACCGTCCTCAGTGTGTTCGATCTGGTGCTGGCGCATAATACCGGTGCGGCGTTCAGTTTTCTGCATGACGCGGGCGGGATGCAGCGCTGGCTGTTCAGCGTCATCGCTGTCGTCGCGTCAGTGTGGATTATCTGGCTGCTGCGCAGGCACAGTGCACAAATGCTATTCGCTCTGGCGTTGAGCCTGATCCTCGGCGGTGCACTGGGTAATCTGATTGATCGCATCGCCTACGGCTATGTGGTGGATTTCCTGCACTTCCACTGGAATGAATATTATTTCCCCGCCTTCAACCTCGCCGATTCCGCAATTACTTGCGGCGCATTCCTGCTGATCTGGGATAGCCTTACTGAGAAAAAACATGGAACTGTTGCTGGCTAACCCGCGCGGTTTCTGTGCCGGCGTGGATCGCGCCATCACCATCGTGGAGCGCGCACTGGAGCTACATGGCGCGCCGGTTTATGTGCGTCACGAAGTGGTGCACAATAAATTTGTGGTGGATAACTTGCGGCAAAAAGGTGCAATATTCATCGAGAATTTGGTTGATGTGCCACCTGGCAGCATTCTGGTGTTCAGCGCACACGGCGTACCGCAGTCGGTGCGCCGCGAGGCCGAAGCACGCGGTCTGACGGTGTTCGACGCGACCTGCCCACTGGTGACCAAAGTACATATCGAAGTATCACGGCTGCGCGAACAGGGCAAGGAAGTCATCATGATCGGCCATGCCGGGCACCCTGAAGTAGAGGGCACCATGGGGCAGAGCGAGGGTGGTATGTATCTGGTTGAATCTCCGGAGCAAATCACTGATCTCAAGGTGAATGATGAAGACAATCTCGCTTATGTCACGCAAACCACCTTATCGATGGACGATGCCGGCAACATTATTGCCGCGCTCAAGACGCGTTTTCCTTCCATCATCGGCCCGAAGAAAGATGATATTTGCTACGCTACACAGAACCGCCAGGATGCGGTCAAGCTGCTGGTTCGGCAATGTGATGTAGTAGTCGTGGTGGGCTCGCCAAGCAGCTCCAATTCCAACCGCCTGCGCGAAGTCGCGGCAAACATCGGCGTACCGGCTTACCTGGTAAATGACGCCAATGAATTGCAGGAGGAATGGTTTGTCGGCAAGATGCGAGTTGGTATCAGCGCGGGTGCATCCGCTCCCGAGTTGCTGGTGCAGGGCGTGGTCGCTCGCTTGCATGAGATGGGCGCAGCAAGCGTCACTGAGCTGCAGGGTATCCGGGAGAGTGTCGTGTTTCCACTACCCAGAATGTTGCAGCCTTAAACAGACCACATCTGCAGGATTCCTTAACAGGTTTCCTGGATGCAGTACGTCCTTTATAATCGCGACTGTTTATGCCGGAGTAGCTCAGTTGGTAGAGCAACGCACTCGTAACGCGTAGGTCGGAGGTTCGATTCCTCTCTCCGGCACCAGAACCTAGACTTGGCGAAAATGGCTTTTCAGCTATCCTTTTCTTCAGCTGGGGGTTGGGGAGATTGTTCCGGAGACTGTTCATCCTGAGCCGCAGATTTTTTCAGTCGTTTCTCCTCCTGCTTTTTTTTCTTGGCAATTTCTCTTTGACGTTTTTCGTAATTGTAATTTGGTTTGGCCACTTGTTATCCTATTGGTTATATCGAGTTGCAACCCTACTCCATGTACATCCCGCCGTTCACGTGCAATGTGACGCCGGTGATGTAGGCCGCGCCGGGGCCGGCAAGAAAAGCCACAGCAGCGGCGACATCGGCAGGCTGGCCGAGACGCTTCAGCGGCACATATTCAACAAGCTTGGCGCGCTGTTCATCACCGAGACCTTGAGTCATGTCGGTATCGATGAATCCGGGGGCGACACAGTTCACGGTAATGTTACGGCTGCCGACTTCCTGCGCAAGTGATTTAGTGAAACCGATCATACCCGCCTTGGAGGCAGCGTAGTTGGACTGGCCGGGGTTGCCCATGCTGCCGACCACCGAACCGATGCTAATGATACGCCCTGCCCTCGCCTTCATCATGGCGCGCAACACCGCACGGCTGAGACGAAACACTGATTTGAGATTGGTCGTGATGACATCATCCCATTCCTCGTCGCTCATGCGTGCCAGTAAATTGTCTTTAGTTATGCCCGCGTTATTTACCAGCATCGAGACTTCGCCGAACTGCTTGCGCAATTCGCCGAGCATGAGCTCGGTTTGTGCGACATCATTGACATTCAGCACCATGCCCGCGCCCTTGATCTCCGCCGCATCCAGATAGGCGCTGATGGCCTGTGCGCCCGCATCGCTGGTTGCCGTGCCGATCACTGTTGCACCGTGCTTGCCGAGCTCCAGGGCGATAGCCTGACCGATACCGCGTGAAGCGCCGGTTACCAGTGCAATTTGTCCAAGCAGTGTCATGTTGATTTCCTTATGCGAATGCTGCCAAAGTCAGCTTCAACGCTTCAGCGTCGTTGATGGCCAAGGCCCGTTGATTGGTATCGATACGTTTGTTCAGGCCTGCCAGCACTTTGCCGGGCGCACATTCGACATTGTGGGTAATACCCTGTTTGCCAAATTCCAGTATGGTTTCCACCCAGCGTACCGGTGAATATAACTGGCGCACCAACGCGTCCTTGATCGCTACGCTGTCACTGTAAGCCGTAACATCGGCATTATGCAACACCGGAATGACCGGTGCCTGCACTGCAACATTGGCCAGATAGCCGTGCAGTTGCTCCGCTGCACCTTTCAGCAACTGGCAGTGCGACGGCACGCTCATTGGCAGCATGATGGCGCGCTTCGCGCCTTTGGCTTTGGCCAGCTCCATGCCGCGCTCGACAGCAGCGCGGTTCCCCGCGATTACCACCTGCCCGGGCGAGTTGAAGTTCACCGCTTCCAGCACTTCACCGTGCGCAGCTTCGGTGCATATCGTACGCATCGTGTCGTCATCCAGACCAAGAATCGCCGCGATACCACCCACGCCTTCCGGTACAGCCTGTTGCATACATTGCGCGCGGAAGCGTACCAGTGGCAGCGCATCGGCAAAGCACAATACGCCGGCAGCAACCAGCGCGGTGTATTCACCAAGGCTGTGTCCCGCCAGCATTGCCGGAGCCGCGCCACCCTGCGCCTGCCAGGCGCGATATACCGCCACACCCGCGGTCAGCATGATGGGCTGGGTATTCACCGTGGTATTCAGATCGGCATCGCTGCCTTCGGCAACCAGTTGCCACAGATCCTGCTGCAATATGTCGGAGGCTTCGGCGAAGGTATTACGCACCACAGGAAAATCGGCGTAGCCGTTCATCATGCCGCGCGATTGCGAGCCTTGCCCTGGAAATACGAAAGCAAATTTAACCATATTCTCAATCTACCACTTGATTAGAATCGCGCCCCAGGTAAACCCGCCACCCACGGCTTCCAGCAAAATGTTCTGGCCGGGTTTGATGCGCCCGTCGCGCACGGCGGTATCCAATGCCAGCGGGATTGAAGCCGAAGAAGTGTTGCCGTGATGAGCGACCGTAACCACGACATGATCCATGCTCAGGCCGAGTCTTTTTGCGGTGGCTTCCATGATGCGGATATTGGCCTGATGCGGTACCAGCCAGTTGATGTCGGAGCCTTGCAGATTATTTTCTGCCAGCACTTCCTCGACCACTTCACTCAGCACCTTGACGGCAAATTTGAATACAGCCTGCCCGTCCATCTTGATGAACGGGTCACCCTGGATTTCGCCATGACGAATGTTGCCGTCTGCTTTCAGCATGCTCTGATGACGGCCGTCGGCGTGCAATTTGCCGGCGACGATACCCGGTATTTCGCTGGCTTGCAGGATTACCGCGCCCGCACCATCACCAAACAGCACGCAAGTGGTACGATCACTCCAGTCCAGCATGCGCGATAGCACTTCCGCACCAACCACCAGCGCAGTTTTGGCCTGCCCGCCGCGTATGTATAAATCGGCGGTATTCAGCGCATATACGAAACCGCCGCATACCGCCTGAATGTCAAAAGCCGCACCGCAATTCCTGATGCCCAGCTTGTCCTGCAGAATACAGGCGGTACTGGGAAACATCTTATCCGGTGAGGTGGTGGCAACAATCACCAGGTCAATTTCATCCGCGCTGATGCCTGCCGCCTGAATGGCGCGACGGCTCGCATGCAGGGCAAGATCACTGGTCATTTCATCGTCTGCTGCGACATGCCGTTCAATGATGCCACTGCGCGATACGATCCAGTCGTGCGAGGTTTCGACCATTTTTTCCAGGTCAAAATTGGTCAGCGTCCTGCTTGGCAAATAGCTGCCGGTTCCGGTAATTCTCGAATACATCAGGCCGCTCCTTGTTCCAGGTTCTGACGCTGGTGATGCCATTTCTCGATATGTTCGCTGATATGCTGCAGCATATCTTCGCGTGCCTCTTCGGCAGCACGCTCGATGGCGCAACGAAACGCGAGAATATCCGCCGAGCCGTGGCTCTTCACTACAATACCTTTCAGACCGAGAAAACTTGCGCCATTGTAGCGGCGATGATCCACCCTGCGTTTGAAGGAATTTAGCACCGGCATCGCTACCAGCGCAGCCAGTTTAGTGAACAGATTGCGGCTGAATTCTTCGCGCAGGAAGCCGCCCAGCATTTGCGCCAACCCTTCGGTAGTCTTGAGTGCGACATTACCGACGAAGCCGTCGCATACCACGACATCGGTGGTGCCCTTGAAAATATCGTTGCCTTCAACGTTGCCGTAAAAATTCAGGTCGCTTGCGCGTAATAATTCGGCGGCCTGTTTGACTATCTCATTACCCTTGATATCTTCGCTGCCGATATTGAGCAGCCCGATGCTGGGGTTTGGCTTGTGTTCCAGCGCAGTGGTCAGTGTGGAACCCATCATCGCAAATTGCAGCAGATGTTCGGCAGTACAATCGGTGTTGGCGCCCAGATCAAGCATGCAGACCTGACCTTTTCTTGTGGGCAGATACGAGGCGATGGCGGGGCGGTCAATGCCAGGCAATGTTTTCAATACATAACGCGCGGTCGCCATCAGCGCGCCGGTGTTACCGGCGCTGACACAGGCGGAAGCCTCGCCGCTTTTCACCAGATTGATGCTGACACGCATTGAAGAATCTTTTTTGCTGCGCAGCGCCGATTGCGGCGACTCATCCATCTCTACCACTTCGCTGGCGGAATGGATGCGCAAATGCGTACCCGTTTGTGCACCCAGGCCGCGCAACCCGGATTCAATGGCTTCAGAGATGCCGACCAGAACGATGGTATCACCGGGAAATTTCTTCAGATATTCAATTGCTGCAGGAACAGTGACCGAAATGCCATGGTCACCACCCATCGCATCAATGGCTAATATGACATCCACTCAGTAAATCCCAAGTTTGTTATAGAGGCGAGGAAAAAAAGAAAACGCAGCCGATCTTCATGATCGGCTGCGTTATTTCCGGACTTATTCGCCCTTTGTTTTGACAACCTGCTTGCCGCGGTAGAAACCGTTCGGGCTGATATGATGGCGCAAATGCATTTCACCCGTGGTCGGTTCAACTGCTGTGGGCGGGTTGGTCAGAAAATCGTGGGCGCGATGCATGCCGCGCTTGGATGGAGATTTTTTGTTCTGCTGGACTGCCATGTTATCTGCTCCTAAAAAAAACTATTCAACAACTTTTAATTTTGCCAGTGCCGCAAAAGGATGCTTTGCTTCACTGCGCATATCCTTACCATCTACCGCCTGACAAACACTCGAATCATCATGCCTGGGTGCGATTGGCAGACTCAACAAAATTTCTTCGTCCAGCAGGTTCAATACATCAAGCTGCGCTTCAGCCAGAATGCTGTCACATTCATCTTCAGCATCGCCCAGCGCATCCAGACCGGCCTGATCACGCAGCATCAGACATACATTAAGGCGAACCTGGTAATCCATCGCATTCAGGCAACGCTGGCAACATGGCTGGCATTGCCCGGCAACACTAACCTTCAGCAAGGGCTCACCGCTACTGTCCACACCCCCTTGCACCGTATAGCTTAAAATCCCCTGCGGGTTTTCCAGTGTGTCCAGCAACCGCGGCATCTCGGCGACAGGCACTTCACCGCTGATTTCCCTGCCGTTTAGGGCAAAATCCAAGCTATCGATGAAAGGCCGTGCGAACATGAGGCGCGCATGATATATTTTTCGCTGCTCCCTGTCAAAAATCATAAGGAATATCCTTGAGTTCTCAGTTGCTTGTCCTCGCCTCCACTTCGGTTTACCGCAGCGAACTCCTCACACGCCTGCAACTTCCCTTCGAAACTGCCGCACCCGAGGTGGACGAAACCCCTTTGCCGGGTGAATCCGCCCGCGCCACCACATTGCGTCTGGCACAGGAAAAGGCGCGTGCTACGGCTGCCGCCTATCCCGATGCATTAATCATCGGCTCCGACCAGGTCGCCGTGCTGGATGGTCAGCAAATCGGCAAGCCACTCACCCATGACAATGCCGTCCTGCAGTTGCGTACCATGCGCGGCAAGACCACCACCTTCTACACCGCGCTAGCACTATTGAACAGCAAAACCGGCAAAATACAAGCCGAAGTGGCAGAAAACCACGTCACTCTGCGCGACTACAGCGATGCGGAGATTGAGGGCTATCTACTCAAGGAACAGCCCTACCACTGCGCGGGCAGCGCGAAATCCGAAGGATTGGGCATCGCGTTGATGAGTAAAATGTCCGGCGACGACCCGAACGCACTGGTCGGTCTGCCGCTGATCCTGTTAATCGAAATGCTGCGCAACGAAAACGTACAGCTGTTCTGAATATGACTCGCTACGGCACACTTTATCTAATTCCCTGCACCCTGGGCGACACTCCCGCCGCACAAGTATTGCCGCAACACGTTATCGACATCGCGCGCAAGCTGAAGCATTTTGTCGTGGAACATCCCAAGAGCGCACGGCAATTTCTCTCCGCACTCAAACCCGAACAGCCGATCCAGTCGCTGCATTTCGCCACACTTGACGAACACAGCGCACCGGGAGATTTGGCGGAGCTGCTCGCGCCACTACTGGCAGGCAAGGATGTCGGTATCATCTCCGAGGCGGGTTGCCCGGGCATTGCCGATCCCGGTGCAGATTTGGTCAGTCTGGCGCATCGCCACGGTATCCGCGTCGAGCCACTGGTCGGCCCCTCCTCCATTTTGCTGGCGCTGATGGCCTCCGGCCTGAACGGTCAACGCTTCACCTTTCATGGCTACCTACCTATCCCGGAGGCGGAAAGAAATAAAGCGATTGTCGCACTGGAAGCGGAGTCTGCGCGGCGACAGCAAACACAACTGTTCATCGAAACGCCTTATCGCAACGAAAAACTGTTCAGTGCCCTGCTCTCCCATTGTCGTCCGCACACATTGCTGTGCATCGCCAGCGATATCACTTTGCCCTGTGAGCAGATCCGGACGCACTCCATTGCGCAATGGAAATCGCAGCACATGCCGCAATTAAATAAGCACCCGAGTCTGTTTCTGCTGCTGGCAAGCAGTTAAGCCTTATTAATTTGCATGAACTGGCGCTTTCTGGTATTAAAGCGCACTTTAATTTTTATCCTGTTGGAGAAGTGCAATGTCTGTACAGCTAAATAAACCCGCCACCCCTTATAAAGCCAGAAAGGGCGAGGCCTACATGAATCCCAGGCAGCTCGACCATTTTCGCAAAATTCTGAATGGAATCAAAGAAGAGCTGGGTGAAGATATCGATCGTACGGTGCACACCATGCAGGACGAGGCAACCATATTTGCTGATCCGAATGACCGCGCCACACAGGAATCGGACATGGGGTTGGAGTTGCGTAGCCGTGATCGTGAACGCAAACTAATCAAAAAAATCAATGAAATGCTCGCCAAAATTGATGCTGATGAGTATGGCTATTGCGATAATTGCGGCATTGAAATCGGATTAAACCGCCTTGAGGCAAGGCCGACTGCCACGCTGTGTATCGACTGCAAAACTCTGGATGAAATTCGTGAAAAGCAAATGGCGAAATAGAATTTCGCCATTGGTTTTCGGCGGAGACTTACATGCGCATAGCGCATGTTATGTCGGAGCCAAAAGCCACCTATTGGCCATCTGCTTCGGCGGAGACTCACCTTTAGGTTAAGTCGTAGCCAAAAACAGTCTGTTCGCCATTTATTTTCGACAGGCACTTGCATGTGCATGGCACGTGGTATGCTGGATTCTGAGAAACCGCTTTGCATGGGAATTTATGCAACAAAAAGCCCCACCGTAGCTGGTGGGGCTTTTTTATGGCAAAACAACCTACCCGGCAGTGGCAGAAGAAGTAGCCTCTGGTACCGGCAGCAATACCTTCATGCTGAGCTTCATGCGTCCCTTGTCGTCGACCTCCAGCACCTTGACCTTGACGATCTGGCCCTCCTTCAGGTGATCTGACACGGCATTAACGCGTTCGTGGGCAATCTGGGAAATATGCAGCAAGCCATCTTTGCCAGGCAATACGTTGATCAATGCGCCAAAGTCGAGCAGCTTGACCACCGGGCCTTCATAGATTCTACCGACTTCCACGTCCGCCACGATGTCTTCGATACGCTTCCTGGCCAACTCACCCGCCTCACCACTCACGCAGGCAATGGTAATGTTGCCAGAATCATCTATGTCAATTGTCGTGCCGGTTTCTTCGGTCAGAGCACGGATTACCGCTCCGCCTTTGCCGATCACGTCACGGATTTTTTCCGGATTGATCTTCATTTTGATCATGCGCGGTGCAAAATCGGATACCTCGGTACGTGCTTGCGGCATCGCCTGTTTCATCAGACCGAGGATGTGCATGCGGCCTTCGCGTGCCTGGATCAGCGCGGCCTGCATAATTTCGCGGGTGATGCCGTTGATCTTGATATCCATTTGCAGTGCAGTTACTCCTGCTTCGGTGCCGGCCACCTTGAAATCCATGTCGCCCAGGTGATCCTCATCACCAAGAATGTCGGTCAGCACTGCAAAACGATTACCTTCCTTGATCAAACCCATGGCGATGCCTGCTACATGCGCCTTGAGCGGCACACCGGCATCCAGCAGTGACAAGCAACCGCCGCACACCGAAGCCATCGAGCTGGAGCCATTGGATTCGGTGATTTCGGATACCACGCGGATTGCATAACCGAAATCTTCCTCGCTGGGTAATACGGCAACCAAAGCACGTTTTGCCAGGCGGCCATGGCCGATTTCGCGGCGTTTAGGCGTGCCAACGCGGCCGGTCTCGCCGGTGGAGTATGGTGGAAAGTTGTAGTGCAGCATGAAGCGGTCGATGTATTCACCTTGCAGCGCGTCTATCTTTTGCGCATCACGCATACTGCCCAAGGTCGCCACCACGATGGCCTGTGTTTCGCCACGCGTAAACAATGAAGAGCCGTGGGTGCGCGGCAATACACCGTTGCGAATAGTGATCGGGCGCACGGTACGGGTATCGCGGCCATCAATACGCGGTTCGCCGCTCAGAATCTGTCCGCGTACAATTTTGGCTTCCAGCGCGCTAAACAAGTCATTGACGTGGTTTTTCTGGCCAGCGGCAGATTCCGGTGTGATGATAGCTGCCAGCACGTTATCGCGCACCGCTGCCACCGCATCGGTGCGCGCTTGCTTGGAACGGATCGCATAGGCTTGTTGCAGTGAAGCATCGGCCAGTTCGGCAATCCTGGCAATCAGCGCTTCATCCTTGGCGGGTGCTGCCCAATCCCAGGCTGGCGCGCCGACGGCATCAGCCATTTCGTTGATGGCCTGAATCACAACTTGTATTTGCTCATGCCCGAACATCACCGCACCGAGCATTACGTCTTCGGCTAATTGCTGCGCTTCGGATTCCACCATCAACACGGCGCGCTCGGTGCCGGCAACAATCAGATCCAGTTGCGAAGCCTCAAGCTCCGTCTTGGTCGGGTTAAGCAGGTACTGGCCGTCTGCATAGCCGACGCGTGCTGCGGCTACCGGGCCATCGAACGGGATACCGGAGATTGCCAGCGCGGCAGACGCGCCAATCATGGCGGGAATATCAGAATCGATCTCGCTATCCGAAGACATGACCGTTGCGATAATCTGCACTTCGTTGTAAAAACCTTCCGGAAACAGCGGGCGCAACGGACGATCGATTAGGCGGCAAGTCAGCGTTTCCTTTTCGCTTGGACGGCCTTCACGCTTGAAAAAGCCGCCGGGAATCTTGCCTCCCGCATAGGTTTTTTCCTGGTAATCAACAGTCAACGGGAAAAAATCCTGATCCGGTTTCGCGTCTTTTCTGCCCACCACCGTGACCAGTACCACGGTATCGTCCAGACTGACCATCACCGCGCCACTCGCCTGACGGGCAATTTCCCCGGTTTCCAGCGTGAGCTGATGATTGCCAAACGTTAGTGTTTTCTTATAGTGACTCAAGTTAAACCTCTCTGTACGTGAGATGGCGCGTATCGCGCCACGTTAAAATGGAACGGATAAAATGACACGGGCCGCATAAGCGACCCGCTGAATACAAAGTTTACTTACGAATTTCCAGGCGTTGAATCAGTGCGCGATACGCTGCGTCATTCTTGCTCTTCAGGTAGTCGAGCAGCTTGCGGCGGCGGCTGACCAGGCGCAACAGGCCGCGGCGGGAATGGTGATCCTTGGCATTGTCCTTGAAATGCTCGGTCAGGTAGGAAATGCGGGCAGTGATTAGTGCCACTTGCACTTCGGGGGAACCCGTGTCGCTCTTGACCCGTTGAAAGTCGGAAACGATTTGCGCTTTTTGCGCAGCGGTAATTGCCATTGGTTTTGCTCTCCAAGAAAAAGTGCGGCATTCTACCCTCTAACGGGGCTATTGCTCAACCCAAATATTCCAAAATACCGGTTCCATGGCGGGCGAACAAAATCCGGGTTCCCTGCTTTTAATCCGCGCCGGTTTGTGCAGCCTGTTTCGCCACACCAGCCAGCAATCGCTGTGGGGCGAGACGGCGGCCTTGCAATAACCCCACTCCGATAAATCCCTGCGGGCCGTGCAGAGCAACCCTGCCATCCGGCAAGCCGGTATCCAGCGCCAATCGCTGTCCCTGCGCCAATCGTTTAATTTGTATGGCATCCAGATGCAGTTTTGGTGTTTCCGGTATCAGACTTTCCAGCGACAGCACGCAGGCTTCACGTTCCGCGATACTCATCATCTCCAGTTGCCGAAAATTATAGCCGCTTTGCAAATTGAAATGGGCAATGGCAGTACGGCGCAAGGCAATCAGATGCGCGCCGCAACCGAGCGCCGCGCCAATGTCTTCGGCCAACGTGCGTATGTAAGTGCCCTTGCTGCAACACACGGTAATGTCCATTTCATTTGCGGCAAAACGGTCCAGCACCAGTTCATGTATTACCACCTCGCGTAGTGCGCGCTCTACAGTCTCGCCTTTGCGGATATATTCGTAAAGCGGTTTGCCTTGGTGCTTGAGTGCGCTGTACATCGGAGGGAGTTGCCGGATGTTGCCACGAAATCTCACCAGCACGGCATCAACATCAGCCTGGCTGATTTCAACCGGGCACTCGGCGACGATCTCGCCCTCCGCGTCGCCGGTGGTCGTGGCCTGCCCGAGGCGCAGCGTAGCGCGATAGGTTTTGTCGGCATCCAGCAAGGAGTTGGAAAACTTGGTGGCTTCGCCGAAGCAGACCGGCAACAGCCCCGTGGCAAGCGGATCAAGCGTGCCGGTATGGCCGGCTTTCTCGGCTTGAAACAAGCGGCGGACTTTTTGCAGCGCGATGTTGGAAGACAGTTCCAGCGGCTTGTCGAATAGCAGCACGCCGTCCAGCGGGCGAAAAATACGCGCCATTAAGAATTAATTCTCGTTATCTTCGTGGTGATGGTCGCTGGCGACCGCCTGGTCAATAAGTTGCGACAGATGGCTACCGCGCTCAACGGAAGCGTCGTAGACAAAATGCAGTTGCGGCATGATACGCAGCTTCAGGCTGCGCGCCAGTTGGCTGCGCAGGAAGCCGCCGGCATGTTCCAATCCCTGCTGCGCTTCCGTGTGCTTGCCATCCAGACGGGTAAAAAAAATCTTGGCATGCGAGTAATCGCCAGCCACTTCGACGCCGGTGATGGTCACCAGGCGTACGCGCGGGTCGTTGACCTCGAGTCGCACCAACTCGGCTAACTCG
Source organism: Gallionella sp. (assembly GCA_035529795.1). GTDB lineage: Bacteria > Pseudomonadota > Gammaproteobacteria > Burkholderiales > Gallionellaceae > Gallionella. The sequence continues at coordinate 162,055 of DATKVZ010000008.1, read as the reverse complement.
CGTTGGATCTGTTGAGCGACACGATTAGTTCTGGAAAAATTTGCCATCAGAGCGAGCGTGCAACCTCAACAATCTCGTACGCCTCAAGCTTGTCGCCCACCACCAGATCGTTATAGCCCTTCAATGACAGGCCGCACTCGAAATTGGCTTTCACTTCTTTCACGTCATCCTTGAAGCGCTTCAGCGAATCCAGCTCGCCATCATGGATCATCACATTGTCGCGCAGCACGCGCATCTTGGCGCCGCGTTTCATTATGCCTTCCAGCACGTAACAACCGGCAATCGTGCCGATTTTGGATGCGGTAAACACCTGACGCACCTCGGCGACACCGAGAATACTTTCCTTCTTTTCGGGAGCCAGCATGCCGGACAAGGCGGCCCTGATCTCATCCACCATCGCGTAGATAATGCTGTAGTAGCGAATTTCCACGCCGGAAGATTCGGCAAGCTTGCGCGCGGCCGCATCGGCGCGTGTGTTGAAGCCGATCACGATCGCCTTGGAAGCCAGTGCCAGATTGATATCCGATTCAGAAATCGCGCCTACGCCACCATGAATCAAATTGACCTTGACTTCATCGGTGGAAAGTTTCTGCAGCGATTGTGCGATCGCTTCGGCGGAGCCTTGCACGTCGGATTTTACAATCAGTGACAAGGTGCGCACTTCGCCTTCCGCCATTTGCTCTAACATGTTTTCCAGTTTGGCGGCTTGCTGTTTGGCCAACTTCACGCCACGATACTTGCCTTGGCGGAACAGCGCGATTTCACGTGCGCGTTTTTCATCCGCCAATACCATCAGCGCTTCACCGGCAGCAGGCACTTCGGATAACCCCTGTATTTCCACTGGAATGGATGGCCCGGCCTCACTCACCGCCTTGCCGTTTTCATCCAGCATGGCGCGCACCCGACCAAACACCGAACCGACCAGCACGGCATCGCCACGCTTCATGGTGCCGGACTGCACCAGCACAGTGGCTACCGGCCCTTTGCCCTTATCCAGACGCGCTTCAATTACCAGGCCCTTGGCATGCGTGGTGCACGGTGCCTTCAACTCCAGCACTTCGGCTTGCAACAGCACGCCTTCGAGCAATTGATCGATACCTTGCCCGGATTTGGAGGAAACCTCGACAAACATCGCGTCACCACCCCAATCTTCCGGCACCACCCCCTCGGCAACCAATTCCTGCTTGACTCGCTCGACATTTGCGTCGGGTTTATCTACCTTGGTCATTGCCACTACCAGCGGCACATTGCCGGCTCTGGCATGAGCGATGGCTTCTTTGGTTTGCGGCATCACGCCGTCATCGGCAGCCACCACCAGAATCACGATATCGGTCGCTTTGGCACCGCGCGCACGCATCGCGGTAAACGCCTCATGGCCCGGCGTATCGAGGAAAGTAATCATGCCGCGCGGCGTATTTACGTGATACGCGCCAATGTGCTGGGTAATACCGCCCGCTTCACCAGACGCCACACGGGTGCGGCGAATGTAATCCAGCAGCGAAGTCTTGCCATGATCAACGTGCCCCATCACGGTAACAACCGGGGCGCGCGGCTCCAGAGCCGCATCATGATGCTCTTCAGAATCCATCAGATAGGCATCGGGATCGTCCAGCTTGGCGGCCTTGGCGATATGCCCCATTTCCTCCACAACAATCATCGCGGTTTCCTGATCGAGCACCTGATTGATGGTCACCATCGAGCCCATTTTCATCAACACTTTGATGATTTCGGCTGCCTTGATAGTCATTTTTTGCGCCAACTCGGCAACGGTAATCGTTTCCGGCACAGACACTTCATGCACCACCGGTTCGGTTGGCAAAGAAAATGCGTGCTCCGGTTCGGCAGCGTGCTTACTGTGCTTGTCATGGCGCTGCGCACGCACTGGAGTCGTCCATGCGCCGGTCCTTTCACCGGCTTTAACGGGGGTACGTTTCTTATGTCCCTTTTCATCCCACGGGCCAGCCTTGGCTTCGGTCTTGGGTTTCTTGCTTGGCTTGGCTATCTTATCACCGGGCTTGGGCGCCGGTTTATGCAACGTGCCTTCGACCAAATTAACCGGCACAACCGGCACAACGGGTACGGCAGCTTCTTTCGCCACAGGTGCGGCAGGTTCCTGCTCCGGCTCGGCTGTCTTCTTGGTGGATTTGCGTTTACCACGCTCCTGCTTGGCCAGCACTTCGGCTGCCTGACGCGCCGCCAACTCTGTCTGCAAACGCGCTTCCTGTTCGCGCGCCGCCAACTCCTGTTCATCGACAATTTGCGTGGCTTCGCCCTTTGGTGAAGTGGTAGTTTGGGCAGATGCAGAAGAAGGCTCAGCAGTGACAACGGGAGCCACTACCCGGCGTTTACGCACTTCTACCTGAATGGTGCGCGCCCGGCCGGAACTGTCAGCCTTTTTTATTTCCGTGGTTTCGCGGCGCGTCAATGTAATTTTCTTGGCGGGTTTTTCGGCACCGTGCGCCTGGCGCAAATGTTCCAGCAATTGCGCCTTATCCTTTTCGGAAATCGGATCTGATTCCTGTACTTTGCTAACCCCGGCCGCTTTTAACTGCTCAAGCAGCAAGGTGACTGGCAATCCCAGTTCAGTTGCAAATTGCGCTACGTTCAATTTTCCCATTACCATCCTTTAGATACTGCATGCTTAAGCAAACCAGGGTGCACGTGCCGCCATAATTAGCGTGTTGGCGCATTCACCCTCCATGCCGGAAAGCTCCACCAATTCATCCGTATCCAGGTCTGCCAGTTGCTCTTGAGTTGTTATGCCCTTAGCCGCCAGCGCACGTGCAGTTTGCTCATCCATACCCTCCAGCTTGAGCAAATCCTCAATGCCATGCTCTACCTTCTCTTCATTGGCAATCGCTGCGGTCAGCAGCGCATTGCGCGCGCGACTGCGCAATTCATTTATGGTTGCCTCGTCAAAGGATTCTATTTCGAGCATCTCCTCGAGCGGCACATAGGCCACTTCTTCCAGGGTATTGAAACCCTCCTGAACCAGGATATCGGCGACCTCCTCGTCTACATCCAGTTTCTCCATGAAGATGGTACGTGTCTCGGCAAACTCCTCTGCGTGCTTTTCGTTGGACAGTTCAACGGTCATGATATTAAGTTCCCAGCCCGTCAGTTCACTGGCCAAGCGCACATTCTGTCCGCCACGCCCGATCGCCTGCGCCAGATTTTCCTCTTCGACCACCACATCCATACTGTGTTTTTCTTCATCCACCACAATACTGCTCACCTCGGCCGGAGCCAGCGCATTAATGACATAAGTGGCGGGATCTTCCGCCCAGAGAATGATGTCCACTCGCTCGCCGGCCATTTCATTAGTCACGCCCTGCACGCGCGAACCGCGCATACCGACGCAAGTACCAATAGGATCAATGCGCGAATCGTGCGACAGCACCGCAATTTTGGCGCGAGAGCCCGGGTCGCGTGCCGCACTGACGATTTCCAGCAACTTTTCCTCGATTTCCGGCACTTCCAGCTCAAACAACTTCACCAGCAACTCGTTGGAGGTGCGCGACAGAATTACCTGCGGGCCGCGCGCGCTGCGATCCACACGCAACAGGTGCGCCTTGACACGATCGCCAACGCGCAAATTTTCTTTCGGAATCATCTGGTCACGTGGCAACAGCGCCTCGATCTTGCCAAATTCGATAATTGCGCTGCCACGCTCCAGCCGTTTCACCGTGCCGGAAACCAGATGTTCCTTGCGCTCCAGAAAGTCGCTCAGTACCTGCTCGCGTTCGGCATCGCGAATCTTCTGGAAAATTACCTGCTTCGCGGCCTGCGCACCGATGCGGCCAAAATCAATCGACTCCAGCGGCTCTTCGATAAACTCACCGAGCTGGATCCCGGGATTGTGCTTTTGCGCCTCTTCCAGTTTGATATGCATATCCGGGGTTTCGAAGGTTTCGTCGTCCATGACTTCCCAGCGGCGGAAAGACTCATATTCACCGGTATTTCGGTCTATCGAAACGCGCACATCCGCCTCATCGGTAAAGCGTTTTCTGGTAGCCGAAGCCAGCGCCGATTCCAGTGATTCGAACACGATTTCCTTGTCCACGCTCTTCTCACGTGACAGCGCATCCACCAGCAATAAAATTTCACGACTCATACCATTTCTCCGGCTAGATTGCCCATTTGACCCTGACGTGCATCAACGTCAATTAGTGCTAAAAACTAAAAAGTCGGCACTAAACGTGCCTTATCCAAATTCGACAGCTCAATTGCCACCAGGCTGCCATCCACATTCAATTGCAATACGCCGCTATTTACTTCGCCTATTACACCAACAAAATTTTTACGTCCCGCCAACGGTATGCGCAGTTTGAGCTGCGCCTTTTGCCCGGCGAAGCGTACAAAATCCACTTCTTTTTTCAACGCCCGGTCGAGACCGGGTGACGAAACTTCAAGACGGTCATAATCCACATTTTCAACCAGAAACAGGCGTGTCAATTGGTTGCTGACCGCCTGACAGTCATCCACCGAAATCCCTGCCGGTTTATCGATGAACACACGCAACAGTCCGCGCCCTGAGCGTTCGAGTTCCACCAACTCATAACCCAAGCCGTTTACCGTTGTTTCGACCAGCTTCACCACATCCATAATGACTACCTGCAAATAAAAAACGGGCCCGAAGCCCATCTGCAAAACGCGGCGCATTGTACCAAACCTGGCGTTTAAATGGAATTGAATTAGAAGTTATCCTGATAGTGCGCCGTAATCGGATAGCGCCAGTCTTTGCCGTAGCTGCGTTCCGTGATACGTAAGCCGACCGCGGACTGGCGGCGCTTGTATTCACTGGTGCGAATCAGATGCACCACCCTGCGCACATCTGCTTCAGTATGTCCACGCGCGATGATTTCCGGAATGGCGAGGTTCTGTTCAACATAACAGGCCATGATGGCATCCAGCACATCGTAAGGCGGCAGGCTGTCCTGGTCAGTCTGATCCGCACGCAGTTCAGCGCTCGGCGGGCGCGTGATGACACGCTCCGGAATCGCCTGTCCCAGCGTGTTGCGGTAACGCGCCAGGCGGTATACCAGTGTTTTGCTGACATCCTTCAACACCGCTAAGCCGCCAGCCATATCGCCATAGAGTGTGGCATAACCCACAGTCATTTCGGACTTGTTGCCGGAAGTTAATAGCAGCGAGCCAAACTTGTTGGACAGCGCCATTAACAGGGCGCCACGGATGCGCGCTTGCAAATTTTCCTCGGTGGTATCCATAACGCACCCGGCGAAAGCAGTGCTCAGGGTGGTCAAATAGCTCTGCAACGTCGGTTCGATGGAGAATTCGTCATAGCGCACACCGAGAGTTTTTACCATCTCGCGCGAATCATCCAGGCTGATTTGCGCGGTATAAGGCGAAGGCATCATGACCGCATGAACTTTATCGGCACCCAGTGCATCCACCGCAATTACCAAGGTCAATGCCGAGTCGATCCCGCCCGACAATCCCAATAACACACCGGGGAAGCGGTTCTTGTCGATGTAGTCGCGCACGCCGAGACACAAGGCACGGTAAACATCCGCCTCTTCACACAATGGCGCAATCTTTTCCCCAACCGGTTGCAATGTATCCTGCATATCCAGCATCAATAAACTTTCTTCAAACTGTGTGCCTTGCGCAGTCAGGTTGCCGTCCCGATCCATGGCAAATGATCCACCATCGAAGATCAGCTCATCCTGACCGCCCACCAGATTGGCATAAACTGCTGCCAAGCCGGTTTCCGCGACACGTTCACGAATGACACAATAGCGGGATTCCCGCTTGCGCATCTCATAAGGTGACGCGTTCAGGACCAGTAGCACTTGCGCACCGGCTGCGCGCGCCAGCCGGGCTGCATCGGGCTCCCAAATATCGGCGCAGATATTCAAGGCAAAGCGGATATTTCCTACTGCAAACACGCAAGGCTCGCTGCCACATTCAAAATAACGCTTCTCATCGAATACCGAATAGTTGGGCAGGAAATGCTTGAGGTAAGTGCAATCCACTTTGCCATCGCGCAGCAGCGAAGCGGCGTTGTAATGCTTTCCGTCATATTCATGCGGATGCCCAACCACCACAGCGATGCCCGATATTTTCTCGGCAAGATCAGCCAATGCCTGCGCACACGCCCGGTAAAATCCGTCGCGCAACAACAAGTCTTCCGGAGGATAGCCGCACAAGCTCAACTCGGGCGTCAACAACAGTTGCGCGCCTTGCTGCCTGGCCTGACCGGCATACTGCAAAATCTTTGCCACATTTCCCGCCAGATCGCCTAATACACTGTTGATTTGTGCAATTGCCAGTTTCATTGTTACGCCTGAAGAATGCTGAAGAGTTTTATCTTATCACTGTAATTCGTATTCATCGTACATGACAAAGAAGCAAAAAAAGCGGGCTGTTACCAGCCCGCTTTTGCATGGTGCGCAGTGTGACCGTTACTTGATCACACGCACTTTTCTCTCCACCTTAAGCACGGTACAAACCTCAACACGGCGATTCAACTCGCGGCCTTCACGGGTCTTGTTGTCCGCAATCGGTTTGGATTCACCGTGGCCGACGGTAGTGATGCGGTCCGCAGCCACGCCCTTCTTAACCAGGTAAGCCTTGACCGACTCGGCGCGGCGCTCGGACAGTTTCTGGTTGTAGGCCTCGGTACCGATGGAATCGGTATGGCCATCCGCTTCCAGTTGTGCGTCATGGTATTTCTCAGCGAAGCTGACCACCTCATTCAGCTTCTTGACTTCCACGTTGCGCAGCTTGGCCGAATCGAATTCGAAGTTGGCACCTTCGATGCACACCGGTTTGTTTTCCAGCAGGGTCTTCCAGGTCTCCGGTACGGGTTCCGGAGCAACCACAGGCGCCGGAGCAGCCTTTGGTTCTTCTTTTTTCACTATCGGTTCAACAGCCGCAACAGGAACGGGAGCGGCCACAGGCGTATCGAAATAATAATTCAGCCCAATGGTAATGTTTTGGTTATCAAGTTTGGATCCATTAACTTTACTGGCGGCAGTTGTCAATTCGCCTACCGCACTCCAGTTGGGTGCAAACTTATACTCCACGCCCAATCCAAGATGAAGATCGTTGGTGTATTTAAACTGGGACGCGGGAAACACGCCTGAACCCGTGACTCGCGCCCAACCCAGTTTCGCATAAGGCATCCAGTTCGAACTGGGCAAGCCAAGCTTCAGATCCAACCCTATTGTATTGCTGCCATAGTGCAAATTCGGCACTGCGGTATGCGTCGTCTTTTGGTTGAAATCTGCGAAAAAGCTCCCGCCTACCAGAAAGCTGTCTACGTCCCAGTTATAGCCCTCCTCAAACCCGAAGGTCTCGGAATTTTTACTGGCAGCATTGGCCACGCCGCTAATATCAGACCGGTTCATGCCCATCTTGCCGCCGATGTACAAACCGGAAAACTCACTGGCTTGTGCCACAGTCGCGCCCAATAATGCCGTTGCCAGAACAATGCCTGTCGTACCTTTTTTCATTTTTTTCCCCTTCATGCCGTAATGAAACATCAAACAAAACGTGAACAAATCCAACCCGCACGCCAACTCACTGTGAGCAATTCTACGCCGAAGCGTGGTTACCACACAAAACTTGTTGTAAAAACAACACATTTTTCATTTGCAGCATTGCTTTTCCTGCGCAGCAAGAGAGCGATAAACGTCTATCGTCACTGCCGTGCCTTTTTCGTTTTTTGCAAGGGTCTCGTATATACTCATCCAGCATAACCTTTTTGACCGTGGACATACATGAGTGTGCGGGATGCCACTCAATTCTGCTGCCAGCTTTTTTGAGGAATTCGTATGACTTTATCCGAAAACCGTAAGCGAACTCCCTTTCTGAAATACCTTCCTTATTTCGTTGCATTTTCGTTGCTTGCGGCTGTCATCTGGTATTTCACCCGCCCCGAGCCGGTTCGCGTGCAGTTGACCAAAGTCGAGCGTGGCATGGTAGAAGCGACGGTAAGCAACACCCGTGCAGGAACAGTGAAAGCGTGCCGCCGCGCCAAGCTGGCTCCGTCGGCAGGCGGACAGATCGCGCAACTGCGGATAAAGAAGGGTGAACGGGTCAAGGCCGATCAGATATTGCTGGAACTTTGGAACGATGATTTACAGGCACAGGCGCGGCTTGCAGAACAACAACTGGGCACCGCCACCACACGCATTGAGGAAGTGTGCGCCATTGCGGAACAAAGTGGCAAGGAAGCGGTGCGGGCGCGTCAATTGCGCGGGCGCGGCTTTATCTCGCCCGAGGGATTGGAACGCGCCGAGGCGGATGCAAAATCCAAACAGGCATCCTGCATGGTGGCGCGCAGCGAGATCAAACAGAGCCAATCACGTATCGATGCGGCTCAGGCCAGCTTGCGGCGCATGGTACTGCGCGCGCCGTTCGACGGCATCGTTGCCGACATCAGTGGCGAGCTGGGTGAATACGCCACGCCTTCGCCGCCCGGCATTCCAACGCCTCCCGCCATCGACCTGATCGACGATAGCTGTATATTCGTCAGTGCGCCGATTGATGAAACAGACGCGGCCAGCATCAAGGCGGGGCAGACCGGCCGCATCGTGCTGGACGCAATCAAGGGCAAATCGTTCGCGGGCAAGGTCAAGCGCGTCGCGCCGTACGTGCTGGAAATGGAAAGGCAGGCGCGCACCGTGGAAGTGGAAGTGGAATTCATCGAGCCGCCGACAGCGGAAAATTTACTGGTTGGCTACAGTGCCGATGTTGAAATCATACATACCTCACATGAAAATGTGCTGCGCATCCCCACGCAAACCTTGCTGGAGGAAAATCGTGTGCTGCTTTACCGGGCGGAAGGCATACTCGAGGAACGCACGGTGCAGACAGGGCTGTCCAACTGGAATTTTACAGAGATCATTTCCGGATTGAACGAGGGTGACCGGGTTGTAGTGTCGCTTGATCAGGAAGGTGTAAAGGCTGGCGCGCATGTGCAGCCGGAAGACACCATACCTGTCAAGGGCCTGTTTCAGTAGGTTTCAGATGATCCGACTGGAGAATGTCAGCCGCATTTTTACCGTTGGTGACCAGCAGGTTGCCGCGTTGCGCGATATCAATTTAAGCCTCGGTGCGGGCGAATATGTGTCCATCATGGGACCGTCCGGCTCCGGAAAATCTACCCTGCTCAACCTGATCGGGCTGCTGGACAAGCCGACTACCGGCATTTACCGGCTGGACGGCGGCAACGTCACCGATCTGAATGACGAGCAACAGGCACGGGTGCGGCGCGAGAAAATCGGCTTTGTGTTTCAGACGTTTCATCTGGTGCCGCGCCTGACAGCGGCGGCAAACATCGAACTGCCATTGATGCTGGCGGGTGTCACCGTTGAGGAACGCAAGGCGCGGGTGGCGCAGCTGTTGCAGAATTATGGTCTGGCGGATCGCGCCAGCCACCGCCCCGACCAGCTTTCCGGCGGGCAGCGCCAGCGGGTGGCGATCGCGCGCGCCACCGTCATGCGCCCCAGCGTGTTGCTTGCGGACGAACCGACCGGCAATCTGGATCGCACCACCGGCGGGGAAGTGTTGAAGTTGCTGGAGCAACTGGTTGAACAGAACATCGCACTGGCCATCGTCACCCATGACGCCGAGATTGGCGCACGCGCGACGCGCCAGTTACATATGCTGGACGGGTGCATCATGTCTGACGAAATACGCCGGACATGAAATTTGCCGATACGCTGCAGTTCGCTTCCGGCAGCCTGCGCGGCAGCCGTTCCCGCACCCTGCTGATGGTTCTGGCCATGTCCATTGGTGTGGCGGCTGTGGTTATTCTCACCGCGCTGGGCGAAGGGGCGCGCCGCTATGTGATCGATCAGTTCTCCTCGCTGGGCACCAACCTGATTATCATGCTGCCGGGGCGCACCGAAACTGCAGGACTCACACCGGGGATGCTGCTCGGGCAGGTTCCGCGTGAAATTTCTCTGGATGACGCGCAGGCGCTCTTGCGCAGCCGCGCCATCAAACGTATCGCACCGCTGACCATCGGCACGACCAACATCTCGCTGGATGCGCGCAATCGTGAGGTGGCAGTACTGGGATCAACTTCTGAACTGCTGAAAGTACGTCACATGGATATTGGGCAGGGGCAATTCCTGCCGGCAAGTGACATTCATGACAGCAGTTCGATATGCGTGCTGGGCGCAAAAATCAAACGTGAGCTGTTCGGGCAGCGGTCGGCCATCGGCGGATGGGTGCGGCTGGGGGACCGGCGTTTTCGTGTGGTCGGCGTACTGGCGACCCAGGGCGAATCCATGGGGTTCAACACCGACGAGCTCGTCATCGTGCCGGTCGCCTCGGCGCATATGCTGTTCAACACTTCCGGCCTGTTCCGCATACTGATCGAAGCCAGGAGCCGCGATGCCATCGTGCAGGCCACGCACGATGCCGAGCAAATACTTTTTCAGCAGCACAACGATGAACGTGACGTAACGGTGATCACCCAGGATGCGGTATTGGCCACTTTCGATCGCATCCTGCGTGCGCTGACGCTGGCGGTGGCAGGCATCGCCGCAATCAGCCTGGCAGTGGCCGGTATCCTGATCATGAACGTGATGCTGATAGCCGTCGCGCAGCGCGTCAGGGAAATCGGCCTGCTCAAAGCACTGGGTGCACCCGCCACGCAAATTCGTAACCTGTTTTTTGCCGAGGCGATATTGCTGTCCGGCATCGGCAGCGTGGCAGGCCTGGTGCTCGGCGAGATTGGCACAAGAGTAATAGCGCAAATTTACCCGGCACTGCCGGTGGCCGCGCCGTGGTGGGCGATTCTGGCGGCATTCGGCACTGCACTCGGCACCGGCATCCTGTTCAGCGTGTGGCCGGCGCGCCGTGCCGCGCGCCTCGACCCGGTAATGGCGCTGGCGCGGAGTTGAAATGCTGTTTCCCGATCTGATCCGCCTCACCACCTCCAGCTTCCTCGCCTACCGGCTGCGCAGCTTCCTCACCGGGCTGGGCATTGCGGTCGGCATCGCGGCAGTGATTCTGCTCACCTCCATCGGCGAAGGCCTGCACCAGTTCGTGCTGTCCGAATTCTCACAATTTGGCACCAACCTGATCAGCATCCAGCCCGGTAAAAAGCAGACGCATGGTGCCAGCGTGGGTATCTTCGGTTCGGTGCGACCGCTTACGCTGGAAGATGCCGAGTCGTTACGCCGACTGCCTTATATCGAATACGTGAATCCCAGTGTGCAGGGCAATGCCGAAGTGAGTTTCAGTGGCATAACGCGCCGCACCACGGTGAACGGCGTCGGCCACGAAATGCCGCAGGCATTGCGCATCTTCGTACGCACCGGCAGATTTCTGCCTAACGAGGAGCCGAGCCAGGCGCGCGCTTTTGTGGTACTGGGCGCTAAAGTACGCCAGGAATTATTCGGTAGCACCAACCCGCTTGGCGCCTATCTGCGCGTCGGCGGACAGCGTTTTCGGGTGATTGGAGTTATGGAAGCAAAGGGATCGGTGCTGGGGCTGGATCTGGACGATTCGGTGTATATCCCCGCTGCTCGCGCGCTGGAGCTATTCAATCGCCCGGGGCTGATGGAAGTTCAGATTACCTACCGACCCAGCGTCGAACTCAACCGGGTGGAAGGGGGTATTCGTAATGTACTGACAGCGCGGCACGGACGCGATGACTTTACCGTGGTCTCGCAGGAAAAGTCGCTCGAGGTACTCGGCTCGGTGCTGGACGTGATTACTTTCGCGGTCGGCGCATTGGGCGGTATCTCGCTGCTGGTGGGCGGTGTGGGCATCCTGACCATCATGACTATGGCAGTCACCGAGCGCACTGCCGAGATCGGGCTGCTGCGCGCGCTGGGCGCGCGTGAACGCCAGGTGCTGACCATATTCCTCGGCGAGGCCATCCTGCTGTCCGCGCTGGGCGGGCTGGCCGGACTGGCGCTCGGTATCGGTATCGCACAGGCGCTGCATCTGGTGTTTCCTGCACTGCCGGTGCACACCCCGTGGCTGTTCGCCGCGCTCGCGGAACTCTCCGCTGTCAGCATCGGCCTCGCGGCCGGTGTGGTGCCGGCGCAGCGCGCGGCACGACTCGATCCGGTGGAAGCGCTGCATGCGGAATAACGAACAAGTTGTTATTCCCGGAAAACTCCAGTGAAGTCAAAATTCAACCGCAGCATCATGAGTCAAATACCCAGTGGCGTATGGGCACTCGGCTTCGTCAGCCTGTTGATGGATGTCTCCTCGGAGATGATCCATAGCCTGCTGCCGCTGTTCATGGTCACGGTGCTGGGCGCCAGCGCGTTAACCGTCGGACTGATCGAAGGGCTGGCGGAATCCACCGCGTTACTGGTGAAGGTATTCTCCGGCGTGTTGAGCGACTATCTGGGCAAGCGCAAAGGCCTGGCGCTGTTCGGTTATGTGCTGGGTGCGTTGACCAAGCCACTGTTTGCGCTGGCTTCCAGCAACGGCATGGTGCTGGCCGCACGCCTGCTGGACAGGGTGGGAAAAGGTGTGCGCGGTGCGCCACGCGATGCGTTGCTGGCCGACATCACCCCTGTTGGGATACGCGGCGCCGCCTTCGGTTTGCGCCAGTCGCTGGATACCATGGGCGCATTTCTCGGCCCCTTGCTGGCGGTCGTCTTGATGCTGTGGTGGGCCAACGATTTTCGCGCCGTGTTCTGGGTAGCGATGATCCCCGGCGTGCTGGCCGTCATATTGCTGTGGTTCGGCGTGCATGAGCCGGAAAAGCAGCAGGCACACAAACCGGTCAATCCGATCAGCCGGGAGAATCTGAAACGCCTGGACGCGGCGTACTGGTGGGTAGTCGGTATCGGCGCGATGTTCACGCTGGCGCGCTTCAGTGAGGCGTTTCTCGTATTGCGTGCCGCGCAGAGCGGCATTTCCGTTGCACTGGTGCCGCTGGTGATGGTGGCGATGAATCTGGTCTATGCCGCATCGGCTTATCCGTTCGGCAAACTTTCCGATAGTGTGAGCCATTCCAAGCTGCTGGTGACGGGTCTGTTGGTGCTGATCGCAGCCGATCTGGTGTTGGCCACCGATGACCATTTGGCAACGGTATTGCTCGGTGTCGCACTGTGGGGCATGCACATGGGTATCACGCAGGGGTTGCTGGCAAGAATGGTGGCGGACACTGCCCCGCACGATCTGCGCGGTACAGCCTATGGCTTCTTCAATCTGATATGCGGGCTGGCAATGCTGGTCGCCAGCGTGCTGGCCGGCCTGCTATGGGATAAGCTGGGCGCGGCATTCACGTTCTATACGGGTGCAGTGTTTTGTGTGCTGGCCTTGTTCGGCTTGGTTTTACGCGACGCAAACATGGCTCACTCATTAAAGTGAAACGGCTATGACTACTCAGGCGCTCTCTTGCGATATTTTCTGCAACGTCATCGATAACTACGGCGATATCGGCGTGTGCTGGCGACTGGCGCGGCAACTGGCGAACGAGCATAGCCTGAAGGTGCGGTTGTGGGTGGACGATCTGGAGAGCTTTTGCAAACTATGCCCGGAGGCGGATGCTGCGCTGACGCAGCAGCATTGCCGGGGCGTGGAAGTCAGGCATTGGGGGGCGTTGTTTCCGGAAGCGCAACCCGCCGAACTGGTAATCGAAGCATTCGCCTGCGAATTGCCACAACGCTACATCGCCACGATGGCCGCGCAACAACGATCCGTCTGGATCAATCTCGAATATCTGAGTGCCGAAGACTGGGTGGCGGGCTGCCACAAGCTGCCGTCACCGCACCCATCGCTGCCGCTGGTCAAATATTTCTTCTTCCCCGGTTTCACCCCGCAAACCGGCGAGCTGTTGCTGGAGCGCGACCTGTTGGTGAGACGCGATGCGTTCCAGAACGATACCGCTCAACAGCAGGCGTTCTGGCAATCCATCGGCATGGAGATGCCGGAAAGGGGAACGCTGAAAATCTCACTGTTCAGCTATGAAAATGCCGCGCTGGCCGGGTTGCTCGATAGCTGGGCAGCGGGCGGCCAGCCGGTGCTGTGTCTGGTGCCGGAAGGGCGAATCCTGCCGCAGCTCGGGCAATATTTCGGTGACGTCGCGCCGCGTCCGGGCGGCGACTATGTGCGCGGCAGATTGCAAGTGCGTGTACTGCCGTTCGTCGAGCAGGAACATTACGATCTGTTGCTGTGGGCCTGCGATGTCAATTTCGTGCGTGGCGAGGATTCCTGCGTGCGGGCGCAGTGGGCGGGCAAACCCTTTATCTGGCAAATTTACCCGCAACACGACGCGGTGCACTGGAAAAAACTGCAAGCCTTTCTGAATTTGTATAACGCACCGCTCAGTCAGACAGCGACTCGGGCGGTGCAAGACCTATGGGAAGCATGGAATAGCAGTACAGGGGCAGGTGCCGCGTGGCCCGCATTCGCGGCAGCACGCAAGGAGTTGAGCTGCCGTGCGCAAGGCTGGGCACAGCAGTTGGCCAGGAATAATCTGGCGTTGAATTTACTGGATTTTTCCGGAGAAATCGGTACAATGCGCGCCTTGAAAATTGGAGGGCGGCAAACATGAAAACAGCACAGGAACTACGCGTAGGCAACGTCATCAAGGTTGGTGATGAGCCGATGGTCATTCTCAAGGCAGATTACAGCCGCTCCGGACGCAACGGTTCGGTGGTCAAGATGAAGATGAAGAATCTGTTGACCGATGCCGCCAAGGAAACCGTATACAGCGCCGACGACAAGTTCGACCAGATCATTCTGGACCGCAAGGAATGCTCCTATTCCTACTTCGCCGACCCGATGTATGTGTTCATGGACGGTGAATACAATCAGTATGAGATCGAGGCCGAAAGTATGGGCGACACGATCCACTATGTCGAAGACGGCATGCCGTGCGAAGTGGTTTTCTACAACGACAAGGCGATTTCTGTCGAATTACCCAATACCATCGTGCGCGAAGTCGTATACACCGAACCGGCGGTGCGCGGCGACACTTCCGGCAAGGTGATGAAGCCGGCCAAGATCAATACCGGCTTCGAATTACCGGTCGCGGCCTTCATCGAAATTGGTGACAGGATCGAGATTGATACCCGCACCAACGAATTTCGCAAACGCGCGTAACTACCATCCAATAAAAAAGGGGATGCCGACGGCATCCCCTTTTTTTTGCTATGAGTACCAATTACTCGATCTTGGCTTTTGCCCGCAAGTCGGCAATGGCCTTCTGGATTGATTGCTGCTGCAGGCGTTGCTGCAATTGCGGTTTTACTTCTTCAAACGACGGTACTTTCATGTCGCGTACATCGTCCAGTTTGATGACATGCCAGCCGAATTGTGATTGCACCGGCGCCTTGGTATATTCGCCCTTTTTCAGGTTGACCATCACGTTGGCGAACTCCGGAACGAAATTTCCCGGTATATTCCAGCCCAGCGAACCACCCTGCGCGGCAGAGCCTGTATCCTTGGATTTCTCGGCAAGTTTCTCGAACTTGGCTTTCTTGTCAAGTTGCGCGATGATAGCCCTAGCTTCTTCTTCGGTTTCTACCAAAATGTGCCGGGCGTTGTATTCCTTGCTGCCGAGTTTGGTTTTCAGCTTGTTGTATTCCTGTTTGAGCTGATCTTCACTGATCGGATGTTTTTTGGCGTAATCCTGCACAAAAGCACCGACAATTACGGATTGCCTGGCCAGCTCGACCTGCTGCACCACCTCCGGATCCTTATCCAGACCGAGCTTGGCAGCTTCCTGCGCCATCACTTCCAGATTAATCATGTCTTCACGGATTGCCTTGCGCAGCTCCGGGCTATCCACCTGTTGCCCATGTGTGGTGGTGGCCTTGACGCGCAAGTCGATGCGCGCCTGCGGAATGGAAACACCGTTCACCATGGCGGCGGATTTTTCTTCGGCAAACGCCGGGTTGAGCGCCAATACGCCCAAAATTGCCCACACTGCAAATTTTGCAAATTTCATCATGCTGAGTACCCTTCAAGTAGATTAATTAAATTTCATCCGGCGTATGCGCCTGAATATAGAGCGCGTGGATGTCGCGCTTCATCATTTCTTCCAGCGCGGAATATATCATACGGTGGCGCGCCATTCTATTCTTCCCGATGAACTGCATCGAGGCAATGCGTAACGCATAATGCCCGCCGCCGTCACGTGCACCCGCATGCCCGGCATGCTTGTAGCTTTCATCGATAATTTCGAGTAAAACCGGCTCCAGTGTGGCGAGGCGGGCACCCATTTCTTCCACACGGCTCATGCGGGCAACACCTTTCGGAACGGTTGCACGGTGAGTTGAGCAAACACTCCGGTGCTTGCATAAGGGTCGGCATCCGCCCATTCCTGCGCAATTTGCAATGAGGCGAATTCAGCAACAATCAGGCTGCCGGTGAAACCCGCCGCACCCGGATCAACGGCATCCACTGCAGGAAACGGGCCGGCCAGCAGCAGCCGGCCCTCATCCTGCAAAGCCTGCAAGCGCGCCAGATGATCCGGACGCGCCGCCACACGTTTGTCCAGGCTGTCCGGTGCATCGCGCCCGACAATCGCATACCACATCAGTTGCTTTCCTTCTTTTCATCCACATATTTCGCCAGCCATGCACTTTGTGCCAGGATGAATACCAGCATCAACCCGGTGAAGCCGAATAGCTTGAAGTTTACCCAGGCATCTTCGGAAAAATTGAACGCCACATAAAGATTAACGACACCGAGTAGTGCAAAAAACAGGCTCCACATCAGGTTAACGCGATGCCAGACTTGCAGCGGCAAGGCAATTTTTTCATGCAGCAACGCGCGCATCAGATTCTTGTTGAAGAATATATTCGAGAACAACAGAATCACGGAAAACAGCCAATACAGCACGGTGGGCTTCAACTTGATAAAGGTTGCATCGTGCAACACCAGCGTTGCGCCACCGAACACGGCAATGATAACGAAGCTTACCCACAGCATCACATCGACTTTGCCGCGCCGCCATTTTACCCAGGCGATCTGCACGACAGTTGCGACAATAGCCACCGTTGTGGCGACATAGATATCAAATACCTTGAAGGCAATGAAAAATAGAATGATGGGAAACAGATCAAATAGTAATTTCATGATGGCAAATGGTTGTCAGTTTCTATCCAGCGCGAGCGCGGTCGAGTTGATGCAAAAGCGCAATCCGGTGGGCGGCGGGCCGTCCGGAAACACGTGACCGAGATGCGCACCACATTGCTTGCAGAGCGCTTCCACACGCTGCATACCGTGACTGGTATCGGCGCGCGTAGTGATGTTTTCCGCTGTATGCGGCTGCCCGAAACTCGGCCAGCCGGAGCCGGAATCAAATTTGGTTTCAGAGCCGAACAGCGCTGCACCGCAACACACACAACGATAAACACCGGTGTCATGGCAGTCCCAATATGCGCCGCTGAAGGCCGGTTCGGTACCACACTGGCGGCATACCTGGTATTGCTCCGGCGTGAGTTCCTCGCGCCATTCGGCATCGGGCTTTTCAAAAGGTGCAATCACAGCACCTCTCCGGCGTAATCCGCCAGCCTTGAACGCTCGCCGCGCATCAGTGTGACGTGCCCGCCGTGTTGCCAGCCCTTGAAACGGTCCACTACATAAGTCAGCCCGGAACTACCCTCGGTAAGATAGGGTGTGTCGATCTGCGCGATGTTTCCCATGCACACGACCTTGGTGCCGGGGCCGGCACGCGTCACCAGCGTTTTCATCTGCTTGGGCGTGAGGTTCTGCGCCTCGTCGATGATGAGGTACTTGTTGAGAAAAGTGCGCCCACGCATGAAGTTGAGCGACTTTACCTTGACGCGTGAACGAATCAAATCGCGTGTCGCCGCGCGTCCCCAGTCGCCGCCCTCTTCATCGGGTTTATTCAGCACATCCAGATTATCTTCCAGCGCGCCCATCCATGGCGTCATCTTTTCTTCTTCGGTGCCGGGCAGGAAGCCGATATCCTCGCCGACCGGAACCGTCACGCGGGTAATGATGATTTCCGAATACAGCTTGGCTTCGAGCGTTTGCAACAAACCGGCCGCCAGAGTCAGCAGGGTTTTACCGGTGCCTGCCTGTCCGAGCAGGGTGACAAAATCGATTTCCGGATTCATCAACAGGTTGAGCACAAAGTTCTGTTCACGATTGCGCGCGGTGATGCCCCATACATTGTTCTTGCTGTGCGTGTAATCGGTCAATGTACGCAGCAACGCGGTCTTTTCATCCTGTTCCAGCACCACGGCATAAAACGGTGTGCCATTTTCCTGATAGACGAACTGGTTGACGAACAGTGCCGCACACAGCGGACCACATATCTGGTAATAGGTGTGTCCTTCCTTTTGCCACGACTTCATGTTTTTGCTGTGCCGGTCCCAGAAATCATCCGGCAGCGGCAATACGCCAGTGTAGAGCAGGTCGGTGTCTTCCAGCACTTTGTCATTGAAATAGTCCTGTGCCTCCAGCCCCAGTGCGCGCGCCTTGATGCGCATATTAATGTCTTTGCTGACCATGATCACCGCACGTTGCGGTTGCTGCTTTTGCAGACCGATCATGACACCGAGAATTGCATTGTCCGCTTTGCCCAGCTCCAGATTTTGCGGCAGGTCGTGCTTGATAAAGCCGGTTTGCAGGAACAGCCGTCCGGTGGAGTTTTTATGTGCGGCGGATTCCAGCGCGATGCCTTCCTCTATATTGTGCGGCGCATCGCTGACGATTCCATCGAGGAAGCGGCTGGCCTGGCGCGCGTTACGCGCCACCTCGGTCATGCCCTTCTTCTTGTTGTCCAGCTCCTCCAGTACCAGCATGGGCAGACAAATGTCGTGCTCCTCAAAACGAAACAGGCTGGTCGGGTCGTGCAATAACACATTGGTATCCAGCACGAACAACTTGTTATCCGTTTCCTTTGCCGCTTTTTTGCGTGGAGGCATGGTGTTCCTTTAGTTGAGAGAGACGACGAAATCCAGTACTTGCTGCGCGTGCCCGTCTGCTTTGAGTCCGCGCCATTCCCGGCGCAGCACTCCTTCTTTGTCGAAGACAAAAGTGCTGCGCTCGATACCGCGTACCTGTTTGCCATACATGTTCTTCAGCTTGATGACGCCGAACAGATTGCATACGGTTTCATCGGTATCCGAAAGTAGGGCGAAGGGCAAGGATAGCCTGGACTTGAAGTTCTCATGCGACTTCATGCTGTCGCGCGAGATACCCACCACTTCGCAGTTCGCCTTCTGAAGTTTTGTATACAGATCGCGGAACTGCTGTGCTTCGGTGGCGCAACCCGGCGTATTATCCTTGGGATAAAAGTACACGACCAGAGATTTGCCGCGCGCGCCAGACAAAGTAAAAGTCTGACCGCCGGTAGCTGGCAAGGTGAAATCAATGATGTTATTTTCAGACATAAAGTGTTCGGTTAACGTCCTACCATTCTTGTCAAAAAATGCGGCAAAGGCAAGCATCAAATAACCTTCCCCGTTTGTTATTGACAGATCAGGGAGAAAAAACCTACATTCGCCGTCAAACCAGATTTTTCTTTTTGCGTTTTTGCTACAACTGCTAACCAGGAGACCCTTATGTCCGGCATCCAGTCCATCTTGCGTGAAACCCGCGTTTTCAACCCTTCCGATGAATTTGTCAGGCAGGCCAATGTCTCCGGCATGGAAAGCTATCTGGCCTTGTGCAAGGCAGCGGAACAGGACTACGCAGGCTATTGGGCCAAGCTGGCACGCGAAACTCTGCAATGGAAAAAACCTTTCACCAAGGTACTGGACGAGAGCAACGCCCCGTTTTTCAAGTGGTTTGAGGACGGCGAACTGAATGTTTCCTGGAACTGCCTGGACAAGCATCTCGCCAGTCAACCGGAAAAAACCGCAATTATTTTTGAAGCCGATGACGGTACGGTGGCGAAAATCAATTACCGTGATTTGCATACCCGCGTCTGTCAGTTTGCCAACGGCCTGAAGTCACGCGGCATCAAAAAAGGTGATCGCGTCATCATCTATATGCCAATGAGCATCGAAGCGGTGGTTGCAATGCAGGCTTGCGCACGTATCGGCGCAATTCACTCGGTGGTATTCGCCGGCTTCTCTTCCAAAAGCCTGCACGAGCGTATCACCGATGCCGGGGCGTGTGCAGTGATTACCGCCGACGCGCAAATGCGCGGCGGCAAGGTGATGCCGCTAAAACCGGCGGTGGACGAAGCGCTGGCGAAGGGCGATTGCAAGATGGTGCACAGCGTCATTGTGTACCGGCGTGCCGCCTGCGAAACCGCATGGAATACTGAGCATGATGTCTGGTGGCATGACTTGGTGGCGGGACAGTACATAGCCTGTGAGCCGGAATGGATCAGTGCGGAACATCCGCTGTTCATTCTCTACACCTCCGGCTCCACCGGTAAACCCAAGGGTGTGCAGCATTCCAGCGGCGGCTACTTGCTGGTAACAATGCTGTCGATGCAATGGGTATTCGATTACAAGCCAACCGATATTTTCTGGTGTACCGCCGATGTCGGCTGGGTCACCGGCCACAGCTATGTCACCTACGGCCCACTGGCGATGGGCGCAACGCAGATAATTTTCGAGGGCGTGCCGACTTACCCTGACGCCGGGCGCTTCTGGAAGATGATCCAGGATCACCGGGTGACGGTTTTCTATACCGCGCCCACCGCAATCCGCTCCCTCATCAAGCTCGGCGGTGACCTGCCGAAGAAATATGACTTATCGAGCCTGCGCCTGCTCGGCTCGGTCGGCGAACCGATCAATCCCGAAGCATGGATGTGGTACTACACCGAAGTCGGCCGCTCGCGCTGCCCGATTGTGGACACCTGGTGGCAGACCGAAACCGGTGCGCATATGATTGCACCGCTACCCGGCGCAATGCCAATCAAACCCGGCACCTGCACCCTGCCACTGCCCGGCATCATGGCCAGCATCGTCGATGAAACCGGCAACGAAGTACATGGGCAAAACGGTGGCTTCCTCGTTATCAAACGCCCTTTTCCCTCGCAAATTCGCACCATTTGGGGCGACCCGGAGCGCTACCAGAAAAGTTATTTCCCCGAAGAAATGCACGGAGCCTATCTGGCAGGCGATTCCGCGCATCGCGACGAAGACGGCTATTTCTGGATTATGGGACGCATCGATGATGTACTGAACGTTTCCGGCCATCGTCTCGGAACAATGGAAATCGAATCGGCGCTGGTCGCCAATCCGCTGGTCGCGGAAGCTGCTGTGGTCGGCAAGCCCCATGACATCAAAGGCGAGGTGATAGTAGCCTTTGTCGTGCTGAAAGGTGCGCGTCCGGACAATCCGGCCAAAGTAAAGGAAATGGCCGCAAGCCTGCGTGACTGGGTGAGCAAGGAAATCGGCCCGATTGCCAAGCCCGATGAAATCCGCTTCGGCGACAACCTGCCCAAGACACGTTCCGGCAAAATCATGCGCCGTCTGCTGCGTGCCCTCGCCAATGGCGAAGAAATTACCCAGGATGTTTCGACATTGGAAAATCCAGCCATACTTGAACAACTAAAGAACACGGCGCACTAAATTGGCTGGATTTGGTTTCGACGTAACCTGAAGATTAGTCTCCACCGCAACAAGCCTCTGCGAGGCGTGTTGTCGGTGAAGGCTAACGTGAGCGTAGCGAACGTTAAGCATAGCGGCCGGAACCAAAACCCCGCAATACTGGAGTAGTTAAAGAACGCGGTGCGCTAAATTTACTCTTTTTTGAACACTGCAAGGAAGCTGTTTGCTATTTGCCATCGGGTGTCACGGCCCAATTGTTGAGGTGTTTCTCCAGCCAGAACAGCCCGACAATGGTTTTGCTGTCGTTGATTTTACCCAGGCGTATCCACTCTATCGCTTCCGGCAAGGATAACTCGAACACTTCCAGAAATTCGCCATCGTCCAGGTTACGCGCTTGATGCGTCAGCCCGCGCGCCAGAAAATATTCCATGCGTTCGTCGGCATAACCAATGCACGGCCAGACCGTGGTAAGGTGCTGCCACTCGCTTGCCACATATCCGGTCTCTTCCAGTAGCTCACGCTGCGCGGTAAACAAAATATCCTCACCAAGATCGATTTTTCCGGCAGGAAGCTCGATGAATTCGCACTGCGGCGCGTAGCGGAATTGCCGCTCCAGTACCAGATTGCCGTTATCCAGCAGCGCCAGCACCGCCACCGCGCCCGGGTGAATGATGTATTCCCGACTGGCTGTCGCGCCACTTGGCAAACGCACATTATCTTTCCGCACCTGCATGAAGCTTCCCTGGTACACCAAGGCACTATCCAGGCGTGTTTCTTCCAGATTCTCAACCACTCTCAGCCTCATTCCCCGAAAAAGTTTGTGTTTACAACTGCCCGTTTATTGCCGGAAGATTCTGACGCCGTTACCCGACCGGCTCCAACCTTCCCTAAATGCTTTCGAATATTCCTGCCGCCCCCATCCCCGTTCCGATGCACATGGTCACCATGCCATATTTCTGCTTGCGGCGACGCAAGCCATGCAACAGCGTCGCGGTGCGAATCGCACCGGTGGCGCCGAGCGGATGGCCGAGCGCAATCGCGCCGCCGAGCGGATTCACCTTGGCCGGATCGAGGCCGACATCATGGATGATTGCCAGTGCCTGCGCGGCAAAGGCTTCGTTTAGCTCAATCCAATCCATATCGTCGAGCCTTAAACCAACTTGTTTCAAAGCCTGCGGGATCGCTTCTTTCGGGCCGATACCCATGATTTCCGGTGGCACGCCCGCCACGCTGAAACCCAGAAATTTGCCAATGGGTGTGAGGCTATAGCGCTGCAACGCCGCCTCACTGCACAGCAAAACCGCACCGGCACCATCCGACATCTGTGAACTGTTGCCTGCCGTAACCGAACCTCTTTGAGCGAATACCGGCTTGAGTTTCGCCAAGGCATCGAGTGAAGTATCGGCGCGCGGCCCTTCATCCTGCGCCGCCTCGTGCGTTTTCAGGCTGACCTCGCGCGTCTGCATATCCGGAACATGCTCAATGATTTGATACGGTGTAATCTCATCTCTGAAGTCACCGTTCGCAATCGCCGCAATAGCGCGCTGATGGCTTTGCAGGGCGAAAGCATCCTGTGCCTCGCGCGACACACCCCACTTCTCCGCCACCTTTTCTGCCGTTATCCCCATACCGTAGGCGATGGCGATATGCTCGTTACCCTCAAATATTTCTGGATTGAGCGCCACCTTGTTGCCCATCATCGGGATCATGCTCATGCTCTCCACACCCGCCGCAATCAGTACCTCCGCCTCACCAAGCCGGATGCGGTCCGCCGCCAGCGCCACCGCCTGCAAACCGGACGAGCAAAAACGATTCACCGTCACGCCCGGTACCGTGTCTGGAAACCCTGCCAGCAATAGCGCGATACGCGTGACGTTCATGCCCTGCTCCGCCTCCGGCATCGCGCACCCGGCGATAACATCGCCGATTGCCGCCGTATCGAGTGATGGCACCTGTGCCAGCACGCTCTTCAATACATGCGCCAGCAGATCATCGGGACGCGTATTGCGGAACATCCCGCGCGGTGCCTTGCCAACCGGCGTGCGCGTTGCGGCGACGATGTAAGCTTCCTGAATTTGTTTGCGCATGGTGCCTTCACTCAAGCTCTTAACCCTGTGACTATCTGGTACTACGTATCATTTCTCCACCAGTGTTACGTCACGCACCGCGCCCCTGTCGGCCGAAGTCACCATTGCGGCATAAGCGCGCAACGCAACGGATATGTGCCGTTCACGGCTGACCGGTTTCCATGCCAGCTTGCCCTTGGCCTGCATCGTCACACGGCGCTGCGCCAGTTCATTTTCTGAAATAGCCAGATTGATGCTGCGCTGCGGGATGTCGATCTCAATGCGATCACCCTCCTCTACCAGCCCGATCGCACCGCCACTCGCCGCTTCCGGCGAGACGTGACCAATACTCAAACCAGAAGTACCGCCGGAAAAACGCCCGTCAGTGAGCAGCGCACACACCGTGCCCAACTCTTTCGATTTCAGGTAGCTGGTGGGATAAAGCATTTCCTGCATACCCGGGCCGCCTCTCGGTCCTTCATAACGGATCACCACTACATCGCCCGCCACGATTTGATCGGCGAGAATCGCCGCCACGGCATTGTCCTGGCTTTCGAACACGCGCGCCCGTCCGGTGAATTTCAAAATGCTGTCGTCCACCCCGGCAGTTTTGACGATGCAGCCATCCGGCGCGATGTTGCCATGCAATACCGCCAGTCCGCCGTCCCGCGAGTAGGCATGCGCCTCGTCGCGGATACAACCGTTGCTGCGATCAGCATCCAATTCCGGATAGTGCATGGATTGCGAGAAGGCGATAGTGGTGACAACCCCGCCGGGCGCCGCACGGAAAAATTTCTTCACTGCTTCATCGCCAGTCTGCGCGATATCCCATTGCTTCAAGCCATCACGCAGGGTCGGGCTGTGTATTGTTCCGGTATCGGCGTGCAACAGACCGGCGCGGTCCAGTTCACCCAGAATGGCTGGAATGCCGCCGGCACGATGCACGTCTTCCATGTGGTATTCGGAGGAAGGCGCGACCTTGCACAGCGTCGGCACATGCCGCGACAGACGATCCATGTCGCGCATCGTAAAATTTACCTCCGCTTCA
Organism: Gallionella sp.; assembly: GCA_035529795.1. GTDB lineage: Bacteria > Pseudomonadota > Gammaproteobacteria > Burkholderiales > Gallionellaceae > Gallionella. Next base: position 137,498 of record DATKVZ010000008.1, on the reverse strand, counting down.
TGCGCGATCGCCAGCAGATGCAGTACAGTGTTGGTCGAGCCACCCATCGATATATCCAGCGTCATGGCGTTCTCAAACGCATCAAAGGTGGTGATGGAACGCGGCAACACGCTCGCGTCGTCCTGCTCGTAATAGCGTTTGCACAATTCAACAATCACGCGCCCGGCACGCAGGAACAACTGCTTGCGCTCGGCATGCGTCGCCACCAGCGTGCCATTACCTGGTAACGCTAACCCCAGCGCCTCGGCCAGACAATTCATCGAATTGGCGGTAAACATGCCGGAACAGGAGCCGCACGTAGGACAGGCGGAACGCTCGATGGCTTCGCATTCCGCAGCGCTGATTTTGTCGTCTGCCGCCGCCACCATCGCATCCACCAGATCCAGACCCCGGGTCTTGCCCTGCCAGTTGACCTTGCCCGCTTCCATCGGCCCGCCGGAGACAAAGATCACCGGAATGTTCAGGCGCATCGCCGCCATCAGCATGCCCGGCGTGATCTTGTCGCAGTTGGAGATACACACCAGCGCATCGGCACAATGCGCGTTGACCATGTATTCCACGCTGTCGGCAATCAAATCGCGACTGGGCAGTGAATACAACATGCCGTCATGCCCCATCGCGATGCCGTCGTCCACCGCGATAGTGTTAAATTCCTTGGCAATGCCGCCCGCCTTCTCGATCTCGCGCGCCACCAGTTGCCCCATATCCTTGAGGTGCACATGGCCGGGCACAAACTGCGTAAACGAATTGGCGATGGCGATAATCGGCTTGCCGAAGTCGCCTTCGGTCATGCCGGTGGCGCGCCACAAGGCGCGTGCGCCGGCCATGTTGCGGCCATGCGTGGAAGTGCGGGAACGGTAAGCGGGCATGTTATTTCCTCGATGTGATTAAAGCGCACGTATAATTGACTGGCTGATTTTACCCGATTCCACCATAAGACCTCCGCACAACGTAGCAAGCGCAGTTGCGGCAGGGTAAAAAATATTGGGGAAGTAGCCGCTCTGACACGATGTTATGAAGCATCCGGTGCGGGATGAGCGGCCTGCATCTGCTCCCGCCGTCTACTGGCTTTGTCAGTAACGTGCCACAGTTGCAATATACTTTTGCACATGAGGATTTCGAACCATTTTTTAACGTAACATCAACAAGCGCAGTAGCTGTGCAGAGGTCTTATCCATGCTTGTTCATCCACAATTCAATCCAGTCGCCGTGCAACTCGGTCCGCTCGCCATCCATTGGTACGGATTGATGTACCTGGCTGGCTTCATGGCTTTTCTGTGGCTGGGGCACAAGCGCATCGCCACGCTGAACCATCCGCAGATCGACAGGAAGCTACTCGATGATCTGTTGTTTTACGGTGTGCTCGGCGTGATATTCGGCGGGCGGCTGGGTTATGTACTATTTTATAAAGCCTCATATTACCTCGCTCACCCACTGGAAATTTTTGCGGTCTGGCAGGGTGGCATGTCGTTCCATGGCGGATTTCTCGGCGTACTGCTCGCAATGGCGTGGCTTGCGCATAAACGAAATTTGCGCTGGCTGGAACTGACCGACTTCATCGCTCCACTGGTGCCGCCCGGATTGGCATTTGGGCGTCTTGGTAATTTCATCAACGGTGAATTGTGGGGACGACCGACTGATGTGCCATGGGCGATGGTCTTTCCGCAAGCGGACAACCTGCCACGCCATCCGTCGCAGCTTTACGAATTCGGGCTTGAAGGGCTATTGCTGTTCGCATTGCTATGGCTGTATGCACGTAAACCACACCCTGTCGGGGCAGTATCCGGGCTGTTTTTGATCGGCTATGGCAGTTTCCGTTTTCTCGTCGAATTTACCCGCGAACCGGATAATTTCCTCGGCCTGCTGTCATTCGGCATGAGCATGGGGCAATGGCTGAGCCTACCAATGGTAGTTGCGGGTGTATTGCTGATGATTTTCAGCATCCTTCACCCTCACCTCAATCCTCTCCCGCAAGCGGGCGAGGAGGCAAACGAGAAAAACAATTCTTAAATCCTTGCGCCGCTTGACACTTGCTTCTCTCTCGCACACTATTCTCACCGTCGAATATCACTGAAACATCATTTTGGACGATATTTCTTTAGGCTGGCTGTTTGGTATCCTGTTGTTATTACTGGTTTTCAGCGGGTTCTTTTCCGGCTCGGAAACCGGCATGATGGCGATCAACCGCTATCGCCTGAACACGCTGGTTCGCAAGGGTAATCGCAGTGCCAAACTGGTCAACCGGCTGTTGGGGCGGGTTGACAAGCTGCTTGGCTCAATTCTGTTCGGCAACACGCTGGTCAACGTCGCTGCCGCAGCATTGGCAAACATTATTATTTTACGATTGTTCGGACAAAATGATTGGGCGATCCTGTTAGGCACGCTGGCGCTCACCTTCGTGATCCTGGTATTCAGTGAAATCATGCCCAAAATAATGGCTGCCAGCCATCCGGAACGAATCGCCCTGCCGGCAAGCTACATACTCGCACCGATGATTACCCTGTTCCACCCGGTGGTTTCGGTCGCCACTGCCTTGGCGAAAGGGATGTTGTGGTTGCTGCGCATCAGGATAGAAACGGATCATTTAAAACAGAAAATCACGATGGAAGAATTGCGCGGTCTGGTATTGGATGCCGGGCATTTCCTGCCACGCAAGCACCAGAAAATGCTGTTGAATCTGGTCGATCTGGAGCGCATCACCGTGAATGATGTGATGATTCCGCGCAACCAGATTGAGGCGCTGGATATCAACACGGACACAAACGAACTGCGCCAGCAAATCATTACCAGCCATCACACGCTGCTGCCGGTCTATGCCGACACGCCCAGCAGTATCATCGGCATTCTGCATATCAAGCGTGTGCCCGCCTTGTTGCATGCCGGCGCACTGGACGCCGCACAATTACGCGAAATTCTGTATGAACCGTATTTCATTCCGTCAGACACGCCGCTGCTCAGGCAACTGCAACAATTCCAGGAGCGGCACACAAGGCTGGGTCTGGTGGTGGACGAGTATGGCGAGCTACTCGGGCTAGTCACTCTGGAAAATATTCTCGAGGAAATCGTTGGTGAATTCACCACCCATGCTCCCGCTCAAGCCGGCAAGTTTTTGCGCCAGGAGGACGGTAGTTTGCTGCTGGAAGGGAGCAGCAGCTTGCGCGAACTGAACCGTAAACTGGGGTTGCACCTGCCTTTGAGTAGCGCAAAAACGCTGAATGGCCTGATTCTCGAGCACCTTGAAGAAATACCGGAAGCCGGCACCAGCCTGAAAATCGCCGGGTACCCGATAGAAATCATTCAGACCCAGGGGCGTATTGTAAAGGTGGCACGCATCTTCCAAATGCAGCCCGGCAAACCAGGTGATTCATAAATCGTCTCTCGCGCTTTACAACAGCCGTAAAGCTCGGCATCATGCCTGCCAATGTTAGAGAGTGAACCGAGGGAGGCGCTATGGCTGTCGCACCAAAAACTCAAAAAACCAAAGAGTATTCCTACCTCTGGGAAGGCAAGGATAAAACCGGCAAACTGGTCAAGGGTGAGATGCGCGCGCCCGGCGAAGCCACCGTGTCCGCTCATTTGCGCCGCCAGGGCGTCAATGTCTCCAAAGTAAAGCGGCTGCGTGGCAGCACCAAGTCTGTCAGCGAAAAGGATATTTCATTGTTCACGCGCCAGCTTGCCACCATGATGAAATCCGGCGTCCCCCTGCTGCAGGCGTTCGATATTGTGGGAAAAGGGCATAGCAACCCTTCCGTGGCGCGGCTGTTGTTCGACATCAAGACCGATATTGAAACCGGCAGCAGCCTGCAACAAGCCTTCAAGAAATATCCACTGTACTTTGATGAGTTGTACTGCAATCTGATCGGCGCGGGCGAGGCCGCCGGTATTCTGGATACTTTACTGGATCGTCTGGCCACCTATAAGGAAAAAATCCAGGCCATCAAGAGCAAGATCAAATCCGCATTGTTCTACCCGGTTTCCATTATCGTGGTCGCTTTTGTCATCACCGCCGTGATCATGATTTTCGTAATTCCCGCATTCAAGGAGCTGTTTGCCGATTTTGGCGCCGACCTACCCGGACCGACTTTGGTAGTAATGGCAATCTCGGATGTTTTCGTAACCTGGTGGTGGGCAATTTTCGGCGGAATCGGCGGCGGACTTTACACCTTCTTCTATTTCTGGAAACGCAGCAAGAAAATGCAGTCGGTCATGGACAGAATTATGCTGAAGCTGCCCATTTTCGGCGGGCTGATCCGCAAGGCCAGCATTGCGCGCTGGGCTCGTACACTTGCCACCATGTTTGCCGCCGGTGTGCCGTTGGTCGAAGCATTCGACTCGGTTGCCGGAGCGGCAGGCAATGCGGTGTATTTTGATGCTACCAAATATATTCAGCGCGAAGTCACTACCGGCAACAGCCTGACTGTGGCAATGCAGAACACCGAAGTATTCCCGAGCATGGTGATGCAAATGGTGGCGATTGGCGAAGAAGCCGGTTCGCTGGACGCCATGCTCAGCAAGGTGGCAGACTTTTATGAGGCCGAGGTGGACGATGCAGTGGAGGCGCTGTCCAGCCTGATGGAGCCTATCATCATGGTGGTGCTCGGCACGCTGATCGGGGGTATGGTGGTTGCAATGTATCTGCCGATCTTCAAGATGGGCCAGGTGGTTTAACGATGATTGATAGTGGGGAATGGAAAGCGGGAAGTGGAAAGAACACAGTAAAATGCCGGGGTATTGTCACTGGCTTCCCCACTCCCCACTCCCCACCTCCCACTCCCCGCTAAAACCAATGAACTTCCAGGAGTTACTGCAAGCGGTTCCCGCAGCATTCATCGGCGTATGCGCAATCCTCGGGCTGATGGTCGGCAGTTTTCTGAATGTAGTCATCCACCGCCTGCCGAGAATGCTGGAATTCGGCTGGCAGCAGCAATGTGCCGAGTTGCGTGGCGAGGAACCGGCTGTCTCCCCCGCTTATAATCTCATCGTTCCGCGCTCGGCCTGCCCACATTGCAATCATGCCATCAACGCATGGGAAAATATTCCGGTAGCCAGCTACCTGCTACTGCGCGGCAAGTGCAGGGGCTGTGGTGTTGCCATCTCGCCGCGCTATCCGGTCATCGAAGCAATCAGCGGTATTCTGTGCGGATTTGCGGCCTGGCATTTCGGTTTCGGCTTGGCTGCCGGCGGTGCATTGCTGCTCATCTGGGCATTGCTGGCACTCACAGCCATCGATTTTGATACGCAACTACTACCTGATGACATCACCCTGCCACTACTCTGGGCAGGCTTGCTGTTCAACCTCTCTGGCACCTTTACCGACTTGCATAGCGCGGTGCTGGGCGCAACATTCGGTTATCTCGTGCTGTGGGGCGTGTACTGGTTGTTCAAACTTGTCACCGGCAAGGAAGGTATGGGCTACGGAGATTTCAAACTGCTCGCCGCGCTCGGCGCCTGGCTGGGCTGGCAAATGCTGCCGCTCATCATCCTGCTGTCCTCGCTGGTGGGTGCGGTAGTTGGCATTGCCTTGATGGTGGCAGCCAAGCATGGTCGCAATGTTCCCATTCCTTTCGGCCCATACCTGGCGGGAGGCGGACTGATTGCGCTATTCTGGGGGCAGACGCTGACGCAGGGTTACCTGCAACTACTAGCCACCCCATGAATCGCTTGCCACTTCTACTGAGTTCAGGATAAGTATGGCTCAAGACAGGCTGATGGTAGGACTTACCGGCGGAATCGGCAGCGGCAAGAGCACTGTTGCTGCACTGTTTGCAGAACGCGGTGCGGGCATTATCGATACGGATGCTATCGCTCACTACTTGACGCAAGTCAACGGCACAGCTATTCCATCGATTCGCACCGCCTTCGGCAACGATTACTTCACGAATAGCGGCACACTGGATCGTGCCAGAATGCGCGGGCTAATTTTTTCGGATGCCACCGCCAAACAACGACTGGAGCAGATTCTGCACCCTCTGATATTCGAACAGGCCAAGGCACAGTTGCAGCAACTGCGGGATAAACCGTACGTCATTGTTGTCGTGCCGTTACTTCCAGAGAGCCGCTCCTTCCGGAATTTGGTACAGCGTGTGCTGGTGGTAGATTGCGATAAAGAGACCCAGATTGCGCGCGTCATTGGGCGTAGCCGCATGACCGAACAAGAAGTCCGCGCCATCATCGCCCGGCAAACCCCGCGTGCCGAGCGGCTGCAACTGGCAGATGACGTCATCCGTAATGATACCGGGCTGGACAACCTGGCCGAGCAGGTTGCCACTCTGCATCAACACTACCTGAAAACACCAAACAGCAATTGACGATACAAGGAAATCTCATATATCTTTAGGAACCGGAATTCATCCGCCAAACTGCCATGATCAACTACGAATTTCCTCTCAATGAAAAAGTACGCACCCTGTTGCGGCTTGAGGATTTGTTCGCACGCATGATGCACTACATCAAACTTGACCATGAAATGGATCACCATGCCGCAGTGATCACTCTGTTCGAGATTCTTGAAGTGGCCTGTCGCGCCGATTTGAAGTCCGAGCTGCTGCAGGAATTGGAACGCCAGAAACGCAGTCTTTCTGCGCTGCATGACAATCCGGCAATTTCCGAAGATGCACTGGATACCGTCCTTTTGAATATTGACAGGGCATCCACAGAAATACTCGCCATGTCCGGCAAAACCGGCCAGCATCTGCGTGAAAATGAATGGCTGATGAGCATCAAGCAACGTACCTACATGCCGGGTGGCACATGTGAATTCGACCTGCCTTCCTATCACTACTGGCAGAAACAGGGGGCTGGTATGCGGCGCGAATATTTGCAGGCCTGGCTGGCTCCGCTCATGCCCTTGCGGGCCGGCCTGGAAATCATCCTGCGCCTGTTACGCGAAAGTGGCAAGGTGCTCCGTTTTACCGCACATCAGGGTACTTTTCAGCAAATGCAGGGCGGGCGTGTTGCGCAGATGCTGTGCGTCAGCCTGAGCAGTGATCTGGCGTGCATACCCGAAGTGGGTGCCAATAAATATGCCATCAATATCCGCTTTATTGCCGCCGATTATGCGGCAAAGACCTCTCTATCCGGGCAGGATGTGCCTTTTGAACTGACCTTTTGCAACCTCCCCTCATGATGCAAAATAAATCGCCACCGTTCGTACCCTGCCCACATTGCGGCAAGGAGATGCAATGGGATGTTAACAACCGTTACCGCCCGTTTTGCAGCGAGCGCTGCAAGCTGATTGACCTGGGCAAGTGGGCCAGTGAAGAATATCGCATCGAGCAACGTGAGCAGGAATTCTCCGAACCGGATCACCAGGCTTGACGTAACAAAGAAATCCCGTGTGCACCGTGCCGCCATGCCGTATGCATATCGGCTTGCGTCAAGCCGCCCAGTGCATAAACCGGGATTGCCGAACCTGCCACACATTCGGCGAATTTCTCCCAGCCCAAAGTCGGCTCCCCGGGATGTGATTGCGTCGGCAGCACCGGACTCAACAACGCAAAATCGCAACCCAGATCCTCGGCACGGCGCAACTCTGTGGTGTTATGACAAGAAGCGCCGCACCAATCCACCGCAGGCCGCTTGCGCAATGTGACGAGCTGGCTCGCGGTCAACTGCACTCCATCCGCACCGATCTCCTGCGCCAGCTCGATATCGCCATTCAGCAGTAACTTCGCACCACGCGCCCGCAACAACGGCAGCATACGCTGTGCCAGTTCACGCAATACCCCACTCGGTAGATTCTTCTCGCGCAACTGCACCAGTTGCAACCCCTTGCTCAGAGCGACACTCAGCCGCTGCAGGAATTCCTCCACGCCCAACTCGGTAACATTGCTGATGGCATACAAGGCGGGCAATTCCAGTGCGCGCAGGATCGTGACATTGGCGGGAAGGATGGGGGATACAGTTATGGAATTTTCTGCGTTCGTCCTGGAATATCGAAGCCTGGAAGGCTGCCATGCAAACTGCTGTCCCTCATGCGGATACAACCCGCCGCGCCATTGCGTCACACGGAAAAAATTCAACCGCACCGTCGCATGCGGGTATGTAAACACGCGGGTGATCCACGGGTAAGCGGTCTCGACCTCGATACCCAGTTCCTCACGCAACTCGCGCACCAGCGCATGTCGAGATTCTTCGCCCACCTCGATCTTGCCACCGGGAAATTCCCAATAACCCGCCCAGATTTTGCCGGCAGGGCGCTGGGTGAGGAGGAAGGAGCCGTCGGTTTTTTGTATTACTGCTGCCGCGACTTCTACAATCTGGATATTTTCGATTGAGTCGTTCAATGGAATCTCATTTTTAACAGGCCGCTCACCTGGATTTGCCAAAAAGCATAGTGTGCAAAACATAATTCAAAACAACAGCCATGCCAATAAACTTTTGGATGTAACTAGGCTGCTTTGGACAACAAAAAACAAAAGCCGCTCAAAAGCGGCTTGTTTGCTTAATTTTGGCTTGGCAGATTAAAATTTTCCCGGATACCACCAAACTATTTAAACGGGTGGCGCAGCACGATGGTTTCATCGCGATCCGGTCCGGTTGAAACCATATCCACCGGCACCCCGCAGACTTTGGCGATACGTTCCAGATAGTTGCGAGCAGCCGATGGCAGCTCTTCATAGCGCTGCACACCAACCGTACTTTGGCTCCACCCCGGCATTTCTTCGTACACCGCCTGGCAATCCGCCAGGGCATCCGCACCTGCCGGTAAAATGTCACTTTCCAGTCCGTTGATTCGATAGCCGACACCAATGCGCACGGATTCCATGCCATCCATCACATCCAGTTTGGTAATGCACAATCCGGACACGCCGTTGATCTGGATCGAGCGTTTCAGCGCGGCGGCATCAAACCAGCCACAGCGGCGCGCGCGTCCGGTAGTAGCGCCGAATTCGTGGCCGCGTTGGGCCAGGCCTGCGCCAATCGGGTCGCATTTGTCAGCGGCGTCATACAGTTCTGTTGGGAATGGGCCGGCTCCGACGCGCGTGGTGTAAGCCTTGGTGATGCCCAGCACGTAATCGAGCATCTGTGGCCCCACTCCGGCACCGGCACAGGCTGCACCAGCGATACAGTTGCTCGATGTGACAAACGGATAGGTGCCGTGATCAATGTCCAGCAAAGCACCCTGTGCGCCCTCGAACAACAGGCTGCTGCCTGCCCGACTGGCTTCGTACAGCGCGCGTGGCACATCCATCACCAGCGGCTTGATGCGTTCCGCCAGTGCCAGTGCATCTTCCAGAGTTTTCTGGAAATCGACCGTTTCGGAATGAAAATAGTTTTTCAGCACGAAGTTGTGATAGTCCAGAACCTCGCCCAGTTTGGCGGCAAACCGTTCACGATGGAAAAGGTCCTGCAGACGAATCGCGCGGCGCGCCACTTTGTCTTCATAAGCCGGGCCGATGCCGCGTCCGGTAGTGCCGATTTTGGCGTCGCCTTTGGCCAGCTCACGCGCTTTGTCGATCGCTTCGTGGTAAGGCAAAATCAGCGGGCAGGCCTCGGAGATTTTCAGGCGGCCATAAACATCGATACCGGCTTGGCGCAGCTCGTCCATTTCCTTGAGCAAAGCCGGCGGCGACAATACGACACCGTTGCCGATGTAGCACATCACATGTTCGCGCAGAATGCCGGATGGGATCAGATGCAACACCGTTTTTTTGCCGCCAATTACCAGCGTATGACCGGCATTATGCCCGCCCTGAAAACGCACCACGCCATGTGCGTGGTCGGTCAACCAGTCGACGACCTTGCCCTTGCCTTCATCACCCCATTGAGTGCCGACCACTACTACATTCTTAGCCATTACCAAGTTTCCAATCCTGAAAAATCAGAGGGTGACAACCTGCCAAATCCCATCACTTAATACCAGCTCGCGGTCGCATTGCAATTCCTTGCGCAACTTCTTGTTGCCGAGCAAATCCACCACTACCGCTTCACCTGCCGCGCGCAGTTGCTCAATTTTGTCGCGCAATGCGGCATCATCCAGATGCGGCACACACACACCCGCACGGAGTGTCTGGGGCGGCAACAGGTTATACAGTTGGCGCAAATCCATGCTGAACCCGGTGGCGGGGCGTGCGCGCCCGAAGCTCCTGCCGAGATCATCATAGCGCCCGCCCAAGGCAATCGCATCATGACTGTCCGCATGGTAGGCGGCAAACACCATGCCGCTGTGGTAGTGATAACCGCGCAGATCAGCGAGGTCGATGCCGATGCGCGCTACTAGCGGCTGCAAACTGGCACAAGCTATCTGTAGCTCATCCAATGCGGTGCGTATCCCGGAATGATCGGGCAACTGCCGACGTGCGCGCGTCATCACTTCGTCACAATTTCCGTACAGGGTTGGCAACGTCAGCAATGCGTCGCGCAAGGTTGCATCCAGCGGTTGTGCCAATACTTGCAGCGCCGCACTATCCTTGCTCTGCAACGCAACAAACAACTCATTCTCCAACTGCCGTTCAAGCCCGACGTGACTAACCAGCGCGCGAAACACGCCAACATGGCCGAGGTCGAGGTGCACGTTTTCAATCCCGAGCAGCGCCAGGAATTTCAGCATCAGTTGCTGAATCTCCAGATCGCTTTCCAGCCCGCCGTGTCCATAAAGTTCGGCGCCGATCTGCAACAACTCTCGGGTACGGGTCAGACCGACCGGCTGGGTATGCAGCACGCTGCCCGCATAACACAACCGTGCCACACCTTGCCGGTTGAGCAGGTGCGCATCAATACGTGCCACTTGCGGGGTGATGTCGGCGCGCAACGCCAGGGTGCGACCACCCAGCTGATCAACCAGTTTGAAAGTGCGCAGATCCACATCACGGCTACCGTCGATCAGCAACGACTCGGCATATTCCAGAAGCGGCGGCGCGACCAGTTGATAGCCGTGAACTCGCATCAATTCAAGAAACTGTGCGCGCATCCTCTCGACCCGCCACGCCTCGTCGGGCAGCATGTCCTGAATGTATTCCGGCAACAACCAGTTCGGCATTAAGTACGCTCTTATCTCACCAAATAAATCAGCAACAGGCCGCTCAACATCAGCGTCAGGCCGAAAAAGCGCAATTGTCCATCCTGAAACTGTATCAGCTTGCGCAACGTTTCACGCCAGGCGGAAGGAAACAGAAACGGCATTATGCCCTCAAGCACCAACATCAATCCAAACGCCATTAACAAATATTCAAGCACGATATTACGCGGGTATTACCCGCTCTATTTGCCGGGGCTCTTCAGATATTTGAAGAAAGTCGAGCTCGGATCCAGCACCATCATGTCACTCTTGTTTTTGAAGCTTTGTTTGTAAGCTTCCAGGCTGCGATAAAACGAGTAAAACTCCTGATTACGCCCGAATGCAGCCGCATATAGAGCGGCGGCCCTGGCATCACCCTCACCCTTGGTTTTTTGCGCAGTACGGTAGGCCTCGGCCAAAATGATCTCACGCTGCTTGTCGGCATCGGCACGGATTTTTTCGCTATCGGCATTGCCGGTTGCACGCAGTTCATTGGCCACCCGTTTGCGCTCGGCATCCATACGGCGATACACCGACTCGCTGATTTCCATCGGAAAATCGACACGCTTCAGGCGTACATCCATCACTTCGATGCCGATCTTGCGCGCATCGCTGTCGGTCTTGGTGCGGAGTATATTCATGATCTGCTCGCGTTCGCCGGATACCACCTCGTGGATAGTGCGCTTGCCGAATTCTTCCCGCATACTGGAATTGACCGTCTGTAGCAGACGTGTCTTGGCGCGCTCTTCATCGCCGCCGACGCTGATGTAATATTGCTTCACATCCACGATGCGCCACTTGATAAAGGCATCCACCAGCACATTCTTCTTTTCGGCTGTGATGAAACGCTCCGGCTCTCCCGCATCCAGTGTCAGGATGCGCGAGTCGAAATAGCGCACGTTCTGTACCAACGGCACCTTGAAATACAACCCGGGTTCTGTCTTGGTGCTGACCACTTCTCCCAACTGAAACACAATCGCGTACTGGCGCTGGTCCACCACGAACATGCTCATACTCAACACGACCAATACGGCGATTGCGCCGATCAGCAAATTACCGGTGCTCTTATTCATTAGCGTGCCTCCCTGTCGCGTCCCAGCAACGAATCTCGTGCGCGCTGTGTTGAAGAAGTATCGCTCGATTGCGAGGTAATTGGTGAGGCATCAGTCGCCGCACCAACTGAGCGCGTGCTCTCGATCAATTTATCCAGCGGCAGATACAACAGGCTGTTGCCGTTCTTCTGATCAATCATCACCTTGCTAACGTTGCCCATTACCTGCTGCATCATGTCCAGATACATACGCTCGCGTGTTACGGCGGGTGCCTTTTCGTATTCGACAAGAATTTGCTTGAAACGGCTGACATCACCCTCGGCATTGGCGATTACGCTTTGCTTGTAGCCTTCCGCCTCCTGGATCAAGCGCGCTGCCGCACCGCTGGCACGCGGCACCACATCGTTGGCATAAGCCTGTCCCTCGTTCTTCTGCCGCTCGCGATCCTGCCCCGCCTTCACCGCATCATCGAAGGCAGCCTGCACCTGTTCTGGCGGTTGCGCGTTTTGCATGGTCAGCTTGCTGATCAGAATACCGGACTCATAACGATCCAGAATCTCCTGCATCAACTGTGTCGCCGATGCGGCCACCTGTTCGCGCCCCTCGTACAGCACAAAGTCCATTTTGCTCTTGCCGACCACTTCGCGTATTGCCGTCTCTGCGGCCTGGCGCACATTCTCGTCGGGCATGCGATTCTTGAATAGATAGTTTGCCGGATCTTTCAGAAAATACTGCACCGCAAACTGGATATCGATAATATTTTCGTCATCCGTCAGCATCAGCGACTCTTTCAACATCTTGTTCTTGACGTTGTCACGATAGCCAACTTCCACGGTCCGGACCTGGCTGAGGTTGACAACCTCTACCGCCTCGGCCGGGAACGGCAGATGCCAGCGCGGACCCGGTTGTGTCGTTTCGAGATACTTGCCGAAACGCAACACCACGCCACGTTGACTGGCATCTACAATATAAAAGCCGCTGGCCAGCCAAATCAGCATGGCAATAACCGCTATCAGGCCAATACCGGGGCCAAATCCCTTCTCGGACCCGTTACCACCCGGTTTGTCACCACCGCCCTTGCCACCCTTGCCGCCCATCATGGCGGCAATTTTCTCATTGAGCTTGCGCAGTAATTCTTCCAGATCCGGCGGTCCACCGCTGTTCCTGTTGCCCCATTGCGGGTCATTCAATCCCATAACTTGTCCTCATTAATCTGGTTTGTCGGCTGCTTCATATGCTTGACGCGCTACCTTGGCTTCAGTCAGGGCGAACTGCAATCCATCCATGCCGACACCACTTCTGGCACTCAAAAAAACACGGTCAATTCTACCATAGTCGTCGCGCAGCATACTCGGCGGCAGGTTCTGCAAATCAATTTTATTGAATACCAGAATCTGTGGAATATCCGCCGCGCCGATCTCCGTCAGCACCTTGTTTACTTCGGCAATCTGGTCATCCCGGTTGGCATTGTTGGCATCCACCACATGCAACAACAAATCAGCCTGCACGGTCTCTTCCAACGTGCTGCGAAAGGCCGCCACCAGAGAATGCGGCAGATGACGAATAAACCCGACGGTGTCCGATATCACAATCTCGCCCTGCCCTTCGCTGAACATGCGGCGCGAAGTGGTATCCAGTGTGGCAAACAATTGGTCGGCCACATAGGCATCGGCGCGGGTCAGCCAGTTGAACAGCGTGGATTTACCCGCGTTGGTATAACCCACGATAGACACCGACAACACATCGGCGCGACCGCGTGAACGGCGCCGCACGGCTCGCTGATGTCTGAGTTTTTCCAGGCGGTCTTTCAATAAATGGACGCGCTTATCCAGTTTGCGCCGGTCCAATTCCAGTTTGGTTTCACCGGGACCACGCGCGCCCACCGCGAATTTTTGCTGCCCCATACCGACTCCCTGCCCGACCAGGCGCGTGGCGAGATACCTGAGTTGCGCCAGCTCCACCTGAACCTTGCCTTCATGGCTTTGCGCACGCTGCGCAAAAATATCCAGGATCAGCATGGTGCGATCAATTACACGCGTATTCAATTTGGCAATCAGGTTGCGCATTTGCGCGGGAGAAAGATCATGATTGAAAATTACCAGCGGCACTTCCAAACGCTCGACGATTTCGGCGATTTCCTGAACCTTGCCGCTGCCTGCAAACAATGCCGCGTCGGGACGTTGCCGCTTACCCTCGACAACAGCAACGGTTCGCACTCCGGCAGTTGCGGCCAACAGGCGCAATTCTTCGAGACTTTCACTGTAGTCGTTTTCGCCAAAATTAATGCTGACCAGCACTGCGCCATCAAAGCTGGCGGGAGTTTGCTGCATTACTCGGAATCGTCAGTGTAGGAAATATTGACGGCGCGTGCCGGAACAATGGTGGAAATGGCGTGTTTGTAGACCATCTGCGTGACGGAGCTCTTCAACAGCACGACATACTGGTCGAACGATTCGACCTGTCCTTGCAGCTTGATGCCATTTACCAGGTAAATGGCAACCTGGACATGTTCCTTGCGCAGCGCATTAAGAAATGGATCCTGCAGTTGCTGTCCTTTTGTGCTCATATTATTGCTTTTATTCAGTTAGGAACGGGTTGGTACTTTACTGGATTCCGGCACAACTGTGAACATATTCTGCCGAAATAATCTGGCGTCCCCAACGAGATTCGAACTCGTGTTACCGCCGTGAAAGGGCGATGTCCTAGGCCTCTAGACGATAGGGACGTGGCTTCTTTTTGGTGGAGGTAAGCGGGATCGAACCGCTGACCTCTTGCATGCCATGCAAGCGCTCTCCCAGCTGAGCTATACCCCCGTACCTCGAAAGAGCGCGCATTATAGAGATGCGACCCATGCTTGTAAAGCGGCGTGCGGAAGCCTCTTCTTGAACAACCAGGGTAATTCCACGATAATAGCCGTCCCCTTGTAACGCCTACCCCCGACTACGCCAAATGAAAAAAACAACCAATCAAATTATGGTATCCAACAACTCCATATTTTCCTGCCGCACCATCGTGTTGACGTTGCCATGCCTGCTGGCCATCGCGGCCTGTGGCGATATTGCCGCCCTCAAGCCACCCGTATTTGACATGACACGTCTCAATCAGGACGGCAGCGTGAACGACGGCAAGGACTACGCCGGACAACCGTGGGCATGCGTACTGGATAACCAGTCCAATCTGATCTGGGAAGTAAAAAAATCCGAGCCGGGACTGCACAACATGAACAACACCTATAGCTGGTACGACCCGAACCAGGACAGCAATGGCGGCTGGGCGGGCAAGGCCAATGGTGGTGTGTGTAACGGCAGCGATTGCGACACCAAATCATATGCTGAAGCGATCAATGCGGCAAAATTTTGCGGCCTTGCCGATTGGCATCTTCCCAGCCGTTATGAGATGGGTACCATATTGGACAAAAATGTGTTTTTCCCAGGTCCCACCCTTCCGAAAGACTTTTTTCCGGAATCTCTGGCCGGGAAATACTGGACTGACACAACCTTCAAAACACGTCGTGCCAGTGCCTGGGCATGGCGTTTCGATTATGGCGTCGACTACGTTACAGAAAAATCCGAACCTCTCAATGTAAGACTGATCCACATCAACCCAAAAAGCCCGAAGTAAAAATACTCCCGATGCACCAGGTTAATTCGCGAACTGTCAACTCAACAAATTTACCAATCCGTCCAGTCCAACAAAATTCAGCGCGTAACTGGCCTGTTCACGCACCACCGGTTTGGCGTGATACGCAACACTGACACCCGCCCGCGCCATCATTTTCAGATCGTTCGCGCCATCACCCATGGCGATAACCTGTTCCGGTCTGAGCTCCAATTCATCGCGTATTTTTACCAGCCAGTCGGCCTTGCCCTGCGCGTCGAGTATCTTGCCCAGTACCCTGCCGGTGAGCTGGCCACCCTCAATTTCCAGTGTGTTAGCGTGGGCAAAGTCGAGACCCAGTTTTTCCTTGAGACGCTCGGTGAAAAATACGAAGCCCCCGGATAGCAGCTGCGTCCTGATGCCATGCTCCTTCAATTTGGCCAGCAGGACTTCTGCGCCGGATGAAAGTTGCAGACGTTCGTCGTAGACCTGTTGTAGGGCGCGCTCATCCAGCCCTTTCAATAGGGAGACACGGCGGCGCAGGCCTTCGGCGAAGTCGATTTCCCCACGCATTGACGCTTCGGTAATCGCCGCAACCTGTGGCTTGAAACCGTGCATATCGGCAATCTCGTCGATACACTCGATGGCAATCAGCGTGGAATCCATATCCATCACCAGCAACCCGAAATCTTTCAGTGAGCGGCCACGCGGCACAAAGCCGTAATCCAGTTGATGCTCGAAACAATAAGATGCGATCCGGGGATGTGCCTGTGCTTCGTGCAAGCGATAAACATGCCCGGCTATCTGTTCGCGCTGCCGGCTCTGCGCCAGCATGGCAAGATGATCCAGATGTGCGGCAGTGATGGTGTGGGTAGCTTGAATAATGAGGTTCATAGGGATAATTGAGAAAGTAAAAATAATTGAATGCTGTTTTTGCCAGCAATGATTATCCGTCATTTTGCGTCAGTTTTCTCCTCGGCAAAAAGACTAAAATGCATCAAAGCGGTAAACTGTCAGAAATAATTTTGATGTTATGGGGGGAAGTCTCATGAAAATCATTGCAAGCTGGTCAGTCATTCTTGCGCTGCTGTTTGTCTCCATTGCCGAAGCACGGCAAACCATCAACGGCTGCGAGATCAAGCGAAGAACCAGTTGCCCTGGTGTTAATCTCTCCGGCATGAATCTGACCAGATCAAATCTGTCGAATTCCAATCTGGAGGGTGCCAATTTTTCAGGCACCGACCTGAGTGCCAATAAAATCGCCGATACCAATCTGACCAACGCAAACCTGTCCGGTGCCAACCTCTCCGGAACTATCCTGTCCCTGTCCTACCTGAGCAATGCAAATTTATCACGCGCCAATCTCGCCAAGGCCGACCTGTCGCAAAGTACCCTGCCGGGCGCCAATCTCAGGGAAGCCAACCTTGCCGATGCAAACTTGTCGCTGGCCAACCTCAAGGGTGCCGATCTGACCGATGCCGGCGCCACAGGTGCAGCATTCATCATGGCCAACCTGACCAGCGCCAACTTGACCCGCACCAACCTGACGGAGGCCAAGCTGGTTGGCTCCGATATGCGTGACGCTATTCTGGAAGGGACAATATTTTGCAGAACTACCATGCCGGACAGGAGCATCAATAACAGCGGTTGCAAAAAATAGATTCGCAATCCCCCTCAAACGGCTAAAAACTGCTTTGCTATCCTGCTAGGGTGTCTTGTATGCCTGCACTGAGGCTGTTATTTCATGGGGAGAGGTTCCGACTGCCCCCAGCGTATCCGTATGGATGCCAACTGCCAAGCCTTGCGCAGCAGCACCAAACAACATTGGCGATACCACAGTGTTAACAAGAATTCCTCCGGTGGAACATGCTCCTGTACAAGTTGCAGTGGTCGCTATCGGAGTGATATATGTCGTGATCCCCGCATCTGTATATCCAGAAGTGGTAACGCTATAAGGTTGTTTCTCGATGGTAACGGCCGCATTGCTAAAGTTCAAACTGTAGTTATTTCCTGTAGGCATGTCCCAGCTAGCCCCCGTCAGGCTAACCGATGCTCCGCCTGAATTAAAGGTGATACCCACCGCCCCGCCGATAATTGTGCCCACATTGCCATTCTGGTCAGTCGGTCTGGTGCCGCCCACATGGGAATAGGTATAAAGGCCTGAGGTCGGAAGTGCCGCAACATTCGGCAAGTCACCGGTTGCCCAGTGTTCGTAAGAAGTTTCGCTGCTGGTATTACCCGCATAGATGCCGGTCAGAACGGTCTTACTGTAGGTATGTGTATAACGTCCCCAGCTAAGGTTACCCGCCAGCACACTCGAACCCATATCCGTGGAGGCACTTTTGGTCCAACTGAAGTTCACGGTTCCCGCCAGGGTACCCTGGCAGTTGTTGTTGCAATTTGCTCCAGTGTAGTGGTAGTAGTCTGAAATTCCACCGGCACTGTAGGCGTTCGCAAGAAAGGTTATCGCCGGAGTCTGGTTAATGACAAAATCCGCAAATAAAACATCCTGAGCCTGTAATAACTTGGTGGAATCCAGGACGGTGAGCACGCCTTGATCCAACGATGCATCGCTGTAACCATACAACCCGGTGCCGCTGCCACCCGCATCTGACCAATTGTCGATTCCTGCCCAAGCATTGACCATGGCAAAACTATAGGAATAGCTCTGCCCGTCAAGTGCTGTATTAATCAAGCCACCTGACACATCGGTCTGCACGACATCTTGCTGCGTTGGCGTAAACTGTGCGTTTGTCGCAACTTGATCCGGGGTAGACGGCGGACCCATTGTTGACTGTGTGGTCACTGACGTGTCGGCCTGTTGTTCGGTGCCAGATGTTTCACTACCCGCGCCGGTTCCAGCATCTTCCTTGTCTTCACTGGAGCTATCCTTATCGCCATTTTCCGCCCCCCCACCGTCGGCAGCTCTGGCTAGCGTAGTCTTGCCTTTTTTACTCTTCGCCTGACCTTCCAACTGGTCACGCAGGAATGATGGCGGGGACAGCAACGGCTTTGGAAGCGCATCGGAACTGGATACATGGAAAAATTCGTTCTTGCCGAATTCCTGCTCGCCAGCCTGGTTGGTCACCGTGATCCGTCCGTCTGTCACCCCGCCGAACAGGCCATTCTCAGCCTGGCTGCCATCCTTGTTAAAGCAATCGCTGGCGCACTGCGCCAACACGAAGTGCGTACCGCGAACCCCGATCGTGGCAGTTACCGCCTTGACGGCATAATTATCCCGGTTGTAACGGCCAATCAAGCCGGTGATGGCGCGCATCCCGCCTTTCACCAGACTAAAAAATGATTTGCCAAGGTTGGTCTTTTTCTCAAATTGATAATCGTCAATGCGGAATATCGAGTTGGAACGCAATGCGGTAATGCTCTCGTCGGTGAACCGCACCTGCATGTTGCTGGCTTCGCCCACATGCAGTGTGTCTCCTGTTTGTACTTCGGCACCACGTGTCAACTTAACCACCTCGCCGTTTCTGAGTGCGCTTGTGTCACCCACCGCAACCAGCACTCTGCCAATTGCTTCGGCATACACGGTGGAACTGCCAAAGACCAGCAGCAACAGCGCCGCAGAAATGATCGTTAGCCTGATATTTTTCATGTCACACCCCTTTAGAATTCGTAACGTCCCTTGACTGAAACCACTTCGCGGCTGTAGCGAAACAGGCCGATATTGGAGCTCTGATCCAGCATCTGCGCCTCGGCTCGAACACTGAACTGTTTGGTGTAGAAATAAGACAGCGCGCCATCCAGGCTCCAGGAAGTGTCATGCCGTTTTTCACTACCCGTCGTGAATATTTCCCGGTGCTTGCTTTCCTGGTAACCGATGCCCGCACTCACTCCCCAACGTTCGGCGGGTGTCATGGCGAACGAAACACGCGCACCGTAAATGTTGCGCGACAAATCGGTACGGTTACGCTGATTACTTTCCTCGCCATAATTCCCGGAAACAGTGACAACCGGCTGGTAGAGCATGGCCAGCGCATGTGACCAGGCACCGGAAACGCCTACAAAATCCGAATTGCGCACTGTTGTCTGGCTAAATACGGAGCCTCCTGCCTTATTCTTGGTCAGGTAAATGTACATATCGTCGTAGTCGAATCGTGCCAGCTGCGCCCCCAGGGTAAGGCGGTTGAATTGATCAAGCTGGTGGCCCCATTCCGCGTTCAGCCCGTAGCTAAGGAGGTAACTCTGATTATCCACCCAGCTCTGGGAAAGAAAAGTGCCAGCCTTGTACAGATTTCTTTCTTTGAGAAAGGAGACACCCCCGGTAACACCCAGGCTGTGTTGATCATAGACGTCATTATTGCCGCCCAGATACCGGCGCGTATCGACTCCACCTGCGCCATACAAGGCAATACCAGGTGAAACGGGATAGGTACCTTGCACCCCCGCGCTTGCCGTCAGAAAAGTATCCTGCTCGCGGGCGGAAACCGAATTGGACGAAACGGGTGGAAGCATGCCAAGCCCGGGTATCTGTGGTGTGGCTCCACTGCTCAGGCCGGCGTTGATATTCGTATCCACACCCAGGCCCGCCTCCACGTAAGCTTTTGCGGTTGGCTGGTAGCGTGATTCACGGGTACGGATAGCATCCAGATAGCGATCAATCGCGACCTTCTGGTCACCGGCACTGTTTGGCAGCAAGGTTTCAAACTCATCACGGGCGCGCTGATCCTCGCCAAGAATAAAGTAACCCCGGGCCAACTGGAAGCGTGCATCGCCGTTGTTCGGGAATACGAGAATGTAACGCTCGAGTGCCAGCACCCCCTCTCCCGGGCGACCCGCATCAATAGCCGCTATGCCATAGAAAAAATCAAAGGCCGGATCGCCCAGTAGTTCCGGGGTTGCCCGCCCGAGTTGATAGGCCTCCTGCACCTTGTTCTGCTCCAGCAAAGAACGTATTTCATCCGCCGGTGCTGCCCATGCCGCTGAATTGAATAGCAACAGGCCGACGATAACGGCTGAAATTAAAGAACGACGAACCATTGCTTTTCTCTCCATTAATTTTAATTTTGCCGCTCACGGTATTTTCTCACACCCGTAGTTTGGTCAACAAGCTAAAGGGTCTTGCATTTTTCCACCCACATCAACTCTTTTCCCATAAACAACAGCGCCCGCCACAAAGTGATCTAGGCGCGCGCAAAACATGCCATGTCAGCATTTAACCGGGAACCCGAAATGACTCCGGCATCTGTCCGTCCGCTTGCCGCTGCCACATCGTGTGATAGGCAGTCTCCAGATTACGCACATGACGCTCAATATCAAAAAGTGGCATGGTGAGACGATTTTTTGCCAGTTTTTCCTTGAGCCTGACAATCTCCTCATAGTGTAAAGCAAAATAGCAAGCGCGCTCTTCATAGTGTTCAAGGCTTTCTGCAACCATTTCATCCAGCCCGACCGCGTTAAGCATGCTGGATGCCCAACGCGAAACAAAAGTCGAACCAGGGCAACTCAACACCGGCAGCCCGGCCCAAAGCGCATCGGCGGCCGTGGTAATGGCGTTGAAGTGCAAAGTATCAAGAAACAAGTCTGCCAGACGGTAGCGCGCCAAGTGCTCCTCAACGCGTGGCACAAATGAAGCAAAAACCAGCCTGCTACCTGGAACACCACGCAATTCGGCCTCTCTCCTCAAATTTTTGATCATCTCTTCGTTCTTGCCGGGCAGCCACAACACGCTGTTTGGCGTGCGCTTCAATACACGCATCCATATATTGAAAATGATTGGCTCAATTTTGTAACTATTGTTAAAACAACAAAAAACGAAGCCCCGTTCCGGCAACCCAGATTCTGTACGCGATACGGGGTGCGTCGCAACTTCCTCGCGGTTGTTGTAAATCATGCAGCTGCCTGGAAGGTAAACCAGCTTCTCGGCAAATTGGTCTTCCTGCCCCGGCGGGCTGCATGTTTTGTCGGTAATAAAATATTTAATGAACGGTGCGCCCATACTGCCTGGAAAGCCGTTGTAGCTGATCTGCACCGGTGCCGGCTGACAAGCCAGTATTCCGGTACGCGTATTCGTCGCGTAACCGGACAGATCAACCAGAATATCAATCCCGTCGGCATGAATGACAGTCGCAGCCGCTGCATCAGTCATTGTTCCTAACTCCCTGAATATATCGCAGCCCTGACTGATATCGCGCCGAATATCGCTGCCGTCTTCCGGAGAAAGTGCGTAGCCGAATACCTCAAACCGGTCCCTATCGTGCAGCCCGTATAAGCGTCGCGTCAGCCGCCCAACCGGATGAAAGCGAAAATCCGGTGAAATATAGCCAATTCTAAGTTTGCCACCGTGCCGTATTTTGTGAATGAATTTCGGTCGTCGTTCAACCTCAACCGTTTCGATGATATGTGACGCAATGCTCTTGGCAAGCGCCAAGCGGGTGGCAGCAGAGATCGGTAATGAAAGTGATCGATATGCCAAAGCACGTTCGGTAATCTCATCCACCTGACCCAGCGAGCTTTCAATCAAATACTCAAAACTGGCAACGAATTCCTCCCTACCCGCCCAATCGCAATCATCAAGACGCTGCGTTCCTTTGAGCAGGTAAATCGCTTTCGGGGCTATCTCATGTATCTCGCCGTCCGGTAGCCAAGCGGCATTGTGGAGGCACTGTTCAACTGCAGCAGGGTCTAGGGATTTCGCCGTGTCGAAGGCATGCTGCGCCTCATCGAAGCGGCGCAGCATGGAAAGCGCCAAGCCTCTGGCAAAATGGGGCTTTGCAGCAGCGGGATTGACTGCCATCGCGCGCTCATATGCGGCCAGCGCCTCCTCCCATTTGCCCAGTGCCAGCAATGCTTCACCAAGGTTATATTGGGCATGCTCCCAATCCGGATACAGCTCTGCCAATTTACGATTATTGGCCAGCCCATCTTCCAGTCTTCCCAGTTTGATCAGCAAAACACCGCGATTCAGCAATGCGCCGGTAAAGCCGGGATGCCGTCCAAGTGCCTGATCATAACGTTCGAGCGCATCACGTTCGTCCCCCAACTGCTCCATGACCACGCCCATGTTGACCAGCAGTTGCGGTTGCTGGTCGGGTGCAGCCAGATGCAATGCCTTGCGATAAACATGCAGTGCTTCGCGATGCTGCCCCAGATCGGACAGCACCGCCGCCTTGGCGCTGCGCGCATGAAGATGGCGCGGCTCGATGGAAATGGTGCACTCAAAAGTATGTAACGCAGCCTCAAGTTTGCCGGTCTGATGCTGGCAGACTCCCAACAGAAACCATGCCCGCGCATCGCCAGCATGGCATTCGCAATACTCCGCAAGCAGTGGCAGTGCCTGTTCAGGAGTGCCCTGATGCAATAATTTTTCAGCGTTGTTCAGCATGTCAGCAAACTGCCTGCCACCAGACGAACCATATTGATTTTTTTCTGACAGAGAAATTTTGGTAAGTTTTTTGCGGTTCAGGCTGGCTCAATATGAAGCTTCAGTACCGTCCAGTAATCGCGCTCATCCAGACTGAACGCATGTTTCTTGGGGTTGGTCCCACTGATGCGATAGCCGAATTTATTCACATACCACCGGATAACATCCGGCCGATCTGCCTCTGTGCGGACCTCCCTGATGCCTTTGCTGCGCATTTCTGCCAGACGTGCTTCCTGCAGCTTCTGGCCGATACCGCAGCCAATATATTCCGGATCCACCGCCAGACTGGCGGTTTCTGCCTTCGTCGTGTCGATCTGCAGCCAGCTCGCCACACCAACCAGTCTGCCTTGCAGGGTGGCAACAAAGGTATTGGCCAATTCCAGATGATCGCGTTCCGGGTGGGGAATATTCGCTGAAGCCTGTAACGGCGCCATGTTCCACCTCCCAAGCAGGTTCATGGCCGCAGAAGTGTCCGTGCCGCGCATTTTGCGGATGACAGCCTGGGTGGCACGCCAGTTTTCCGGATCATCCAGCCGCAGGCTGTTGCGCACCTCGACACAGGTGGCGATCGGACGGCCAAATTCTCCGGCCAGACGGACGATGCGTTCAACCAGCGCCCTGTTGGTTGCAGCCTCCGGATTGGCGTAATCGTGGCAGGCATTGTCTTCCAGCCCCACCCGCACATGTCCGCCCATGAGCAGGGCGACACTGTTCATCGCGAGTTGATGACGGCCGATACCGGCAGCAGCCCAGATCCAGTTGCGTGGCACTTCACGCACGAGCATAGCCAGATCCTGCACGCGTCCCGGTATCGTGCCAAGATTGCCGAGCAGCAGGTTGATGTAGCAGGTGTGGGGAAGAAATCCCTTGCGCTGCAGATAATAGCCGTAGTTGAGCATGCCCATATCGAATGCCTCAAGCTCTGGCGTTATTCCGCGCTCGCGCATGCGCGTGCAAAGCGCCTGTATCGTCTCTGGCGCGTTGATTGATGCCTGGGTTGCAAAGTTGAGTGATCCCAGGGTGAGAGAGGCCATGTCCGGCTTTTCCCGGCCATCCAACTCGAGCACGGCCGCACGTTTTTCCAGCGTGCCGTGCTGGCGTCCGCTCGTGGTGGCAACCAGGATGGCATCCGGACGGTAGCGGCGAATCTCCCCGAAGATTCGGCCGTACACCTCGGGGCGCCAAGTCGGTGTACCATCAGTGTCACGGGCGTGAATATGCAGCATGCTTGCACCCGCCTCGAGTACGGCAAGGGCATCCTCGACGATTTCCGCAACCATTATCGGAACATGCGGGCTGGCTTTCTTGTCAGGCACGTTGCCGGTAAGGCAGACATTGATGATCAGTGGATCAGTGGGGATTCCCTGGGGGGCGACGCCGCCGTATAGCGCACCATGATTGGGTTCCTTATTCACGATTTTTCTGCTCAGGCAAGGCGTGACATGAAATCTTCATACTTGTGGTTTGACCCCGGCTCAATGCTGGCCGGATACTCGAAAACAAAATGAAACGGATGCCCCAGTTTATCCGCCAGCATGCGGCGGGTCGCGTCTTCCTCCTGCGCGGTAAGCGGGCGCGGGCAGACTATTCGCACCCGGATGGTGTGCAGGTCCTCCTGAATAAGCTGGAATTGCCGTATTGGCGCAATGGCGAGCCAACCCGTTGACGGGAAGCTGGGCCAACGTTGGCGGCCATCCGGCAAGGTCAGTAGGTTTCTTTGCCGTCCCATGATCCGCTTCAACACCGGCAAGCCGCGCCCGCACGGACATGGCTCGCTAACTTCGGCGTAATCGCCTATCTCGTAGCGGATCAACGGCATGGCAAAATTGTGCAGTGGCGTCAGCACCACTCGACCGATTTCGCCCGGTGGGCACGACTTGCCCTGATCGTCCAGTACCTCGACCAGCACGCTCTCCGCCTGAACGTGATAATGCTCATGCTGCGGACACTGCAAGGCGATATACCCGACCTCCTCCGCGCTGTAGGTGTCCACCAGCGGCACACCCCACGCTGCATTGCATAGGTCGCGCAAATCCGCGCCCAGCGTTTCGCCGAAGCTGCGCACTTCGCGCAACCGTTTCAGCCGGATGCGCTGATCAAGGCAGCGCTGTGTCAGGGCGCGGATATTGGAGGGATGGCTGAGCAAATAATCCGGATCCTGCTGTACCAGCCATTCCACCTGTGCATCAAGATCGGCACGAATGTTCAGCGTGGCGCACTCTCCGGTATCGAACGCGACATCGGTGGATGGCCCCCAGCCCTTCCTGAGCCCATCCACTGCGGTCGTCCTGATGACAGCAAGCTTGCCGGTCAAATCCCGTTTATGCCAGAGGTGGTCGCGCAGCGTCATCGCGCTCCAGAAAAAATGCGTTACCTCGGAACCGAAAGCATGGATGGGCTTGCCCATCGAGCCGGAAGTGAAATGCTCCAGCAACTTGCCGTGATCCGGTGGCAGGCGGCGGCTCAGCAGATCATGGCCGGCGGACTGGATGTCATCGCGCCTGAGAAAAGGCAACCTGTTCCACATTTCGGGTGTCACTCCATCCCGGTCGGGGTTATATTCGACGCTCGCAAAGTGTTTCCGGTAGAACGGAACGGTTTCAGCCGCGTGGCTCAACAGGGTTTCAAGCTGGCGGAACTGTTGCTGCCGGAGATCCTCAGGCGACCACCACTGGCTTTGCTCCAACTGAAACTGCAACGCCAGCAACGCCGAGGCGGGCGGCGGAAGAATGGCCGGCCAGCTTACTCCCTTGACCGAAGATCTCGGTAGCAACAGATACCCGGCCATAAGAGGTTCAGTAGATTAGTAGGGCCCTGGCGTAATCCCGCCGCTTATAAAGGCTGCGGCGCCTTGAACGTCAGGCCCTGCATAATCGTAAATATCGTAGGCCAACCCGGCACGCGAGGCGTTGGCACCGGCAAAAAAGCCGTTGACAGTGGCGGAACAACCGGAAGCGCAACCAGAAACACTTGGAAACCCGGAGAAATTTGCACCTGAGATAAACATCTGACCGCTAACCAAATAATTATGGCTGGCGTTTGCCACTGACAGGTTCACACCCACATTACTTGCTGCAAAATCGGCAGTGAGCGATCCATTGACACTCCATCCCCCTTCCAGATTGGTATCAGAAGGATTGGTATAACCCATCAGACTGTAAGTTGCCACGCCCGTGGTCGGCATGGTTGCCGTCGGGATGCCGATCGCGTAATGGAACACGCCATCTGCCAGGGGATGCGGCCCTCCATAAAAATTCACAGGAAACGCGGTCGTAGTGCCGTCCCAGCGCCCCCAGCCAATGATGCCATCGGTCGCGGAAAATGTGACGCTTGCCAAATCCAGTGCACCACCTTCTGAACCACCTTCCGCGCCGTCACCATTATATTGCAGCAACTGGCTGCTACCGCTGAAGATGGCGTCCACGACTGTTATAGCGCTGTAACTGCTGAAACCCCCACACCCGTAAGGAGGAGCACAATCCATGCCCGCGTAGGCCAACGTGTAGCCGGGCCCGGATGTCAGACTGACCGGCAGAATAGACAAGCTGCCCGAACTGTCGCGCTGCTCACTCACGCTATAAGCACTACCGCTGTCAGGTTGCAAACCGGCCGGCGGCGTTTGCGGCTGCTCGCCGGTGGGGGCGGGAGCGGTATTGAAGTCTGCGACAAACGCCGCACCGCCGGCGGTAACCACCAGCAGACCCGTGTTATTGGTCAGCGAAATCGCGCCTTCCCCGACACTCACGAACAGGCCGTCGTCACGCAGCACCGCGTTGTAGCCGGTGCCGCGAATACCGATAGTGGCAGCCGGAGTGGTAACCCGGTAACTGCTGCGGTTGAAGTGGCCGATCGCGCCGGTGATTGCTCTGAATCCGCCCTTCAGCAGGCTAAAGAAACCTTTCTCCTCTTCCTCCGCCTTGTTTTTGTAACTAAATTCATCCACCCGGAACTGGGTGTTGGGCTGGAGCGAAATATAACCGCCGTCGCTAAACCGGACCTGGGCACGCGCACCCGCAGCCGTATTGATCGCGTCGCCGGCATTGATTTCCGAGCCTTTGTTGAGTGAGCGCCGGCTGCCATCCGCCGCTATCGCTACCACGTCACCGATCACAAAATCCGTACGGCCGGCAGCAATGCAATATCCCGTCACCGGAAAGGCGGCCGAGATCGTTGCCAGTAATATTGCCTGACTGGTCAATTTAAAACGTTGTTGAGGGAACATGTTTTCTCTCCTCTACGGTTAGTTGAAGTCACGACGCACACCGATACTGAGCACGGTGCGGTCATAGTTGTTAATAACGATATTGGAATCATTATTGGTGTAGCTGAATTGCGGGGTGACCGTCCACTGCTTGGCAAAAACATAGCTGACACCTATTTTCAAATCGGCCTGAGTGTCTTTGCGCCCCACCAGAAATAACGGGTCAGTACCACCATATCTGCGCGATTCACCGCTCACCGAGCCGAACAGCCGAGTCTGTGCATTAATCTTCATTTCGCCGCCCGCCCTCACCCCGTAGAGCTCATGCCCAAGATGCGGCACGCCGGATCGCTGCTCTCTCTCGTCACCAACATAGCCGCCGACATAAATAACCGGCGCATATTCGCCCGCCAACGCACTGGCATAAGCTACACCCAGCACATAGCGGTCGGCATCCCGCACATCCTGGCCGGGGTAATGCAAGTCGGTGTACTGAAAATAAGTGCTGGCCTGACTGCTGTTATCCAGACTGCGCTGCCACTGCAATGTCATGCCAGTGCCATCGCGATAGCTTTTATTATCCACATCAAAGCTTTGCAACTGCAATGCAGCGGAATAGCTATCTGCACCCTTGGTCAGGTTAACGCCGACATTGCCGTCAATCCCGCCGGTATCAAAAATATCCCATGACGAGTTCATACGCTGGCTGAAGCTCGCTCCTCCGAACACCGCCCATTCCGGAGAAAGCGCGTGGCGGATATTGATGCCGCCACTGGCGCTTGCAAAAGTATCGCTCAACTTCGCGCCTGTGGCATTCAGTGTCGCGATTGCTCCGCCAAAAGCCGGGATGGCGACCTGATTGCTGCCCGTCGCACTGTTGACGTTGCTGTCATCGCCCAGCGTTGCTTCAAGATAACCCCGCACCATTGTGCGTTCACCGGCGCGGCCCCGCTCGATGGCATCGAGAAATTTCTGGATGGTGGCATTCACTTCCCGGGGCGGGTTCTGCTTCTGGACGGTTTCAAATTCCTGCTGCGAGGCCACCGTTTCGCCGGTGGCAAAGTAAGCCCGGGCAATTTCAGCGCGTGCCTGCAAATGGTTGGGGTCGACCGCCAGCACGCGCTCGAGTGCGAATATCGCCTCATTCGGTTTGCCGCTATCCAGAGCGGCAAGGCCCAGCAGATAATCGTAGTCTGGATCACCCGCGCGTTCGGACTGTTGCGGTGCCAGTAACGCATAGGCCTCGGTCGCCTTGCCGGATTTAATCAGCCTGCCGGCATCCTGCAGAAGCTTTTCCCGCGTAGCTATTTCGGCTACCGGTTTTACAGGTTTCTTTGTGGCGGATATGGGAGTTTTTACTACTGACTCAATTTTACTGCCGTTGCTCTGATCGATGACTTCCTGAGCCTGCGCCAAGCCGACCGTCAACATCAACCCAGACAATACACAATATGACAATCTTGCGTATTTCATTACTCCACCCCCGATTATTGTTCTAGCTCGTCTGGGCATGGTATTCCCCATCCAAATGGTAGTCAATCCGTAAAATACAACCCAAAAGCACTGATGGAACCACCGGCCATCTGGCCAGGCTGGTAAACAGCGTTCATCAAGCCGTTGATTTTGGCTATATCAGCCCTTTTTCTGCAAATGACAGAGTTTGCCCGCCCGCCACAATGAAGTGATCCAGCACACGTACATCCACTAACCCAAGCGCCTGTTTCAGTGCAGTGGTGAGAAGTTGATCGGCCTGGCTCGGCTCGGCGACACCGGAAGGGTGGTTGTGCGCGAGGATCACGGCGGCGGCGTTGTGGGCCAAGGCGCGTTTGACCACTTCGCGCGGATAGACGCTGGTCTGGCTGAGCGTGCCGTGAAACAATTCTTCCGAGGCGATTACGCGATGCTGGGTATCGAGAAACAGCGCCAGAAAAACTTCCTGCTGCCGCCCGCCGAGCATTAACCGCAAATAGTCGCACACTGCGCGCGGCGAGTTGAGCGCGTCGCCACGCTGTATTTCTTCCTGCAATGCGCGCCGCGACATTTCCAGCACGGCTTGCAGTTGCACATACTTGGCCTGCCCCATGCCATGCACTTCGCAGAAATCTTTCTCGCTGGTAGCAAATAGCTGTGTGAGGCTGCCGAACCGGGTGAGCAGTTCGCGTGCCAGGTCCACTGCGCTTTTGCCGGTTACACCGGTGCGCAGAAAGATCGCCAGCAACTCGGCATCGGATAATGAGGCCGCACCCTTTTGCAACAACTTCTCTCTGGGGCGCTCACCCTCAGGCCAGTCGGTGATTGCCATAACCGCCTCACTTTCTTGTAAGATGCGCGGCATTATGGAACAACAAGCTGCAAAGCGCATCATTCTGGGTATCACCGGCGGTATTGCAGCCTACAAGGCGGCGGGGCTGCTGCGCCTGCTAATGAAGCAGGGCATGGAGGTGCAGGTCGCCATGACCGAGGCGGCTGGTCATTTCATTACGCCGATCACCATGCAAGGATTGTCCGGCAAGCCGGTGCTCACCTCACAATGGGACGATTCCGGCAACGGCATGGCGCACATCAATCCGAGCCGTGCTGCCGATGCAATTGTGATCGCGCCTGCAAGTGCCGATTTTATCGCCAAGCTGGCGCATGGGCTGGCGAATGATCTGCTTTCCTCGTTGTGCCTGGCGCGCAATTGCCCGTTGCTGGTCGCACCGGCGATGAACCGCGAGATGTGGCAGAACGCCGCGACTCAGCGCAACATCGCACAACTGCTTGCCGATGATGTGCGAGTGCTTGGTCCGGATTGTGGTGTGCAGGCCTGCGGCGAGGAAGGCATGGGGCGGATGCTGGAGGCGGAGCGGCTGGCGCAGGATGTTGCGGCATTTTTTCAACCCAAAAGATTCCTCGGCAAAAAAATCCTGATTACCGCCGGCCCGACCTACGAGGCGATCGACGCGGTGCGCGGCATTACCAACCGCAGTTCCGGCAAAATGGGCTACGCTATCGCTCAGGCTGCGCTGGAGCAAGGTGCGCAAGTGGTGTTGGTGTCCGGCCCGACGGCGCTCGCCAAACCGCACGGCACAGACTGCATTGATGTGGTGAGTGCCGCGCAGATGTTTGATGCAGTGCAACGACATGCCGGTGAATGCGATATTTTCATCGGCGTGGCGGCGGTAGCGGACTACCGCGTCGCACAGCCCAGCACACAGAAAATCAAGAGAAGTACAGCTACGCTCACTCTGGAATTGCTACCCAATCCGGATATTCTGGCCTATGTGACCAACCTGCCGGATCCGCCATTCTGCGTGGGTTTCGCCGCCGAGAGCGAAAATCTTGTGGAATATGCAGAACAAAAACGCCGCACGAAGAAATTACCGCTGCTGGTGGGCAATCTCGCGCAACAGGCGATTGGCAGTAACGACAACGAACTAATTCTGCTCGACGACGATGGCAATCACGTTTTGCCGCGCGCCGACAAACTGACACTGGCGCGGCAGTTGATGCTGCATATCGCGCAACGTTATATAAGGAGCAAGTAAATGAAACACATTCCGGTAGACGTAAAAATTCTTGACTCACGCCTACATGACAGCATGCCCGGCTATGCGACCGCCGGCTCGGCGGGGATTGATTTGCGCGCGTGTATCGACCACAACATGGTGATTCAGCCCAAACAGTGCGAGCTCATTCCCAGTGGTATCGCCATTCATCTGAACGATCCGGGACATGCCGCGATGATTCTGCCGCGTTCCGGGCTGGGGCACAAACACGGCATCGTGCTCGGCAATCTGGTCGGGTTGATTGATTCAGATTATCAGGGACAGATTTTTGTTTCATTATGGAACCGCAGCCAAATCCCTTTCACGCTGATGCCGATGGAACGCATGGCGCAACTGGTGATCGTGCCGGTGATGCAGGCGAAATTCAATATCGTGGAAGAATTTTCGTTGAGCGAGCGCGGCAGCGGCGGGTTCGGCAGCACCGGCAAACATTAATGAACCCCTGATTAAGTCCCACATGGCCGCACATTCGGCTTTGCGGGATGAGATGCAAGGAAGGCCAACCCCCTTTCTAACTTTCCCCCGCAGGCGGGGGAAGGACGATCGCTTCCTCTCCCGCTCGCGGGAGAGGATTGAGGAGAGGGCTGACGCGAATGGTCATTCCCTTCGCTAGTAGCCTGACACCGCAGATCGCCCGCAAAGCCAATACCCTAAGGGTTGCAACAAAAACTGGCGCTCGCGGCGTTGCGCTCCTTGGCATCGTAGAATAACTACGACCTGCGTCTAGCGATCATCCAGTTTTTGTTAGCAACGCGGTTTATGGCGGACTTAATCAGGGGTTCATTAGCCCGCCGAAGCGGGCTTTTTGGTACTGCGCAATATCAACGTTCCAGGTTCAATTCCATTTCGGTGTTATCACCCTTGCGCACCGATACCTTTTCGGTGACCATCCGGTAACCTTCCAACTTCACGCTGATCGCATGTACGCCGGGCTCCATTTCCATGCGCAACGGCGATAGTCCGTAATATATACCGTCCAGATACACCTTGGCGCGTGGCGGATTGGTATTCACCAGCAACAAGCCGGCGGTAGCGCTGGCGTGTGGTGTATATGCCGGTGACGGAACCGCGCCACCCGACTGCACGCCCTGGCTCGGCATCATGGTTGCGGGGGCTGCCGGCGCGGGCTTGGCGGCGTTGGGCGCAACATATACCGTCACACCGGGAATCGGTTTGGTGCCTGCCGTCAGATTGAACAGCTCCGGACGTGATGCCATCAGCGACGTACCCACCGCTTCCACAGTCTTGTTGCTGGCAATACGCAACTCCTTGTTCAGGTAAGCGACCACATCATCCTTGTTGTTTCCGGAAACTCCGGCAAAGCGATCATTCTTTTCCATGACCAGCCCCGACCACACCACTTTGCCGGTTGCCAGGTCTTTCAGCGTGGTCTCAATTGCAATGCTGATTTCGTCGCGCTCCTTGACATTCAGCGTTAGGTCCTTGATGACTCCGGATACTTCAAACAGGGCATTACTGGCGCTGCCACCTTCCAGCACTTGGTAACCTTCTGCGTCGAATTGTTTTTTGATGGCTACTGTAACGATGTTCGCGATTTCCTGGTCGAGCAGCAACTCCTTGCCGTCCACGCCCCGAACGCGCTGCGTGGTTATCCCCAACAAGCGCGGATTCCCCGCTTTGCGTTGGTCAACATATTTATTGACACGCAAAGTCGCAGCATACTTGAGGACAGGTCCGGTACTGCTGCCAGACGGCTTTTTTCCGGTAGTACTGATTGTGCTGTCGTCACCATTAAACCAGCCGCTAACAGAATCCTTGGCCTCCTTGACGGAGGAGCACCCCACAACAGCAGGCAACAACACAACCAGCGCAGCACACCGCAATAACATATTCATGAATTTCACCCCAGGATTTTTCAAGCGCATCAACCGTGCGCAATTACTGCTTCGATTTCGGCGAAAGTATGTGCCAACTCGAAGTTTTGAATCTGTGCACCCAACTGACGGGCGATTTGGGTAATGGAAAATAAGCCACACACCGTTTGTTTTCCATCTGCGCCCTCAGTTACCACCAATGCGTGCTGCCGGTTGGACCTCTTAAGACTGGCAACAACTTGCCCGACTTTGGCATGCTGCACTTCGCCAATCTTTAAAACTTCCAAGTCACGTTGTGCGGTCATGATATCGCGCACCATGATGTCGTCATGGGTACCACCCATGTTCTGCAGGAAATGCATCGGCTTTTCCCCCAACACATCGGTTGCCGTCAGCAATCCCGCCAACTGCTCGTTGCCATCCAGCACCAGCAGCATACGCACGCCATAACGGATCATTTTGGCATTAGCCCTGTCCATCAATGTTTCGGCGCGCACACTGACCAGCGAAACCTTGCTCAAGTCAGTCATTACATCTGTCGCCGGATCACTCAACTTGACGCGCTCCGGGAGAACCTGCACCGGACGTACAAAAGATGAACCGGCTTTTAACGGAAAAGATTGCAGGGGAATATATTCCTTGGTCACTACTGCCACTCCTTGAACAATGTACTAAAAGTTATCTATACCACATGATTCACATGTGACGAACAAACCACGTTACTTCTCGATGCGGGAAGATAACGCACCAACTCGTTAAGCGCGCTCGTGTAAACCTCACGCTTGAATTCGATCACGGCGTTGATATCCAGCCAGTAATCATTCCAGCGCCACGCATCAAACTCGGGACGCGGGCAGGCACGCAGACAGACATCACAATCACGACCCATCAGGCGCAACAAGAACCAGATCTGTTTTTGTCCGCGATAGCCACCGCGCGATTCACGCCTGCTCCAGCTTTGCGGAACCTCGTAACGCATCCATTCCCGGGTGCGTCCGAGTATTTTTACATGTTCCGGAAGTAAGCCGACCTCTTCGTGCAATTCACGGTACATCGCCTGCTCCGGGGTTTCGCCATGCTGGATGCCGCCTTGCGGAAACTGCCATGCATGCTGCCGCACCCGCTTACCCCAGAACACCTGATTCCTGTCATTCGTGATAATGATGCCGACATTCGGGCGGTAGCCGTCTCGGTCGATCATTTGCCACTCTATCCGGTTAATTTCAATGGGCGGATTCTTTCACATTTCCCCTGTTATGGAAAGCGAATGCACCACGCCATACCGAACGGCACGCATTCCCTGTAAAATCATGCCCTCGCTTTCGTTATCCGGATTCTCTCACCATGCGTGTTTCACAATTCTTCATTTCCACTCTCAAGGAAGCCCCGTCCGAAGCCGAACTGCCCAGTCACAAGCTGATGCTGCGCGCGGGATACATCAAGAAACTGGCCAGCGGCCTGTATACCTGGATGCCATTGGGTTTGCGCGTATTGCGCAAAGTAGAGCACATCGTGCGCGAGGAGATGGACAGAAGCGGCGGCATCGAACTGTTGATGCCCGCAGTGCAGCCCGCCGAGTTGTGGCAGGAAACCGGACGTTGGGCGGTATTCGGCCCGCAAATGCTGAAAATCAGAGATCGGCATGGCAACAACTTCTGCTTCGGCCCGACCCACGAAGAAGTCATTACCGACATCGCGCGGCGCGATATCCGCAGCTACCGCCAGTTGCCGGTAAATTTCTACCAGATTCAGACCAAATTCCGCGACGAGGTACGTCCGCGCTTTGGCGTAATGCGCGCACGTGAATTCATGATGAAGGATGCCTATTCGTTCCACGCAAACTTCGATAGCCTGGAACAAACCTACCGGGTCATGTACGACACCTACAGCCGCATCTTCACCCGCCTTGACTTGCGGTTCCGCGCCGTTGCGGC
The DNA here is from genome assembly GCA_035529795.1 of Gallionella sp. Taxonomy (GTDB): domain Bacteria; phylum Pseudomonadota; class Gammaproteobacteria; order Burkholderiales; family Gallionellaceae; genus Gallionella. The sequence goes on along the minus strand of DATKVZ010000008.1, from coordinate 102,954 downwards.
GGATACCGGCGCGATCGGCGGCAGCGACTCGCACGAGTTTCATGTGCTGGCCGATGCCGGCGAGGACGCACTGGCGTTCTGCCCGGATTCGGACTATGCGGCGAACGTGGAGCTTGCCGAGGCAGTCGCGCCGGACACACCGCGCGCTGCCACAACACAGGAAATGCAGAAGACCATCACGCCCGGCATGAGAACCATCGAGGAAGTTGCCGCATTTTTCAACACCTTATCACAAAAGGTGCTGAAGACTATTGCCGTAATAACCAACGATGACGAATTTGTGCTGTTACTGCTGCGCGGCGATCACATGCTGAACGAGCTAAAAGTAAGCAAAATTCTGGGCGGGTTCCGCTTCGCCAGCGACGAGGAAATCCATCTCAATATGAATTGCCGCGCCGGCTATATCGGACCGGTGAATACCAAAGTGCGCCTGCTGATCGACCGTGCCGCAGCCGTGCTTGGCGACTTCGTCTGTGGCGCCAACGACGACGGCTTTCATTACAGCGGAGTGAATTTCGGACGCGACCTTGCACTCGACGAAACCAGCATCCACGACCTGCGCAACGTCGTCGCGGGCGACCCGTCGCCGGACGGCAAGGGCACGCTGGAGCTGTGCCGTGGCATTGAAGTCGGCCACATCTTCCAGTTACGCACCAAGTATTCCGAGGCGCTCAACGCCACCATTCTCGACGAGAACGGCAAGTCGCAAATAATGGAGATGGGCTGCTACGGCATCGGCGTGTCGCGCATCGTGGCTGCCGCGATCGAGCAGAATTACGACGAGCGCGGCATCGTATTACCCGCTGCGATGGCGCCGTTTCAGATTGCCATCGCACCCATCGGTAGCAAGAAAAGTGCAGCGGTGCGTAACGCGGCAGAGCAGCTCTATGCCGAACTGGGCGAGGCCGGCATCGAGGTATTGCTGGACGACCGCGACGAGCGTCCCGGCGTGATGTTCGCCGATATGGAATTGATCGGCATCCCGCACCGCATCGTCATTGGCGAGCGCGGCCTGAAGGACGGTAGTGTGGAATATCAGGGGCGGCGCGATGCCACGGCACAGATTATCCCCTTGCAAAGCGTGCTGGAGTTCGTAAAATCAGGGCTATGCAACTAACCAACCGGAAAATTTCGCGCTGTTTCGTTTTGCCGATGTATCTGGCAGGGCTGTTTCTTGCCTGCGGCGTTTATGCCGGATCGCAGATATACGTACCGCTTTCCGCCAGTGTGCGCGCGGTAATGCAGCGCAGCGTATCGGATCAGGCGACGCCCAAGTTGGCGTTTGTTACGCAATATGAAGCTGATGCATGGCTGAACGAAATGTCGCGGCGTCTGCAGAAACGTATTCCGGATGCCGAATCCCGCCTTGATTTTCTGAGCACGGTACATTATGAGGCAACCCGCGCCGGACTGGATCCGCAACTGGTGCTGGGGGTGATTGAGGTGGAAAGCGGCTTCAAAAAATATGCTGTTTCCCGTGCCGGTGCGCGCGGCTATATGCAGGTAATGCCATTCTGGGTAAAGCTGGTTGGCATGCCGAAAGACAATCTATTTCATCTGCGTGCCAATCTGCGCTACGGCTGCACCATCCTGCGCCACTACCTGGATATAGAGAAGGGCGACTTGTATCGCGCGCTCGGTCGCTACAACGGCAGTTTGGGTCAGCCCCAATACCCGGATCTGGTGCGCGCTGCCTGGCATAACAACTGGGCGCTGCCGCGCCGCACTGTCAGCAATACATCCCTTCCGGCTAGTTGAGTTTTTTGCTCTGAATGTAGGCCTCGATGCTTTCACGCGTCACTTCCCCGGGTTGATAACTTACCAGTTCACCGTTGGGCGCGTATAAATAGCTGGTCGGCAGCACCTCCACCTCGCCGATTTGCGCCGCAATCTTGCTATTGCCCATCACCACCGGATAATTGATGCCGCGCGCCTTGGCGAAATCGGCCACTTTGCTGCTGGAGCCGGAATCCATCGCAATACCAATCACTACCAGATCATTATCCTTGTGTGCATTGTGCAAGCTGGCCAATTCAGGAATCTCGGTCACGCATGGCGGGCACCAGGTTGCCCAGAAATTTACCAGCACCCACTTGTCGCGATAATCTGCAAGACGGTGCGTTTTTCCCTGTATATCTTCCAATGAAAAGTCTGCCGCATAACTGGAAAATGGCAGGATCAGCAACAGCAGTAACCAGCGCGGCATACCCATACAGAACCTCGACAAAAATTTGCGCCCGCTTTTTTGGGCGTATGTTCGGTTAAACGTTAAAACGGAAGTGCATGACATCGCCATCCCGCACGACGTACTCCTTGCCTTCCACCCGCATCTTGCCCGCATCTTTCGCGCCCTGTTCGCCTTTGTATTTGACAAAATCCTCGAAAGCAATCACCTCGGCGCGAATGAAACCGCGCTCAAAGTCATTGTGAATCACGCCTGCGGCCTGTGGCGCGGTATCACCCTCGTGAATGGTCCAGGCGCGCACCTCCTTCACACCAGCAGTGAAGTAGGTTTGCAGACCGAGCAGGTTGTAACCGGTGCGAATCAGGCGATTCAGCCCCGGCTCTGCCATACCCGCATCGGCCAGAAATTCCTGTTTGTCGGCGTCGGAAAGCTCGGCAATTTCCGCTTCGAGCGCAGCACAAATCGGCACCACCGGCGCGCCTTCCCGGGCGGCAAATTCTTCCAGACGATCCAGTAGTGGATTGTTGCTGAAACCACCTTCTGCGACATTGGCGACGTACATGGCGGGCTTGACGGTGAGCAGGCACAGCGGCTTGAGCAATGCGAGCTGCTCGGCATCCAGCTTCAGCATGCGCGCCGGTTTTCCCTGGTCGAGGTGTGCGGAAACCTGTTCCAGCAGCACACCCAGCCTGGCGGCTTCCTTGTCGCCGGATCGCGATTGCTTGCTGTTACGCTGTTGGGCTTTTTCCACGGTGGCGAGGTCGGCCAGCGCCAGTTCGGTAATGATGGTTTCGATATCTGCAATCGGGTCGATCTTGCCCGCGACGTGAATGACGTTATCGTCTTCAAAGCAGCGCACCACATTGACGATACCGTCGGTTTCGCGGATGTTGGCGAGAAATTGGTTACCCAATCCCTCCCCCTTGGAAGCGCCCGCCACCAGCCCGGCAATGTCCACAAACTCGGTGATCGCATACTGCATCCGTTGCGGTTTGACGATTTCCGCCAGCGCTGTCATGCGTGCATCCGGCACTTCGACGATACCGACATTCGGTTCAATGGTACAGAACGGATAGTTCTCCGCCGCGATGCCGGCCTTGGTCAGCGCATTGAACAGGGTGGATTTACCGACATTGGGCAACCCGACAATACCGCATTTGAGACTCATACTTTGTTTCCTTTTTATTTGAATGTTGCATGCGCATAGCCACAAAAATCGTAGCCAGCAACTTTGGAGCGGAGGATCAGCGCAGGAACCGGGATACACACAATCGCACCTGAGGATTCCGAACGTTCACCGACCCCGCTCGAAAATCGCGCAATGGATTGATGCCGCTAGCTATGGTGATTGAAATGCTGTTGCCGGATATGCTGCAACAACCCTGCCGCCGCGTCTTCCACCATATCCAGCACGTGCTCGAAACCTTCCGTGCCACCGTAGTAGGGATCGGGCACTTCGCGTTCGGCGTGGCGGCGGGCATAGTCAAGAAACAGGTGCGGACTGCCGTTGCCCTGCTGCACCAGACGCTCCAGGATGACGAGATTAGCATGATCCATTGCCAGCACATAGTCGAAGCGATTGAAGTCTTCCACAACAACTTGCCGCCCGCGCAACGAACTCATGTCGTAGCCGCGTTGCTGCGCCGCATACTGGGCGCGTGCATCCGGCGGTTTGCCAATGTGGTAATCATGGGTACCTGCCGAATCAATCAGGATGTGTTCGGACATCCCGGCATTTTCGACATAATGGCGGAACACCGCTTCTGCGGTTGGGGAACGACATATATTGCCCATACAGACAAAAACGACACCTACTTTTTTATTTTGATTCATTGCGTGATCTTATCATTACGAACTTACAAAGCAATTTTACGCGAAATAGCATTGGTCGGGCCGAAGCCGGCGGTTTGAGCACGGAAAAATTGCCAAATTGAGCCGGTGAGAATAACTCGACCACAGCACGTTTAACTCGGTTATGATTTCCACATGATGGATATGCTGAGCGTTGTCCTCCTGCTGCTGCTAATCGTGCTGGGATGGTTCTGGTTTAACAGCCTGCGCGCCCTCGAGGTCGCACGAAATGCCGGGAAACATGCCTGTAATATTGCGCAGGTGCAATTCCTTGATGATACGGTGGCCAGTGTTTCCTTGGCGTTGGTGCGCAACGAGTCTGGACGCAGGGTACTGCGTCGTACCTATCGCTTCGAATTCAGTGAGACCGGCAATACCCGGCTCGAAGGCCGGCTGATTCTACTGGGCAGCAAAGTCGAATCGGTGACTATGGAACCCTATCAATGTGCGGGCACGGATTCGGAAAGCAATCCCCAAGGATACCTTCATTAACTAATCAAAATTTTGCCGTGATACGACTGCCTCAAGCGCAGTGGTGCCAAAATACCGGTAGCTACGACTCCCTTCTTGCTCCGGTAAAACATGCCGCCAGCTTTTTGGTGAACGCTCTAAAACTTTTGAGAGATACCAGGCTGTTTTCAGGTTCATACCGCTAGTTTCGTTCAAAACGTGGTTGAGGCGGCAACGCCAATTTGAAAGTGAGTTTCGTGGCAGCTACATTTCAGGCGGCCCGTCTTAGCGCGGTACGGGCTGACTACCAATAAAAAATCTGGCCAGCCACCAGACGAAAAGAAACAGCGCGAGCTTCACCATATGCCAGCCGGTGAGTACCTGCTCGTTCACCAGATAACTATTGCAAATGCGTACCGGTGCGGCGATGTAGAGCCAGCCGAGCACGGCCAGCATGCTGAAGAAGTTGGTCCACACGAAACCCCGTCCGAGAATCGAGAGTCGCCTCCAGGCCAGGGCCAACGGTATGCCGATGAGGATTGGAATACTGAGGAATTTTCCTGTTTCGGCCAGCGGGTTCGCCAGCGCGGCATCCAGCGCGCGCGGGAGCATCCAGTAGCTTGATGCGAAAATGGCCAACACCACGCAAGGGACCGCGCCTCCCACTGCCGCGAGCAACCCAAGCTGACAGCGTTCAGGCAGCAGGCGGCTGGCGGCGAAGCCGATCGCCGCCAACAACGGTATCTGCAACAGCATGTGAGCCGTCATGGTCGCCTCGAACCAGGTACGCGCCACGGGCGTCAACATGAACAGGTAGAGCGTGCCAAGCCCGAAGCGTGCAATACGGAGGGTTTTGCGGTTCACAACCATGCCACAACCTTCTCGGCAAACTCCAGCGGCTCATCAATATCGCTGATCAGCGCAAGCCTCCCGCCACGGTCGAGCAGATGAATTGCCGCATTGTGCTCGAAGCCGCCCAGGCCATCGTCGATCACGACAACACCGAATGCCTTGAGCAGCTGCTTGAGTTCCGCATCACTGGGTACCCGCGCGATACGCCAGTGGTTACCGTCTGCACCGTAGGTGCGCCCATAGTTGCGCAGGCTGGCCGTATCGTCGCGAGCCGTGTCGAAGCTGATGCTGAGCAGGGCGAAGTCCTTTTCCAACGCTGCCGCAGGCACGTGATCGTGGATCTGTCTGAAGGCCATACCCATGCTGCGGCATAGCGTGGGGCAACGCGTGTAGATGAACTCGACAGCCAGCAGTTTGCCGCGGTAATCCTGCAAGCTGAAACTGCGACCATCCTGGTCTTCCAGAGATGCTGCGGGAAGCTCCCTTGGCGCATCCAAAAGTACCGTGCGCCGGGCCGCTTCAGCGGTGAATGCCTGCAGCCCGTCGGTACCCCACCACAGTGCACCAGTGCCCATGAGGGTCACCAGCACCGTGGCGGTCAGACTGCGGACACGGTTCACCCAGTTCCGGCACGCGCCAGCGGAGCGCGCTGGTAGTCGTGTCCGGCCCGTCCCAGACTGGTGAGGAAACGGATGATGAAAACCAGAACCGCGGTAATCACCAGCAGCGCGAACAAGGTGCCGATGCGGTCATACGGAACCCACTCGGGCAGATGCTCGGCATAGCGGCGCGGCACGCTTTCCTTGCCGGAGAAGAGGAAAGTCAGCGTGAAGCCGGGAGCCGCAATTATGAACAGCCAGAAGGCGAGGCGATCAAGAAGCGCGTCCTTGGTATTCCCCTCGGGTTTGCCAAGGTAATACATGAAACCGAACATCATCCCCATCGTGCCGAGCAGCAGGTAGGTATGGAAGTGTCCCGGCACCCACAGTGTGTTGTGCATCACATAGTTCACCGAGATTGTGCCGTCAATAAACGCCGGCATGACGCCTGCCGACCAGCCGAGCAACGAGACGAACAGCAGCTTCGAGCTCATGTCCCAGCGGATACCCGAACGGTACACGATCATCAGCGCGCCGTAGCCGGTCACCACGAGGATCGGGAAGGTGTTCATGTAGCCGATCATGTGGCCCATGACCAGAAACCATTCCGGGAAGGCAAAATCCATCAGCAGATGGTGCGGGAAGATGAACAGGACCATCAATGTCGAGGCCGTCCACGAAGCCAGAAAGGCCCTGTTCGATTTCCATGGGCGCTGCGTATAGCGCGGCAGGATTTCATAGACAGCGATGACCGCCATGTAGATAGTGGCGTTGATGAAAACATGGCCGAAGAAATAAATCATGCCCTTGGCCAGCAGCGGATCGATGTTGAAGCTGGGCACATAGAGATTTACCAGCATCATGGACAGAATACTGGCGCCCGCAACCAGGCCGGCGACATTGACAATTGTCACCATCGTGCTGGCCACCACTGTCGGTGGCGGCGCGTTGCCGTCGTCGCGACCAAAGAGCTGTGGCCAGCCGAGCGAGCGGGCAAAACTACCATAGCGAACGATGAGGGCGCGGGCGATGTCCAGATGCAGCAGGAGAAAACCGACGCCAATCACCAGCAGGCCGCCCATGAACAGCGCGGCCGCCCCCTGGCTCCACATGCCCATAGACTGGGCTGGCAACGGATACAGGAAGGTCCATGCACCGTGAAAATGGCCGAGTAGGACACCTGCCAGAATCATGGCGACGCCGAGAAGAAACAACAGCAGATTCGCCAGAAAGACTCCCTGGGATAATGCAACGTATTGACGCAGAAAATGCCACATGATGGCGGCCCCGGTGACGGCGGCGATGCCGACCATGCCGGCGCCGTGAAGCGTCATGAGTTCATAGAACCAGTTTGCGCCCATTGCGATGAACTGCGCCTGTTCCATGCGCATAAGTAACCCGAAGGTCATCATCAGCAGCAAAACAACAGATACGGTGACCATGTAAGCCAGTACGACGGTCTTGGCGCCCTGATCGGGCACAGGGGTATAGGTGTGACTCGCCATGTTCTTCTCCTCCTTAAAGACTGCCGACTTTGATTTCTGCAATCATGTTGTGGTGGGCAATGCCGCAGTACTCAAGGCACAGGATTTTGTACGTGCCCGCCTTGTTGAAGGTATGGCGGATTACGTTGGTATAGCCGGGCATGGCCTGGGCCTGCGCGACAATGTGCATGGTGCCGTCGTAGATACCGAAACCGTGATTGACATCCGCACTGGTGATACGGAATTCCACCGGCTGGCCGACCTCAATATGATCACGGCTCAATTCCCAGTGCCACTGATAGCCCTTCGCTTCGACAATCTGTGCGGCACTCGCGTCGCTCCGGTCGTGCTCCGCACCGTAGGGCAGATCCTTCAGCGTGTAGAACATCGCCGATCCAAAAACCACGGCCAACCCCCAGAACAACCAGCTGCGAATGCGGTAGGCACGCTTCTGCAATGGCGTGTAGTCGTCCTGGCGCGCATTCGAATTGATCGCGACGAAGGCGAAGGCGAGCACCACCAGGCTCATCAATATGAGCGAAAGTTGCCAGGCAATTTGTTGTTGTGACATAAACCTCTCCTTTGAAATCAGCCCCAATAGTCGCGATATTACATCACGCCGTGATAAAACCATAATATGGTGGTGTTGGCCTGTGATATGGTTGGTCGAAATTAATGACGATGGATAACGAGCAGCATGAAAAATCCGGATCTGACCAAACAGGAATTCGAAACCCTCTCCGAGTTTCGCTATCGGCTGCGGCGCTTCCTGCGCTTCAGCGAACAGGTCACGCGCAAGCATGGCATCACACCACTGCAGTACCTGCTGCTGCTGCACGTCAAGGGTTTCCCCGGGCGTGAATGGGCGCGGATCGGTGAACTCGCCGAGCGCTTGCAAGCCCAGCACCACGGCGTCGTCGCGCTGGTGTCGCGCTGTGAAAAACTCGGCTGGGTGGCACGCCGGCAAAACCAGACGGACCGACGCGAGGTGGAAGTCCATCTCACCGCCAAGGGCGAAAATATGGTGACACGCATAGCGCTGCTGCACCGCAACGAGCGCTTCAATCTGCAAGACGGTTCGCTGCTACCGTAGCTTCAGGACCTGCTGGATATCTGAGATGGGCGCATCGGATCCACTGGAAATGAGACGCGAACAGGTGGTGTGATGGGCATTGGCCGCCACCTTCGCTTTCATGCTGGTGCTGGCGGCAAACCTGTTCACCGGCGCGGTGCGTTCGATTCGCGCCTGAACCGGACGAAAATTTAATCAGGTTCATGACGTATGAAAGACTTGCCCGACGTTTACTTGAATAGATGCCCGTCCGAGCGCTTGCTACGAGCTGCAGGAAAGCATGGATGCGCCGGCCTTGTTTCGCGCCCACTCCGGGCGCATGGCAACAAGATCGGCAGGACAATCCGCTGAGTATGGCTGGCGCGCGGCATCCAGCAAACGCTGCAATGGCCGCAAATCATCCGCCTGTTCGGCGGCCTCGATAGCCTGTTGCGCAAGATAATTGCGCAGTACGAAACGGGGATTGACCCGGTTCATGCGCCCTGCCCTCTGCCCGGCATCCCCCTGCTCTTCCCGCGCACGCATCGCATAACGGTTGAGCCACGCAGCAAAAAATTTCCTGTGAGTGTCGAATAGTTCGGGCTGATAGGAACCCGATGCGAGGCTCTCCACCTGCGGATTCAGCAAATCCACATCGGCCAGACTGCGGAACATCCAGGTCATATCCATCTCGCATTGCTGCATGAGTTCAAATGCCTCGGAGACCAACGCACCATCCTCCTCCTTCCAGCGCAGCAAACCGAATTTCGCCGCCAGCATGTCCTGCATAGATTGTTGCAGGGTGGCATCGAAATGCGCCATGCCCTCTTCCAGCACGCTGTGGGCGGGTGCCAGCGACGCCAGCGCGTCCGCCAGCCGTTCCAGATTCCAGCGCGCAACATTGGGCTGCTCGCCATAACAATAGCGGCGTGTTTCCGCGTCGGTGGTGTTGGGTGTCCAGCCCGGATCGAAATTATCGATCCATCCATACGGGCCGTAATCAATGGTCAATCCGAGAATGGACATGTTGTCGGTGTTCATCACTCCGTGCACGAATCCGACGCGCATCCACTCGACCATCAGTTTCGCTGTGCGCTCACACACTTCGCGAAACCAGGCGGCAAAGCGTTCATCGCCGTTTCCGGCAAGATGAGAAAAATCGCGCCGGATGGTGAACTCCACCAGGCGGCGCAGCAATTCCGCTTCGCCCTGGGCGGCCAGGATTTCAAAATGGCCAAAACGGATGAAGGAAGGTGCGACACGACACACAACTGCGCCCGGTTCGTTGCGCGGATTGCCGTCATAGAACATGTCACGCTGCACCGCTTCTCCGGTGGCGATCAGGCTCAGTGCGCGCGTGGTCGGAATGCCGAGATGAAACATTGCCTCGCTGCACAAAAACTCGCGCATGGAAGAGCGCAGCACGGCACGCCCATCGGCACGGCGCGAATAGGGAGTGATGCCCGCCCCTTTCAGTTGCAGCTCCCAGCGTTCGCCGCGCGCGTTGACAACTTCGCCGAGTCCGATAGCGCGGCCATCTCCCAATTGCCCCGCCCAACTGCCGAACTGGTGGCCGCCGTAGCGTGTGGCATAAGGCTCCATGCCGGGAAGCAGCCGGTTTCCGCAAAACGCCAGGGCGAACTCGGGTGATGCGACGTCGGATGCATCGAGATCCAGCAGGTGCGCCACTTCCGGCGCATAGGCCAGCAGGCGTGGGTTGCTCACGGGAGCGGGATGAATGCTTGCCCAACAGACACCATGCGTATGCCGCGAGTGGGCGGCGCCGCTTGTGTCACCGGGCAAGTCACGTATGAAGGCATTATCGAAACGCAATGTTTGCAGGCCGCTCATGGTTTTATCCCCCAGCAAGTCCGGTATCAGAACACCGGATGGAAGACATTCAGGCGGTGCAATCGTTCGGTGTATCTTCCATGCGCATCATCCGGATCGCGCCGTTGCCACACCAAGCTCTGCCCTGGCCGAAGCAATAACGCGAATCGCGGAACGCATCAGCAGCCACACCAGACCCAGCGCGACCACAATATCGGGCCAGCCCGAGCCGGTGAACCAGACCGCACCCGCCGCGACAAAAACAGAGAGATTCGCTGCAATATCGTTCCGCGAGCACTCCCACACCGAACTCATATTCACATCTTCGTGGCGATGCCGCCACAGCAGAAACAGACAGAGAGAGTTTGCGACAAGACCAACAAGACTGAATGTGCCCATCAGCTCGAAGACGGGGACACTTGGCACAAACAACTTGTAAATAATCTGGGCAGCCACGACCACGGCTGCCAGAAAAATGAGCCCGCCCTTGAACAGCGCGACCTTGGCCTTGACGGCAGCGCCCCGCGAAACCGCGTAAAGGCTGAGGCCATAGGTCAATGCGTCGCCAAGGTTATCAAGGCTGTCAGCCAGTAGAGCTGTTGACTTGCCGTAGAACGCAGCAGCAGCGATGACAAAGAACATCACGGCGTTGATGCCGAGGACGCTTTGCAATGTTCCGCGCTGCCGCTCGCGCAGCCGATCCAGAGAACAACCGTCATCACAGCAGCCGCTCATGGCAAAACCCCCATCAAGACAACCCGACAGCCGGGCAAACAGTGTACCCCCGGCCCTACCCCCACATCGCACCAGACCCGCTCTTTCGACCTCAAGTCAGGCGCGATCATTTGAAGGCTATTGTAGACTAGTCGTGTCCGGTTAATTTACGAATTCAAGGGCCGGGGTTTTTATTTCAGCGATGCGGAGGAGGGTATGGGAATAATCGAGCCTTGCCCCTTTAATAACCCCGCGTTTTGCCAAAATTGATTATTATTACCATATAGGTATAATCTCCCGCATGAGCCAAACGCCTGTCAAGCCGCTGGAGTGGGTTGCTTCTTCCAAGAAGGATTTGCTGTCCATGCCGACCGATGTCGTAGACACCTTTGGATACGCGCTGCACTTGGCACAAAACGGCGGAAAACATGCTCAGGCAAAGCCGCTTAAGGGCTTCGGTTCGGCGGGTGTGCTTGAAGTGGTCGAGGATGATGACGGCAATACCTACCGGGCGGTGTATACCGTGCGATTCAGCAATGCGATCTATGTTCTGCATTGCTTCCAGAAAAAATCACACAAAGGCATCGCAACACCGAAGCAAGACCTGGACTTGATTCGCGACAGATTAAAGCTGGCGCAACAACATTCTGAAGGAGCAAACAAATGAGCAACATCACACGCGGCAGCACCAACGTATATGCAGACTTTGGCTTGGACAATGCAGAGGAAATGCTGGTCAAGGCACAACTGGCCACCAAGATCGGCGACATCATCAAACGGCGCAAGCTGACCCAAGTGCAAGCTTCCGAATTGCTGGGCATCTCCCAGCCAAAATTATCCGGCATGCTGCGCGGTCAATTTCGAGGCATCTCAGAATTGAAAATGCTGGAATGCCTGACTCGTCTGGGGCGCGATATTCAGATCGTGGTTAAAGCAACATCGCGTTCGCGCACCGAGGGGCATGTGTCGGTGATATTTGCATAAGGTGTGTCGAGCTAAAGGGGGCAGCACCACAATATATTTGCGAACAGGCTGCGCTAAAACAAAGCCGAAGCTGACCTATTTAGCTCTTGAGCCTGGCCCCTTTATTCTTCTCTCGTAGCAATTCGAACCTGGCACCTTTGATCCCATACATTACTTCCAATTCCCTTGATATATCTAAGAAAATCAGCTATTTTCATTCCAAATTGAAACGACAACAAAAACGAGGCGAATAATATGGAACCAAACTCCCCTAACGATCCCAACGTTCTAACAGAAATCATTACTTCTCTGAACAAACTGAGTAAAGAAGATCAAAAGCGAACTTTACAGGCTGTCGCCACTTTTCTGAATCTTCCTCTACAAGAGAGTCATGGTACGCATGTGGCACCAACTCACTCCTCAGCAGCGGTTAGCCATTCTACCAACCGAACTACCTTTTCTGAAGATAGAACCATTTCACCAAAAGATTTTATGCGTGAGAAAGCACCTCTAACTGATGTGGAAAGAGCTACGTGTCTTGCATACTATCTAACGCATTATCGAGACACGCCTCATTTTAAGACTTTGGACATAAGCACGCTAAATACTGAAGCAGCTCAGCCAAAATTTTCTAACGCGTCTATAGCCGTCGATAATGCTTCGAAAGCCGGTTTGCTTGTTCAAGCAGTAAAGGGTAGTAAACAAATTAGTTCAGCTGGCGAGCTTTATGTACAACACCTACCCGATCGTGAAGCGGCTAAGTCGGGCATTCAGGGAATACGTCCAAAGAGAAAGCCGCGTAAAACTGCGAGTAAGAACTTGAAGAACACTAAGAAAGAATAATGGTGAGTCAAGTTCATCCAGGCGCACGCCACTCATCTCATAGACTGGCTCTGTACAACCACAAAGGCGGTGTAGGGAAAACCACGCTAACTGTTAATATTGCTTCGGCACTCGCAAAGGCGGGCAAGCGCGTTCTACTAGTTGATGCCGATCCACAATGCAATCTCACTTCGTATCTTGTTGAGCCTGAAGTTATAGACAGCTGGCTCGATAATTCTGATACGGAGGCGGGCAACACGATTTGGTCAGCAATCAAACCTGTTGCGGAAGCAACGGGCAAAGTAAAAGAAGTTAAACCCTTTGAACGTCTAAAAAACATTTTCCTATTACCTGGCGACATTCAACTCTCCGAATTCGAGACTGACTTGCCGCAGATATGGACTGATTGCCTGCAGAGAAAAGTGCGCGGCTATCGCGGATCCACCGCAATAAGTGACGCCGTAAATCTCATCGCAAAGAGAATAAAAGCGGACTTTGTTTTTTACGATATCGGGCCAAACATTGGCCCCTTAAATCGCGTGATTTTGCTTGATTGTGACTTTTTTATTGTCCCTGCAGCCTGCGACCTTTTCTCAACTCGTGCGCTGAGTACTCTTGGGCATTCTCTTGCAGCATGGATCACTGACTGGCAGATAATTTCCCAGCTTGCGCCAGACGATACGGTACTTCTCCCAGGCAAGCCTAAATTCATGGGCTACATACTACAAAAATTCCGTATGTATGGAGGGACGATTTCCGGAAGCTTTGCACCATATGTTGCAAAATTGGAGAGGGCTGCCAATAGCGACATTGCAGCAGTTCTTCGCCAAATTGACAAAAACCTTGCAAGCTCATCTGTAAGCCATAACAAACTTGGACAGGTAAAGGATTTCGGTAGTCTAGCACCAGAAGCACAACTTCAAGGTCGGCCATTTGCAATGGTGAAAGGTGGCTCCCCGGAACAAAAACAACAGGCAGAAGCCGAATTCGACCGCATCGCAAAACACATTATCCAGCGCGTTGAGCATACCTCTTCGGACTCATGAAGCAACCTACACTTACCGCAATTCAATTGAAACTGATTGACGGCATGGTTCAACACTATGTTGATAACCAGAAATACTTCATTGGTCTGCTAAACACTTTAAAGGGCTATGTTGAAACATCGGATAAGTTGACTGAGCTTGCCCATTCTGTGAAATGGCGTGTCAAAGATCCTGAGCATCTACGAGCGAAGTTAATAAAAAAAGGACTTGCAGCAAAGAGCAAAGGTGAAGGTTTTATTTACACAAAAGAAAATCTCTTTCAAAAAATTAATGACCTAGCTGGTTTTAGAATTCTTCACCTCCATACAAAACAAATTGAAGCAATCAATGTCGAACTACTGAATATTTTTGATGAACAGAAGTGGTTGAAACTTGAGGGGCCTTGCGCACGTACATGGGATGACGAGTCGCGTAAATATTTCACCAAAATTGGAATTGAAACTACAGATTCGGAAACAATGTATACCAGTGTCCACTATGTAGTACAGCCTAATACAAAATCTGTACTAACTTGCGAGATTCAAGTGCGCACTCTCATGGAGGAGGTATGGGGCGAAGTTGACCATAAAATTAACTATCCTGAAAAAGCGGAAAGCCTATCGTGCAGGGAGCAAATTAAAGTTCTAGCACGTGTTACTTCAAGCTGCAGTCGGCTCGTAGATTCAATTTTTTTGGCACATGAAGAAAACACGAGCGCAAAAATAAAATCTAAAGGAAGTATCAAAAAGAAACTGACGCCCCTTAAATAGTTAAAGGGGCAGGCTGAGCTCCGAGTTTTTTCTCAAGCCGCCTTGAGCATGAAATCCACATGGATGGCGTCATAGGGAAAGACGATCATTCCGTCGTCGGTCTTGGCCAATATGCCTGCATTGAGCAGCGCGGTGGCGTCGCCATGAACGGCTTTGACATCGCGTTCAACGCGTCGCGCCGCTTCGCGGATGGACATGGCGCCTGCGCCGGTCATTGCGTTCAACAGCTCCCAGCGTTTGCCGGACAGCATTTTGAACAGTAGTTCGGGCGATTCGAAGCTGATGCGCGGTGCGGAAGCTTTACCACTCTTCCAAGTCTGCGTGAAATCACCCAATGTGTCGGCCAATGGCCGGACGTCAATCGTTACTGTTTTCATTTCGCCACCTCTTTACATCTTCGAAAAAATCTGCGGCCAGCTTATCAGCAAACATGTACCGGAGCCGATTTGTTTTGCACTTTCCAACCCCTTCGAACAGCCCATCAAGTACGCGTTGCCAAAACTTACCCCTCCCTGGTAGCAGAGGAAATCAGTAAATTGGCCTATGGAAATACTGAATAAGTCCGTTCGCCCTGAGCCTGTCGAAGGGCGGGCTTCGCAACTCATTGATCGTACGCCATCCTCCGCTTATGGTTCGACAAGCTCACCACGAACGGAGGACTTGTTCAGTGCTTCCCTAGATACTTTTCGTGAGGGTGCCGAACCGCCCTACGCCTGCCACACCCCGAACCCCGCTTCGCGCAAACTGATGCCCAGCTCGACTTCCTGCTCGCAGGCATCGTCGTAGGTCATGGGGTTGTAGGCTTCGTAGAGGTCGGGCCAGAGACGCAGGCCGTATTCTTTGACGTAGCGGTTGGATTGGATACCGGCTTTGTGTTTGTCGAAACGGATGTCGGGATCGACACCGGTCATTCCGACGTAGACGCAGGGTTTGCCGGGAATGTAGTCCGGGTTGCGCTTTTTGAATTTGGATTCGTACAGGACGTCCGGGGACAATTCGACGACATAGACGCTGTAGTGTTTCTTGCCGCGCGCCATGTCTGCCCCGCCCGGTTTACGCCGACTGCTGAGTTGGGGCGTAGTGCTGGTTCAGATAGGTGATGATCTTGCCGGACTCATACATCCACTGCACATTGCCTTCGGCATCGGTGATGCGCAGACACGGTACCTGTACCGCCCCGCCGCCTTGCTGCAATTCTGCGCGATTCTGCTGGTCATGCTGCGCATCGCGCTGTTCGATTTTCAGCGACAAACGGGCGATCTCTTTGCGCGCTTTGATGCAGAACGGGCAGGTCTTGTATTGATACAGCACCATGTTGCGTGTCTGTGCGTCGATGCGTTGTTGTTCCTCTGCCGTGCGCACAATACCTTTGGGCGTGGAGATGATCTCCCACAGCAACATGAAAGGAATGAGGATGATGCGCAGGGTGCGGAAGAAGAGTCTGATTACTATTTTCATTTTATTTCCTGTATTAATTCAACAGAGATATTTTATTCGTCATTCCGGGCTTGGCCCGGAATCCAGCTTCATCAAATAACGGCGCGCCATGCACGCCATCAGATTCCCGCGTTCGCGGAAATGACGGGGCATTCAGTTGGGAAAAATCCCCCTCTCCCCTACCCCTCTCCCGCAAGCGGGAGAGGGGATAGACAGAGTTATTTCTCGAACTTCATCACCCCGCCCTTGCAGTCTACCTTGATCGTATCTTTCGCCGTGAACTTGCCTTCGAGGATAGCCTTGGCCAGCGGGTTTTCCAGTTGTGCCTGGATCGCGCGCTTGAGCGGCCTTGCGCCGTACACCGGATCGAATCCGGCGGCGGCGATCTCGGCCAGTGCGGCATCGCTGACTTCCAGCTTCATCTCCATCGCGGCCAGGCGTTTTTCCAGATACTGCAACTGGATGTGGGCGATGGATTTGATGTTCTTCTCGTCCAGCGCGTGGAACACCACGACCTCGTCGATACGGTTGATGAACTCGGGACGGAAATGGGTCTTCACCTCGCCCATCACCGCGAGCTTGATGACCTGGTAGTCGTCGCCTTCCATCTGCTGGATCATCTGGCTGCCCAGATTTGAAGTCATCACGATCACCGTGTTTTTGAAGTCCACGGTGCGCCCCTGCCCGTCGGTCATGCGGCCATCATCCAGTACTTGCAGCAGCACGTTGAACACATCCGGGTGCGCCTTCTCCACTTCATCCAGCAGGATGACGCTATAGGGTTTGCGGCGCACCGCCTCGGTCAAGCCGCCGCCTTCCTCGTAGCCAACATAACCGGGCGGCGCACCGATCAGGCGCGCGACGGAATGTTTCTCCATGTACTCGCTCATGTCGATGCGGATCAAATGGTCTTCGGAATCGAACATGAATCCGGCCAGCGCCTTGCACAGCTCGGTCTTGCCCACGCCGGTCGGGCCGAGAAACAGGAACGAGCCATACGGACGGTTGGGATCGCCCAACCCGGAACGCGAACGGCGGATGGCGTCAGACACCAATCGCACCGCTTCATCCTGCCCCACCACGCGCTCATGCAGCTTATCTTCCATCTTGAGCAGCTTGTCGCGCTCGCCCGTCAT
The DNA here is from genome assembly GCA_035529795.1 of Gallionella sp. Classification (GTDB taxonomy): domain Bacteria; phylum Pseudomonadota; class Gammaproteobacteria; order Burkholderiales; family Gallionellaceae; genus Gallionella. The sequence continues at coordinate 85,785 of DATKVZ010000008.1, read as the reverse complement.
CATCTTCGATACCGGAATACCGGTGGCGCGGCTCACCACTTCGGCGATCTCTTCCGCGCCCACCTGGGTACGCAGCAGCTTGTTCTTCTTGCCGTTGCCTTCAGCCTCGCGCTGTGCGGCTTCTTTGAGCTTGGCTTCGAGCTGCGGCAGTTTGCCGTATTGCAGCTCGGCGACCTGCTCCAGCTTGCCCGCGCGTTGCAGCGTGACCATCTCGGCACGAACCTTTTCGACCTCCTCCTTGAGGTTGGCGGTGCCTTCGGCCGCGCCCTTTTCCGACTTCCAAATCTCTTCGAGGTCGGCGTATTCGCGCTCCAGCTTTTTAATCTCGTCTTCGATCAACTGCATGTGTTTTTTCGACGCTTCATCCTTTTCCTTCTTTACCGCTTCGCGCTCGATCTTGAGCTGGATCAGGCGGCGCTCGAGTTTGTCCATCACCTCGGGCTTGGAGTCGATCTCCATTCTGACACGCGCGGCGGCCTCGTCGATCAGGTCGATGGCCTTGTCCGGCAGGAAGCGGTCGGTGATGTAGCGATGCGACAATTCCGCTGCGGCGATGATGGCCGGGTCGGTGATATCCACGCCGTGGTGCAGCTCGTAGCGCTCGCGCAGGCCGCGCAGGATCGCGATGGTAGATTCCACGCTCGGCTCATCGACCAGCACTTTCTGGAAGCGGCGCTCCAGCGCGGCATCTTTCTCGACGTATTTGCGGTATTCGTCCAGCGTGGTGGCGCCGACGCAGTGCAGCTCGCCGCGCGCCAGCGCCGGCTTGAGCATGTTGCCCGCATCCATCGAGCCCTCGGCCTTGCCCGCGCCCACCATGGTGTGCAGCTCGTCGATGAACACGATGGTCTGGCCTTCGTCCTGCGCCAGTTCCTTGAGCACGGCTTTCAGGCGCTCTTCGAATTCGCCGCGATACTTGGCACCGGCGATCAACATTGCCATGTCCAGGCTCAACACCTTTTTGTTTTTTAGTGACTCCGGCACTTCACCGTTGACAATGCGCTGCGCCAGGCCTTCGACGATGGCGGTCTTGCCCACGCCGGGTTCGCCGATCAATACCGGATTATTCTTGGTGCGGCGTTGCAACACCTGAATGGCGCGGCGGATCTCGTCGTCGCGGCCGATCACCGGATCGAGCTTGCCTTGTCTAGCACGTTCGGTGAGGTCGATGGTGTATTTCTTCAACGCTTCGCGTTGGCCTTCGGCTTCCTGCGAGCCGACTGATTCACCGCCACGCACCGCATTGATGGCCTGCTCGAGCGGTGCCTTTGCTACACCATGCTGTTTGAGCAGGCGTCCGGTCTCGCCCTTGTCTTCGCTTGCCGCAAGCAGGAACATCTCCGAGGCAATGAACTGGTCGCCGCGCTTCTGTGCGGCCTTGTCGGTAAGGTTAAGCAGATTGGTCAGGTCGCGCCCCACCTGCACTTCGCCGCCGTGGCCCTCCACCTTGGGCAGGCGTTCCACGGCCTGCTGCACGGCAGGTTTCAATGCGCCGACATTGCCCCCGGCGCGCGCCAGCAGCGACCCCGCACCGCTGTCGGCATCGTTAAGCAAGGCCAGCAGCAGGTGGAGCGGCTCGATGAACTGATTATCGCTGCCGACCGCCAGACTCTGGGCATCGGTCAACGCTTGTTGCAGCTTGGTGGTGAACTTGTCGAAACGCATGATGGCTCCTTGAAGTTAATATTGAATTGTCCGTTTAAGTGGAGCGAAAGCCGGGAATTTCAAGTCTGTCGCGCATCCCTTATACTGCATCCACACAGCACAGGATACTCCATGTCTCAATCCGCCCTCAACCACTGCATCCATGCCAACGTTCACGCCGCGCTCGAAGAAGATATCGGCGAGAAAGCCCCCACCTCAATCCTCCCCCGCGAGCAGGAGAGGAGACAAACGAGAAAGGCAATTTTCAATTCTGGGGACCTGACCGCGCAACTTATCCCCGAACACGCGCGCGCTTACGCCCGCGTCGTCACGCGGCAAGCGGCGGTACTATGCGGTTCGCCGTGGTTCGAGGAATGCTTTCTGAGCCTCGACCCGGATTGCCACATCAAGTGGCTGGCGCAGGAAGGTCAGCGCGTCGAACCGGGCCAGACGCTATGCGAAATACAAGGCAACGCCCGCGCGATGTTGAGCGCTGAACGCCCCGCACTAAATTTTCTGCAAACGTTCTCTGCCACCGCGACGCTGACGCAGCGCTATGTGGAGGCTGTGGCGGGAACACGGGCAAAAATCATGGATACACGCAAAACCCTGCCGGGTTTGCGCGTGGCGCAAAAATATGCGGTGCGTGTTGGCGGCGGACATAACCAGCGCACCGGACTCTCCGATGGTGTGCTGATCAAGGAAAACCACATTTCTGCTGCGGGTAGTATTCACGCGGTACTGGAACAGGCATTCCGCATCACCCCGCCGGGGACACCCATCCAGATTGAGGTAGAGAACATGGTGCAGTTCGAGGAATCGCTTAACGCCGGTGCGCGGCTGATCCTGCTCGACAACTTTCCCCTGGCTGACATGCGCATCGCAGTAGCCCATGCAATAGGACGTGCCGAGCTGGAGGCTTCCGGTGGCGTCACTCTGGAAAATGTATGTCTCATCGCCGAGACCGGGGTGGATCGCATCTCCGTTGGTGCGCTGACCAAAGACGTACAGGCGGTGGATCTGTCGATGCGCTTCGCGCTTCAGCCATCCTGACCAAGCCGAAACTCATTCCAGCCAGATAAACGTACCCATACGCCCGGTTACACCATCGCGACGATAAGAAAAAAACCGCTCGCACTCACGGTAAGTGCAGTAGTCACCCCCATAGATGTCCGTAATACCCAGCGCGTTGAGGCGCAATCTTGCCAATGCATAAATATCGGCCAGCCATTTGCCGCGTTGCCCGGCAATGAATGCCGCCTCAGCTTGTGGTTGATTGGCAATGAAGGCGGTGCGTACCTCTTCTCCAACCTCAAAGGCATCCTGACTGATCGCGGGGCCCAGCCAGGCCATGAGGCGTTGCGGCGGCACCGCCATCGCCAATACGGTGGCCTCAATCACGCCATCGCACAGGCCACGCCACCCGGCGTGAATCGCGCCGACCACCGTACCCTGTTGGTCGCACAATAATACCGGCAGGCAATCGGCGGTCATCACCACGCAAACCGCCGCATGATGGCGCGCGATGCAGGCATCGGCTTGCGGCTGACAGCCCGCCTTGTCAGCGTTGATGACACGGGTGCCGTGCGTTTGCTCCAGCCACACCGGCTCGCTCGGCAATAGTGTGTTGAGCAACACGCGGTTGCGCGCTACCGTCAGCGGGTTATCACCGACATGACTGCCGAGATTCAGACTGTCGTAAGGCGCAGTGCTCACCCCGCCGTGCCGCGTAGTCTGTAATGCCCTGACGTTGGGCGGCGCCGGCCAGCTTGGAATAATCAAATGCTCAGTCTGGATCATTGTTCACCTCGCGTAGTTGCCGCAGCAGTTGCCCCATATCCTCCGGCACAGGTGCATGCCATTCCATCATTCCGCCGGAGACCGGATGTTCCAATGCCAGGTGCGTAGCGTGCAGCGCCTGGCGCGGAAATTCATGCAGCAGCGCGCGCAGCCGCGGTACACATTTTTGCGCGCCTTTGAGGTAGGTGCTGTCGCCGACCAGCGGATGGCCAATATATGCCAGATGCACGCGAATCTGGTGGGTGCGTCCGGTTTCCAGGCGGCAGCGCAGCAAAGTGCAACTCGGAAATTTTTCCTCAGGCTGATAATGCGTAACGGCAGGCTTGCCATTTTCCACCACCGCCATTTTGACACGCTGTGCGGGATGGCGGCCTATCGGCGCATCTACTTTGCCGCCATGCCGCAACTCGCCCCACACCAGTGCCAGGTATTCGCGTTTCACGCTGCGCGACTGGAGTTGCCGTACCAGCGCAGTTTGCGCGGCCAGGGTTTTGGCGACGACCAGCAGGCCGCTGGTATCCTTGTCAATGCGATGCACGATGCCGGCGCGCGGCACCTCGGCGAGTTGCGGTGCATGGTGCAACAGCGCGTTCAGCAGCGTGCCTTGCCAGTTCCCGCTGCCGGGATGCACCACCAGTCCGGCCGGCTTATTGATTACCAGCAACGCCTCATCCTCGTACACAATATTAAGCGCGATGTCCTCGGCCAGATACGGCTGTTCGGCAGGGTGCGTCTGCGGCAACACGATGATGGTTTCACCACCCCATACTTTCTGTTTTGCGACAGCAACTGCACCGTTCAGGCTGGCTTGCTCCGCCGCAATCCATGCCTGCAAGCGGCTGCGCGAGTATTCCGGCAGCAATTTCGCCAGTACCTGGTCGAAACGCATGCCCGCGCAATCATCGGGCACCATAAAGGTCTGCGAGTACGGGGGAGTTGCGTCGGCGCCAGCTCCGCACACAACTTGTTGCGTATAACCAGCCACTTGGTTGCCGTCTTTTGGCAACTTGGTGGAATGGTTAGTTGCGTTACCAGTGGATTGCCTGCCTTTGGTATAATGACCGCGCAAATTTTTTTCGGATTCAACCATGCGCCATAGTTTAGCTGTATTCCTGCTGCTTACGTTAACTGCTTGCAGTATCTTTGATCCGCTGCCGGATGGCTCCGCGCCGGTTAAGCAAATGCCTGTCGAGGAAATCTACAGCCAGGCCAAAGAAGAATTAAATGATGAAAACTTCAGTGCCGCCATCAAATTGTATGAAACGTTGCAATCGCGCTATCCCTACGGCCGCTACGCGCAGCAGGCACTGCTGGAAATGGCCTACGCCCATTATCGTGAGGGCGAGGCAGAGCCGGCGATCTCTGCCGCCGAACGTTTCATCAAGCAATACCCCAATCATCCGCATGTGGACTACGCCTACTACGTGAAAGGACTGGCCAATTTCAATGGTGAAATCAGCATGCTCGGATCACTGGGCGGGCAGGACCCCACCGAGCGCGACCCGAAAGCAGCACAGGATTCGTTTGCCGCCTTCAAGGATCTGGTGACGCGCTTCCCCGACAGCAAATATACGCCTGACTCCAGACTGCGCATGCAGTATCTGGTCAACGCGCTGGCGCAATATGAGTTGCATGTCGCCCGCTATTACTTGCGTCGTGAAGCGTATATTGCTGCAGTCAACCGCGCGCAGGGCATTTTGACGCAATATCCGAACAGCCCCTCGACACGGGAAGCGCTGGAAATTATGGCGCAAGCCTATGATGCGATGGGTATGAACGATTTGCGCGACGATGCGCAACGCGTGTTGGCAAAAAACACCAATACGCTTGCCGGTAATGCAACCACCGGCGGCAACAGTCCTGCCGGAAAATCCTGGTGGCAATTCTGGAAATAAACTTCTGCCCATCCTGCGGTGGCGCGGTTGAACTGCGCCGCCCGGATGACGATTATCGCCCGCGTCACATTTGCACCGCCTGCTCCACCATTCATTATCAGAACCCCAAGATGGTGATCGCCTCGATACCGGAATGGGAAGACAAAATTCTGCTGTGCCGTCGCGCTATCGAGCCGCGCCACGGGTTGTGGACATTGCCCGGTGGTTTTATGGAAAACGGCGAAACCGCAACCGAGGCGGCAATTCGTGAAACGCTGGAAGAGGCCAACGCGCGCATCGCGATTGGCGACCTGTATTCGATGTACAGCCTGCCTTATATCGACCAGGTGCATCTGCTGTTTCGCGCCAGACTGCTTGATCAGGATTTTTCCCCCGGAGCCGAGAGCCTCGAAGTCAAACTATTTGCCGAGCACGAAATCCCGTGGGATGAAATCGCTTTCCGACCGGTTAAATATAGCCTGGAGCATTTTTTTGAGGATCGCCGCAAAGGATGCTTTGGCTTCCATATGGGTGAACTGGTTACACCCCCGCAAAAAAGTGCACACACAGTACTTCACAGTACGAGCATTTTTAGTTAGGATGCAACCTGAAACTTGGCAACATATCCCCAAAATCCAGTCGTGTATTGCACTCCCAATCAATTTTTTTAAAAGTGAGATCCTGACCATGAGCGAACATATACAATACGTTTCAGATGCTACTTTTGACGCCGAAGTACTACAGTCGCCCTTGCCGGTGCTGGTGGATTACTGGGCCGAGTGGTGTGGCCCGTGCCGGATGATTGCACCCATTCTGGACGAAATCGCCAAGGAATATGCCGGACGCCTGAATGTTGCCAAGCTGAATGTGGATGAAAACCAGCAAACCCCGCAAAAGTTCGGCATCCGCGGCATCCCGACCCTGATGTTGTTCAAAAACGGCAATATCGAAGCCACCAAAGTTGGCGCACTATCCAAATCCCAATTAACCGCTTTTATTGACAGCCACATCTAAAGCGTTTACTGTCATACCCGCAACTCCTTCCCAACACCGTCATCCAGTAATTAAAAACACAAAACAAATACGTTCCAGGCCATGCGGGTGGTTATCTTCCACCCGGCCCAACCTCTTTCTTTCTGTTCCTCTCATATTCATTCTCGCATCGCTATGCATTTATCCGACATAAAAACCAAACACGTCACTGAACTCGTTGAAATGGCTGCGGCCAATCAAATCGAAAACGCCAACCGAATGCGCAAGCAGGATCTGATGTTCGCCCTGCTGAAAAGCCAGGCGAAGAAAGGTGAAAGTATTTTTGGCGATGGCACGCTGGAAATCCTGCCGGATGGCTTCGGTTTCCTGCGTTCACCTGACACTTCATACCTGGCAGGCCCGGACGATATTTACGTCAGCCCGAGCCAGATTCGCCGCTTCAACCTGCACACCGGCGACACAATCGATGGCGAGATACGCACTCCCAAAGATGGTGAGCGCTATGTTGCCCTGGTGAAAGTGGACAAGGTCAACGGCGAGCCGCCCGAAAATGCCAAGAACAAAATTTTGTTCGAAAACCTCACCCCGCTATTCCCGACCGAACCACTGATATTGGAGCGCGATATACGCGCCGAAGAAAACATCACCGGGCGCATCATTGATATCGTCGCGCCAATCGGCAAGGGGCAACGCGGCCTGCTGGTAGCCTCGCCAAAATCCGGCAAAACCGTGATGCTGCAACATATCGCGCATTCCATCTCGTCGAACAATCCCGATGCAATCCTGATTGTGCTGCTGATCGACGAGCGTCCCGAAGAAGTCACCGAGATGACCCGCACCGTACGCGGTGAAGTGGTTGCCTCCACATTCGATGAACCGGCCAGCCGCCATGTGCAGGTCGCGGAAATGGTGCTGGAAAAAGCCAAACGGCTGGTTGAACACAAAAAAGATGTCGTCATCCTGCTCGACTCCATTACCCGTCTGGCGCGCGCCTACAATACCGTGGTTCCCTCTTCCGGCAAAGTATTGACCGGCGGTGTGGATGCCAACGCACTGCACCGCCCCAAGCGATTCTTCGGTGCAGCACGCAACATCGAGGAAGGCGGCTCGCTGACCATCATCGCCACCGCGCTGGTGGATACCGGTTCGCGCATGGATGACGTGATTTACGAAGAATTCAAGGGTACCGGCAACATGGAAATCCATCTGGATCGCCGTATGGCCGAGAAGCGTATCTACCCGGCCATTAACGTGAACCGCTCCGGCACCCGCAAGGAAGAGTTGCTCATCAAACCTGATATTCTGCAAAGAATCTGGCTATTGCGCAAACTGCTCTACCCGATGGACGAAATGGAAGCGATGGAATTCCTGCTCGACAAAATCAAGGCAACCAAAAATAACGCGGAGTTCTTCGACTCCATGCGCCGTTAAACTCCATACGCCGTTAAAAATGGTTTTGACGATGCAGGATATTTATGTATAATTCGCGCCTTCGCAAAAACCGCAATTAATCGAGGTTGTTATGTACGCAGTCATTAAAACCGGAGGCAAGCAGTATCGTGTCTCATCCGGCGAAACCCTAAAAATCGAGCTCATTCCGGGCGACGTCGGTAGCGCCGTCGTGCTGGACAAGGTGCTGATGGTTGCCGATGGCGACAAACTGTCGATGGGCAAGCCGTTGCTGATCGGCGCTTCCGTGAATGCGACTATCGTGTCACACGGGCGCGGCGACAAGGTACGCATCTTCAAGATGCGCCGCCGTAAGCACTATCAAAAATCCCAAGGTCATCGTCAAAGTTACACCGAAATCCGTATTGACGGCATTTCCGCGTAATTTTCGTAAGGAGCAGATAACATGGCAACAAAAAAAGGCGGCGGCAGTACCAGTAACGGACGCGACTCACACTCGAAACGACTGGGCGTGAAGAGCTACGGCGGCGAACTGATCAATGCAGGCAGCATCATCGTGCGCCAGCGCGGCACTGAATTTCATCCCGGCGATAACGTCGGCATGGGCAAGGATCACACGCTGTTTGCCAAAATTACCGGAAAAGTGGTTTTTGCCATCAAGGGCGCGCAAAAACGCAGGACCGTTTCTATCGTAGCTGCTTAAGCGGCTTTATCTGGAATAATCCAAGCCCTATCGCAAGGTAGGGCTTTTTTATTTGTGGTACCGACAACATGAAATTCATCGACGAATCCAGGATTGAGGTCTTTGCCGGCAAGGGCGGCAACGGCGCGGCCAGTTTTCGCCGTGAAAAATACATCGAAAAAGGTGGCCCAGACGGCGGCGACGGCGGACGCGGTGGCAGCGTGCATGCGCTGGCAGACCGCAACATCAATACGCTGGTGGACTATCGGTTTACCCGCACCCATCGCGCCAAAAACGGCGAATCGGGACGCGGCTCAGATTGTTACGGCAAGGGTGCGGACGACATCGTGCTGCGCATGCCGGTCGGTACGGTCATCACCGACATCAATAGCGGCGAGGTCATTGCCGACCTTACCCATGACGGCGAAAAAGCCTTGCTGGTACAGGGCGGCAAAGGTGGCCTGGGCAATCTGCATTTCAAATCGAGCACCAACCGCGCGCCGCGCCAGTGCACGCCTGGCGAACCCGGCGAGGAACGTGAATTGCAGCTTGAGCTGAAGGTGCTGGCCGATGTCGGCCTGCTTGGCATGCCCAACGCGGGCAAATCCACCTTCATTCGCTCGGTGTCAGCCGCCAAACCCAAAGTGGCCGACTACCCTTTCACCACGCTGCACCCGAATCTGGGTGTGGTGCGTGTATCACATGAAAAGAGCTTCGTCATTGCCGACATTCCCGGCCTGATCGAAGGTGCGGCGGAAGGTGCCGGGCTGGGGCATCAATTCCTGCGCCACTTGACCCGTACCCGCCTGTTACTACATCTGGTAGATATTGCGCCGCTGTATGAGGGCACCGATCCGGCTGCCGAAGCGCATGCGATACTCAACGAACTGAAAAAATATGACCCGGCACTATATGAAAAACCGCGCTGGCTGGTGCTGAACAAACTGGATTTACTGGAAAATCGTGATGCAACAACCGCCGCATTTCTCAAAAAATTTACCGACTTTGACCGCCACTTCGCGATTTCCGCGATTAACGGCGAAGGCTGCAAGGAACTGACTTACGCGATTATGAAGCACTTGCAGGAAATGGCTGCCAATGAGCAGCAAGCTGCCACAGACAGCGCCCAGGAAACCGACTCCGGCACGATTTGAAGACATCATGAAAACTGTATTGGCTGAATGCAAACGCATCGTCATCAAAGTAGGCAGCAGCCTGGTGACCAACCAGGGTGCGGGGCTGGATCTTGACGCGCTGGGCAACTGGTCACGCCAGATCGCCACGCTTAATGCCGACGGCCATGAAGTGGTTTTGGTTTCCTCAGGCGCGATTGCCGAGGGCATGCAACGTCTTGGCTGGCGCACCCGGCCTGCTTCGATACATAACTTGCAGGCGGCGGCCGCAGTCGGGCAGATGGGGCTGGTGCAGGCCTATGAAAGCTGTTTCCGCCAGCACGGCTTGCAGGCTGCACAAATATTGCTGACTCATGCCGATTTAACCAATCGCGAACGTTACCTGAATGCGCGCAGCACGCTGACCACCCTGCTCTCCCTGCGCGTCATCCCCGTCGTCAACGAGAACGACACGGTAGTAACCGACGAGATCAAGTTTGGCGATAACGACACGTTGGGCGCGCTGGTCACTAACCTGATCGAGGCCGATGCGCTCATCATCCTCACCGACCAGAATGGGTTGTACACCGCCGATCCGCGCAAATACCCTGAAGCCACGCTGGTCAGCAAAGCACAGGCTGACGACACACAGCTGGAAAGCATGGCAGGTGGCGCGGGAAGCCAGATCGGGCGCGGCGGCATGCTCACCAAGATTCTCGCGGCAAAACGTGCGGCGCGTAGTGGCGCGCATACGGTTATCGCCTCAGGGCATGAGCGCGATGTGCTGTTGCGTCTGCTGCAGGGTGAGCCCATCGGTACTCTGCTTACCGCCCCTACTCTCATTTTGGCGGCGCGCAAACAATGGCTGGCCGGCCATTTGCAGGTTGCGGGAAAACTGGTGCTGGACAATGGTGCTATCAAGGCATTACGTGCCGGCGGAAACAGCTTGCTACCGATCGGCGTAAAGAGTGTATTCGGGGAATTTGAACGTGGTGCTGTGGTCGCCTGCATCGGTGAAGATGGCAGTGACATCGCGCGCGGCCTGACCAATTACAACGCCAGAGAAGCCCGGTTAATAGCGCGACACGCCAGCAGGGAAATCGAGACTTTGCTCGGGTACGGCGGTGACGAGGAAATTATCCATTGCGATAATCTGGTACTACTATGAGACAGCTCCCTGGTTTCAGCTTGCAAATTTCTTCGCAATGAATATCACATTTCCGCGACATGACGGGTCGTTTGCCGTTCAACCCGGCCTGCAGTGCCCCGGCTCTTCTTCCCTTTATTAACACCCTCTATCCACCTCTTGACACGGTTGGCATCTCCGATACGGGTCAGTTTCCCCCAGGAATCGAGTAGCACGATAATCATCTGACGCTGATCGATGGTCGCCTCCATCACCAGGCAGCGCCCCGCCTCACTGATGAAGCCGGTCTTGCTCACACCAATATCCCAGGAGGCATTCCTGACCAGCGGATTGGTGTTGACAAACCGCATCTCGCGCCCTTTCCAGTTATCCACAGAATGTGACGTGGCAGTCGTATATTGATGTATCAATGGATAGTCGCGCGCTGCCGAAACCATCTTGACCAGGTCATACGCGGTGGAAACGTTGTCGCTGTTTAACCCGGTAGGGTCTAGAAAATGCGTGTTCTGCATGCCGAGTTCGCGTGCCTTGGCATTCATTGCCGCAATTGCTGCGTCATACCCGCCCGGATAAGTGCGTGCCAAAGCAAATGCAGCGCGGTTTTCCGAAGCCATCAACGCCAGCTTAAGCAACTCACTGCGTGTCAGCGTCATGCCTATGCGCAGACGCGAATGCGTGCCTTTGAGCGTATCAATATCGGCCACGTCAATACTGATTTCTTCAGTCAGCGGCAACTGCGCATCCAGCACCACCATTGCGGTCATTAATTTGGTGATGGAGGCAATGGGAGCCTGCACATCGGAATTTTTGCTGTATAGCGGGCGCTGCGTCTGTTGATCATATATCACCGCAATCGCGGAACGCAGCTTGGGTTCAGAACCGGCTCTGGATACTGATCCGGACGTGGCTCGCTCCGGTTTCAACCGGGAATCATTTGCGTCCCGCTCTCCCGCATGGGCTGCCAGCATTGGTCCGGCCAATAAACAGATCAACAGTATTTTTTTCATGTCCTCCCCTCGCACCACTTATTGTCGCGCAGCATACCTGAATATCGATACAAATCAATAGGCCGGGCAGATTTGTTCCTCTTGCTTCTGAAGATTCCACATTTGTGCATAAAGCCGGTTCTGCAGCAGCAGTTCGCGGTGCGAACCGCGCTCAACAATACGCCCCCTGTCCATCACCAATATCTGATCAGCATCCACCACCGTAGACAGGCGGTGCGCGATGATCAGCGTGGTACGGTTTCGCGCAATTGTGCGCAACTCGGCCTGAATTGCCTTTTCCGATTTTGAGTCAAGCGCGGAAGTAGCCTCATCAAAAATTAATATGGCCGGATTTTTCAAAATAGCGCGCGCAATTGCCACACGCTGCTTCTCTCCACCGGACAGTTTCAACCCGCGCTCACCCACCGCCGTATCGTAGCCTTGCGGCAATGATTCGATAAAAGTGTGGATATGCGCGGCTTGTGCTGCGGCGATAATTTCTTCACGCAGCGCACCGGGGCGGCCGTAGGCAATGTTGTAATAGATCGTATCGTTAAACAACACGGTGTCCTGCGGCACGATACCGATCACCGCACGCAGGCTGCTCTGCGTCACCTCACGGATATCCTGATCGTTGATCAGGACACGCCCTTGCTGCACATCGTAAAAACGGAACAGCAGTCGCGACAGAGTGGATTTTCCTGCGCCACTCGCTCCCACCACGGCTACGGTATTCCCGGCCGGGATATCAAAACTTACATCAAATAAAATCTGCCGGTCTGACGCATAACCGAAATTGACCTGTTCGAATCGTACTTCGGCTTTGCCTGCCTGCAAGGTTCCGGCATCAGATTTATCAGCAATTTCACAATGCTCGTGCAACAGACTGAACATTTTTTCCATATCTGCCAGGGCATGGCGAATTTCGCGATACACAAAGCCGAGAAAATGCAGCGGCATATACAACTGAATCATGAACACGTTGACCAGCACCAGGTCACCCAGCGTCATCTTGCCCTGTACCACTTCGTCGGCAGCCAGCAACATCAGTGCGGTAATACCGATGGCGACGATAAAACTTTGCCCTGCATTCAAATAGGCCAGCGAGACGGTGTTGCGCACCGCCGCAACTTCCCAGTGCTGCATGTTATCGTCGTAGCGCCGCGCCTCATATTGCTCGTTGCCAAAATATTTCACCGTTTCGTAATTCAGCAGGCTGTCGATGGCACGGCTATTCGCCTTGGAATCCAGGTCGTTCATGGAACGGCGCACCACCATGCGCCACTCAGTGACAAACAGAGTGAAGGCGATGTAGATCAGCAGGGTAACAAAAGTGATAATGGCAAACCATGCGTTGTATTTGCTGAACAGGATTGCCGCCACCAGACCGATCTCCAGCAAGGTGGGCAGAATGTTGAACAACATAAAATTCAGCAGGAAACTGATACCACGCGTACCGCGTTCGATGTCGCGCGACACCCCACCGGTCTGCCGGTCGAGATGGAAGCGCAGGCTGAGACTGTGCAGGTGTTCGAACACCTGCAATGCCACGCGCCGGATCGCGCGTTGTGTCACCTTGGCGAATACCCCATCACGCAACTCGCCAAATAGTGTGCTGAACAGGCGCAACACCCCGTAGCCAACAACCAGAAACACCGGCACCACCAGCACCGCATGCGATACATCCAGCGCGTCAATAATCTCCTTAAGCAGCAGCGGAACAGATACGTTGGCGAGCTTGGAGAGAACCAGCAGGCTTAGCGCAATTACCACGCGCCACTTGAATTCCAAAAGGTAGGGCAACAGCGAACGGATGGTCAGCCAGTCGGCGTGCGTGTGATTATCCGAGGATTTATTCTGGGAAGGGCGCATATTCAGCAGATGAAATTCAGGTGGGGATTATAACCGTACACAACAGAAGCCTGTGCCATGCCACGAAAGGTAATGACAATGGCACAATCAAATAGTATTTTGAAAAGCCGCGAACTTTCGGCCTCTCCGGGTATAGCCGAAAAAGCTGTTTACTCAAGGAGTTTGCCTATGAGTCACCCCGGTGATGCCCCAGCATACCAATCAGCAGGCGCACCACGCCATAACTCAAGCGTGCAACCAGACGATTCAGAAAATTATGCGGCTCGCAATATTCGCTCCCGATACGCACCGCATCGTTGGTAATAGCAGCCTGCAAACTCGCGCGTAATTCTCCGGCAAACCCGGCATCCTGCACGGCAAGATTTGCTTCGCGCGCCAGCAGCAGACTGAAAGGGTCAAAATTGAAAGAGCCAACAGTCGCCCACTGACTGTCCACCACGGCAACCTTGGCATGCAGATAGCTGGCCTGGTATTCGTAAATCTCGATCCCTGCCGCCAGCAACCGGCAATAGAGTGCGTGCGTCGCATAGTGTTGCAAACGGTATTCAATTCTTCCCTGCAACAGCAGCACCACGCGGACACCGCGTCGTGCTGCCTGCACCAGCGCGTGACGAAAAGCAAAGCCGGGCAGAAAATAGGCATTGGCGATGATGATTTCCCGTTGCGCCTCCGTGATTGCCCCCAGATAGGCGTGCTTGATATCGCGCCGGTAGCGCAGGTTGTCGCGTTGTAAAAAAATGATACGCGGTGTGGCAGTGGATTTGGGCCGGCCGCGAACAAGTCGCTGGATTCTTTTGCCGCGCTTGCGAAAGTTAGCCCACGACACAGCACTCCACAGACGGCGCATGGCTATGTGAATTTCTCCGGCCACCAAGCCTTGCACACGCACCGCGTAATCCATCCTGGGTGTCGAAACAGCACTATATTCCGCTATATCGTCGACAATATTGATGCCGCCGACAAAAGCTACTCCACCATCCATTACTGCCAGTTTGCGATGCATGCGGCGCAGCCGGCTGCGGCGCAGCGTGAGCGGCGAAATTTTTCTCCGGAACCATTCCACCTGAACTCCGGCCGTGTGTAACTCTGCTACCCAGCTGTGCGGCAATCCTGCAGAACCAAATCCATCCAACAGCACACGCACCACCACCCCGCGTGCAGCGGCGCGTTGCAGCGCAGCGGCAACCATGCGCCCGGTTCCGTCTGCAGCGAAGATATAGGTTTCCAGATAAATGGAATGCTGGGCGGCATCGATGTCGGCGCACAGTTGCGGAAAAAATGCCGTGCCATTTTGCAGTAACGTGAGCTGATTACCGGCAACCTGGTGATGGCTGCTCATATCCTTTGCGGGCGACTCGGGCCGGCTCAGCCGGCCCGTGCAGGCTCAACCGATCCGTGCCGCGTCAGCCGCGTCGAGAGCGCTGCATGGTCGGAAAGGCGTTGCCAGTTTGCGCCGATATGCACATCGCTGTGCAGCACGTTGAAACCGCGTACATAAATGCGGTCCAGACGCAGCAGCGGCAGGCCGGCAGGGAAACTGCGCGCCGCTTTTCCGCCGCTAAGATGAAAAGCATCATGCAGCCCGAGTTCGCTCGCCAGGGTTCGGCTCACCTGATTGCGCCAATCATTGAAGTCACCCGCGATGATCAGAGGCGTTTCAGGGGAAATTTCACGCTGAACGTGATCAATCAGGGCGTGTGTTTGCGCCTTTCTTCCTTTTGCGAACAAACCGAAATGCGCGCACAGACAATGCACCGCCTGTCCGCCCAGTTCGATTTCGCAGTGCAACAGTCCGCGGCTTTCGAAGCGGTGCGCGGAAACATCCTTGTTCACCGATTGCAGGATCGGGAAGCGACTGAGAATGGCGTTGCCGTGATGCCCCGCTTCATAAATAGAATTTTTACCATACGCATGGTGCGGCCAGATTTCTTCAGCGATGAACTCGTGCTGCGCACCTTCAGGATAGTTGCGAAAACGCGTGGAGTGGTGCGCATGCTCGCCCTGCACTTCCTGCAGAAACACGATGTCGGCATCCAGCTCGCGCAGGCGGTCGCGCAGCTCATGCAGCACCACGCGGCGGTTAAAATGGGAAAACCCCTTGTGAATATTGTAGGTGGCGATCTTCAGCGTTTGCATGAATACATCCTGTCAGGTGTTGCCGATGCCGCGCGTCGGCAGATTGATCTGTCTGGCAAAGTCTAGCATGCGCCGGATCGGCAGCGCCGCGCGTTGAATAATCGCCGGATCGATACGAATTTCTGCCCTGCCGCTTTCCAGTACTTCAGCCAGATTGAGCAGCCCGTTCATCGCCATCCACGGGCAATGGCTGCAGCTGACGCAGGTCGCGCCGTGACCGGCAGTCGGCGCTTCGAGAA
Organism: Gallionella sp.; assembly: GCA_035529795.1. Classification (GTDB taxonomy): domain Bacteria; phylum Pseudomonadota; class Gammaproteobacteria; order Burkholderiales; family Gallionellaceae; genus Gallionella. The sequence continues at coordinate 69,890 of DATKVZ010000008.1, read as the reverse complement.
ATATTTTGTGCGGTGACAAGGTGCGCATCTTGTGCAAAATACCGCTGTCGGTCGCAACGATGAATTCATTGGTATCGAGTTGCTGCGATGCCCTGATGAGCTGGGTAGTGGAACCGACCACATCCGCCAGCTTGACTATCGCACGCGGCGCTTCCGGATGCACCAGCACCTTGGCCTGCGGATGCAGCGCCTTCAGTTCGACCAGCTCGCGTGCCTTGTATTCATCGTGCACCACACACGAACCCTGCCACAACAGCATGTCTGCGCCGGTCTGTTCCTGGATGTAACTGCCCAGATACCGGTCCGGCGCCCACAGGATTTTTTCACCACGCTCCTTGAGATACCTGACAATGGGCAATGCAATGGAACTGGTCACAACCCAATCGGCGCGCGCCTTCACCGCCGCGCTGGTGTTGGCATATACCACCACGGTGCGGTCGGGATGCGCGTCGCAAAACGCACTGAATTCGTCCATCGGACAGCCAAGATCAAGTGAACATTCCGCCTCCAGATCGGGCATCAACACACGCTTCTCCGGATTCAGAATCTTCGCGGTTTCACCCATGAAACGCACGCCGGCAACCACGATGGTTCTGGCCGGATGCTGGTGGCCGAAGTTGGCCATATCCAGTGAGTCGGAAACGATACCGCCGGTTTCCTCAGCCAGATCCTGCAAGTCTGGGTGCACGTAGTAATGCGCCACCAGAACTGCATCCTGTTCCTTTAACATGCGCTTGATGTGCGCGATCAGCCCGGCCTTCTCGCCTGCTTCCGGTTCGTGAGGAACCTTCGCCCACGCCTGTGCCGTGCTGCAACCAGTCTGGGTGGCGTCGGGGTGGTCGTATGGGATATATATGATATCTTCACTCATGATATTTTCCTGATTGCACGCTCCGGCAACTCGAGTATCGCGGCACGGTTACTGGGCGAAAAAACCTTGTCTGCCGCATCCTGCCACACCAGCCACTGAAAATTCAAATGCTCGCGCGGCGCGAGTAGGACAGCAATCGGGAGCGGTAGTTGCAGACCGAATACATGCTCGGTATTGTGCGTAACATTGGGCGCATAACGGCGGCGCCAGTGCGGATAAATCTCGAACTCATTCTGCTTGTGCCAGTCGCTTAATGCATAGCGTGACGCATCCAACCCGGTTTCTTCGCGCACCTCACGCAAAGCTGTATCACGCAACCCCTCGCCCGGTTCACAACTGCCGGTAACCGATTGCCAATAGCCGGGATGATCGGCGCGTTCCAACAATAGCACTTGCGGTTCTGTTCTGATGGAACTACCAGCCGGCCCAAAAACGGCAGTCAAGTCGCCGGTTACGGGCTCAGCCGAAGAGCTGACGGTATAGACCACCACCAGCACCGAGACCGGCTGTTTGTAGTGTGTCATACCTCAGGCAAAAAATACCCAGAATGCCCTGTTACGCTGCCGCCAGTACACCACCGTGTCGGCCAGAATATCCTGTGCAATCTCGCGATCATTGGCGGACAGGCCGAAAGTGTCGCTGACATTGCGCAATAACAGCACATAGCCTGCCGCTTCGCCACACCACGACAGGTCGCACAGATCATCGGCCAGCGCGTCCCAGTTTGCGCCAAACTCCGGCGGAAAACCGGCGGCGTGCGCCAGTGTGTTGAGCAGATTCTGCTTGCCCTTGACGCCCTTGAGGTCGGCTTCAAACATGGCAAAGTTCGCCTCATTGGCGGCGGCGCGCAACTCCTCCGTACTGCATATCAGCGAGTAGCTGCCCGCTAACTCCAAATTTTTTAGCTGTTGTGCCAGTGCGCTCATGGCTACTCCCGGATGCGTTTGAAAGTTTGATAATGATCTGCGCTGTAATAACACTCAACCGGCGAGCCGCACACGATGCGCCGTGCGCCGCGATTGTGCGCACCCGGTGCTTTCACCGTGTACTCGTGATAATAGCTACGTGGCTGTATGGGCAATACCCGCTCATAGTTCTTGAACACCACACCATCACGCTCATAGGCAAACGGCCCGCCCTGCTTGATGGTGCGCAGCGTAGCGCGCGCTTCAGCGGGCAATTCAGCTAATGCAACAATTTGTTGTGCATTTTCACCTTGCGATGGCGAGGCGTAAGCAATAGCGGGCGTTGAAGCCAGAGCACACAGAACAGCAAATAAAGTAAAAAAGCGATTGCCCAGTCGCAATCCAGAATTAGACATGAGTAACTATTCCTCCAGGAAATAATCCGAGTCTATCTTTTTGATTTCATAAGTTGCGGCAAGAGATACGCCAACGCTGTGATCTATCATCAAGTTTGCCAGCAATGCTCCGTTAATCAGCACTACTTTATTATCGATATTGCGCACATATTCCACCGCTTCTTTGGTGAAATCAGAGGTGGTAATAAACACGCCCTTCTTTGCGCGTTGTCCCTGCAAGGCTCCGACGAATTTCTGTATCTCTGGGCGACCCACCACGCTTTCCCAGCGTTTTGCTTGAAGGTAAATTACATCCAAACCCAAACGATCTTCGTGAATGACACCATCAATCCCTTCATCGCCACTACGCCCGATGGCGCGCCCTGCGTCTTGGCGCGTACCGCCGTAGCCCATTTTGACCAGTAGTTCGACAACAAGGCGCTCGAAGAAGACAGGCGAGCACCCTTTGATACGCTGCAAAATTTCTTCAGCCAAATTCCTGCGTATCTCTCTCGCACCATCCTCGATCAACTCTTCCGGAGTTTCAAGTTGATCCACAGAGATATTCGAATCCTGCTGCGGCTCTCCAGGCGGTTCGTCACGCTCCCGAATAGCGTTATATTCAGGAAACTGTTTCAGAAACCTCAAATTGATTGTGGCGGGGGAGGATTTCAGAATCCTGTTTCCCTCTTCGGATATTTTGTAATACCCTCTTCGAGGTCGTTCAATCAATCCCGCCCTTTTCAAATGAGCCTTTGCCCAAGCAATACGATTATAAAAAACCGGGGAACGACCGCTTGGCAACAACTGGCTTTTCTCTTCTTCGGTCAATTGACATTGCAATGCAAGTAAATCGACTGTCTCCTGAACCGAATATTCGCGCCCATCCGCCATCACTTTCAATAAAGGCAACATTAGCGATTGAAAGTCGGGAATCGCCATACTTTTATTCCTTGATTACTTCGGCCGTGGTCTGAACGTGCTGGCGCAGGCGAATATGCAAGTCGCGCAGCTGCTTTTCATCCACCGCACTCGGCGCCTGAGTCAGCAGACATTGCGCGCGCTGCGTCTTGGGGAAGGCGATCACGTCGCGGATCGATTCGGCTCCGGTCATCATGGTGACGATGCGATCCAGTCCGAACGCCAGCCCGCCGTGCGGCGGCGCGCCGTATTGCAACGCATCGAGCAGGAAGCCAAATTTGAGCTGCGCCTCTTCCGCGCCGATGTTGAGCGCGCGGAATACCTGGCTCTGCACCTCTTCCTTGTGGATACGCACCGATCCGCCGCCGAGCTCGCTGCCGTTCAGCGCCAGGTCGTAGGCTTTGGCCAGACAACGCCCGGGGTCGCTCTCGAGAAATTGCAAATGCTCGTCCTTCGGTGCAGTGAACGGGTGGTGACAGGCTGTCCAGCGTTTGTCTTCCTCGTCATATTCGAACATCGGAAAATCTACCACCCACAGCGGCTCCCATGCCTTGCCGTTGGTGTAACTCTTGTCGTGGCCGATCTTGCCGCGTAATGCGCCGAGGGCATCGTTGACGATCTTGGTCTGGTCGGCGCCGAAGAAGATCAGGTCGCCGTTCTGTGCGCCGGTACGTTCGATAATGGTCTTCAGCGCCGCCTCGTGAAGGTTTTTCACGATCGGCGATTGCAGGCCGGCCTCATTCACCTGTGTGATGTCGTTGACCTTGATGTAGGCCAGTCCCTTCGCGCCGTAAATCTTCACGAACTCGGTGTAGCCGTCAATCTCGCTTCGGGTCAGGCTCGCCCCATCGGGGACACGTAGTGCCACCACGCGACCTCCGCTGGTGGCGGGTCCGGAGAACACCTTGAATGCAACATCCTGCATCGCGTCGGTGACTTCGGTCAGCTCCAGCGTAATGCGCAGGTCCGGCTTGTCCGACCCAAAGCGTGCCATCGCCTCGGCATGAGTCATGCGCGGAAATGGATTGGGCAGATCAACATCCAGCGCTTCCTTGAACACGTTACGGATCAGCTCTTCCATCAGCGCCATGATTTGCGCCTCGTTCAGAAACGAAGTTTCGATATCCACCTGGGTGAATTCCGGCTGGCGGTCGGCGCGCAAGTCTTCATCACGAAAACATTTGGTGATCTGGTAATAGCGGTCGAAGCCCGCCACCATCAGCAACTGCTTGAACAGCTGCGGCGATTGCGGCAGCGCAAAAAACTCGCCCGGATGCACGCGCGACGGCACCAGATAATCGCGTGCACCTTCCGGAGTGGATTTGGTCAGCATCGGTGTCTCGATGTCGATGAAACCGCGGCTATCAAGGAAGCGGCGGAACGCCATCGCCACCTTGTAGCGCAGCATCATGTTCTTCTGCATCTGCGGGCGGCGCAGGTCGATGACGCGATGGGTCAGGCGCACGTTTTCCGACAGATTTTCGTCATCGAGCTGGAATGGCGGCGTGACGGATGTATTCAGTACCTCGATCTCGTGGCACAGCACCTCGATTTCGCCGCTGGTGATGTTGGCATTGGTCGTGCCTTCCGGGCGGTGCCGCACCTTGCCGGTGACGCGCAATACGAATTCGCTGCGCACCGATTCGGCAATCTTGAACATTTCGGCACGATCCGGATCGCACACGATCTGCGCCAATCCTTCACGGTCACGCAGGTCGATAAAAATCACCCCGCCGTGGTCGCGGCGGCGGTGCGCCCAGCCGCACAGGCTGACAGTCTGATCGAGTTGGTCGGTGTTAAGCAGTCCGCAATAATGAGTTCGCATGGTTCGGTTTCTGGGAAAATACGGGATTAATTTTGGGCAAGCGCCTGGGAATGAGCCGCTTCCGGCGTAGTCACCACGCCCATCGACACAATAGTACGCAACGCCACATCCACAGTCATATCCAGCTCGATGGTGTCAGCCTTGCGTACATAAAAATAAAAACCATTCACCGGGCTCGGCGTGGTTGGAATGAACACCGCGACATATTCTTCGTCAAAACGATAACTCACTTCCCCCGGCACGCTGGTTTGAAACGCCAGCGACCATGCCCCGCAGTGCGGATAACGCACCAGCAGCACCTTGCGGAACGAGTTGCCGCTGCCCGACAGCAGGGTGTCGCTGACCTGCTTTACGCCCTTGTAGATACTGCCGACAAACGGTACATGCAGCATTGCCTTCTCGGACGCATCCCACAATCGCTGACCAAACATGTTGCGCATCAACAAACCGGTCAGCAATACCACGCCGAGCGTCAGAATAATGCCCAAACCGGGGATATGAAATGGCAACAGCCGATCCGGATGCCACTGTGCCGGCAGCAACAACAGCGTTTGGTCCATCGTGCCGATAATCAAGTCCAGCACCCACAAGGTGATGCCCAGCGGAACCCAGACCAGCAGGCCGGTAATGAGGTATTTTTTCACTAAAAAATCAGCTCACTATCGGGCAAGTGCCCGATGCCGCGCAAGGGGTGCATTCGGCCTTGGGCTTGTCCTTGAAGTCGGTGGCGTAATAACCGTTACCCTTCAACTGGAAGCCTGCGGCAGTCAATTGCTTGGTAAACGTTTCCTTGCCGCATTCCGGGCACACGACCAGCCGCGCATCGCTGACTTTCTGCATCACGTCCCGTTGCAGGCCGCAACTGGAACATGCATAAGCATAAATAGGCATAAACCCTCCTATCGGGTGATTTTCAAAGGCGCGCATTATACATTAGGAGATGCCCTTGCCGTGAGCTCTCAGGATGGCGGATTACCTCTCCATCCTCCCGGCAACAGAGAATTAGAGAGCAAACTTTGGTTTCAGGCACTATGCAGCTTCAACATCGCCGCTTCCTGCTTACCCGCGATAATGAGATCGGAAACCTCGAGTGCGCGTTGCATTGCCTGTTCGATCAATACCCGCTCTTCCTTACGCGGATCATTCAACACGAAGTTGACCACTTCGGCACGTTCGCCGGGATGGCCAATACCCAGGCGCAAACGCCAGAAATCCCTGCTGCCGAGATGCGTGATGGTGTCTTTCAAGCCATTATGCCCGCCATGGCCGCCGCCCAGTTTCAGACGCGCTGTGCCGGGTTGCAGATCCAGATCATCATGCGCCACCAGAATTTCGGCCGGGGCAATTTTGTAGAACTGCGCCAGCGCACCGACCGCCCGACCGCTGGCATTCATGAAAGTTTGTGGTTTGAGCAGCAACGTTTCATGGCCACGCGCCATCAGTCCGTGAAATTTTGTCTCGTTTCTGAAACTCAGATTTTGCAGGCGCGCAAGCTCGTCCACCCACCAATAACCGGCATTATGCCGGGTGGTTTGATATTCATGCCCGGGATTTCCCAGGCCAACAATCATGCGTATGGCAGTCATGATATCCAAATGAAAAAACCCGCCATGCCGAAGCCAGCAATGGCGGGTTGCACAGGATTATTCTTCCTGCTTATTTTTTGGCTTCTTTGGCAGCTGGTACGGCGGCGGCCGGAGCAGTCTCGGCAGTCGCAACGGCTTCGGTTGCCGTCTCAGCTGCTCCGCGCGGCACTTGCACGGTTGCCACTACAGCTTCTGCGATATGTATGCCGTGCGTGGCGGCAGCTTCCACTCCCTTGGGTAATTTCAGATCGGACACGTGGATGGAATGTCCCAGCTCCAAACTACCCATATCCACCTCGATGAAGGCCGGCAAATCAGCGGGCAGGCAGATGATGTTCAGCTCGTTCATCACGTGGCTGATCTTGCCGCCGCCCAGCTTGACGCCAGGGGCGATCTCCTGGTTGACAAAATGTAGCGGCACCTTGATGTGCATTTTCTTGTTCGTATCCACACGCTGGAAATCGATGTGCTGCACTTGCTGGCGAAACGGGTGCATCTGAAAATCGCGCAGCAGCACGGGTTCTTTCTTGCCTTCCAGATTCAGCGTCAGCACGGAAGCATGAAATACTTCCGTGCGCAGCTTGTGATACAGCTCGTTGTGGTCCAGTTCGATTGTTACGACATCGCCAGAACCATAGACAATTCCTGGTGTGCGGCCGGAATTACGCAGACGGCGGCTCGCACCCGTACCTTGCGTTTTGCGATTTGTTGCATTGATTTCAATAGTCATTTCACTTCTCCAGAAAACAGGCCAACCCGCGACCAGGCAAACCTTACTTTGCGACGATCCCCATGACCGCCGCTAATTTTTATTCGGTGAACAGCGAGCTCACCGATTCTTCACTGTTGATGCGGCGAATAGTTTCCGCCAGCAGTTCTGCGGTGCTCAACTGGCGAATCTTCTTGCAGGACTGCGCGGCCCCGTTCAGCGGAATGGTGTCGGTAACCACCAACTCATCAATCGCGGAATTTTCGATGCGCTCGATGGCCGAGCCTGACAACACCGGATGGGTACAGTATGCCAGCACACGCGCCGCACCCTTCTCCTTCAACGCGCCGGAGGCTTCACATAACGTGTTGGCGGTATCCACCATATCGTCCATGATCAGACAGGTGCGCCCCACCACATCGCCAATAATATTCATCACTTTGGACACGTTCGGCTTCGGGCGGCGCTTGTCTATAATCGCCAGATCTGCTTCCAGTTCCTTGGCCAGCGCGCGGGCACGTACCACACCGCCCACGTCCGGTGACACCACAATCAGGTTCGGGTAATTGTTCTTCCACACATCGGACAGCAAAATCGGGCTGGCGTAAATATTATCCACCGGAATATCAAAAAATCCCTGAATCTGGTCGGAGTGCAAATCCATGGTCAACAGCCGATCCACACCGGCGCTGGAAAGCATGTCGGCCACCAGCTTGGCGGTAATCGCAACACGCGCCGAGCGCAGCCGACGATCCTGGCGCGCGTAACCGAAATACGGCATTGCAGCGGTGATCCGGCCGGCAGAAGCGCGTTTCAACGCATCCACCATCACCAGTACTTCCATCAGATTATCATTGGTCGGCGCGCAAGTGGATTGCAATACAAATACGTCTTTACCGCGCACATTTTCAAGAAGCTCCACCATCACCTCGCCGTCCGAAAACCGGCCTACCTTGGCTCGTCCGAGATGAATGTGAAGGTGTTGCGCGACTGCTCCGGCAAGCCTGGGATTGGCATTGCCGGTGAACACCATCAACCTGTCGTAGGACACGTGCAACCCCTTAAAAAATCAAAAATAACAGGGCTGACGCCCCGAAATTCTGCTCTGGTCACCTGCTTGTGTGAGCTTCACATTCATGTCATTCACATTAGCTCGCGCCGGAACCGCGTTTTGGCTACGGCCGCTCGCTTACACGAGCTTAACGTTTACTTCGCTCACGTTGGCTTATGCCGTAACTATGTTGTGGCTGGGGAGGCAGGGATCGAACCTGCGAATGCCGGAATCAAAATCCGGTGCCTTACCACTTGGCGACTCCCCAAAACTCAATTGAGCACCCAGTCATACAACGGGTGCTGCGTTAAACCTTGCGCTACCATGCCACGCATTTCTGGTGGCAGTTGCCGCAATACTGTTTTGGCCTGGCTGCTGCTGGTAAATTCGGCAAACACACAGGCGCCCGATCCGGTCATCATCGCTTTGCCGAAACTATTCAGCCAGGCTATGCAACGCGCCACTTCCGGATAAAGACTGCATACCACGGATTGAAGATCGTTATGCGGTTGCCATTCATTGCGAAGTTGCCGCTCCGAAAGGGCGCGCATTGTGATGGAAACCGTATTCCGTGTCAATTCCGGATGCGCAAAAATCTGCGCAGTTGGTACCTGCACCGGCGGAAACAGCAATACATACCATGCCTCCGGCAAAGGGAATGCTTGCAACTCCTCGCCCACCCCCTCGGCAAAGGCATTTTTACCAAACACGAACACCGGCACATCCGCCCCCAGCCGCAACCCGAGCCGCATCAGCCGCTCACGTGTCAATCCCAGTGACCAAAGACGGTTCAGTGCGATCAGCGTGGTCGCCGCATCCGAGCTGCCACCGCCCAGTCCGCCACCCATCGGGATGCGTTTCTCCACTGCGATGTCCACGCCCAGCGCACAGCCGGTCTCGCTTTGCAGCAACCGTGCAGCGCGTATGCACAAGTCCTGTTCCTCCGGCACACTTTCGATAGTATTGGTGCGACGCACCGCGCCGTCGTCACGCAGGGTGAAATGCAGGGTGTCGTGCAGATCGATGAAACGAAACAGGGTTTGCAGCAGGTGATAGCCGTCCGGCCTGCGGCTAACCACGTGCAGAAATAGATTGAGTTTGGCGGGGGCGGGACAGCTCAGGGTTTGCGTCACGGCATTTCCCATTCATCGATCAGTAACTGCACCCGCAACGCATCGCGGCTCAACTCCAGGCGCGTCGGCAGGCTGTCCGCTCCATCACCGGCATAGCGCAGATAACGCACCTCCCAGCCATCCTGGTGCAGCAGCGTGATCCTTCCCTCGGCATCGCGCTCGATGTGCGCCTCGCTTCCTGCAATCGGCAGCGCCAGCACCCAGTGGTGCAAACCGCTCAATGGCAGATGCCAGCCCAACACCTGTTGCATCAGCGATTCCACATCGTCAGCCTGGTAGCGCTTGGCACCATCCTCCAACAGCGCTCCGGACACATCGCGATAGATACGCGCCGCGGTCTGCCCCAACGGTGCGAGCAACAACAATTCGTCAAATTGCGGCTGGTGCACCCAGCGCAATCCGGCGGAATGTTGCACACCGTTATGCCTGATCGCGATGCGCCCGTTCAGCGTAAACGACGCAATATCGGGCTGCGCAGGGCGCACGACCGGAGCGGGAGTGGTCGGCAACAATGAACATCCGCTCAGCAGATGCAACCCGAGCAGAAGCAGCAGCAGACGCATTACTGCCCGGTGAATTTCTCGATGACCGCTTGCAACGGCACGTTGCCGGGGTGGATTTTGAGACTGTCCTGCCAGACTTTCCTGGCTTCATCCTTGTCGCCGTGTATCCACAACACCTCCCCAAGGTGTGCAGCAATTTCGGGGTCCGGGTTGGACGCAAAGGCGCGACGCAGCATGTCCAGGCTCTTGTTCAGCCTGCCGCTGCGATAGTAACCCCAACCCACGCTGTCCATGATGGCGGCATCGTCGGGGGAAAGTTGCAGCGCCTTTTCGACCAGCTCGAGCGCCTCCGGAATACGCTCATTGCGCTCCAGCAGGCTATAACCGAGTGCGTTGTAAGCGTGCGCATAGTCCGGTTTAACCTGAATCAGCTTGCGCAGCAATTGTTCAAAAACTTTTGGTTTGCCGATCTTGTCCGCCAACATGCCGGTTGCGTAAAGCAGGTCGGGATGATTGGGCAGCTTTTCCATCCCTTGTTGCAGTATCTGGTATGCATCTTCCGTCCGCTTCGCGTCTTGCAACAATTGCGATTCAATCAGGATCAGTTGCACACGCTGCTGGTTGTCGACGGGAGGCACCTGGTGCAGATATTCACGCGCCTCTTCCAGCCTGCCGAGCTTGTCCAGCAAATAGACCACGCGCAACTGCGCGGCAAACTGGTGTTGACCGTCTTTTACCTCGCGATAATGCGTTATTGCCCGCTCTTCATCTTCACTTGCCTCGCCCAGTTGCCCGAGGTAATACTGCACCGTATTTTGATCCATATTGCCTTTGTCGAGCAACTGCCGGAGCTGCGCCTCCGCATCCCGAAAATCATTCAACTGCAGGGAAATCAGCGCGATCGCAAAAGCAATATCCGGATTATTCGGATGGTCTTTTGCCAGGCGCTGAAATTCACGCCGTGATGCTTTGTATTGTTTCTGCTCCAGCAGCAAGCGAGCGTATTGCAAGCGGATTTCGCGCATATTCGGATAATCGGACAAATAGTCGCGCAATACTTCCAGGGCTTGCTGTGGCGCATTTTTCTTCAATAGCTGCGCTTCCAGTGAAACGGTGGCACTCCATCCGGGCCGCAACTTGTGCGCCTGTCGCGTCTCATCCAGCGCAAGTTTTTCGTCGCCCGCCAACTGCGCCAATTGCGCCACCGACCAATGCGCCTCGGCAATTTGTGGATAAGGCTGGGCGAGAGCGCGTAGCAGTTTCAATGCGGCGGGCTTGTCCGGGTATGGCGCCACCATTTGAAAAATTTGCATAAATTCGTAGCCTTGATTTACCTTTTCTGCCTCCAATATCCTCGCCAGCTCCGTTTGTGCCTCATCCAGCTTTCCGCCTCGCAACAATATCGAAGACAACATGCGTGTCGCCAGAAGCGAAGTTGGCTCAACTTCACGCCAGTATCTGAGTGCCGCAATCGCCTTGCTCATGTCGCCGGATTCGACTGCCAGTTGAGCGGCTCGTCTGGCCAGGCGCGGATCGCCGGTTTTCCTGGCTATTTCCGTGCTGCTTTTTACCGCCAACGTCTGGTGTCCGCGCTGACTGGCAATTTCGGTCAGCAGGAATTTACAGAGCAATTCATTGCTCAATTCCACGTCGGGCAATACCGGTGCGGTTTCCGCTTGCGGCTGATGGGACGAAACCGGTTGTTCCGGTTCAGTACGCTGGGGGATTTGTGCGCAGGCTGTGAGCAACAAACAGCAAACAATCAGGTAATTCGGTTGGGTCATGACAACATGTTTTTGGAGGTGAATGCGCATATTAGGGTATATCCGGTTCAATCTACAACTTTGCCGGCGGAATTTTCAAGGGGGATACGGCAATTTCCAACGTTCTGCCGCACCCGCTAATTTGTGCCCGGCACTGCAGTAACCCTGCCGGGCGAAGCAGAGGCGCATCGTATTGCACCCGAGATTATCCGAATGAGGGCATTTGCAGCAACCAGCCTATGCCGCCCAATGCGCCAAAAAAAATCACCAGGTGTACCCACCCCCAGAACAGGTAGCGGTGCGACAGTTTGTCTGGTGTCAGGTTGCTGATCAGGAATAATTTGCCGTCGCGCGGCAGGCTGATGATGTGGATATCCGGTTGCGCATACGCTTCATACCGTTTTTTTGCCACGGCTCGCTTGGCAGCCTGGCGCGCCAGCATCCATTCCTGCATATTCAGTTCGCCGTCATTATTCAGGTCGAAGCGTTCATGCAACATGGGCAGATTTTTTTTCCATTCTGCCAACAGTGCATTGAGCTCGGCACGGGTATTGAACTCGGTGCCAAGACTGTGCGTGTGGAAATCGCCGATGACATAAATGCTGTCGGTATGGATGAATTTCCACTCGGTATAACGATAATTGCCTTCGATCCACTGGTCACAGTGCCTGGTAACGATCTCCGCATTTTCCGGATCAACCACGCAATCACCGCTGTCATCGCGCAACAGAAACGAATCACGACTCTCACCGCTGTCCAATGTACTCCATCTATTTCTCGAGTCGCGCTGCTCCATCTTATAGCGATACCACAGACAAGGCAGCGCCCGCAGCTTGCTGATTAGCGGCTCGCCGTAAGGTCGGCCGCGCCCGAGGAGTTCCACGTAGCCCTGCGCGGCGGAGGTGACTTTCGAAGTCGGCGTATCGCGCACCATACGCAGCCGGTGCAGCGCAGACAACCATGCAAAGAGGCTGATGAGCGCCATTACCGACAGTATACCGAGCCAGCCAGTCCGTGATTCCAGCTTGATGCCGATAACCAGCAGCAGCAACTGCGCGCCCGAAGTAACCAGTTGCGCATATTCGCGGCGCAGCCTGACCAACATGGCTGGCCTAACTGAAAAGCTGCTTCAGGTCCACATCCGCCTTTTCGTTGGCAGAAAATTCCAGCAACGGTTTTTCGCCAAAGTTGAACAGCGTGGCAATGATGCTGGCGGGAAACACCTCGATCTGCACATTGTTGATGTTCACCGTTTCGTTATACAACTCACGGCGGTCGGCGATGCCGTTCTCCAGCGAGGTAATGCGGCTCTGCAACTGCATGAAATTCTCATTGGCCTTCAGCTCCGGGTAGGCTTCCGCCACCGCAAAGATATTACCCAACCCCATGCGCAACATGCCTTCCGCCTGCCCCAACGCGGGAATATCCTGTTGCTGGCGCGCGGCCTGCACCTGCGAGCGCGCCTCGATAACTCTTTGCAGCGTGGCTTGCTCAAATTCCTTGTATTGTTTGCATACCTCGACCAGTTTGGGCAACTCATCATGGCGTTGCTTCAACAGCACATCAATATTCGCCCACGCCTTGGCAACCGCGTGTTTGACGTTGACCAGATGGTTGTACAGAGTGATGCCGTAAATCAGCAGGACAGCGATGATGCCAAGAATAATCAGTATGTACATGTGGTTCCCTTTCGTCTTCAATACAGTGGTCGGACTGCGCCTTCACCGGTGCTAGGGCGCACATGGTGTGCCCCCGTGGGCGAATAGTAGCGTGCGAAATGATAAGGCCGCAACGATGCGTTATACAGGCTATAACCCCAATCAATTATCCGGGTAGCTCCCACCGTGCCTGCCGGGAGCAGCTTGTCAGCCTGCTGCAAGCCGCCACAGCGAGGTAATTTCCGCCGCGCGTGCCTGGTGCAACGGGTCGGTCACATCGCTGGTGCGCGGATGATGTGGCCGCACATCCGCGCGATCCAGCACCTTCAATCCGGCGGCAGCAATCATTCCGAGCAACTCCTCGCGCGTGCGCAGTCCCAGATGCTCGGCCAGATCGGAAAGAATCAGCCAGCCTTCGCCGCCGGGCGTGAGGTGAGCCGTCAGCCCATTGAGAAAGCCGCGCAGCATGCGACTGTCCGGGTCGTATACCGCGTGTTCGAGGGCCGAACTCGGCCGTGCCGGCAGCCACGGCGGGTTGCACACTACCAGTGGCGCCCGGCCTTGCGGGAAGAGATCGGCCTGCACCACCTCCACCTGCCCGGCGAGTCCAAGCCGGGCCAGATTGTCACGGGCACAGGACAGAGCGCGCGCATCCTGATCGGTCGCGATCACGTGTGCGATTCCACGGTGCGCCAGCACTGCCGCGAGCACGCCGCTGCCCGTGCCGATGTCGAAAGCGAGTTCAAGTGAAGGCAGCGGCGCCTGCGCCACCAGCTCCACATATTCGCCGCGCACCGGGGAAAACACGCCATAGTGCGGATGAATGCGCACGCCCAGCGCCGGAACTTCGACGCCTTTTTTGCGCCATTCGTGCGCGCCGGTCAGTCCCAGCAATTCGCGCAACGAAACCACGGAGGATTCACTACCGCTGCCATAGGCCTCCAGGCAAGCCTGACGCAGATCGGGCGCACGGCGCAGTGGGATGCGGTAATCCGCTTCCAGCGGAATCAGCAACATCGCCAGCGTGCGTGCGCGCTGCGCTTGCGCCTGTCGATACAAATGAAAGGATTCGGACGGCGTGATAATAGAAGGCGATTTGTGCTTTTTACGCGGCCGACGCGCAACACGCCGTGCCAGCGCCTGCAACAACTGCCGTGCATTCTGAAAGTCACCGCGCCACAACAGCGCGGTGCCCTCGCAGGCAAGGCGATAGGCGGCATCTGCTGTCAGGGTATCGTCGGCGATGACCACGCGCCCGGGAGGCGGCATCCCGCTTTCCGAACGCCAGCGCGCCGAGCAAGCCGCACCGTCTTCCGCCCAGCGAATGATCGGGAATTCGTTCACAGTACCAGTGCGTTGTTGAGGCAAGTCTTGGCCTGTGCCAGGCGCGCCAGTGTCGGCAGCAGGTTCAAGCCGGTCGCATCTTTCAATGTCAGCGCATTCTCCTTCAGGTCATCGAAAGAAATTTCAATCGGATAACCTGCTGCCGCCAGCACCAGCGCATTGCCGCTCTCACAAGAGGGAAACATCAGCGCGCGGTCATCAAACACCTCCGCGATACACGCATAAACTCTTTTGAAATTGCGGCTGCGTGTCAGCATGTTCACTGCCATGATCCCGTTATTGCTCAGGCGGGAACGACAGGCCTGATAAAAAGGCAATGTCTCCAGGGCGCCCGCCCGCGCCCGGTTATCAAAACCGTCCACCAGAATCAGATCGAATTTTTTGCTGTTGCTGAGCATATATTCCGCGCCGTCGCCGATCACCAGATGGATGCGCTTCGGGTCTTCCGGCAGTTTGAAAAATTGCCGGGCAGCGGCGACCACATCAGGCTCAATCTCGACCACGGTGAGATGTGCGAGCGGATAATGGCGATACAGAAACTTGACCAGCGAGGCGGCACCAAGCCCGATCAGCAGCACTTTTTTTGGGGTGTCGCGCAGCAGCAGACTCATCAGCATCTCGCGCGTGTACTCCAGTTCCAGATTCCACGGCCGCGCAATACGCATCGCACCCTGCACCCACTCCGAGCCGAAATGCAGGGTGCGAACGCCAGCCTCTTCACGAATATCGATGGGTGTGCTCATATATTTGCGATGCTCCAAAGGATGATCAAAAAGTCAGGCGTGCTTCAGTGCCGCCACCGTCGCGTGGCAGCAGCTCGATGCTCCAGCCGTTAGCATCCGCCAGTTGCCGGGCGATGGCCAGACCCAGCCCGCTGCCGCCGGTGGCGGTACTGCGCGAGGATTCCAGGCGGTAAAAGGGGCGGAACACGTTTTCCACTTCTTCGGGCGGAATGCCGGGACCACGGTCGAGCACGCGAATCATAACGGCTGCTTCGCTGCACGCCAGTTTTTCACACGCTAGTTCCCCACACGCCAGTTCCAGAGTGACCGGCTGTCCCGCGCCATAGCGTACCGCATTGCCGAGTAGGTTGGCCAGGATGCGCCGCAATGCCATGAGGCCGAGCGGGCGGATGCAATCTGCTGTGGCGGAATATTCAACCTGTGCGCCGCCAGCGCTGGCATCATGCGCCAGTTCGCGCAACAACTGGCTCAGGTCGGTGGCCTGCGGCGGTTCCTTCTCCAGTCCGCGGCTGAGTTCGATGAACTCACCGATAAGGCGGTTCATTTCCTCCAGATCGTGCTGCAGCCGGGCAACCAGTTTCGGGTCGGCATCCGCTGGCAGCATCTCCACCGCGAGGCGCATGCGCGCCAGCGGGGTGCGCAGGTCGTGCGAGATGCCTGCCAGCAAAGTGGTACGACCGGCGAGCAATTCGCGTACCTGCACTGCCATCCGGTTGAAGGCGCGCGCCAGACTGGCCAGCTCTTCTGGGCCGCTTTCCGGTAGTGACTCCGGAATATTGCCCAAGCCAACATGCCCTGCCGCCACGGACAGCCGCTCCAGTGGGCGGGTGATGCGCCGTGCCAGAATGATAGCGGTGATCAAAGTCAGCATGATGGTCGCTGCCATTACCAGCAGCAGCGCCAGCGGTGGCTGCATGCCAAGATGCTCGCTGGGAAAGCCGATGCGGATCCGTTTTCCGCCGGTGCGGATTTCCACCCAGAACCAGGTTTTTTCCCATTCCGTGATCTTCACCCGGCTGACGTCCCCGGTCCGCGCCGTCAGCGCGTCTTCCAGCAGCGACAGGTAGGGTAAGAAGCGCTCATGGGCGGGCAATTCGGCACTGCTCTCGAGTAGCCTGAGATGGTGTTTGCTGGCCAGCTCGAGCTCGAAGTCCCGGCGCGTCTGGGGTGGCAATTCCACCCAGGTCTGTGCCGATAGCACCATCAGGGCGGCGAGATCGTCCGCCGAACGCCGCGCCATCGGCATCATGATGTAATAGGCAATTGATGCAAGCATGATGAGCTGGAATACGATCAACGCAGCCGCCACCGTCATGGCTGTGGAGCGGAACAGAGAGGCGCTTCCGCGTCTGGCAGGCATCATGCAGTGCGGTTTTCCGGAGAAAACAGATAGCCTTCCCCCCACACAGTCCGGATATACACCGGTGCGGTCGGGTCATCCTCGATCTTGCGGCGCAGCCGTGTCACCCTGACGTCGATACTGCGGTCGAACGGCATCCGTTCGTAACCCTTGATCAGGTCCATCAGGACATCACGGCTCATGACACGGTGCGGGTGTTCGACAAGTATTCGCAGCAGGTTGAATTCCCCCGAGGTGAGCGCAACCTCCGCACCGTCGCGCGCCAGATTGCGGGAATCCGTATCCAGACTGAATGGGCCGAAACGGAAAACATTGCGCGCCGCCACCTCTTCAGCATCCTCTTTTCTGTCACAGCCGCGCCGCAGCACGGCACGAACCCGCGCCAGCAGTTCGCGTGGATTGAACGGCTTGGCAAGATAGTCGTCCGCGCCTACTTCCAGGCCGATGATCCGGTCGACATCCTCGCCGCGTGCCGACAACATGATGATGGCCTGACCGCCGCGCGTTTTCAGTTTACGCGCCAGCGCCAGCCCATCCTCGCCCGGCAGCATCAAGTCGAGGATGACCAGGTCGGTATTCTGTGCTGCAAGAAATTGCTCCATAGCGATGCCATCGGCGACCGCATCCACCCGGTAGCCCTGCTCCACGAGATAGCGTTGCAGCAGTTCACGCAGGCCGCCATCGTCATCCACCACCAGAATATGTTTTTTGCCCATGGATTCACTATACAAGACGGCGCTTCATTGCGGAACCGCCGTAACACACTGTTACAAACGGCTGCACACCGGAAATCCCGCTGCAACAAATGCCCCCCCATCATGGCCACATCAGGAACACGACCTGATGTGACGCAGATTCAACCAACCCCAAGGAGTAATACGATGCAAAACAGAAAATTTCTTTACAATGCAGCACTGGCTTTCGGCCTGGTGGTGGCAACCCCGGCTTTTGCGGATGACTTAACCACGGCAGATCCGTCCACCATGACACAGCAAGAGCGTGAAGCATATCGTTCCCAGCGCCAGGCTGAAAAGTCCGGCATGTCTTCCGAACAGCGCGCCGAAAGTCGGTCATCCAACCGTGAGGGGCAAGGGCAAGGCACCATGGCGCGCGATGGCTCTGGTGCGGGCGGTCAGCATGGCCGCAATGGCGGCGGCAAACAGGGCGGCGGCTACGGCAGGAATCGCTAACCGCTTGCAGGATCGCAGGCCACGGGAATTGCATCTCACCCATCCACCCCGTGGCCGTGCGGCCATGAACTTCAGGAGCCTCTCTGATGCATGCTTCAGTATTTACCATTCCATTCGCGCTTTGGCTGGGCTTGAACGCCTGCGCCGTGCAGGCGCAGGAACTCGTGACCCCTGATCAACCACAACTGCAGCCCATGAGTGTCGAGGAATATGAGGCCTATCGCGAGCAGTTGCAAAACCGCATGAAAAACACTGCTTCACCGGAGCGCGCTGCGGTCTCCGAGCCAGTCGCACCCGAACGCAGACAGCCCGAACCCGCGCAGGTGGAAAAGCGCGATTCCGGCAGCGGTTACGGGCGTGGCTACGGGACGCGTGACGGGCAGAGCGGTATGCAGGGACGCCAGGGCGGTGGCTATGGTCGGGGCGGCGGAGGCGGTCGCAGGCGCTGATGGCGCTGGCTAAAAATCCTCATAGAGCGCCTGCGGGCGCTTTTTTTGCGGGTGGATATCGCATTGCCGGATGATAGAATCCATCCATGCTCAACGAACGCGCACAAGTCCTGCTCAAGACCCTGGTGGAACGCTACATCGGCGACGGTCAGCCGGTTGGTTCGCGCACCCTGCAACAGCATTCCGGCCTGGAGGTCAGCTCGGCGACCATCCGCAACGTGATGGCTGACCTTGAAGAAATCGGCCTGGTCAGCAGCCCACATACCTCGGCGGGGCGCATTCCGACTGCCCTGGCGTATCGCCTGTTCATCGACACCATGCTGGTGACCCGGCCGCTGGACAGCGTGCGCGTGCAGCAAATGCAGAGCCAGTTGCAACCGGACAACCCGTCACGACTGATCGCGCAAGCCTCCAATATTTTGTCCGAATTGACGCAGTTCGCCGGGGTGGTCGCCACGCCACGGCGCAACGCCATCACCGTGCGCCAGATCGAGTTTCTGCGTCTGAAAGAAAAACGCGTGCTGCTCATCATCGTGATGCCCGACGGCGAGGTGGAAAATCGCGTACTGATGATGGAAAGAGACTACACCCAGTCGCAGCTCACCGAGGCGGGCAACTTCCTCAACCAGCATTACATCGGCTGCAGCTTCTCGCAAATCCGCGAAAAACTGCACGGCGAATTGCGCCAACTGCATCAGAACATGAACGCGCTGATGGCGGCGGCGCTGACGGCGGGCGACGAAGCGTCAGCGAAGCAATCCGGCGATTACGTCATTAGCGGTGAACATCATCTGCTGCATGTGGATGATCTCTCCGCCGACATGAGTCGCCTGCGCAGACTGTTCAACCTGTTCGAGCAGAAGACCGAATTGCTGCAACTACTGGAAGCCAGTCGTAAAGGCCAGGGAATCCATATTTTTGTCGGCAATGAATCAGGTCTTGCCTCACTGGAAGAGTGCAGCGTGATCACTGCGCCCTACTCCGCCGACGGCCAGGTGGTCGGCACACTCGCCGTAGTCGGCCCCAAGCGCATGGACTACCAGCGCGTCATTCCGATTGTGGATATCACCGCGCGCCTGCTCGGTAACGCACTGTCACAGAATTGAGGAAACTCATGCCATACCAGACTGAACCTTCTTATACCCACGGCACACCGGAACAGACCGGCATTCTGCTCATCAATCTCGGTACGCCGGATGCGCCGACAACATCAGCGGTACGCAGCTATTTGAAAGAATTCCTCGGCGATCCGCGTGTGGTGGAAATACCGCGCGCGATCTGGTGGCTGATCCTCAACGGCATCATCCTCAACACACGCCCGAAAAAATCCGCCGCAAAATATGCCAGCGTGTGGATGAAAGAAGGTTCACCGCTACGCGTCTATACCGAGAAACAGACCGCTTTGCTGCAAGGCTATCTGGGCCAACGTACCAAGGCGCCGTTCGTGGTGGACTACGCAATGCGCTACGGCAACCCTTCGATACCCGGCGTGCTGCGCAAGCTCAGGCAACAGAATTGCCAGCGCATTCTGATCGTGCCGATGTATCCGCAATACGCCGCCAGTACCACCGCCACGGTATGCGACATCGTGTTCGGCGAACTGCAGAAAATGCGCAATGCCCCCGCGCTACGCACCATCAAAAATTTCTACAGCCACCCCGGCTACATCAAGGCGCTGGCGGACAACATCAATGATTACTGGATGAAGCATGGCCGCCCGGAAAAACTGCTGATGAGTTTCCACGGACTGCCGCGTTACACGCTGGACAAGGGTGATCCCTACCATTGCGAATGCCTGAAAACCGGACGATTGCTCGCCGAACAATTGGGCTTGAAGAAAGATCAATACATCATCAGCTTCCAGTCACGCTTTGGTAAGGCAGAATGGCTCAAACCTTACACCGCCGCCACGCTGAAGGAATTGGGCCAGCAAAAACTCAAGCGCCTCGACGTGGTCTGCCCCGGTTTCGTTGCCGATTGTCTGGAGACGCTGGAGGAAATTGCGCAGGAAGGCAAGGAGGATTTTCAGCACGCGGGGGGCGGCGAATATCATTACATCCCCTGCCTTAATGACCGCAACGACTGGATGCATGCGCTGACCGATCTGGTGATGGATAACCTGCACGGCTGGCTGATCGAGCCGGATGCGGCAGAACTGGAACAAGGCAGGCTGCGCGCGCTGGCGCTGGGCGCAAAGAAATAAACGAATCCACACACTTGCTGGAGGAAACACACATGAACGAGACCCTGCGTATCCAGCAATCCCACCGCAGCATCCGCAGCTACAAGACCGAGCCGGTCAGCGACGCAATGCTCGAGCAGATCATTGCCGCCGCGCACCGCGCACCAACCTCGATGAACGGGCAGGATATCTCGCTGATCGTGGTGCGCGACGCGCAACAGCGCGCCCGCATCGCCGAACTCGCCGGTGGACAGGCGTGGATCACGCAGGCGCCGGTATTCATCACTATCGTGATCGATTTCCACAAGACCGACCTCGGCGTGCGCAAGGCCGGACAGACACAGATCATTCATGAAAGCATGGAAGGTTTCGGAGTCGCCGCTGTCGATGCAGGCATCGTGCTCGGCACACTAATTACCGCCGCCGAATCGCTCGGGCTGGGCATCGTCCCGATCGGCAGCATCCGCCGCAACCCGCAAGGCATGATCGAACTGCTCGGCCTGCCGCCGCTCACCTTCCCGCTGGTCGGCCTGTGCATCGGTCATATCAAGGACGATATGCCGCTAAAACCGCGCATGGCCATCCACACTTTCCGTCACGACGAGCGCTATGACGCTTCCGGCTACGCTGCCGCTATCGACGCTTATGACATAGCCATCGTGGACTACTGGAAACAGACCGGGCACAGCGACGGCGTATCGTGGTCAGATAATCTCGGCAACGCTTACCAGCAGGTGTATTTCCCGCAGCTCAAGCCGGTCGCGGCGATGCAGGGATTGCTGAATGACAAGTGATACAGAATTGATGGGGCGTGAATAATTTCTCCCCTGCCCGCATCTCTCTTGTCTGGAGAGTTATTTTACTTTCCATCCTGATTCATGCCTGCCTATTGTGCCGTATGGCTTACGCAGAGGAGGCATTTTCCTACGTGGTTCGTATCGATATTCAGAAGGAATACCGCAAGCTGCTCGAAAATAATCTGGAAATCATGCAGTGGCGCACCAATCCGCGCATGAATCTCGATCAGTTGCGGCGTATCCATGCTCGTACACCGGATGCCATGCGTGAATTGCTGGCGACGGAGGGCTACTTTTCTCCCCAGATTGAGGAGTCCCTCAAAAAGGAAGCTTCAGGCTGGGTGGCTGCCTTCAAAATAAATCCGGGCGAACCGGTATTAGTTAATCGTTTTGATATCCGCATCGAAGGTGTCGCTCTGTCAGACGCCGCTGAAGCTGCAGCGATTCACGAAACAATGAGAACTCAATGGCCACTTGGGCCGGGTCAACAATTTCGCCAGGCAGGTTGGGAAAACGCCAAGCGCAGGGCGCTGCAGGTGCTGCTGGTAGAGCGCTATCCAAGCGCGTGGATTACCCATAGCAGCGCCACGGTTGATCCGCAACAGCATCGCGTAGTGCTGGAGCTGGTTCTCAACAGCGGCCCCATGTTTACCTTTGGAGAGCTGGACATCTCGGGTTTGCAGCGTTATCCGGTCAGTATTGTGGAACAGCTCAGCCCGATCAAATCCGGTGAACGCTACTCCCAGCGCAAGCTGCTGGATTTTCAGTCGCGACTGCAGGACAGCGCCTATTTTTCCAGCGCACTGGTTGATATCGAGACCGACCGGAGCAAGCCGCAGAGAATCCCGGTCAGAGTCATGCTGACCGAGATGCCATCAAAAAAAGTGGGATTCGGCATTGGCTACAGCACCAACACCGGCGAGAGACTGCAAGTCGATTACCGGGATATCTACCTGAAAGGGCTGGGCTGGGGGTTTCACAGCAAACTCAAACTGGAAACCAAAAACCAGTCTCTTAATGGAGAATTTCAGCTTCCGCTCCGGGCAGACGGCTACCGGGATAGCCTGAATGCCGGTTATGAGCGCGCCAGCATACAGGGTGAAACCACCCAGAAATATGTGACTGGCGCAAAACGTTCCCGCATACTGAACAATATTGAAACTGCTTCAACCCTGCAGTACCAGGTTGAAAGCCAGAGCGTGTCCGGTATCGGTGGCAATAACGTAAAGGCGCTTATCGCCGGGTATGGATGGACGCAACGCAAGGTGGATGACTTGCTATTCCCCACGCGCGGCTACCTGGCCAACTGGCAGGTTTCCGGTGCGGCGCGATCTTTCTTTTCTGATCGCGACTTCATCCGCGGCTATGGCAAGCTGACCTGGTTTTATCCCTTGGGCGAACGTGACAATCTGATGCTCAGGGGCGAGATGGGTGGCGTTGCGGCAAAAACGCGGAATGACATTCCCAGCGACTTTCTGTTTCGTGCGGGCGGAGACCAATCCGTGCGGGGTTATGCCTATCAAAGCCTGGGGGTGAGCCAGGGCAACGCCATCGTGGGAGGGCGCTATCTTGGCGTGGCAACCGCCGAGTATACCCACTGGATTTCATCGCAATGGGGTGCCGCCGTTTTCTACGATGTGGGCAATGCGGTCGATAGCTGGAAGGTCACCAAGGCGGCGCAGGGTTATGGCATGGGGGCGCGCTGGAAAAGCCCGGTGGGGCCGCTTAACCTGGATCTCGCTTATGGCCGCGAAGTAAGGAAAACCCGTTTGCATTTCTCCGTTGGATTTGCTTTCTGATGGCTGAAAAACTGTCAAAAACAAACTGGATCAGGGCGATGCTTGTTGTCGTGATCGGGTTGCTGCTCACCGGCACTGCGCTGGCCTGGATGGGCGGCACGCAGACTGCATTGCGCTGGCTGGCAGAACAGACAACATCACGCAGTGGCGGTGCACTATCGCTGACGGGAGTGAGCGGCTCACTCTACGGCCCGCTCAAAATCCGGAAACTGCAATATCAAAATTCCGCTGCCAGAATAGTCGCGAAAAACATCGAACTCGATTGGAATCTCTGGGTGATGCTGGGCAAGCGCACAGTTGAGTTTAGCTTGTTTAGGATAGATGTTGTCGAGGTAAGTAATATAGAGTTGAGTCCCGATCCGATACCGCTTCCCGATACGTTACGGCTACCGATACAGTTGGCTATTCCCGATGGAAACATTGCCCGCTTCATCATCGACGATGGCGATCAACAGTCAGAGTTTACCGGGTTGCGCTTGAGCCTTGCGCCGACAGCGGAACATCACCGGCTGATGATCTCCGGGGCTTCGACGCAATGGGGCAACGCAAATGCCGACATCAGCCTTGCCCAAGACCGGCCGTTTGCATTAAGCGCCATGGGAAAGCTGGCGGGAGATGGAACGAAAAATATTGGCCTGCAGCTTGATGCACAGGGATATCTGGATCGAATTGCACTAAGCATCGATGGAAGCATTGAGTCGGCAAAATTCACCGGCAAGGCGCTGGCTCTGCCTCTGGAAACCAACGTCATCCGCGTGCTGGATGCACAGGTCAGCCACATCAATCCGGCACAATGGGTAAATGAATGGCCCGCTGCAAATATTAGTCTCGACCTCAAGGCACAGTCCGATCCCGCCGGGATATTGTCAGGTTCCTTGCAGCTAAATAACGTTCTGCCCGGAACGTTCGACCAGCAAAGGCTGCCGTTAACAGCACTCACCGCCGTGCTGGGCGGAACCATTGCAAAAATCCAGCTTTCCAACCTGTCGCTCAAACTGCATGAAGGAGGACAGTTGAACGGCAGCGCCCGGATTGCAGCGGCTGACACACAGGCGAACCTGGTTGCTACCGGACTCGATCTGCACGGCATGCACAGCAAACTGGCGAAGACCCGGATGAAAGGTGAATTGAATCTGGGCTGGGATGGCAGGGACGGGACACTGCTGGCGGATATGTCGCAAAGCGGCTACCGGATCCGTCTGGACGCGCGACAAGCAGACGACCGGATAATACTGAAAAATGCCCTGGTGCAGGCCGACGGCGGAGAGTTATCCCTCACTGGCGATATGTCGTTGTCCGGCGCGGGTGATTTTCAGGCAAACGCAACGCTGAAACGCTTCGATCCTTCATCCTTTGGCAAATTTCCGGCTGCCAGGATCAACGCTGGCATGGATGCTTCCGGCAATCTGTACGGGCAACGCCGCATTAGCGGCGCGTTCAATATTGCGGACAGCCTTCTGGCGGGACAGGTACTGACCGGTTCGGGCAAACTGGCGCTGCTGGATGAGCGTCTGGCCAACGCTGATATCTCGCTGAAGCTTGCAGAAAATCGGCTTCGGGCTTCGGGTAATCTTGGCGCGGCGGGTGATCGGCTGGCGCTGAAACTGGATGCGCCGAAGCTTGACCATCTCGGTGCGGACTTTGCCGGAGCTGCGCACGCGGAAGGCTTTATCGAAGGCGCTTACAACGACCCATCAGGAGAATTCAAAGCCACTTTCTCCGGGATCAGATGGATGGACTACCGGGTTGCAGATGCACAACTATCCGCGCAACTTTCCCGGGGAATCGACGGACCGGTGAACGTCACGGCGCGCATTGCCGGTTTTCAAGGGAACGGCCTGCCCCTGCCTCAGGGGAAAATCGATGTGACCGGCACGCGTGGCAAACATCATGCAACCTTTGCAGCCAAGGGCGAACAACTTGATCTGCATGGCGCACTTACAGGCAGCTGGCATGCAACGAAGGGATGGGAAGGGCAGCTTGAAAAATTGGAAAACACCGGTCGCTACCCGGTTGAATTGCTCGAGCCGGCATTGCTGGCCGCGGGACCGGAACGTGTTTCGGTGCAGGGTGCGCGTCTGCGTTTTCTCCATGGTTCCCTGGTGGTGAATGAGGCAAGCTACCGCAACGGCGACCTGACCACGCGCGGCAGTTTTTCCGGCATCTCGGCCAGCGACATACAACACATGTCCGGCGCATCGATACCCATGGATTTGTCGCTGATGCTGGCGGGAAGCTGGGATCTGCAGGCTGGCCGGATGCTGGATGGCACGGTGGCTATCCGGCGCGAGAGCGGGGATATCGTGGTGTTGAGCGAACCCAATACGCCACTCGGCCTGAACGCGCTGGCGCTGCAATTGACCGCGCGCCGCAGCCTCGTGAGCCTGCATGCCGATGTTCAAGGCACGCGCCTCGGCTCGCTCTCGGCACAGGGCGAAACTACCGTGAGCCGGCGCAATGATGCCTGGGGAATTGATGGCTCCGCACCAGTTCAAGGAGAGACGAAAATTGCGGTGAAATCGCTGGCATGGCTGGCACCGCTGGTATCGCCCGAACTGGTGACCGATGGCTCGCTGAACATGCAATTCAGGGTAAAGGGAACCGTCAATGCTCATGAACTCGAAGGCGCCTTTACCGGAAGCGATCTGCGACTGGAATTGCCGGATCAGGGTGTTTATCTCAAGGATGGTGTGTTGCGCGGGGATCTGGCAGGCGATAGTGTGCAGATACGTGAGCTGTCTTTTAATAGCGGCGCAGGTCGGCTTACGGCAAGCGGTGAAGCTTCTTTGCAGAAGGGTGTGCCATACGTGACATTGGCGCTGGTCGCAGACAAGGCCGAACTGATCTCGCGGCCGGATCGGATACTGACCGTGAGTGGCACGACTTCGGTGAGCGTGGAGGCTTCCCAGTTGCGCATCAAGGGAAAATTGCTGGCGGAGCGCGGCATGATTGAGTTGCCCAAGGCTGATCTGCCAACCTTGAGCGATGATGTCGTGGTAGTGGGCATGGAAGAAGACGCAAAACAGAAAACAGCACGCATTCGCCCGGATGTGGATATGGAATTCGATCTGGGCCAGCGGTTTTTCCTCAAGGGCAAAGGACTGGACGTCCAGTTGGCCGGAGTGATACGACTACGCAGTAACGATACCGGGCTGCCACTGGCCAACGGCAGCATCCATGTGGAAAAAGGCAATTATTTCGCCTATGGCCAGCGCCTGGTGATCGAGCGCGGCGTCCTGAATTTTTCCGGACCCATGGACAATCCCGGTCTCAATATCGTCGCGATGCGCAAGAATCAGGAGGTGGAAGCCGGCGTATCAATTACCGGAACCGCATTGGCCCCGCAAGTAAAACTGGTTTCAAATCCGCCGGTTTCTGACAGCGAAAAAATTTCCTGGTTGGCACTGGGGCACGGGCTGGAAGGCTCCAGCCGGGGAGAACTCGGTTTAATGGGAGCGGCGGCCTCTGCGCTTCTGGCTACGGGTGAATCAGTCACCTTGCAATCTCAAATTGCCCATACAGCCGGCCTGGATGAGTTCGGCCTGAGCGGAACAGGTACCCTGGCGAGCACTGCGGTCACCATGGGCAAGCGACTGTCGTCCCGCGCCTATCTCAGCTACGAGCAGAGCGTCATGGGCGCCAGCAATCTGGTCAAGATCAACTATATGCTGTCCAAACACTGGTCGGTACGCACGCAAAGCGGAACGGATAATGCCGTCGACCTGTTTTATACCCTGTCGTTCGATTAGTAAAACGCTGAACCCGTATTCGCGCTGTCATGCGGTGTTCGATTTGCCTGTTCGGCAATGAGGGTAAACTGGATGTCGCCGGAGAGTTTTTCTTGTTCCATTCAGGGAAAAGTGTATCCTTGCCTGACGCCATCAGCTGTTTTTCGGGCCGCCTGCCATGCATCCAGGCACTCACTCTTTAAAGGAGCTGGCCATGAACACCATCACTCCAACAGCCGTGCACCAATCGCGCGGTATCGAGCGCCTCGTCGAAGGCGTCGCCACCTCGGACGGTGCAGGGGTAAAGCTAACCCGCGTCCTTACCGGAAAATTGCAGCAGCGCCTCGATCCTTTCCTGTTGCTGGATGCGTTTGGCAGCGACAATCCGGATGATTACATCGCCGGCTTCCCCGATCATCCGCATCGCGGGTTCGAGACCATCACCTATATGCTCACCGGGCGCATGCGCCACCGCGACAGCGCAGGGCACGAGGGGCTGCTGGAAAACGGCGGCGTGCAATGGATGACAGCCGGACACGGGGTGATTCATTCCGAGATTCCCGAGCAGGAAAACGGCGTGATGGAAGGTTTTCAGCTTTGGCTCAATCTGCCCGCACGCAACAAGATGGCAGCACCGTGGTACAAGGATTTTTCCGGCGCTGCCATTCCCGAATACGTCACGGCAGGAAATGTCACCGTGCGCGTGATCGCCGGGTCGAGCAACGGTGTAGCGGGCGCTGTCACGCGCGAGATGACGGAGCCAATCTACCTCGATGTGAACTTGCCCGCAGGGGCTTCATTCTCGACCGCGCTACCGGACACCCATAACGCGTTCATCTACGTCTATCGCGGCGCGGTGAACATCGATGGCGTGCCGGTTGCAGCGCAACGCATGGGCATATTGAGCAATACGCCCGGTGCCGATGGCGTGACACTGGTCGCGGCGGAAGATGCGCGCCTGATACTTGTTGCCGGAAAACCTCTGAACGAACCCATCGTGCAACACGGGCCGTTCGTAATGAATACGCAGGAAGAAATACGCCAGGCACTCGATGATTTTCGTTCCGGGCGCTTTGCCTGACATTCGCGATACTGTAACCGATAGCGTGTATCAGGCAGGAGCGGTGTGGCAATTTTATTTATGGCCTCTAAAAATACGTCATTCCCGCGCAGGCGGGAATCCAGCTTGTTGATTAGACTGGGCTCCCGCCTGCGCGGGAGCGACGAAGCGGGGTAAACAGGCAACCCGCGTAACGGATGCTCGCAAATGTGCATTTTTAGAGACCCTTTAGAGTATCCCTTAAAACGCGCCATGTTGAAACGAGCGCCGCTTATTGCTGCCCACCCGATGCCGTTACGCAAAATTCCGCCACTTGCCCCAGCACGCGTTGCACCAGCCGGTTTGCGGCGCTGACGCCGCCGTATGCATCTTCGCTGCCGGCGTTTTCCGTGGCGTCAAATTGCTGCACCGCCAGTACGCGCTTGCCGCGCACGTCAATCAATTGCGCTTGCAGTATGATCTGTACGCGGCTGGGGTGAGTGGTGAAATCGTGTTGCAAGCGGATCAATTCAACATCGAGCCGGACATCGGCAAGAATCGCGCTCGCTGTTGGTACCACGGCACGAAAAGCGGCACTCTGTTCCAGCGCCTGCAGCAGCAGTGGTTGCAGCATATGTGCCGGCGTGTCCGTCCAGCGACTGTTGGCGAAGTAATTCAACTCATGCGGCTGCTGCAAATAAACGATCTGTGTCGTGGCAAAACCTGGGCGTGCTTGCGGCATGTTCACCGCCAGGACCAGATCGCGTTTGACTGCCGATGCAGACACGATGGGGCGCGCATCCAGCACATAGATGTTCGGGCTGCTGCCCTGCAGAGCCGATAAACCGGTACAGCCGGCGAGCAGCATCCCTGCCAGCAGAAAAAAAACTTTATGGCTACGCATGGTTTTCAACCTCCTTCACCGGGGCCGAGTTTCGGCTGCGGCTTGCCGCGCAATAACATCTCCGGGTTTTGTTCCAGTTGGTCGCTGACACGCCGTAGCGACCCGGTCAGGCCGCGCAATTCCAGCATCAGCTGGTGCACTTCGGGCAAGGTGGCAGCGGAAAATTGTTGCACACTATCCAGGGTGTTGCTGGCGCTCTCACCGGCGCGTGCAAGCTGGTTGGACATGCGGTCGAAGGCATCGGCGCTACGCTGGACACGCTGGGCGAGTTGCGGCAATTCGTCGCTCAGACGCGAGGTGTTTTTCAGAATATGTTTCGCATCGGCCAGGCTGGCATCTATCGTGTCTGATCGTGCCGCCAGAGTGTGCGACAACACTACAAGATCGGCCAGGGTACTCCTGATGGCGCTGCGATTATCTTTATCGAGCACGGCATTGAGATTTTCGCTGGCACGATTGAGATTGACCAGCAGGGTGGAAACGGCAGAATCGAGTCGCGTCATCAACGAGGGTCCACTCCTGATCACCGGGTAACTTTCGCCTGTCTGCGCCTGCAATGCCGGTGAATCACGGCTCCCGCCGGTCAATTCCACATAGGCGATGCCGGTTAATCCCTGCACCTGCAGGATGGCGACCGTATCCACCTTGACCGGAATACCTTGTTTGATGTCGAGCGTCAATTGCACCTGCTCAACATTGCCCGGTGCCAGAGCGATTTTTTGCACGCGTCCCGCTTCGACGCCACGATAGCGTACCGGCGCATTGATGTTCAATCCCGCTACCGAGTCATGCATATAAGTCTGATAGATATCATACGAAGCACGAAAAGACTTGCTACTGCTTAACCACAACACGCCACCTATCAATGCGGCACCAAGCGCCAGCACAAACACACCAACCACCACAAAATTTACTTTTTCTTCCATGCTTGCTCGCGTGCGGCACGACCGCGCGGTCCATAAAAATATTCACGGATGACCGGATGCTCCGATTTGGACAATTCCTCCATGCTGCCGATGCCCAGAATATGTCCTCCATCCAGCACCGCCACCCGGTCCGCCGCACGCCACAGCAAATCGAGGTCGTGCGTTACCAGCATAATGGTCAATCCGAGCGTATCGCGCAAGTTTCGTACCAGTTCGTCGATGCCGCTTGCGCTATGAGGATCGAGTCCGGCGGTGGGCTCATCCAGAAATAACAGCTCGGGGTCGAGCGCGAGCGCGCGTGCCAACGCAGCGCGCTTGCGCATGCCGCCGCTCAGTTCACTGGGGTACTTGGCGCCCGCATCGGCGGGCAATCCGGTCAGTGCAATTTTCAGCGCGACCACTTCGCCGATCAGGTTGGCACTGAGCCGGGTATGTTCACGCAACACCATGGCAACATTTTCCGCCACGGTCAGAGAACTGAACAGTGCGCCGCGCTCGAACATCACACCCCAGCGCCGTCGCAGCGGCAGAGCTTGCTCATCGCTGAGGCCGATGACTTCCTGACCGAACACGCGGATCGAACCGGATGCCGGACGCAACAGCATGATGACGGCGCGCAACAGGGTGGATTTGCCGCAGCCGCTGCCGCCCACCAGCGCGAAAATCTCGCCCGGCTGCACCGACAGACTGACATCCTGATGCACTAACGTCGTGCCATAACGCGTGTGTAAATCATGGATATCAATAACGGGGAGAGATGTGGTTGAAGTTTCCATCGCGGCGCTCACAGGTCGAACCAGTTAAACACGATGGAAAACAGCGCGTCGGCCAGAATGACCAGAAAAATGGATTGCACCACGCTGACCGTAGTTTGCCGCCCCACGCTATCGGCACTGCCGCTTACCCGAAAACCCTGGAAACACCCTACCAGCGCGATGATTACGGCGAATACCGGCGCCTTGGCAATGCCGACCATAAATGAGGACAGGCTGATCGCTTCGTCGAGGCGGTTGATAAAAGTAGTGAAGCTGACATCCAGTTTGGAGCGTGCCATGATCATGCCACCGATGATACCGGTCACATCGGCAAACACCGTAAGCAGCGGCAGCGCGATAATCAGTGCCAGCATTTTTGGCAGCACCAGCAACTCCTGCGCACCGACACCGATGGTACGCAGCGCGTCAATTTCCTCGGTGACTTTCATGGTGCCGATTTGCGCCGCATAGGCGGAGCCGGAGCGTCCCGCGATAATGATGGCGGTCAACAAAGGAGAAAGCTCGCGCACCATCGACAATCCGACCAGCTCAACAATGAAAATATTCGCACCAAAGCGCTGCAACTGATCCGCGCCCTGATAGGCGATCACCACGCCCATCAGGAACGTTAGCAGGCCAACAATCGGCATCGCTTCAAAACCTGCCGTTTGCAGGTTGTACAAAATAGTGCGCCAGCGGATGCGATACGGCTGCTTCAACGAACGCAACAGTGCCGTCGCGCTTTCACCGACGAAAGCCAGCATGTCGGAAAACATTTTCAGGTTGAGCCAGAATCGCCGCCCGATGTTTTCCAGCAGGCCAACTTTAAGAGACAGCGCTGGTTCTGTGTAGATGCTGTGGCTGGCAACCAGTTGCAGCAGGGTATCAAACTCCGGGCGTAATCCATCGAATCGGGTATGTTTGCCGCGCTGCTGCAGGGTATGCATGGTGCGAAGCAGCAACCACGCACCGGCGGTATCGAGCGCTGTAATGGCGCTGCCGTCAAAGACCAGATCGTTCGCGGCGGGCCAGTCCATCTGCGCCAGTTGCAGCTCCAATGCGGCAATGCCCCGCACCGTCCACACCCCCTGGCAACGCACCTGCACGGGAACGGCAGAAGCATTGGCTTCAATCAGCAGTTGCGCAATCTGATTAGATGACATGATCCGGCACTTTCCTGATGTGAGCAGAGCAGCACATGCAGCCCGCACTTTATCCGGGTACGGCAACCGTCATTCCGGCAGGCGGATGGAGTACTGCCCCGATTTTTCGTCACGCGTCAGCACGACCAGTTTGTGCTTCTGTGTGTCTTCCATCAATTCCTTGAACGAACGGTAACCATAGGAAGATTCGGTGAAGCCGGGCCTACGCCGCTGCATAGTCGGCTTGACCATCGAGCCCCAAAGTTTTTCGTCGGAGCCGCGCTCTGAAATCAGGCCCTCGACAGTTTCAACCAGAAAATCCATCGCTTCCTGGCGCTTGTCTTCCCCGCTTTTTGCTTCAGCAGGTTTCGTTGCCCCGGCAACAGATTTGGCTGGTGACTTCTTGGCGACCCGTTTCTTTTTTGCCTCTTGTTCACGCACCAGATCGTCGTAGAAGATGAATTCGTCACAGTTGGCGCTGAGCAAATCTGATGTCGAATCCTTCACACCGATGCCGATCACATATTTGTTATTCTCGCGCAGTTTGGAAACCAGCGGCGAAAAATCCGAGTCACCGCTGATGATGACGAAGGTATCCACGTGGGACTTGGTGTAACAGAGATCAAGAGCATCGACAACCATACGGATATCGGCAGAGTTCTTGCCCGACTGGCGCACATGTGGAATCTCGATAAGCTCAAATGCCGCTTCGTGCATGGTCGCCTTGAATTCCTTGTAGCGCTCCCAGTCACAATAGGCTTTTTTGACCACGATGCTGCCCTTTAGCAACAGGCGTTCGAGCACCTTCTTGATGTCAAACTGCGCATATCTGGCGTCGCGCACGCCCAGCGCAATATTCTCAAAATCGCAGAATAATGCCATGTTGGTGATTTCAGGTGGTCCGGCCATTTGTATCTCCCTGGCGATAAATCCGGGTTATCCATCACTACAAAAAATTCTTGCAGGAGCGCGCCATGCGTGTAACTCCCTCGATAAGCTGATAAAACAACCAGCCATTCGACTAAGCTACCAAAATACAACAGCCAAGTCGCCGGTTATCAGGGCGAACGGACGGGTATAGCCCGCCCCAATCAAGTCCCGCGCTTGGCAAAATCCCTGGGGCGGAAACCGAGCAACCACAATACCGCAAAGTACACCGCCACACCACCCGTGACTAGTGCGGACAGGTGCAGAATGCGTGACCAACCGGAACGGGTCAGCCAGCTCTGATCCGCGCCCATGCCGAACCACAGCGCGAGACCGAGCGCCAGTAATGCAATGCCTATCCTGATGAAGAACTTCGCCCAACCCGGCTCCGGCTGGTAAATACCGCGCTTGCGCAAGTAACGAAACAGGATCGCGGAGTTGAAGCACGCGCCAAGGCCGATGGCGAGTGCCAGACCGGCATGTTGCAGGTGCAGACCGAACACGAACAGCACATTCATCGCCTGTGTGGTGATCAGCGTGGCGATGCCGATTTTCACCGGTGTTCTGATGTCTTGCTTCGCATAGAAACCTGGTGCAAGGATTTTTACCAGGATCATTCCAATTAATCCGATGCTGTAACCAACCAGTGCGTTGCGCGTCATCAGCACATCGTGCGCATCGAATGCGCCATGCTGGAAGAAGGTTGCCAACAAGGGTACAGCGATCATGCCCAGCGCCAGTGCGGCAGGCAGCGTCAGCATGATGGTCAGGCGTAGCCCCCAATCCAGCAGCTTCGAGTATTCCGCGGTATCGCCGTTGGCATGGCATTTGGATAGTGACGGCAGCAGGATGGTGCCAAGCGCCACGCCCAGCAGGCCGTTGGGAAATTCCATCAGGCGGTCAGCGTAATACAGCCAGGACACGCTACCCGCCACCAGAAATGAGGCGAAGATGGTGTTGATGATCAGACTGATCTGCGCGATGGATACGCCGAATACCGCCGGGCCCATCTGCTTGATAACGCGCCACATACCCTCGTCTTTCAGACTGAAGCGCAGGCTCGGCAGCATACCGATCTTCTTCAGGAACGGCAGCTGCAACGCCAGCTGCAAAATACCCGCAACAAACACCGCCCAGGCCAGCGCCAGAATCGGCGGGTTGAAATACGGCGCCAGCCACAATGCGCCACCGATAAAGCACAGATTGAGCAGGATGGGCGCTGCGGCCGGCACCCAGAACTTGTTATAGGTATTGAGAATACCCGCCGCGACCGAGACCAGCGAGATGAAGAAGATGTACGGTGAAGTGATGCGCAGCAGTTGCACGGTGAGGTCGAACTTTTCCGCATCCTTCGCAAAACCCGGTGCACTGATATACACAAGAATCGGTGCGGCGATGATGCCGATCAGCGTCACCAGAAACAGGATCAGTGCCAGCATGGTGGTAACGTGATCGACCAGCAGTTTGGTCTCATCGTGCCCGCGCCGGTTGCGGTATTCGCCGAAGATCGGTACGAACGCCTGCGAGAACGCGCCCTCGGCAAACAGGCGGCGCAGCAGGTTGGGCAGCTTGAATGCTACAAAAAAAGCGTCGGTCGCCGCGCCCGCACCGAATACCCGCGCGATCAGCACATCTCGCACAAAGGCGAGAATACGCGAAACCAGCGTCAGGCTGCTGATGGTGGCGAGAGCTTTGAGGAGATTCATGCTGGTCGTGGGCTATCCGCTGTCAACGCCGCGCATCATACCATTCAGCCCGCGCCCTCGCCGACCAAGACATTGCCACGCTACAATACTGCAAACTCAACCCATCGCACCTACTGACACTGATGAAAAAACCATCCCCAAATAACCACTGGGACAACCTTGCAATACAATGGAGCAAGCTCGCTTCCCCACTGCGCCCCTGCCACGAAGATGTGGGAATCATCCGGCAGTTTCTTGAACCCGATGGCAATCTTTGTCTTCTATTGGGAGTCACCCCGGAATTTACCAGTTTACCCATACGTGTCATTGCCATGGACAACAGTGCAGGGATGATCAGAGCCCTTTGGCCGGACAATAAGACCGGACATAATGTCGTTCGGGGTGACTGGCTTGATATGCCTTTCGCTGCAAATTCTTTCGACACCATCATTGGTGACGGCAGTCTGGCGTTGCTGTCCTATCCTTTGCAGTATGAGCGCCTGTTCATCCAGCTAAACCGCACGCTTAAACCGGGTGGCAAAATTCTGATCAGATTTTTTCTCCGTCCGGAACAAGGGGAAACCTGCGCGGATGTCTGCCAGGATGCTTTCGGCGGGCGGATTGGCTCTTTTCATGCATTCAAGTGGCGCCTGTCCATGGCGGTGGCCGCAGAATCGCAAAACCCCAACATCAGCGTCGCAGACACCTATGCTGTTTTCAGCCGCCTGCTGCCGGACAGGAAGCAGCTCGCCAAAGTCAGTGGCTGGAGCCATGAAGACATTGCAACCATTGATCTCTACCACGGCTCCCCGGCACGTTACAGTTACCCGACGCTGTCACAGCTGCGCCAAGTGCTTCCGCAGTGCCTCAAGGAAACCGGCTTACGGCAAGGATCATACGAGCTTGCAGAACGTTGTCCCACACTTGTTCTGGAATCCTGCCCATGACAAAATTTCAAGCCATGAAAAGCAGCATTGGCGGCATTGTCTGGCCCCCGCTGACAAGCGGTCTGTCCGCCTCGCTTGCTGCACTAATGCAGCAACTGGAAGAAACGCAGTGGTTGTCGGCCGATGAGATTGCACAGCATCAATATCGGCAGTTAGCTCAGGTGGCAACGCATGCAGCATTGCACTCACCGCATTTTTGCAGCCGCTTGCAGGCAGCCGGAATACAGCCTGCCCAATTGTCCACAATAGAAGGATTGCGCAGCCTTCCCGTGATGGGACGGCGCGAATTGCAGTCTGCCGAAGAAACCCTGTTTTGCAAACAGTTGCCCCAGACTCATGCCCCTGTCGGAGAAAGCCGCTCATCCGGCTCCAGTGGTGAACCGGTGGTCGTCAAGCGCACCGCCATTAACCACTTGTTCTGGCTGGCCTTTACCCTGCGCGAGCATTTGTGGCACGAACGTGATTTTCTCGGCAAGCTCGCGATTATTCGCGCAAATTTTCCTGCTGGTAATTCTGAAGACATGGAGTCATGGGGAAATCCGGTCAACTTGTTTTTCAAGACAGGCTCTTCACATGCCATGCAGATCACCATCGATATCGGACAGCAGGCTGAATGGCTTAAAGATATCAACCCGGACTATCTGCTCACCTACCCGACCAACCTCACCGCACTGTTACAGCAGTTTGAACGGCGCTGCATAAAACTGCCCCGGCTCCGCCAGGTGCGTAGTATCGGTGAAACGCTGACTGCCGGAATACGCGAAGCCGCGCGCAAATCTCTCGGCGTGGAAATCGCCGATACCTACAGCTCGCAGGAGGTCGGCACCATTGCACTGCAATGTCCGGAGAGCGGGTTGTATCACGTTATGTCGGAAAGTTTGATCGTCGAGATACTTGATGAACAGGGAGCCTCTTGTTTGCCGGGGCAGATCGGACGTGTGGTGGTCACCGACCTGCACAATTTCGCCACTCCGTTGATTCGCTACGACATCGGTGACTATGCCGAAGCCGGTGCGATCTGTCCATGCGGACGCGGCTTGCCAACACTCAAGCGCGTTGCCGGGCGGGAACGCAACATGCTGCTGCTACCCGACGGCCGCCGCCACTGGCCGCTGGTCGGGGCTTATCATTTTCGTGACATTGCCCCGATACGGCAATACCAGGTCATTCAACACAACCGGGAGATGTTCGAAGTGCGGCTGGTTTCCGACAGCCCTTTGACACAACAACAGGAAGCCCGTCTACGCGAACTCATTCAGGAATCCCTGGGGTTCCCGTTTCAGCTCCAGTTTGTTTATTTTTCTGACCAGCTTCCACGTGGACCGGGAGGAAAGTTTGAGGAGTTTATCTGCGAGATGTACTGAGAGAGACTGCGCTAGCCAGGCCTTTTACGTTTAGCTTTGATGGTCATGGCTCTTGAAAACTCCCACTCATTCTAAGTAGCCGCGTTTACACTTGTCCGGCAAAATTCCGCAAATTTGCAATAAACAATACTCACCCATCACAGCACCCCCCGCAAAAAAATTTGCAAAAACCCGGATGAGCCACTAGAATACGCGCCTTTCCGTTGTACCGAATTATCAAGGAGTAGTCATGGCAAATAGCGCACAAGCCCGCAAACGTGCACGTCAGGCAGTCAAACAGAACGCCCACAACAGTGGTTTGCGCTCGGAATTGCGCACTGCGATCAAGAAGGTGACTAAAGCAATTAAAGTGGGTGACAAGGCTGCCGCACAGGCCGTTTTCCAGTCTTCGGTCCGTACTGTGGACACCATCGCCGACAAGAAGATCATCCACAAAAACAAGGCGGCCCGACATAAGAGTCGTCTTTCTGCGGCGATCAAGGCGATGGCATAAACGCCGTCTCATTCAGGTTTACCCCAACAAGCCGGCAGTAATGTCGGCTTGTTTGCTTTGCAAAGCTGTTTGGCTCAATATACGCACTTGGCTCATTGTTCAACGGCGGCATGTCCGCCGTGTTGTTTTTAGAGGTTTGTTATGTCACATGTGATGAACACTTACGCCCGTATTCCCGTCGCTTTTACGCATGGTGAAGGCGCTTGGCTGTGGGACACCGAAGGCAAGCGCTATCTGGACGCGCTGGCCGGCATCGCCGTGAACACGCTGGGACATGCGCATCCGCGCTTCACCGCCGCGCTCAACGCGCAGATCGGCAAACTTATCCACTGCTCGAACGTCTATCAGATCCGCGAACAGGAACTGTTGGCCGACAAGCTATGCGGCCTGTCTGGCATGCAGGAAGTGTTTTTCTGCAACTCCGGCTGCGAAGCGAATGAGGCGGCGATCAAACTGGCGCGCATGTACGGCCATAACCAGGGCATAGAAATGCCGAGCATCATCGTGATGGAGAAATCCTTCCACGGGCGGACACTCGCGACGCTTTCGGCTACCGGTAACCGCAAAGTGCAGGCCGGCTTTGAGCCGCTGGTGAAAGGTTTCGTGCGCGCACCTTACAATGATCTGGAGGCGATCCGCCAGTTAGCCCAGCACAACAGCAATGTGGTGGCGGTACTGGTCGAGCCAATTCAGGGCGAAGGCGGCGTGCGCACCCTGGATGCCGCCTACCTGCAACAACTGCGGGATATCTGCAACGAACAAAACTGGCTGCTGATGCTGGATGAAGTGCAATGTGGCATGGGGCGTACCGGCCAGTGGTTTACTTTCCAGCATAGCGGTATCCTGCCGGACGTGATGACGCTCGCCAAAGGCCTCGGCTCGGGTATACCGATTGGCGCGTGCCTGACCGCAGGCAAGGCCGCCGGGCTGTTCAAACCGGGCAATCACGGCTCGACGTTCGGAGGCAATCCGCTCGCCTGCGTGGCCGGGCTGACCACGCTCAACATCATGGAGCAGGATCAGTTGCTGGCGCATGCCGAACAACTCGGCCAGTTCATCCGCGACGGATTTGCCACTGCCTTGCAGGGCGTAAACGGCATCAGGGAAATTCGTGGACAGGGGCTGATGATCGGCATCGAACTCGATAAGCCGTGCGGCGATCTGGCCAGGCAGGCACTCGCACAAGGACTACTGATCAACGTCACCGCCGATAATGTGATCCGGCTGCTGCCGCCGCTTGTCATGTCACAGCACGAAGCGCAGCAGATGCTGGATATCCTGTGCCCGCTGATAAAAGATTTTTTGCAATCCTGATTGAAAGCACGTCATGACAGCAAACATCAAACATTTTTTGCAGTTCAGAGACTTTACCCGCGAGGAACTTGAATACCTGTTCGAGCGCACCCGCATCATCAAGGAACGCTTCAAACGCTACGAAAAATACTGGCCGCTGGAAGACCGCACGCTGGTGATGATTTTTGAAAAGGCCAGCACCCGCACGCGCCTGTCATTCGAAGCCGGCATGCATCAACTCGGCGGTTCGGCGATCTATCTGAATACGCGCGACTCGCAACTGGGGCGCGGCGAGCCGGTGGAAGACGCCGGGCAGGTGATCTCGCGCATGAGCGACATCGTGATGATCCGCACCTTCGATCAGTCCATCATCGAGCGCTTCGCCGCCAACTCGCGCGTGCCGGTAATTAACGGCCTGACCAACGAATACCATCCCTGCCAGGTGCTGGCCGACATCTATACCTACATCGAACAACGCGGCAGCATCTGCGGCAAGACCGTAGCCTGGATCGGCGACTCCAACAACATGTGCAACACCTGGCTGCAAGCGGCTGAGATACTCGGCTTCAACGTGCATGTCTCGACTCCGCCCGGCTATGAAGTCGAACCGGAACGCGCCGGGCTGTACGGCAAAGATCACTATGAAGAATTCGCCAACCCGATGGAAGCCGCGCGTGGCGCCAACTTGGTGACTACCGACGTATGGACCAGCATGGGTTTTGAAGCAGAAAACGAGGAGCGCAAGAAAAACTTTGCAGATTGGCAGGTCGACGAAGACATGATGCGCGTTGCCGCCACGGATGCGCTATTCATGCACTGCCTGCCCGCACACCGTGGCGAGGAAGTCTCCGCCGAAGTCATCGACGGCCCGCAAAGCGTAGTCTGGGATGAGGCGGAGAACAGATTACATGTGCAGAAGGCGCTGATGGAATACCTGCTGCTGGGCAAAATCAACAACTAAATCGGAACAAGAAATAATGAGTGACATCAAAAAAGCCGTCCTCGCCTATTCCGGCGGACTCGACACTTCGGTCATCCTGAAGTGGCTGCAAGACACCTACCAATGCGAAGTGGTGACCTTCACCGCCGATCTCGGCCAGGGCGAGGAACTGGAACCGGCGCGGCAGAAAGCATTGAAGTTTGGTATCCCGGCGGAAAATATTTTTATCGACGACCTGCGCGAAGAATTCGTGCGTGATTTCGTATTTCCGATGTTTCGCGCCAACACCGTATACGAAGGCGAATACCTGCTTGGCACTTCGATTGCACGCCCGCTGATCGCCAAACGCCTGATCGAAATCGCCGACCTGACCGGCGCGCAGGCCATCTCGCACGGAGCGACCGGCAAGGGCAACGACCAGGTGCGTTTCGAGCTGGGCGCGTACGCGCTGAACCCGAACATCAAGATCATCGCACCGTGGCGCGAGTGGGATT
This sequence comes from Gallionella sp., assembly GCA_035529795.1. GTDB lineage: Bacteria > Pseudomonadota > Gammaproteobacteria > Burkholderiales > Gallionellaceae > Gallionella. Next base: position 30,069 of record DATKVZ010000008.1, on the reverse strand, counting down.
TGTTGTCACGCGAAAAATTGATGGCCTATGCCGAGCGGCACGGCATCCCGGTGGACATGAAGCACAAGCAGGGCGGTTCGCCCTACTCGATGGATGCCAACCTGCTGCACATTTCCTACGAAGGCCGCCATCTGGAAGACCCCGCCGCCGAGGCAGAGGAAAGCATGTGGCGCTGGACGGTGTCGCCGGAAAAGGCACCGGATGCGGCAGAATACCTCGACATCGAATTCACCAGCGGCGACATCGTGGCGCTGAACGGCAACCCCATGATGCCCGCAGAAGTATTGCGCAATCTGAACACGCTGGGCGGCAAGCACGGCATCGGACGCCTCGACCTGGTGGAGAACCGCTACGTCGGCATGAAGTCGCGCGGCTGCTACGAAACACCCGGCGGCACCATCATGCTCAAGGCACACCGCGCCATCGAGTCGATCACGCTGGACCGCGAAGTTGCGCACCTCAAAGATGACCTGATGCCGCGTTACGCCAGCATGATCTACAACGGCTACTGGTGGAGCCCGGAACGCAAGGTATTGCAGACACTGATCGACCAGACACAGCAGAGCGTAAACGGCTGGGTGCGCGTCAAGCTATACAAGGGCAACGTAATCGTCGTGGGTCGCGACTCGAAGACCGATTCACTATTTGATTCAAGCATCGCCACCTTCGAAGACGATAAGGGCGCCTACGACCAGAAGGATGCAGCCGGTTTCATTAAACTTAACGCGCTACGTATGCGCATCGCCGCCAATTTGAAAAATCGCAACTAAGGAACCATCATGCCTGACAGAATCGACAACGTCTCGGTGGGGAAAAAAGCCAACGTGTTCTTCGACGGAAAGTGTGTTTCGCACTCAATATATTTTCCGGACGGTTCGCGCAAGACCGTTGGCGTCATTATGCCAGAAGCAGAACTCATCTTTAACGTTGGCGCACCGGAACTGATGGAGATCACCACTGGCGAATGCCAGGTGAAGATCGCGGACGAACCCGCGTTCAAGACCTATACCGCAGGCACCTCATTTCATGTGGCGGAAAACAGCAGCTTCGAAATACATGCCAAGGATGAAGTAAACTACATCTGCAGTTTCGGATAAAGAACAACCGTCATTTCCGCGCCGGCGGGAATGACAAAACTGACAGGAGACACTCATGCCATCTTTCGACATCGTTTCAGAAGTGGACAAGGCCGAAGTCAAGAATGCGGTCGATCAAACCAACAAGGAAGTCAGCACACGCTTCGACTTCAAGGGTTCGGATGCGCGTGTCGAACAAGCCGAGCTCAAGCTTACCGTGTTTGCCGACAACGAATTTCAGCTTAATCAGGCACAGGACATCTTGAACGGCAAGCTGGCCAAGCGCGGCGTGGACATAAAGTGCCTGGAAATCAGCGACAAGATCGAAAAAGTAAGTGGCAACAAGGTCAAGCGCGGCTGTGAAGTGAAAGTCGGTGTCGAAATAGAATTGGCGAAAAAAATTGTCAAACTACTCAAAGACAGCAAGCTCAAAGTGCAAGCCAGCATCCAGGGCGACACGGTACGCATCACCGGCAAGAATCGTGACGACTTGCAGGAAGCCATTGCTTTCACCAGGAAGTCCATTACCGATTTTCCGTTGCAATACCAGAACTTCAGAGACTAATATCATCCCCCGCTCGCTCTGAGCTTGCCGAGGGACGAGTAGGTTTACCAACCCTTCACCAGCCCGTCAATGCTTAGGCAAATTTAGCACAAACGGACAAGGTGATACGCTACTGGAGATCATCATGCCCAAGGTTCTCGTTCTACTCGCACAAGGCTGTGAAGAAATCGAAGCTGTCACAGTTATTGACATCCTGCGCCGCGCCGACATCGAAGTGGTCAGTGCCGGACTGGACGACCTGCCGGTATTGGCCAGTCGCGGCGTAATGCTGCAGCCGGACACGACACTGGATCTCGCGCAGCACCAGGATTTCAACATGATCGTACTGCCCGGCGGGCAGCCAGGCACCGATAACCTCAAAGCGGACAAGCGCGTTATCGCGCTGCTGCAACAAATGGCACAACAGGGAAAACACCTCGCCGCAATTTGCGCCGCGCCGTCGGTGCTCGCCGCCGCTGGTCTGCTGGATGGGCGCAAAGCCACCTGCTATCCGACTTGTCTGGATGATTTCCCCAAAGTCAACTTACAGACTGCCGCCGTTGTGGAAGACGGCAAAATTATTACCTCGCGCGGCCCCGGAACGGCAATGGATTTTGCGCTAACCCTGGTGGAACGGCTGGCCGGCCACACCAAACGACAGGAAGTTGAAGCCGCTCTGGTACGTTAGGGTACGCGTCCGCTGGTGCCGTTTGGCGTGTGGTTTTTCTGCCACCATTTCAGTTATATTCGAACCAATATCGGAGCCGAGTCAGACATACCACCGGCTCAACCCCGGTAGCTACAACAGAAATTACACTGGGAAATTCTTAGTCGGATTAGTCGTGATTTATGTGTAACGCAGGACGCTGCATGTTTCAAAGATTCCTGTTCTTCTTGATCAAGTCGTAGGCAAGCTGGATTTCCTTTGCCTGCTCGGTCGCCATGGCAATCATGTCTTCCGGCATGCCCTGCCCCATCAACTTGTCCGGGTGGTACTGGCTCATCAGCTTGCGCCAGGCACGCTTGATTTCCGCATCACTACTATCCTTGCTTACGCCCAGTGCCTTGTAGGCATCATCCAGCGCTACCGGCGAGCCGGCCTGCCCCCCGCCGAAATGGGATTGATTCAGCACCATATCCACCAGGTGCCGAAACGCCTCGCTGCCATACCCGAGGCGGCCTGCAATGTCCGCCAACAAGGCCTCTTCAGCCGGATGCAAGTTCCCGTCCGCAAGCGCCATCACGATGAGATATACCAGCAGCATCTGCTTCAGATCGCGCGTGTGCCCGCAAATAGCCACAAATTTTTGATAGATCGGTTCGATGTCAAACGCCGGGTCGGCTCCCTGCTTGAATAGAGCAATGGCCTGCTGGCGATGTGCTGCGGTCATACCCAGTTTCTGCATGAACTGCTCGACATGATCGATCTCATCCTGTGAAACACGCCCATCGGCCTTGGCCAGTTTGCCCATCAGAACAAACGCCGTCTCGAGAAAAACAGCCTGACGCAGCGCATTCCGTAGCGGGTTCATCGCTCCGGAGCCATACGTTCGCGCACGATCAATGGAAGCCCCAATGAACAGGCCGAGAAGTGCCCCGAAAAATCCCAGAAAGTAATAACCAAAAATGAAACCGATGAACTTGAACAAGACAACTCCAGAAAGGAAAATATGTGAAAACTGGCCGCAGCAAAGGTGTGCATTATACCTTTGGCAATCCCAGGCTCTGTTCTCCCCGGTATGACAATACCCGGTGTGCACCCATATACTGGCCGTCAAAAAACAATCCGAGCCTGATATGTTTATTCCCACTTGCAGCCAGTCTCAAGAGGCAAATGACAAACAAAAAAGCCCGGCACTTTCGTGCCGGGCTTTTTTACCAACTCAAGAACCGATTAGCCGGCCTGGATGTTGGAAGCCTGCTTGCCCTTTGGGCCTTGTGTCACTTCAAAGCTGACTTTCTGGCCTTCTTGAAGCGACTTGAAGCCGTTCATGTTGATTGCTGAAAAGTGTGCGAACAAATCTTCGCTGCCATCATCGGGAGTGACAAAACCAAAACCCTTTGCGTCATTGAACCATTTAACTGTACCGGTTGCCATGTGTTTACTTCCTTATTAAAAAACCGGGAAAACCTCCCGTAAAACTATTTGAATCGAAGATTGCACATGGAAAAACCAGTACTGCAGAGACTTTGAATCAAATACCTGCGAGCTTTTTACACACAATATTTGATATCGTCAATAAGTTTCTCGAAAAATGCCGGATTCGCCAAGCTATCGAAACCAACCTAACCTGTTTAATCGTTTACTAAAGCGATTATATTGATTCCGGTTTTCACCTGTTACCCTCCTTATCAAGCTCGGCAAAAATATGTTGCGAACCCGCTTCCGGATTTATTACGCATCAGGCTTTTTCAGCAAATCGACACGTATCGGCATCTCAAATATCGCTCCGTCCCGTGTCATATAACCGTTAAATTTTGAGCGTATTTTTCCCAGGGTCTCGGCAGATAAACTATGCTCGGTGTGAGTCACTTTGAGCACTTGCTCCTCGAACTGCCCGAAGTCCGCAAAGTGCATTGGTTGCAGAAAGAATTTCTGTGACACTAGTGCCAGCTGCCCCGAGGAAACGGCCCGCTTCTCGGCAGCAAACGCTGCCTCACGCACCATTTTCTCGTCGTGAAAAAGCTTCAGGACTTCATTGAAGTCGCCCGAATAAACCGGCTCCGAGATATAGGCAACCCCACCCGGTTTCAGTACCCGCCGTATCTCGGAGAACGCGCTGTCCATCAATTCCACCGGCACGTGATGCAGGGATTTAAACATCAGTACGATGTTGAAACTCGAATCAGCCGCCGGGATATTCTCTGCTCCGCCATGCGCAAAGCGTACATTGGGCAGGCCGGTGATGGTGAGGTTTTTCGCGAGCTGCGTTTCGTCCACTTCCAGGGCCAGCACTGTGGCCGCCTTCCGGGCGACGATGCGGGTCTTGTCCGCCTTTCCACATCCCAGCTCCAGTACTATTGCATCATCCATGTGCAGAAACTGGTCAAGGATATCTCCCTCATTCACCACAAGCATGGTTTCCGGATCAGATATACGCATCCCGGTCATATTCATTTCTCCTTATTGTAATTTCAAAAAAATTAAAGGGAAGGCGACTCAATTGAATACCTCGTCCCAACACTTTGTTAAAAATTTTCTGATAACTATTTTTGAGAGAAATCCATTAGTTCAAGCCTTTGCAGGAAACATATCGGCCTCGGAGCAAGCTGATTTTTATAGGTGACTAAATCTGTCCGGCTTTTAACCAAACACCAGTGAAATCTGGTACCATTTTTCCCGAGTAGGCTGCGTATATATAACTACTCTCTTGTGCTGCTCTCCTTACTTTAATCGGTGAGATAGTTCGTGAGATTGCCGCAGCTTGCCCACTTTGATCAACGTGTTGAGTTGTACTTGCAAGTTATATTCACGAAACTTTAAAACGAGGAGAAATACCATGAACCGCTTACCAGATTCAGCATTGACTCTAATACCAGGTGGAACGTTGATTACTGCCACTCCCGAGGAAGGCCGCGCGCTAGCCATGTTGATAGCCCGCCACACCATTCACAATATTCAGCCAGATCTCGATATCCTCAAAGAGGGCCGCAAAACATACGCTATGGATCCCAACAGTCTCACCGCCGCAAGCCAGGTTGTCGCCATCGAATTCCAAACGATCGCCGCGGCAAATAATTACTGGCGAAAAGCCTAAGATACCCCGGAGATTTTGTGACCAGCGTGGCTTCCACTTCAATCAAGCTGTGCCGCCAGACAGTTACCTTGTTTTTGCAGGCCGCTACTGGATAAACTCGCGTGCAGGTACCGGCTGCCTGCCACACTTCACCTGCCGGTGGCGTTCTGAATTTGCTGTATTCCTCTCATTTGAGATCGGTACGATCCGATGCAGCTGACGCGACAAGCTACGCATTCATACTGGCCGTGATGAGTCAGCATCCCTCTCCACAAGAAGCGCATTGGCCCGAAGGCACCGTATTCACAATCGGGCATTCTACGCTGCCCATCGAGCACTTTATAATTGTGCTGAAAACCTATGGCATCGAACATCTCGCGGATATTCGCACTATACCCGGTTCGCGCCATAACCCGCAATTCAACGGACCCGTCCTGGCCGCCAGCCTCACAGCGGAGCATATAGAATATACGCATATGCAGGCGTTGGGCGGTTTGCGGCGCGCCCGCAAAGACTCAGTCAACACCGGTTGGCGCAATGCAAGCTTCCGTGGCTATGCAGATTATATGCAAACAGAAGCGTTTCAAAACGCGCTTGAAATGCTCATCCAGATGAGTCGCCAGAAACGTGTTGCAATTATGTGCGCCGAAGCGGTGCCGTGGCGATGTCATCGTTCACTGGTGGCCGACGCGCTCAATGCGCGCACTGTGCCGGCGGTGGAAATTTTATCGGAGAGCAGCTACCGGCAGCATAAGCTCACGGCTTTCGCGCACGTGGAAGACAAACAAGTTACTTATCCACCCGAGCAAGCAACCTAACTGCAATAGCTCAAATTCTTTGGCTGATGAAAGATGTGAATGACACTGCCGCAATTGCTTAAGGATATCCGCGCATGTAAGCATTGCGCGAAGGCGCTGCCACACGGCCCTCACCCGGTCCTGCAGGCGCATGAATCAGCGCGGTTGTGCATTGTTGGCCAGGCTCCCGGTCGAAAGGTGCACGAAACCGGCATTCCCTGGAACGATCCATCCGGCGATCTGCTGCGCCGCTGGCTTGGCCTTACTCCGGACCAATTCTACGATTCGCACAAAGTAGCAATTCTTCCCATGGGTTTTTGTTATCCGGGGAAAGCCGCCTCCGGCGACAATCCACCACGCCCGGAATGCGCGCCACTCTGGCAGGAAAAATTGAATGCCCATTTACCCAACATCACGTTGACACTACTGATAGGGCAATACGCACAGGCTTATTATCTGGGCGAACGCCGTAAGGCAACGCTTACCAATACCGTCAAGGCATGGCAGGAGTATTTACCGCAGGGCTATCTTCCGCTGGCGCATCCTTCGCCGCGCAACCGGCCATGGCTGGTAAAAAACCCGTGGTTCGAAGCGGAGTTGGTACCGGAGCTTCAGCACATTATTCAGACGATGCAGCTATAAATTTCTCAGGCTTTGCCGAGCTTCTTCAATGCCGACCCTTTATGCATGGCGATATGCTCGGTTTTATCACTTTTAATTTCATATTGCGGCTCATCCGGATTGGCATGATGCATGTATCCTTTGTAATCCACATCCCGAGTGTGGATCTTGATAATCCTCCCGCTGACATGTCCGGCCTCGGAATTCCAGGTGACGTGATCGCCGACATTAAAATGTTTCGTCATTATCATTACTCCTGTTGAGTTGAGGCGCCACATTGCAAGTTAACCTATCATGCCACAATCGCAGCGCATGACTTGGGGGAAGGTCTGCCACGTGGTTGTTGTCGGTAAACCTGCAGTTACCGGTAAGGCACTATGTGCATTGCCTCGAATCAAGCAAGTTGTAATTGATGGCGTAACTTGCATTCGAGTTGCCAATTATTTACCCGTGAGCTTCATGTTCGCTTAATATAGGCCACGGTATATTGACGAGTCTACAGTCGTTTGTGACACGACTACGAGGCCAATTGAGAGGTGTTTAGTTATGGTTAGTCCACGTTACCCGGTTATTCTCAAGGAAAAAAGGCAGCTATCCCCCAGCACAATAGAGCTGGTCTATGTGCGTGAGGATGGGGAGGCCATTACCTATGTGCCGGGGCAATTTTTTTCATTGGATTTCTCCTATCAAGGAGAGGAAAAAACACGCAGCTTTAGCGCCATAGGCCGGGTTGATGATTTAAAAAATAATCGGGAATTTCGTTTTGCCATCGCCGCTGTTCCCAGTGGGGCAGCCTCACATTATTTTTTTAATGCCCGCCCGGGTGATCGGGCAAAGATGGGCGGCCCGTTTGGTGCGCTCATATTGCCACGCACAGATCCGGCCCGCTATTTGCTAATAGGGACGGGGACAGGTGTCGCCCCGTATCGCACCATGCTGCCGGAACTGGAAAAACGCATGCGGGCAAACCCTGAATTGAAGGTGGTGCTGGTGATGGGAGTACGTTCTCCACAGGAATTACTCTATGGGGCCGAATTTGAAGCAATGGCACAAAACAATCCGGGATTCAGCTTTTATGCCTGCTACAGCCTTCAGATGCCGGATGCTCCGCAACCCTGGGAGAATTATGGACGGGTTCAAACAGTGTTTGAAAAACTTGAGCCTGATCCGGATCAGGATATAGTCTATCTATGTGGCAACCCTGACATGGTGGATGAGTCTGATGTTTGGTTTTCCGGCAAGGGTTTTTCGGCAAGCACTCTAAAAAAAGAGAGATATAAATTCTCAACCTTTTGAGTAACTACAAGTTGTTATTGCTCGGCGCGCTCTAAATCCAAGTATAACTGGCAAAGAAATTCGAGTTCAGGCTACGGCTTAATCAGTTAAAAGTCCGTTTAATCATCTCCAAGGAAGTGCTGATTAAGTTTGTCATCGCGATAACCAGCGGCTAGCCCAGCGTCTTTTGACGGGCTAATCAGATGGCTAGTAGTTATATCAGTAGTACCATCAGGAGCGCAGCGATGCGGCGATCCATAACCGCATGATCTTATGGAGACTCTGGATTGCTTCCCGCCACGGCCTGTGGCCTCGCGGCTAAAGGCTAATACGCTCGCAATGACAATGCTGAATTTGCTCAGTGTTTCTTTAACTCTCCCAATCCACTTCCACCCACTCGCAGTTGGCAATACTGCCGCGCGCTGTTTGTTCCGGGTCAAAGGCTGTCAGCGCCAGCACCGCAAGAATCGGATTTTCGTGTGACACCGCGAGCAAGGTGCCGCCCGGGTGGCGCATCGCGATTTCATCCATAAAGCCGCGCAGGCGTTCCATTTGTTCGACGAACGATTCACCGTGTGGCGGCTTGGTGTGCAACGGATCGGAACGCACCAAATCGATAAATAGTTTTACATGCAGGCCATCCATACCGGTGTTGCGCTCATTGAGACGCATATCGATTTGCAGTGGACAGGTATGGTGATGCAACAGGATTTCGGCGGTTTGCTGCGCGCGCGGAAACTCGGAAGCGTAGGCATGGGTAAACGGCACGGCGCGCAGACGCTCGGCCGCCGCTTCGGCCTGCGCCCTGCCCCGCTCGGTCAGATGAACGGCACGCGCCGGATCATCGTTGATGACATGTGCGATATTTCCGGTGCTCTCACCATGCCGGATCAGCAGCAGCTTCATTTCATTACGCTTCGGTTGACAAGAAAAAATTCAATCGCGCCACAAGAACAGCCCTGCGCACAGCGCAATCCCGACGCTGTACAGCAGCCAGGTTGCTTCGATGAAATAAGGATAAACCATCAGGACCATACCGAGGATCATCGGTTTCCAGTTGGCGGATTTCTTGCCGTAGATAAATGCCGCAAAACCCACCGTGCCGAACAGCAGTGCGGCAAACAGGTTGGCGTAGCCGGGCATGGCAAGGTTCATGGTTCGTTCCGGCAAGTAACTGGCGGCAGCGTCATGTCGTGGCGACTGGGCCGTTTACCCGACCCACTTCCGCGCATTCTGGAACATGCGTAACCATGCGCCGTTCTCTTGCCATTCGCGCGGATACCAGGAGTTTTGCACGGCACGGAACACGCGCTCCGGGTGCGGCATCATGATGCTAAAACGCCCGTCTGGAGTGGTCAGGCCGGTGACACCTTGCGGTGAGCCACTCGGATTGAGCGGGTAGGTTTCGGTTGCGTTGCCACGATTGTCCACGTAGCGCAGCGTGACAATATCCTGCGCGGCTTGCAGTTTTTTCGCATTGCCAAAATCGGCATAACCTTCGCCATGCGATGCCACGATGGGCATGCGGCTGCCTGCCATACCGTCAAAGAAAATCGATGGCGATTTCTGCACTTCGACCATCACGAAGCGCGCCTCGAACTGCTCGGACTGGTTGCGCGCGAAGCGTGCCCAGTTTGAAGCACCCGGAATGATGCCGTGCAGATTACTCATCATCTGGCAGCCGTTGCAGGCGCCCAGCGCAAAGGTATCGTTACGTTGGAAGAATGCCGCAAACTCGTCGCGCGCCCGGTGATTGAACAGGATGGATTTTGCCCAGCCCTGGCCCGCACCGAGCACGTCGCCGTAGGAGAAGCCGCCGCACGCGGCAAAGCCCTTGAAATCGCCCAACTTGACGCGCCCGCTGATGATGTCGCTCATGTGCACATCCACCGCCGCAAATCCGGCGCGGTCGAATGCCGCCGCCATCTCCACCTGGCCGTTCACGCCCTGCTCGCGCAAGATGGCGATACGCGGGCGAGTCAACACATACCCTCCCCCTTGCAGGGGGAGGGTTAGGGTGGGGGTAGAACCCTGACCGGCACTTGTAAATTCCACCCCCATCCTAGCCTTCCCCCTGCCAGGGGGAAGGAATGGTTCGTTAGGGTCATAAGTCAGCTTCACATGCAGCCCGGGATCGGCGGCGTCAAGAAGCCGGTCAAATTCCTGCTGTGCACAGTCCGGGTTGTCACGCAATTTCTGCAATTGATACGTCGTTTCCGACCAGATGCGTTGCAGTTTTACGCCGCTCTCGCTGAACAGCTTTTCACTGCCGCGCGAAATCTCGATCATGCCGGTCTGGTTCAGCGTGGCGATCTTCTGCACGCTCTTCAGCCCGGCATCGCGTGCCAGTTGCAGGATGTGCGCCATATCGCGGTTACGAACTTGCACCACCGCACCAAGCTCTTCGTTAAACAAGGCACGCAGCGTGTCGCCGCGGAGCTCATCGAGCCTGATGTCGAGACCGATATGCGCGGCGAACGCCATCTCGCACAATGAGACAAACGCGCCGCCATCGGAGCGGTCATGGTAGGCCAGCAGCTTGCCCTTGCCATTCAGGCTCTGCATCAACTCGAAAAACGACTTGAGCACCTGCGCATCATCCACGTCCGGTGCAACGTCGCTGACCTGCTTGTAGACCTGCGCCAGCGCCGAGCCGCCCATGCGGTTCTTGCCCTGCCCCAGATCGATCAGCAACAGCGAAGTATCCATAAAGGGCGAGAGTTGCGGCGTGAGCGTGTGACGCGCATCCGGGCACGGCGCAAAGGCAGTAACGATAAGCGACAGTGGAGCAGTGACTTCTTTGCGCACCATTGTTTCACTCCCTCCCTCTTGCAGGGGGAGGGTTGGTGAGGGGGTAGAAACTTGGCTCGTGCTCTGCATTTCCACCCCCATCCCAGCCTTCCCCCTGGCAAGGGGAAGGGATAAAGAGGAAGTTGCCTCTTCGAGCCAGGTTGTCTTCATGGACATCGAATCCTTGCCGACCGGGATGCCGATGCCGAGCTGCGGACAAAGCTCCATACCCACCGCGCGCACGGTGTCGAACAGCGCGGCATCTTCACCATGATGCCCCGCCGCTGCCATCCAGTTTGCCGACAGCTTGATATCGCCGATCTTCTCGATGCGCGCGGCGGCAATATTGGTGAGTGCCTCGCCAACTGCCATGCGTCCCGAGGCCGGGGCATTCACCAGCGCCAGCGGAGTACGCTCACCGAGCGCGAACGCCTCGCCGCGATAAGTGTTGAAGCCCATCAGTGTGACTGCCACATCCGCCACCGGCACCTGCCACGGGCCAACCATCTGATCGCGCGCAGTCATGCCGCCGACACTGCGGTCGCCGATACTGATGAGAAAGGTTTTGTTTGCCACGGCGGGCAGGCGCAACACGCGCTCAATCGCTTCACGCAGATCAAGCGTGTTGGTGTCGAACGTGGACAAGTGCGCTATCTCACGCGTTACGTTGCGCGTCATTTTCGGCGGCTTGCCGAGCAACACCGACAGCGGCATATCCACCGGATTATTATCGAATTCGCTGTCGTGCACGGTAATCTGGTCTGCCGCGACCGCCTCGCCAACCACGGCGAACGGGCAGCGCTCGCGTTCGCACATGGCGCGGAATTCTTCGAGCCGCTCCGGCGCGATGGCAAGCACGTAACGTTCCTGCGACTCGTTGCACCAGATCTGTTTGGGCGACATGCCGGGCTCGTCCAGCGGGATCTTGCGCAACTCGAAGTGCGCACCCTTGCCACCGCCATGCACCAGTTCCGGCAGCGCATTTGACATGCCGCCCGCGCCGACGTCGTGAATGGACAGGATCGGGTTGTTGTCGCCGAGCTGCCAGCAACGGTCAATAACTTCCTGTGCGCGGCGCTGCATCTCGGGATTGCCGCGCTGCACCGAATCGAAGTCGAGGTTCTCGGCGTTCGTGCCGGTGTCCATGCTGGACGCCGCGCCGCCGCCAAGGCCGATCAGCATGCCGGGGCCGCCCAGATGAATCAGCAGCGCGCCGCTCGGCAGCTCGTGCTTGTGTGTATGGATCGCGGCGATGCTGCCCACCCCGCCCGCCAGCATGATCGGCTTGTGGTAGCCGCGCATCTCACCGTCGACCTGCTCCTCGAAGGTGCGAAAGTAACCGGCCAGATTGGGGCGGCCGAATTCGTTGTTGAACGCCGCGCCACCAACCGGGCCGTCCAGCATGATCTGCAGCGCGGAGACGATGCGGGCGGGTTTGCCATAGGTTGTTCCGCCATTCATTCCCCCACCCTGCCCTCCCCCAATGTGAGAGGGTTCTGCTCCCCCTCCCATCGGGAGAGGGAAATAATGTTCCCAAGGCTGCACAAACCCCGGGATATTCAAATTGGACACCGAAAAACCGGTCAACCCCGCTTTGGGCTTGGAGCCGCTGCCGGTTGCGCCCTCATCGCGGATCTCGCCACCGCTGCCAGTCGCCGCGCCGGCGAACGGCGCAATAGCGGTTGGGTGGTTGTGCGTCTCGACTTTCATCAGGATATGGGTCAGTTCGTCGCTGAACGCATAGCCGCCGTCGGCACGCGGGTAAAAGCGTTCAATGCGCGCGCCCTCGATGACCGACGAGTTGTCGGAATACGCCACCACTGTGCCCTGCGGGCTGACCTTGTGGGTGTTGCGGATCATGCCGAACAGCGACATATCCTGCACCTCACCATTGATCACCCAGTCCGCGTTGAAAATCTTGTGGCGACAATGCTCGGAGTTCGCCTGTGCGAACATCATCAGCTCGACATCGGTCGGGTTGCGTTCCAGTTTCTGAAAATTCTCTACCAGATATTCGATCTCGTCCGCTGACAGTGCCAGCCCCATATCTCGATTGGCCTTGTCCAGCGCCTTGCGCCCGCCCTTCAAAACATCCACGGTGGCGAGCGGTTGCGGCTTGCCGTGCTGGAAAAGTTTTTCCGCCGCACCGGCGATATCGGTCAGCACAGTCTCGGTCATGCGATCATGCAGCAACGGCAACACCGCCGCCAATTCAACCTTGCTCAAGGGCGCTCCGTCGTGAGTCGAAAGGTAATACACCACGCCGTGCTCGATGCGCGCAACTGCCGATAACCCGCAATGCTGCGCAATATCCGTAGCCTTGCTAGACCACGGCGAGATGGTGCCGAGGCGCGGCACCACCAGCAGGCGCTGCAAGGTATCAACCTGCTTCGGTTCACCCGCCGACTTGTCCAGACCCAGCACCTTGCCCAGCCGCCCGGCTTGCGCCTTGCTCAACTCCGCAGCGCGCAACGCGCTGAAATACCAGTGGCGTGTATCCGTGAGAGCGACACCGGGAGCGGCATCGTTCAGTGCGGTGCGCAGCTTTTCCAGGCGGAAAGCGGATAAGGCGGCAGTGCCAACAGAAACTTGAAACATGTTGATGGCCGTAGGATGGAATTGGGGGCGAGATTATACTATGCACTCCACACTCGGAACTTGACCCGAAATGAGCAAGTACATCCCCACCCTCACGCCCAAGCACATTAATCAAATCCAAGTCATGGCTGGTTTTCCGAAGCGTCCACGCGACAGCCACAAGGGCATGTACGGCACGGTCACGGTAATCGGCGGCGCACCCGGCATGCTCGGCGCGCCGCTGCTGGCGGCCCGCGCCGCGCTCAAACTGGGTGCGGGCGTCGTGCATGTCGGGCTGCTGGCGGACAATGCGCCGGGCGTCGATCTGCTGCAACCGGAACTGATGCTGCATCGCGCAGCAGATTTGCTTCACCCCCATCCTAACCTTCCCCCTGAAGGGGAAGGGACAAACGTGAAAGGCATGTTTAACCCTGATGTGTTGGCCATCGGCTGCGGCATGGGGACTTCGGTTGCCGCGCAGAAAGTTCTGTATGACGCGCTCAAATTGAAAGTGCCACTGGTGCTGGATGCAGATGCGCTCAACCTGCTTGCGCACCATACCGATTTGCAGGAAGACGTTCGTGCCCGCGAAAAGCCAACCATCCTCACCCCGCACCCCGGTGAGGCGGCGCGTCTGCTGGGCTGTACGATCAACGCAGTGCAGGCGGACCGCGTCGCGGCAGTGCAGCAACTGGCGCAGAAATTCGCGAGCAGCGTGGTGCTGAAAGGTACGGACAGCCTGTGCGCCACGCGTGACGGCAAGATTTATGTGAACCACACCGGCAACCCCGGCATGAGCGCCGCCGGCATGGGCGACGTGCTGACCGGCATGATCGCAGCCTTCATCGCGCAAGGCATGAACGCGGACGATGCGCTGCGGCTCGCCGTTCACCTGCACGGTGCGGCGGGCGATGCGCTGGCGCAACAGGTTGCGAGCATCGGCATGAGCGCCACGGAAGTGACCGAATGGGCGCGCTGGCTGTTGAATCAGTGGGCGGAGAAATAACCATGCCATTAAGCTGGAACGAAATCCGCAGCCGTGCGCTGGAATTTTCCAAGCGCTGGGAGAACGAAACTTCGGAAGACGCCGAAGCCAAGCCGTTCTGGATCGAATTCCTCAACATCTACGGCATAGACCGCAAGCGCGTCGCCAGCTTCGAGGAGCCGGTTAAAAAACTTGGTGACAAGCAGGGCTTCATCGACCTGTTCTGGAAAGGCGTGCTGCTGGTCGAGCACAAATCACGCGGCAAGAATCTGGACAAGGCCTACACCCAGGCGCTGGATTATTTTCCCGGCATCAAGGAACGCGACCTGCCAAAATACGTGCTGGTTTCCGACTTCGAGCGCTTCCGTCTGTACGATCTGGAAGCAAGCCCCTCTCCCCAACCCTCTCCCCGCATACGGGGCGAGGGAGCAAAAGCAGCCCCTCTCCCGCAAGCGGGAGAGGGTGGCCAAAGGCCGGGTGAGGGAGCCTTTTACGAATTCGCTCTCAAAGACCTGCACAAGCATATAAAGCATTTCGCTTTCATCGCCAGCTACCGCACCCAGACCATCGCACCGCAGAACCCGGTCAACATCAAGGCCGCCGAACGCATGGGAAAGCTGCACGACACGCTCAAGGCGGCAGGCTATGAAGGCCACCCGCTCGAACTACTGCTGGTGCGCCTGCTGTTTTGTCTGTTCGCTGAAGACACCGGCATCTTCCAGCCCGCCAATGCATTCCGCATGTGGATAGAAGAACGCACCGCAGCAGACGGCTCCGATCTCGGCTCGCAACTCGCACAACTGTTCCAGGTGCTCAACACGCCTGAAGACAAGCGCTCGAAAAAATCTTGACGAACAGCTTGCCGCCTTTCCTTACATCAACGGCAAACTGTTCGAGGAAATGCTGCCCATCGCCTCGTTCAACCTTGCGATGCGCGAAGCGCTGCTCGACTGCTGCGCGCTCGACTGGAGCGCAATCTCACCCGCGATCTTCGGCGCGCTGTTCCAGAGCATCATGGACGCCAAGGCGCGGCGCAACATCGGCGCACATTACACCAGCGAAGAGAACATCCTCAAGCTCATCCAGCCTCTGTTCCTCGACGACCTGTGGGCAGAGTTCAAACAGGTGAAGGGCAACAAGAACAAGCTGTTCGAGTTCCACAAGAAGCTACGCACGCTCACCTTTTTCGACCCCGCCTGCGGTTGCGGAAATTTTCTGGTGATCGCTTACCGCGAACTGCGCAAGCTGGAACTCGACGTACTGCGCGCCGTGCATCAAGGTCCCGGCTCGCGCTTTCTCGACATCCACCAGGAAATCAGCGTGGACGTGGATCAGTTTTACGGTATCGAAATCGAAGAATTCCCGGCGCAGATCGCGCAGGTCGCGCTGTGGCTGATGGACCACCAGATGAACCTGCGCGTGTCGGAAGAATTCGGCATGTACTTCGCGCGCATCCCGCTCAAGACCTCGCCGCACATCGTCAACGGCAACGCGCTCACACTGGACTGGAACGATGTGCTTCCGGCAGAGCGCGCCAGCTATGTGTTCGGCAATCCGCCGTTTGTCGGCAAGCATTATCAAAGCAAGCAGCAAAAGGCCGAACTGGTTGCAATCTTTTCTGGCGTCAAAAGCGCTTCCGATCTGGATTATGTCGCCGCTTGGTACATGAAAACGGCGCGCTACATCAAGACTCCTTCCCCCTCACAGGGGGAAGGTTGGGATGGGGGTAAAAATGTTGGGAGCAGCACTCGCTTATCTACCCCCACCCTAGCCCTCCCCCTGCAAGGGGGAGGGAATAGCGTTACGCGCTGCGCCTTCGTCTCCACCAACAGCATCACCCAGGGCGAACAGGTCAGCATCCTGTGGGGCGAGTTGCTGAATAAACACCGCCTCAAGATTCACTTCGCCCACCGCACTTTCAAATGGAGCAACGAGGCAAGCGGCAAAGCGGCAAAGCGGCTGTGCATTGCGTCATCATCGGTTTCGGGCTTTTTGACAGAACCGACAAAAAATTATTTGTTTATGATGATATAAACGGTGAAGCGCATGAATTGCGGGTGGACAACATCAGCCCCTACCTTGCACCGGGGCCGGATATTGTGATTACCAAACGGCAAATACCGTTGGCAAACGTCCCGACTATGCGCTACGGCAACAAACCCACAGACGACGGGAATTACATCCTGAGCGATGCCGAACGTGAACAGCTTATTGCACGAGAACCCAACGCAAAAAAATTTATCCGCCCCTACATGGGATCGGAAGATTTCATCAACTCGCTGTCGCGCTGGTGCTTGTGGCTCAAGGGTATTCAGCCTAACGAGCTGCGTTCCATGCCGGAAGTCATGGCGCGTGTTGAAAAGGTAAAGGCATTTCGTTTGGCCAGCAGTGCGGAACCGACGCGCAAATCGGCAGATGCGCCCACAATGTTTTTCTACACCTCCCAACCGGACACGGATTACCTGATTGTTCCAGAGGTGTCTTCGGAACGCCGCCGTTATATTCCAATCGGATTCATGGGCAAGGAAACCATTTGCAGCAATACCAACTACCTCATCCCGGATGCCAGTTTGTTTCTGTTCGGCATGGTGCAATCTGAAATGCACATGGCGTGGATGCGCCAAGTAGCAGGACGTTTGGAAAGTCGTTACCGTTATTCCGGCAGCATGGTTTACAACACTTTCCCGTGGCCTGACGAGTCAAGCGACAAGCAACGCGCCGCCGTAGAAACCGCCGCCCAGGCCGTGCTGGATGCCCGCGCGCAATTCCCGCAAAGCTCTCTGGCCGACCTCTACGACCCGCTCACCATGCCGCCGATTCTGGTCAAAGCCCATCAGGCGCTCGACCGTGCCGTAGACGCGTGTTACCGCAAAGCCGCCTTCACCAGCGACGCGCAGCGCGTGGAGTTCCTGTTCGAGCGCTACCAGCAACTCACCAGCCTGCTACCCGCTGAAAAAGCCAAGTCGAAACGGGCCAGAAAGAAAACATGAGATTTTCCGCGTGTATGACGAGGCAGCGAAAGCATGGTGGTTTTCTGTGGCGGCGGGGTTGCCCGCACGCCAGATCGGCGAGAGTGCCGGAACCGCAGGTATAACTGCATAAGAGGTTTTTAGCCATGACTGAAAATAGCCAGATCACTATCTACCAATCGGCTGATGGTTCCACCCAGATTGAGGTGCGGCTTGAACAAGGCACGCTCTGGCTATCCCAAGCCCAGATGGCGGAACTGTTTGACAAAGATAGCGACGCCATTGGTTTGCATCTGCGAAATATCTATGAGTCTGGCGAGTTGGATGAAAATGCAACTACCGAGGATTCCTCGGTAGTTCGCCAGGAATGCAAACGGCAGGTTAAGCGCACTGCCAAGCATGGCTCCAATACCGGAAAGATGTTCTGGGGTTGCTCCAATTCCCCGCAGTGCAGCGGAGTTGTTGCAATCAATTAATACAAAATAACGGCCAAATGGGCCAGCTACTAGCCGAATTATCGTCAGGAGATTTTCATGTCCACTCCAGAAAATTCTGCCACCCCAATTGCCATCTACCAGTCCGGAGATGGCTCAATGTCCACCGAGATCAGGCTGAAAGGCGAGTCTGTCTGGTTACGTCAGGAGCAAATCAGTCAATTGTTTGGTAGGGGACGCGGTCAGTTATCAGCAAGCACTTGCGCAATGTCTTTACCGAGAGCGAACTTGAAACTGATTCAGTATGTGCAAAATTTGCACATACTGCTGCCGATGAATCTAAAGGGGCCAGCTCAGCTTCACATTTCTTTAAAATTATTCTAATGCGCCACGCTAAAAAACTAACGCCGCATCAATGCGGCGTTTTTTTGGTCGGCTTACGGGGTGCCGATGGTGTCAGTCGAACTGACTTGGGGTGATCACTAATTGTGGTGAACTATCGCGGGGTCGATAAGCTACTCCCTTCAAAACGACTAAAACCCACTACAAACCCACTGCTACTTCGGTTACTTTATACACCCGTTCCCTGGCCCGTTCAACCCGGTAATTATCTTATGCCGGGAGCGAATAGAAATGTGCGGTTCTGTAGCTCATGAAATTACTTGATAATACTTATTGGCAATGCTAGTTTCAGCAACGGTTCCAAAAAAGCCACATGGCCTCTGGAAGTAAATTCCAACTGTTGGCCGTGCTGGTTATGTTCAATTTACCAAGGAGAAACTTATGGCCACCCAACTTGATGTTTCAACACTGAACCTGCAGGATGTCCTCGATATGGCTGTGCTAGCCGAAAAGGAAGCGGAGGAACGCTATCTTGTATTTGTAGAGCACATCGGAAAACGTTACCCCGGTGATGCGGCAGATTTCTTTGCCATGATGGCCCGAAATGAGCATAAGCACGGGGCTGCTCTGACTGAAAGAAGGCGCTTGCTTTTCGGCGATTCTCCAGTGCGTGTCGCGGATATGATGAAGGGGGCAGAAGTTGAAGCTCCTGAATTTGAAAAAGCAGTACGCTATATGACTCCCCGTCAGGCTCTGGAAGTCGCGCTGGAGTCAGAAATTAAGGCCTACGAATTTTATGACCGGATTTTAGTTAATAGCACACTGGATTCCGAGGTCAAAAATCTGATCAAGGACCTCAGGGATGAAGAAGCAGAACACCAGAGGCTCCTGAATGAAATGAAAGCCCGGTATCCAGACACATCGAAAACCGACTATGACCCGGATATCGATGCGCTCAAAGGGTATCATCACATCACCTGATAATGCTTATTGGTAATTAGCGCTGTTAAGCGGGTTAGCCTCACATTATTTTTGCACTTCCTTCATACTAAAGGTCTGCCCGCTAATTACTCGATACCGCTCTTCCCCGCTTCTTTATAATGCACAGGATGGATCAACTTCATACAAAAATACCGGCCAATAATGGCGGCATGGGATCAGGGCCGCTACTGGCTCTGCTGTGTTTATGCATTTTCCTCGCCACGGGTTGTGCGACGCCACGCCACAATTTTGAAGAGCCATCGATAAGCGTCACTTCTTTCACACCGCTTTCTTCCGAAGGACTCGCACCGAGGTTCGAAATCGGCCTACGTGTGGTGAATCCCAATCCGGAAAACCTGAACTTACGCGGCATGAGCTACAAGCTTTTCCTGAATGATCACGATGTGCTGGATGGCGCGGCCAATGGCTTGCCTAGTGTGCCGGCCTACGGCGAAGCGGAGTTCAAGGTCGTCGCGACTGTCGGTCTGATCGCCGGTATCCGCTTTGTGAACGATATGCTGCAGAATGCACGTGGCTTGATCGCTTACCGCATTCAGGCCAGGCTGGATGTCGGGACAATGGCCCCAACGATACGGATCGAGAAAGCTGGCAGCTTTTCACCCTGAAGGAATTAATGAGAGCCAAGCTTAAAACTTCTTCAATTTCACAAACACTGCCACTATCACCCCTCTTTTTTCCCGCTAATAGTGGGGCGGTTTTTCATTCACCACGGACTTATCCTCATTCATTGATTCAGCCAGCGATGAGAGGTGTCCTGCAAGCGCTTTGCAAATCGCTTCGAGCCGTTCCAGTTTTTGTTGCTGCTGATAAATCGTTTTATTCAATTCCTCGATCATATCTTCCTGATAAGCAATTTTTGTTTCGATGTTGACTAAGCGTTCTTCACTCATGGGATGATCCTGAAAATACGGTGACTGGCCGGAAAAGGCGGGCATTTTAGCGCAGGACTGAAATTCATACGTGTGTAGCGAAACTAAAAATCAGGCGCGTGACGAGGAACAAAATAACACGACGACTCATAACCGCATAATGTTATGGGGACTCTGGATTGCTTCGCTATGCTCGCAATGGTGATGCCGGGCTTATTCATTGCTCCCTTAATTATTTTTATAAGAACGACAAGCCTGGCCTATAAATTGGTGTGGTTGCGCTTCACCGGGACGACGATGCGGTTCCACTCAAACTCTGGATGGGCAATTCACTTTCTTTACAGTCAAACAGGCGTTTGATACGCTGCCCCACTTTCGCACCATTTGAAATCAATATGAAACTCGGCATTCTGTTCATCGCACTGGCATCCATTCTTGCCGGATGCGGCAAGGAACCTGTCCCCGCAGCCAAAATCGAGCGGCCAGCTTTAACCCTGGTGGCGGGCTCCGCCGCAGCCGACGGCAGCAGCATCTATAGCGGCGAGATTCGCGCACGTTACGAGACTCAGCCGGGTTTCCGCGCCGACGGAAAAATCGTCGAGCGGCTGGTGGACACAGGTGCGCGGATCAAGGCCGGGCAGGCACTGATGCGCCTCGACCCCGGTGATGCCGGTTTGCAGCTTGGTGCGGCGGAAGCGCGGCATCAATTGGCCGAGGCCGACGCGAAGCGCTATCGCGAGCTGCGCAGCAAAGGTTTTGTCAGCCAGTCGGCACTGGATGCTATGGAGACTACGCTCAAGGCCGCCGCCGCCCAAGCCGGGCTGGCACACAACCAGTCCGCCTATACCACGCTATATGCCGATCACGCCGGAGTAGTCACCGCCATTTTCGCCGAGGCTGGACAGGTGGTTGAAGCCGGACAGCCGGTGCTGCGCCTGGCTCAGGATGGCGAACGTGAAGTAGCGATTGCGATACCGGAGCCGCAACTAGCCAATCTCAAGATCGGTGCTGCCGCCGAAATCACCCTGCTGGCTGCGGATGACCATGCTGCCCCGCTAGCCGGACACCTGCGCGAACTGGCTCCGATGGCCGACCCGGCCAGCCGCACCTATGCGGCGCGGGTGACGCTGACCGAGCCGGGCCCGGATGTCGCGCTGGGCATGACGGCGCGGGTACGTTTCACTGCAAGCAGAAAACATGATGGTTTGCTGATACCGCTGACTGCAATTTTCCAGCAAGGCAAGCAGGCGGCGGTGTGGATCGTCGCGGCGGACCGCACCATCAGCCTGCGTCCGGTGCAGGTTGCCGCCTATCGCGATGACGGTGCCGTCATCGCCAGCGGACTGGCGGCGGGCGAGCGCATCGTCAGCAACGGGGTGCACCGGCTGGCGGCAGGGGAAAAAATTCGCGTCATCGAGAGCAGCGGCGCGCAATGAAAGCACCGAATCTTTCCGCCTGGGCGCTGACGCACCAGCAGATGGTGCTGTACCTGATCATCGTACTGATGGGTGCAGGGGCAATTTCCTACCTCAACCTGGGGCGCGCCGAAGACCCGGACTTTACTTTCAAGGTCATGGTGGTGCGCACCCTGTGGCCGGGGGCGACGGCGCAGGAAGTCGAGCGGGAGCTGACCGAACGCATCGAAAAGAAATTGCAGGAAACTCCCTGGGTCGACGTGCTGCGCTCCGCTTCCAAGCCGGGTGATTCGTTGGTATTCGTGCTACTCAAGGATTACACGCCGAAGCAGGAAGTTCCGGAGGCGTGGCGCCAGGTGCGCAAAAAACTGGATGATATTCGCCATACCCTGCCGGAAGGCGTGCTGGGGCCGTATCCCAATGACGAGTTCGGCGATGTGCATGTCAACATTTTTGCGCTGACCGGCGACGGCTTTGACCTGGCCGCGCTGCGCCGCTATGCCGACCGCATCGCGTTGGATCTGAAACAGGTGCCGGACGTGCGCCGCGTTGAGCTGTTCGGTGTGCAGGACGAGAAAATCTATATCGAAATTGCTCCGGAGCGTCTGGCGAATCTGGGTATCACGCCCGGCCAGATCGGTGATGCCTTGCAGAAGCAGAATATGGTGAGCCCTTCCGGTTTTGTCGATACCGCAACCGACCGTGTGCAACTGCGCGTCTCCGGCAGTTTCGACAGCGTCGAACGGGTGCGCGATACCGACCTGCTGGTGAACGAAAACCACTTCCGTCTCGGCGATATCGCCAAAGTATCGCGTGGTTTTGCCGATCCACCCAACCCGCAGATGCGCGTCGCCGGTCAGCCCGCTATCGGTATCGGTATCGTCATGGACAAGGGCGGGGATGTCATCCATCTCGGCAAAAACCTGGAGCTGGCGATGAAAAATATCACGGCGGATTTGCCGGCGGGTGTGGATGTGCATGTGGTTGCCAACCAGCCGGAAGCAGTGAAAGGCTCGATTCGCCTGTTCGAAAACTCGCTGGCCGAGGCGGTCCTGATCGTGCTGGCAGTGTCCTTTCTCAGCCTCGGCTGGCGCACCGGCACGCTGGTGGCATTGTCCATTCCGCTGGTGCTGGCAATCACCTTTTTCCTGATGAAGGTATTCGGCATCGACCTGCAGCGCATTTCGCTCGGCGCACTGGTAATCGCGCTGGGCTTGCTGGTGGACGATGCGATCATCGCCGTGGAAATGATGGTGGTAAAAATGGAACAGGGCTGGGATCGTTTCAAGGCGGCAACCTTCGCCTATACCTCAACCGCTTTTCCAATGCTTACCGGCACACTGATTACCGCAGCCGCCTTCACGCCGGTGGGCTTTTCCAAATCGGCGGCGAGTGAATACACCATTTCCATTTTTCAGGTGGTGACCATCGCACTGCTGGTGTCATGGATCGTCGCGGTGGTGTTCACTCCCTATCTCGGCTACCGGTTGCTGGATCCGAAAAAACTGGTGGAAAAAGCCCAGAAGCACGGCACGGACATTTACGACACCCCGTTCTATCGGCGCTTCCGCGCGCTGCTGACCTGGTGTCTGCGCAATCGCTGGAAGGTGATCGGCACGACGGTGGGTATCTTTGTGTTATCCATCGCTGCCTTTAATGCCGGGGTAGAGAAGCAGTTCTTTCCTGCCGCCAGCCGTATCGAACTGATCGTCGATATCTGGCTGCCGCAGGGCGCGTCGCTCAAGGCGACCGGGATTGAGACCAAACGTATCGAACAGCTGCTGGCCGATGATCCGGCAGTGGCCAACTATTCCTCTTATATCGGCAACGGTGCGCCGCGCTTCTTTCTGTCGCTTGATGTGCGCCTGTTCAGCGACAACTACGCACAAGTCGTGATCGTCACCAAGAGCTTGCGGGAACGCGAGGAGCTGAAACGCAAGCTGACGGACATATTTGGCTCTGCGGAAGGCGGCTTCTCGCATATTCACGCGCGCGTGTCGCGCCTCGAGAACGGCCCGCCGGTCGGTTATCCGGTGCAGTTCCGCGTGATGGGTGAAGATGTCGAGCAGGTGCGCGTAATTGCAGGCAAAGTCGCCGACCTGATGCGCGCCAACGTGCATCTGCAGGATGTCAATTTCGACTGGAACGAAAAAGTAAAAGCGCTGCATATCAAAGTGGATCAGGATTTGGCGCGCCGGCTCGGCACCTCCAGCCGGGAAATCTCGCAGGCGCTGCAGGGCTGGCTGAACGGCGTGGCATTGGCGCAATACCGCGAGGGCGATCAGTTGATCGACATCGTGTGGCGCGGTGCCAACGATTCTGAAGACCGTTCGCTGGACCGGCTGCCCGAACTCGATATCCCGCTGCCGGAGGGCCGCCATGTGCAGCTCGCGCAAGTGGCGAGGCTGGTGCCGGTTCTGGAAGAAGGACTGGTGTGGCGGCGCAACCGCCTGCCGACTATAACCGTACTCGGCGACATGGCCGGCAAGACCCAGCCCGCCACCGTGTCGGCACAGATGGACCTGCAACTGGACACGCTGCGCGCCACCCTGCCAATCGGTTATCGTATCGAAATGGGCGGCAGCGTCGAGGAATCTGCCAAGAACGAGACCGCGATCAAGGCCGTGGTGCCGATGATGCTGGTCGGCGTAATCACGCTACTGATGATCCAGTTACAAAGCATCAGCCGCACCGTCATCGTCCTGCTCACCGCACCACTCGGGCTGATCGGCGTCACGCTGGCGCTACTGGTGTTCCAGGTGCCGTTCGGTTTCGTCGCCAATCTCGGCTTTATCGCACTGGCCGGAATGATCATACGCAACGCGGTAATCCTGGTGGACCAGATCCGCCAGGATGAGGAGGAAGGTAAAACCCAGTGGGAAGCGATCATCGGCTCCACGGTGCGCCGCTTCCGCCCGATCACACTGACCGCTGCCACGGCAATCCTGGCGATGATCCCGCTGACCCGCCAGGTGTTCTGGGGCCCGATGGCGGTATCCATCATGGGTGGCCTGTTTATTGCCACCTTGCTCACCTGCCTGTTTCTGCCGGCGCTATATGCAGCGTGGTTCCGGGTCAAAGAATAATATTCACGCTTCCGGATGCCGGCGCTTCCTGTTGAATTTATGCCGGTTTTAGCAAAAAAATTGCACCAAAACAACCATAGCTGTGCTACCAAACCAGGCCCACCTAACTGATCCTGCCAACCAAGTCAAATCGACTTTAGCGAAATTTATATAGGCCGAAATACTGCTTGCAAAAAAAACTCAGTACCCTAGAATTAGTACAAATCAAGGGAAAAACTACTAGATGTAGTGGTTTTTGAGTTCTATGGGCTAAAGCAGCCCATGTAATAAGGGGGGGTCGTATTGTGCTTGTTATAGAAAATGCTTTGTCTTCAACATCTGCCCGCAAGGTTTCCGAATTCTCCGCTTCACCCAATATGCCCCCCAGCCAGCACAAGGCACCCCCCGGTAAAGATTTTGCCGCCCGGATTGAACCGGAAAAGACCCCTGTAACTTCTTCACAGGGTGATCCGTTGGCGGGCAAACCCTCTTCAGAAAGGCCCATTGAATTGATACAGGAAATCAGCACGGAAGTATTGCTGGAAAAATATGCGGAGCCCGGCGAAACCTCCGTCGAGGATGTGCGCCGCCGCGTGGCGCGCGGCCTGGCGCAAGCCGAAAAACCGGAACAGCGCGCCAAGTGGGAAGAAGCCTTCTTTCGCGCGCAAGGGAACGGCTTCGTGCCGGCCGGGCGTATCAACTCGGCTGCCGGGTTGAAAATTCAGGCAACCCTGATTAACTGCTTCGTGCAGCCGGTGGGCGATGCAATCTCCGGCATCAGCAACGGCAAACCGGGTATTTATGATGCCCTGCAGCAGGCGGCAGAAACCATGCGGCGCGGCGGCGGGGTCGGCTACGATTTCTCCTCAATCCGACCCGAAGGCGCGCATGTCAAAGGCACCAATTCGCGCGCCAGCGGCCCGATCTCCTATATGCGCGTGTTCGACCGCTCCTGCGAAACCGTCGAATCAGCCGGCGCGCGGCGCGGCGCGCAGATGGGCGTGTTGCGCTGCGATCACCCCGATATTGAAAAATTCATTCATGCCAAGGACAAGGGTGACCTGCGCAACTTCAATATTTCTGTCGGCGTCACCGACGCCCTGATGCACGCCGTGGAAAACGGCGAAGACTTCGAATTGGTGCATAGCGCCGAGCCATCTGCCACACTCAAGGAACAAGGGGCCGTACAACGCACCGATGGTAAATGGGTGTACCGTAAAACACCGGCTGCCGACCTGTGGAAACAGATCATGGAAAGCACCTACGACCATGCCGAACCCGGTGTGCTGTTCATCGACCTGATGAACCGCGATAACAATCTGTCTTATGTCGAAGTGATCGAGGCAACCAACCCGTGTGCCGAGCAGCCGCTGCCTGCTTATGGTTGCTGCTGTCTGGGTTCGATCAACCTGACCTGTATGGTGGAAAAAGCCTTTACTGACCAGGCAGTTTTCGACTTCGAGCAATTTGGACAATTGGTGCGTACCGGCGTGCGCATGCTGGATAACGTACTGGATGTCACCGCCTGGCCGCTGCCGGAACAACAACTGGAGGCACAAAACAAGCGCCGTATCGGGCTCGGTTATACCGGGCTGGGTGATGCGCTGGTGATGCTGGGTTTGCCTTACGACACCGAAGAGGCGCGAACTTTTGCCGCAAAGCTGACGCGTTTCATGCGTAATGAGGCATATCTCGCTTCGGTGGACCTGGCCATCGAACGCGGCGCTTTCCCGCTGCTGGATATCGAGCAATACCTTGCCGCACCGCGCTTTGCCTCGCGCCTGCCGGAAGAGATCAAGAATAAAATACGCCAGCACGGCATCCGCAACAGCCACCTGCTGTCGATCGCGCCCACCGGCACCATTTCGCTGGCGTTCGCCGACAATGCTTCCAACGGCATCGAGCCACCGTTCTCGTGGTTCTACACGCGCAAGAAACGCATGATGGATGGCAGCACCAAGGATTACCAGGTGGAAGATCATGCCTGGCGCGTGTACCGGCAAATGGGCGGCGATATGGATAACCTTCCGCCTGCCTTTGTCACCGCGCTGGAAATATCGGCAATCGATCACATGAACATGGTAGCGGCCGTGGCGCCGTTCATCGATACGGCGATCAGCAAGACGGTCAATGTGCCGGCCGATTATCCATACGAAAACTTCAAGAATCTCTACACCGAAGCATGGAAGGCAGGATTGAAGGGGCTGGCAACTTATCGCCCCAACAGCGTGCTGGGTTCGGTGTTATCCGTCACTCCGGCGAAAAAGGAAGAGCAACCGCAAGACCTGCTGTTCGACCAGGACCGGCGCATCGTGTTGGAAGCCGCACCGAAACCGGCGCTTGCATCCCTGCGCTGGCCGGGCCGCCCGGAATTGCCCGGCGGCAGTGAGGGCTGGGCATCCCAGGTGGTGAAGCACCCACTCGGCAGCTTCGTAACTTTCGTCTCGCATACTATCAACGGCAGAAACCACCCGTTTGAAGTCTGGGTGAACGGTTCCGAGCAGCCGCGTGGGCTCGGTGCGCTGGCAAAATCGCTGTCGATGGATATGCGAGCGCGTGACCCGGTGTGGGTGCGCATGAAGCTGGAAATGCTGATGAAAACCGCCGGTGACGATGCCTTCGAAATGCCGATGCCACCTGACGGCGAAATGAAACTCATGCCGAGCCTGGTGGCAGCATTTGCATATTTGCTGAAATATCGCATGGAAGCACTGGGTGCACTGGAAGTGAATGCAGACGCAACCACCCCGATGATGGATGCGCTGTTCGCCAAGAAGGAACCCAAGACCGGCACCGACGGCACCATGAGCTGGACCGTGGATATTTCCAATGCCGGCACCGGCGACGACTTCGTGCTGGGCTTAAAAGAGCTGGTGTTGCCGGATGGACAACGCCGCCCCTACTCGATGTGGCTGGCCGGGGTCTATCCGCGCGCCCTCGACGGCCTGTGCAAAGTATTGAGCCTCGATATGCGCGTCATTGATCCGGCCTGGATCGGCATGAAGCTGCGCAAGCTGCTCAACTTCGGCGAACCGCTGGGCGATTTCATGGCACGCGTGCCGGGCGGTGAAAAAATGGAAAGTTATCCTTCCACCGTTTCCTACGTGGCCAAGCTGATCATTCATCGCTACGCGATGCTTGGCATCCTCGACGAGCATGGCTACCCGGTGCAGCAGATGGGCGTGCTGGAAGTCCCGGAAGCGCAAAACAAGTCTTCCGGCGTGAAAACGATATTCGGCAAGGTCTGCAAGGAATGCGGCAATGCCACGCTGATCAAGAAGGACGGCTGCGAGTTCTGCACCAGTTGCGGAGCAATTGGCGCGTGCGGTTAGACGTGTGGTTGTCCCCATAGCTGCAATTCTGTCCTCATAAGCTGCAACTTTTGACCCCATAAGTTGCAGCAAAAAATGCAATTAATTCCCCCTCAGCGACAAGCTGCTGGGGGATTTTTTAATTTTTCCCGCCATTTTTGCGCTGTTTGACACTACATTGGGTAACTTTTATCTTGAGGCAACTCGCCCGCTGTAAGTCTGTTGCATGCAACTTATTTAGCTTGTATAGTGTTGCATGTAACATAGTAAAGGAGGCTTGAAATGGCAACAACACACGTTAATGCGCGAGTTCAAAAGCATCGCGAAGCGCTACGCATGGCAGGACTTCGTCCGGTGCAAATTTGGGTGCCGGATACGCGACAGCCAAACTTTACAGAGGAATGCCGCCGCCAATCCCGCCTTGTCGCGCAGGCGGACATGGCGGATACGGACATGCAGCACTTCATGGATGAAGCGTTGGCGGACGTGGACGGCTGGACGGAATAATGCGGGGCGACTTCGTGACCATCGCCATGCAAGGCGACTTCGGCAAACCAAGACCAGCTTTGGTGATTCAGGCTGAGCAGTTCGATGAGCACACCACCGTTACGGTGCTGCCGGTGACAGGCACACTTGTTGCGGCACCACTGTTGCGTATCACCGTTCAGCCGAGTGCTGGAAACGGTTTGCAGAAGGCTTCACAGGTGATGGTAGATAAGGCCATGACCGTGAAACGCGACAAGGTAGGGCAAGCTTTCGGACGCATCGATGCGGACGCGATGGTGGAGGTTGAGCGTTGCTTGGCCGTGTTCCTGGGGATTGCAAAATGAGCGGCACCAGTAATTTTGATGCGATGGCACATCTTCGCTAGATTCAAAATGAAGTCGAATATGGCCGCACAGCTATGTTAATGAACTAGCAGCCTGTCGGACTTAACACTCAAAAACCCCCACACAGAATATGCGGCATAACGGTATAATGCGCTTGTTATTCATACGGTTATGATACATCACATGAGTCGCTTCCAGCCCATTATACGCAACACGGACTTCCTGTTCCCACCCTCGATCAACGACTGGCTGCCGGAAGTGCATCTGGCGCGGTTCGTGGTGGAGATCGTGGACCAACTGGACCTGAAAGAAATGGAACGCGCCTACCGGGGAACGGGCAGCGCGCCATTCCATCCCGCCCTCCTGCTGTCTGTGCTGACCTACGGCTACGCGACCGGCGTATTCTCCAGCCGCAAACTGGAAGCCGCTACCCGCGACTCGGTGGCGTTCCGGTACGTTGCGGCCAACCTGCACCCCGACCACGACACCCTGAACAGCTACCGCAAACGCTTCCTGCCGCAGATCGAAGGACTCATGGTGCAAGTGCTGCTGATCGCCCGCACGATGGGCGTGCTCAAGCTGGGCAACATCGCCTTGGACGGCACCAAGATACACGCCAACGCCTCCCGGCACAGCGCGTTGAGCTACGGCCACATCAAGCAGCTCGAAGCGCAACTGCAAGCCGAGGTCAAAAAGCTATTGGCGCTGGCCGAAGAAGCGGACAACGAGAAGATACCGACAGGCCTCGACCTGCCCGACGAGATTGCCCGCCGCGAAGACCGCCTCAAGGCCATCGGGCAAGCCAAGGCCAAGATCGAAGAACGTGCGCGCGAGCGCTTCGAGCAGGAGCAGACCGAGTATCAGGGCAAGCTGTCCAAGCGCGAGGCCAAAGCCCGAGAAACCGGCAAACCGCCGCGAGGCAAAGCCCCGCTTCCCCCACAGGAGGGCGCGAAAGACAAAGACCAGATCAACCTCACCGACGAAGAATCCCGCATCATGAAGACGCCGGGCGGCGGATTCGAACAATGTTACAACGCCCAATTGGCGGTAGACATGGAAAGCTACCTGATCACCAGCACGAACGTGGTGCAGGCCGCCAACGACAAACAGCAAGTCGGGCCGATGCTCGAGGAACTGGTCGCGCTGCCCGTGCCGCTGGGCAAGATCGAAACACTGGTTGCGGACACCGGGTATTTCTCCGAGGCCAACGTCGAGACCTGCTGCGGGCACAAGATCACGCCTTTGATTGCGGTCAAGCGGGAATCGCACCACCCCGACCCGCTGGAACGGTTCACCGAGCCGCCGCCCTTGCCGGCGGGCGCGACCGAAGTGGAAAAGATGCGCCACCGGCTCAAGACAAAACAAGGCAAGGAGATGTACGCAAAGCGCAAAAGTACGGTAGAGCCGGTGATCGGCATCGTCAAATCGGC
>DATKVZ010000007.1:0-4334 GCA_035529795.1 Gallionella sp. | reverse complement strand
TTGCGCCCGCTTCGCTTCTTTTTGACTCATCATGATGCCCATTTCAAAATGCCCGCCTCTGGTTTTTACAGGCGCCGAGTCTAATTACTCAGGGGACATTTCTATTTGGGAGACAGGGGACATTACTACTTAGCGCTAACATACATCCGTGTAGGTATTTACATGGATGGGCAATCCAGTTAGGATGTACGCGTACACACAAAAGGAATTCGATTATGATTACAACCAAAGTATTTAAAAACGGCAACTCACAGGCAGTGCGTATTCCTGCTGAATTTGCCTATGATCGCACTGATCTTGACTTGGAAATCGAGCGAATGGGTGATGAAATTCGCATTCGCCCAGCGCGTCGACGCCTGGATCAGGTGCTGGCGAAGTTTGCGCAATTCTCGCCGGATTTCATGGCGGTGAGGCGTGAAGCAAGCGAGCAAGCCGAAAGGGAAGGGCTGTGACTCCAAGGTTCATGCTGGACACCAATATCTGCATCTACCTGATGAAGCATCATCCACCTGAAGTGGCCAAGCAGTTTAGCGAGTGCTACGTCGGCGAGGTGGTGATATCTGCCATCACATTGGCGGAATTGGAATACGGTGTGATCTGTTCCGAAGAAAATCAGGCGCGTAACCGCGTAGCGCTGGATTCACTACTGGAAGATATCGTGGTGTTGCCTTTCGATGGGGCAGCCGCCAGTAGCTACGGTTCTGTTCGCTTGGCGACGCAGGAGCGCAAGCGCGACGCGCTCGACAAATTGATCGCTGCACATGCGATTACATTGGGAGTCACACTGGTAACCAATAACGAAGCTGATTTCGTCATCTATCCTGGAATCAAAGTCGAAAATTGGGTTGGTAGCCATTAGTGGCTTAGTAGCCCGCTTCTCTTTGATGGCGCAGAGCCAAAATAACGGCGGTGTCTCCGTCAAAGCGATATAGCGCAAGATAGCCGCTGCCGCCAAAAGGTATCGGCCATTCCCTGAATTCCGGTTCCATTTCTGCCGCCGGCCTTCCTATTTCAGGATGTTGTGCAATGATCTTCACCGCATTTCGAATAACGCTTACCGCCTCATTAGCCGCAGCCGGATTTTTCTCAAAAAGAAAATGATGAATATGCCGAACGTCTTGCAATGCGGAAGGCGACCATATCAGACGTGGCATACAGGCGGTTCCTCACCTTGGCCGTCTGCCAATTTGGCAAGCCACAAATCGGCTTCTTCAGATGTCACATGCATTCCGGTCGCCTGATACTCATCCCAAGCACGAAGAGCATCCTGGCGTAATGCCTCACGCTTTTCCTCACGCTCCACATACTCTCGGATAGCTTCCTGCATCAACCAGTGAGGGGTACGCTGACGGGATTCCGCGAGCCGCTTTACGCGTATCTTGATCGAATCGTCGATCTTAATGGTGGTCGAATGAATCGTGGTTGCGGTCATATCACACTCCTATTTACACAATGGTGTTACTTGGTAGTAAGTATATCCAAACTCTGCCAAAGTGGAAATTTTTTGCTAACAAACCACCACCATTAAAGAAAGACTGACCGGAATGCTATTTTGCTATTTATGTGCTAGCCGAGCTGACGAAAAACGTCACTTTAATGACGGATTTGGTTGGCATTGATGCGCCTCCAGACCGGCGGTTTATTTAATAGCCACTAAAAAACAGTTAGTTGTATTTGTGGCACGGCTATTGCTGTATAGATTAGCGACACACAGCGTGTGTGTTCTATACAAAAGGAGCTTTACATGAAAAACGTACAAAAAGGTTTTACCCTGATCGAACTGATGATCGTGGTCGCGATTATCGGTATTCTGGCTGCTGTGGCGATTCCTGCCTACAGCGACTACACCAAGAAAGCCAAGGCGACTGAGCTGGTACAAGGTTCGGCTGCACTAAAAACAGCGGTGGAAATCTGTATTGCTGATGTAGGTACAATGCCTGGTGAAGTTGTGACGAATTGTATAGGCGGTGGCACTTTGGTTGACGGCTCTCCCAATGGAGTACCGGCTGATATCGACTCTGGTGATGCTGCTACGGCATTGGGTGGAACCAAAATGGTTAAGAGCAAAGCCACCGCTGATGATGGCGTAATTACCATTTTCGCGACGACCGCATTGCCTAATCCAGCTAATACCGCGATAGGCGTTTCTTATATCCTGACACCGGAAGTCGGCTCCGCAGGTGTAAACTGGACTTCCTCCGGCACTTGCGCTGATAACGCCTGGTGTAAGTAATTAACTCGTTCTAAGTGAGTAACAAAAGCCGGGGGTAACCCGGCTTTTGTGTTTTTGGGGCATTGCTAAGGTGAAAGTATCATGCGAATTGGACTGTTACTGGTGATTTTGTCATGCGCCACCGCAGCGCTGTATGGACAGTTTCTGTGGAACCCGATTGTATTTGACGACCTGCCGTTCTTTATGACGGATGAGTCCGGAAACCAGCCGGTTTCCAGTTTCCATTTTTCCCTGTTCGAGTTGCGTTCCCTGCCCTATGCCACGCTGACGTGGGGCAACACGCTGTTCGAATCTGGAGTACTGCACTTTCGTATTGAAAATCTGCTGCTGCATGCGGCAGTGACTGTCTCCCTGTTTTTTTTCCTGACCAAACTCTTCGATGCCATCTATGGCGCGCGCGCCGGGTCATTGCTGAGTTCTTGTGCGTTGGCTTTTTACGCCGCGCTGCTGTTTGCGCTGCATCCGGTGGCGGTGTATGCAGTCGGGTATCTGGTGCAGCGCACTATTCTGACGGCTACTTTGTTCAGCCTGCTGGCGATGCTGGCCTGGCTGCACGGCAGCGTACGGCAAAAGAGCCTATGGCTGTGGGCAAGTGTGCCCTTGTATTATCTGGCGGTGTTTTCCAAGGAACACGCCATCATGTTGCCGGCGGTGCTGGTCGCATTAACCCTGCTACTGCACGCCGACTGGCGGGCCAAACTCAAGCAAAGATGGGCAGTTTTTCTGGCGCTGGCCGTGATTGCGCTATTCGTGATCGCCGCGAAGAAGGGAATACTCGGTTCGGTCTATGAAATCTATGCGCCGGAGATGCTGGATGCCGGGAGCGATCCGAATGATCCGTTGAGCGTGTCGACACAAGCATATCCATTGAGCGTGTTGACGCAGGCGTGGTTGTTCTTCAAGTACGCCGGACTGTGGCTGTTTCCCAACCCGGGTTGGATGTCGGCAGATATGCGCGAGCCGTTTGCGCCCGCGTTGTTATCTCCCTACCTGCTGGCGCTGCTCGCCTTCCTGGCGTGGGGTATTGGGGCATTATGGATGCTGCTGAAACGTGGCCGGATCGGATTACTCGGTTTTGCCCTGCTGTTTCCGTGGCTGATGTTCATGACAGAATTTTCCACGGTGCGCATCCAGGAAAGCTTTGTGCTGTACCGCAGCTACCTGTGGGCGGTGGGTGCCTGTTGTTTGCTGCCGGTGTTGCTGGATTTACTGAAGGACAAGCGCGCAGCTTCTATCATCGTGGCCACCATAGCGCTGGCGCTGTTCCCCATTTCGATGGAACGCCTGAGTACATTCGGCCATCCGTTATTGCTATGGGATGACGCGGAGAAGCTGGTCAAAAACAGGACGGATTTGCCCGGGGTATATCGCATCTACTACAACCGGGGAACCGAGTTGCTCAAGGTGGATGAATATGATGCGGCAATCAAAGACCTGACTCTTGCAACAAGACTGCACCCGGAGTGGCCATTTTCATACAACAATTTGGGGTTGGCTTACATGAAGAAAAATGACTGGCGCGCTGCGGCGGATGCATTTACCCAGGCGATCGAGATAGCCAAGCGCAAAAAAATGGGCATGAACCCCAGGCCGTATTTTGGACGCGCCCTGGCCTATGAAGTGTTGGGTGAAACTGAAAAAGCCCGGCTTGATTATCAAATCACCTGCGAGTTCGCCCGGAAAGGCTGCGAAAAACTTTAGCCAATGCTGCTTTACCCGCCAATATATTCGTTATCTCTGCCGATGGATCATCTGGGCAACCCAGCAATACTGTTTAAGCCCGTCATCGCGAGGAGCGAAGCGACGTGGATCGCGAGGAGCGAAGTGACGCAGCGATCCATAACCACATAATCTTGTGGAGACTCTGGATTGCTTCGCCATGCTCGCAATGACGATACGGGGCTTGTCAGTGCTTCCCGAACAAAATAAAGCCCGCTGGATGCGGGCTGATCTGCAATTTTTGGTGGTGATAGGTGGATTTGAACCACCGACCCCAGCGTTATGAGTGCTGTGCTCTAACCAACTGAGCTATATCACCGCAGAGAGCGCGGCATTCTCCGGATTTCATCCCGCGTTGTCAATGTTTGCGCAGGAAACGTTT
>DATKVZ010000006.1:0-2094 GCA_035529795.1 Gallionella sp. | reverse complement strand
GCGCGCGGCTGAGCCTGATTTATGAAGAGGCGGGTGTGGTGATTTGAAATCGGGATGCATCGGCCATTCGTCAATGTCACGTATAATCCGCGGTGTTAATCCCTGGAGCATATAAATGACAGCCTTGTTATTCGGCTTTGGCGCCACGCTGTTCACCGCGATGGGCGGGATTTTTGCCCTTAAGCATACCGATCGACTGCACCTGATTTTGAGTTTCAGTGCAGGCGCCGTAATCGGTGTTGCATTTTTCGATCTGATGCCCGAGGCGTTCGAGCAGGCAGGCACTTATCACGGGATACCCGAGATTGCTGCGTTTATCGCGCTTGGATTTACCTTCTACATGGTGCTTAACCGTTGGTTGCTGCTCAGCCCCGCCCACGACGAAGGCTGTAAAAATCCCTGGCACCGCGGTCAGTTCGGCGCCGGCACGCTTTCAATACACAGCTTCATGGACGGTGCGGCGATCGGGATCGGGTTCCAGTCCTCAACTGGTCTCGGCATTGCCATTGCGTTTGCCGTATTGATCCACGATTTTTCAGACGGCATCAATACGGTCGGCATGATATTGAAGAACAACGGCCCGCGCAGGCTGGCCTGGAAATGGCTGGGTGTCGATGCGATAGCCCCGGTGGCCGGTGTTTTGTCGACGAGTATCTTCATCATGCCGCCGGATTATATTGCCCCGGCGCTGGCGATATTTTGCGGTTTCTTCCTATATATAGGCGCAAGCGACATGCTGCCCGAAACGCACCATGCGCATCCCAGATTTCTTTCGGTTCTGGCCACAATAGGCGGGCTGCTCAGCCTGTTTTTGGCAGGCCAGCTGGCGCGCGGCTAAGCTGCCTGAAGTCACTGCGCCGGCAATGAAGAACCCCTCGCTTTGGTGATGGTCTGGTTGGCCATTCAAGAGTGGTACCGCACGAAATCCATTTTGCTTGACTGTCCATACAATATTCCTGCCCGTGTTTCGTCTTCACGAGTATGGGTGCGATGCCAGCCTGCCAGTTGTTGGTGGTTGATCATGATATGCGCTTCACCGGATATTTTTGGGCGAACCGCCATCCATGACGAATTGTATCGGTAAAGGAGAAATCAGATGGGCATGAGCTTTTGTAAATCGAAATGCTGGAAGACCGGGTTGCTGATAATTGTTGGTCTTGCGGCATTGGGCTGGGTGGTGATGTCACTGTGGAATTGGCTGATCCCGACGTTGTTCGCCGGTGCACACGGGATCAATTATCTGCAAGCCTTGGGGCTGCTGGTATTGAGCAGGATTTTGTTCGGCGGATTTCGCGGGCACGGCTGTCATGGTCGCTGGCATCGTCACGGGCAACTCGAACAGATGACGCCGGAGGAGCGCGAGAAATTTCAGTCCGGTATGCGTGGCTGTTGCAGCAAGAGCAAGCAGAGCGCCACTGATACGACAGGGGAGTGACCGGCACAGCACGTGTATTGATTGCGGCGCGGTGGATATTGTGGTCTCGTTTTAGCCCCGTTGATGTTGTTTGGAATGTCCATTTTGCCGGGTGTAATGCACCGCCAAGTTGGCGGAAAAGCGGTGCTTTCCCACAATTTTAATAGGTTAATAATGTACTTGTTGATTTCAGAGCCGCTGCTATAGAATCGCCCGTTGCGGTTGCAACAAGAACATTGTGGCGGCAATGGTGTTTGCAATGGCGTTTTAAGATTTGTAATGATTGTATTGTTGAAGATTTGATAACCAACTGTGAATAAGCCGATTAAAAAACTTGCCGTTGTATCGACCATCGCTGTGCTGATGTCCGGTTGTGCCGTGGGTCCCGATTTTCAAAAACCGGCCCCCCCTGCCGTGAAAGGCTATACCGCCGAGCCGCTATCAACTCATTCCTCGTCAGCGGATGCAACAGTCCAATTGCAGCAGTTCGACGCGGGCCGGGATATTCCTGCCCAGTGGTGGGAGTTGTTCCATTCGCCGGCGCTTAACCGCTTGGTCGAGCGTGCGCTCAAGGCCAACCCGAATCTCCAGGCGGCACAGGCGACGTTGCGCCAGGCACAGGAAAACGTCTATGCAGCGGAAGGCACGCTGTATCCCTCCGTAAATGCCAACGGTTCGGT
>DATKVZ010000005.1:0-3769 GCA_035529795.1 Gallionella sp. | reverse complement strand
GCTGAGCCTCTTGCACCGGGGTGATTGTTTTGGTGAAATGGCGCACATTCTGGAACGCGACTTCAAACGCAGCACCGACGTGATTGCCAAGAACGATGTGGTGTTGATCGAAATCAATCCCGATGTGCTGAAACATGCCACACCCGAATGCCGATTGCAGTTCGGTGATGCATTTTTGCGCATGCTGGTAAAGCGTTTGTCGGTTGCAAATACACGTGTCTCGCATTTGTTGGCGGATGACAATCTAACGGAAAATGAACAAGAAAATGCCTAGTGCCATAAACATGAACGGATTCAGGAATGTCACCGTCGCAGAACTGCATGCGATGATCGAGCAGGGCGGTTTGCGCCTGTTGGATGTGCGTACCGACGCGGAAATTGCGCGTGGAAAAATTCCCCAAGGTGATCCATTGCCGCTGCATCTTCTGCCGTTGCGGTTGGGCGGGATGGACAAGAGCTCCACTACGGTTTTCTATTGTCAGATGGGCGGACGTTCCGCACAGGCGGCTGCCTTTGCGGCGGCGAACGGCTTTACCGATGTGTATAACCTGCAAGGCGGGATAGCTGCATGGGCACAGGCGGGATTGCCGATAGCGCCATGAAGTTTGATGCTGATCTGGATGCGCGCCGGCAGGCCTGTCCGCTGCCTATTTTGAGTGCCAAAAAATCCCTGTCGCAAATGAACAGCGGGCAAGTGCTCAGAATAACCGCCACTGACAAGGGCGCGCCTAACGACTTTGCGGAATTTTGCATGAAGACCGGCAACGAACTGCTGTCTTCGACGGCACAGGACGGTGAGTTTGTTTTTTTTCTGCGCCGACGTTGATTGTTACTGGCCCAGTTTGCCGCGCTGGGTTTGCAGTTGCGCAAGGGTTGCGCTGAAGTCTTCCATGCGCTTGCGTTCCTGCTCCACCACTGCAGCGGGCGCGCGATCGACAAAGCTGCTATTGGATAGCTTTCCCTGTGTCTTGCTTATTTCGTTTTGCAATCGGGTTATCTCTTTGTCCAGCCGTTCGCGCTCGGCAGCAACGTCGATCTCAACCTTCAGCATCAGCCTGAATGCCCCGACGATGGCAACAGCGGCATCACCTTCAGGCTGCTCGGCAACGATCTGAACCTCGCTGAGTTTAGCCAGGCTGCTGATGTAGGGCGCGAGTACTTTGAGTGTTTCTTCATCCCCAGCTGCGATCCCGGACGAGATTATCAAGGGCACGCGCTGTGCCGGCGAGAGATTCATCTCGCTGCGCAGTTTGCGGCAGGCGATGATGATTTCCTGCAGCAGCGTAACTTGCTCCATTGCCGCCCTGTCTATTCTGGCAGCGTCCGCTACAGGATAAGCCTGCAACATGATGCTGTCGCCTGTTCTGCCGGCGAGCGGTGCGACGCTTTGCCACAATTCTTCGGTGATGAACGGAATGATCGGATGTGCCAGACGCAGGATGGCTTCCAGCACGCGCACCAGTGTGCGCCGTGTCGCGCGTTGCCGGGCAGGATTCCCCGTGGCAATCTGTACCTTGGCAAGTTCCACATACCAGTCGCAGTAGGCATTCCACACCAGCTCATACACGGTGCGCGCGGCCATGTCGAAACGGTAATCGAGAAAGTGTTGCGCCATTTCCGCTTCAGCCTGTTGCAGTACGCTGATCATCCATTTGTCTGCTGCAGAAAACTCCAGCGGCAGATTTTGGTTACGACTAACTTGCTGCGCAAGTAAGTCTTCTCCGAAACTTCGCGGCGCTTCGTTTTCATCCAGTCCAACGTCCTGGCCCTCGCAGTTCATCAGCACGAAGCGCGTGGCATTCCACAGCTTGTTGCAGAAATTTCGGTAGCCCTCGCAGCGTTGCATATCGAACTTGATATCGCGTCCCGGTGAAGCCAGCGAAGCGAAGGTGAAACGCAGCGCATCCGTGCCGAAGGCCTGGATGCCATCGGGGAACTCCTTGCGCGTGCGCTTCTCGATCTTCTCCGCATCCTTCGGATTCATCAGCCCGGTGGTGCGCTTTTTCACCAGCTCCTCGATGCCGATACCGTCGATCAGGTCGATCGGGTCGAGCACATTGCCCTTGGATTTGGACATCTTCTGGCCTTCCGCATCGCGGATCAATCCGTGCACGTAGACGTCTTTGAACGGGATCTTGCCGGTGATGTGTTTGGTCATCATCACCATGCGCGCCACCCAGAAGAAGATGATGTCGAAGCCAGTGACCAGCACGGAAGACGGCAGGTATTGCCTGACGAACTGGTTCTGTTGTTCGAATGGCTGGTTTTCCTCCCAGTCCAGCGTCGAGAACGGCCACAGTGCGGAGGAGAACCAGGTGTCGAGCACATCGGGATCACGGCTCAGTGGGCCCGTGTAGCCATCTTTTGCGGCAAGTTGTTTTGCTTCGTCTTCGTCGTGTGCGACGTAAGGTTTTCCTGTGTCCGCATACCATGCGGGAATCTGATGGCCCCACCACAGCTGGCGCGAGATGCACCAGTCCTGAATGTTGTTCAGCCACTGGTAGTAGGTGTTCACCCAGTTTTCAGGGTGGAACTTGATCTCACCGGAGCTCACGCATTCCAGCGCCTGCTCGGTGATGCTTTTCCCGCCGTCACCGGGTTTGCTCATCGCGACGAACCACTGGTCGGTGAGCATAGGCTCGATCACCACATGGGTGCGGTCACCGCGCGGAACCTTGAGCTTGTGCTTGTCGGTCTTTTCAAACAATCCGGCAGTTTCCAGGTCGGCGACGATCTGCTTGCGCGCAACGAAGCGGTCCAGTCCCTGGTACTGCTTTGGAGCGTGCTCGTTGATCCTGGCATCCAGCGTGAGAATACAAATCATGTCCAGCTTGTGCCGCAGTCCAACTGCATAGTCGTTGAAGTCGTGAGCGGGCGTGACCTTCACCACGCCGGTGCCGAATTCCCTGTCCACGTATTCGTCGGCGATGATGGGGATATCGCGCTCGCACAGGGGCAGCTTCACCTTTTTGCCGACCAGGTGCCGGTAGCGTTCATCTTCGGGGTGAACCATCACTGCGACGTCGCCCAGCATGGTTTCGGGGCGGGTGGTGGCGACGGTGAGGTGCGTCAATCCATGCACTCTATCTTTTTCGGTTAGCGGGTAGCGGATGTGCCACATGAAGCCGTCTTCTTCCTCCTGAACAACCTCGAGGTCGGATACGGCGGTGTGCAGCTTGGGATCCCAGTTCACCAGCCGCTTGCCGCGATAGATCAGGCCTTCGTTGTATAAACGCACAAAAGTTTCGGTAACGGATGTGGATAAACCCTCGTCCATCGTGAAACGTTCGCGCGACCAGTCGGGAGAGGTGCCGAGGCGGCGCATCTGGCGGGTGATGGTATCTCCAGAGAACTGCTTCCACTCCCAGACTTTTTCGATGAATTTTTCGCGTCCCAGGTCGTGGCGCGAAATGCCTTGCGCGTCGAGCTGGCGTTCCACCACGATCTGTGTTGCGATGCCGGCGTGATCGGTGCCCGGCTGCCACAGCGTATTGTCGCCTTTCATACGGTGATAGCGGGTCAGCGCGTCCATCAGGGTCTGGTTGAAACCATGCCCCATGTGCAACGTGCCGGTGACGTTTGGCGGGGGGAGCAGGATGCAGAATGATTCGGATTTGTGCGGATCTAATCCGGCCTTGAAGTAACCGGATTTTTCCCATTCGGGATACCAGCGCGATTCGATGTGTTTCGGTTCAAAACTTTTTTCGAGTTCCATTGTTCTACGTCGGGGCGAACTGACGATCCTGAGCTTTTCATAAGGGCCGCGATT
>DATKVZ010000004.1:0-3742 GCA_035529795.1 Gallionella sp. | reverse complement strand
CAAGGGAACCGGCAACATGGAGATCCACCTGGATCGCCGCATGGCCGAGAAGCGCATCTATCCGGCAATCAATGTGAACCGCTCCGGAACGCGCAAGGAAGAACTGCTGATCAAGCAGGATATCCTGCAAAGGATCTGGCTCCTGCGCAAACTGCTTTACCCGATGGACGAACTGGAAGCGATGGAATTCCTGCTCGACAAGATCAAGGCAACGAAGAACAACGCGGAATTCTTCGACTCGATGCGGCGCTAAAGGGATTTTGGCTGGATCGGCCATTGTATCAAGCATGATCTGACTGACACCCATGCCCCGCCGCTCTCGCATTCATATTGATGGTGTCCCGCTGCACATCGTGCAACGCGGCCACAACCGCCAGCCCTGCTTCTTCGCCGAAGAGGATTACTACACCTACTTGCACTGGTTAAGCGAGGCGCTGCACAAGGAACACTGTGCCCTGCACGCCTATGCCCTGATGACCAACCACGTGCATCTGCTGCTTACTCCCAAGGATGCCAACGACGTACCCAACCTCATCATCGCGCTGGGCAGGCGCTTCGTGCAGTACATCAACACTACCTACCGCCGCACCGGAACCTTGTGGGACAGTCGCTACAAATCCTCGCTGATCCAGGCCGAAACCTATTTGCTTTCCTGCCAGCGGTATATCGAACTCAACCCCGTGCGTGCCGCGATGGTGGACGACCCGGCTCACTACCGCTGGACCAGTTACCGAACCAATGCCTTGGCGCAAGCCAGTTCCATCATTACACCGCATCCGCTGTATCTGGCGCTCGGGAAAACCGATGAGGAACGGCAAAGCGCCTACCGCGCACTGTTTCGCACCCAACTGGATGGAGAGGCGATCAACGACATCCGGCTGGCACTCAACCAGAGCCAGCCTTTGGGCAACGAACGCTTCTATCAACACATCGAGAAAATGACCGGCCAGCGCCGCGAGGGAAAACCGCGTGGCAGGCCACGGATAAATTCAGACGGCGACAACGACAAGACGAACCAAGGCGAATTGGAATTATGAAGCCTGCGCGCCGGGAAATTCGAGCCTGGCCCCTTTAATTTCGTTGTCAGCATCGGAAGAAGATCGGTCAGGTAAGACTCGCCAAGAAGCTGAGAATTTGATTGCCAATACGTGGTTGCCATATTTGTTCGTTCCTTGAATTTGGTTAATCGGTTTCCGTCATGTGATATGTGCAGACCCGCCGGGTCTTTCCGTGTTGGCGCAGAAACACAGCCAGTGTGTTAATCTCCTCGGATTCGGAGTAACTATAGGGCAGGAAGCCCCATTGATTAACCGGGCCGTCGAATAGAAACGTGTCGATGTAGTAAAGCTGCTGATATTTAAAAATCCCGATCGTGGGCCCAATGGGTCGAAACTCATTTCCACCAACAGGATGATGGCCGAAAATCTCATTCGTTCTCGGGATGTCAAGACGGTCATTTCCGGAGGCGAGAATATATCCCAACGTTGGTTTACGCCCATCGGTTTGGAAAAGCTGAGTCTGTATTGGATGGCCGCATTGGCCGGCTTGCCAAACCAGAACATTGTCTGTCTCCCCATCGTTATCGATGTCCACCGGTGGGTCATAGCGCCAGATTTTCCAGCCACCCTGAATCAGCTCCTCCGCTCCGTGTCGCCGTACATCCGGTGAGTTTCCGTAACGGCTCTGCCACATAGCGACTCCCTCATCGTATACCTTGCTGCCTTTATTCCAGGCCACATCAAAAGCAGTAACGCCCGGCCGGATCAACGCGATCTCCTCCGCCGTCAACGGCACCCGACGCAGTGGTGAAAATCCCGGCACGCTTGTCGCCTCTGGAATGTCGCAGTACGGGGGGGTGGTGTAATCAGTGGAGTTGAGGCGTGTGAGGTAGGCCTCACATACGGCCGAGCCTTTGCCCTGGATCAAGGTGAAATGATAGGTCTGGCCGTTCTGTGGATTGTCGGACGTCGTCGCTGCGTGCGAAGGGCATGCCAGCACCAGCCCACCTATCATTGCGAATGCAAAGTTCTTGACGCTATTAAGTTTATTCGTATTCAAGATTCCTCCCAGTCCGATCTCCATCGCGTAGCATTTATTTACGCTCGCCGATTAAGGCTACCTGTCAGAGCTGCCGATTGAGCTACACATTGCTTCCTTGCTTCTATGCATTACCTTATTTCATTTTTTGTCGCCCGCTTACCCATGCGCCCCTCCCTCAGCTTCCCGTTTGGGTATTTCTTCCTGCTTCATGTCCGCTGTCGCGACCGCACT
The DNA here is from genome assembly GCA_035529795.1 of Gallionella sp. Taxonomy (GTDB): domain Bacteria; phylum Pseudomonadota; class Gammaproteobacteria; order Burkholderiales; family Gallionellaceae; genus Gallionella. Next base: position 1,471 of record DATKVZ010000004.1, on the reverse strand, counting down.
CAATGTCCCCTGCCCTATCCTCACCACCTCATCCACCAACAGGTTCTTCGGCATCGCATGGGTGATGAACATCATCGTCACTTTGCCCTTGAGCTGGTTGATCGTCGCGGCGAAGTGTTCGGCAGTAGTGGCATCCAGGCTGCTGGTGGCTTCGTCGAAGATCAGTATCTTCGGCTGCTTGATCAGTGCGCGTGCGATCGCGATGCGCTGCTTCTGCCCGCCGGAGAGTCCCACGCCACGCTCGCCGATCTCGGTCTGGTAGCCCTGCGGCAGGGCTTCGATGGCGTTGTGGATCTCGGCCATCTTGCAGGCATGCACTACCTGATCGAAGGTGGCATGGGGGTTGGCCATCAAGAGGTTGTCGTAGATGGTGCCGGAGAACAGGATGGTTTCCTGCGGCACGACGCCGAAGTAATGGCGCAGTTCGTTGGCGGACAGGTAGCGGATGTCGTTGCTGTCGATCTTGATGGTGCCGCCTGCGGGCTGGTAGAAGCCCTGCAGCAATTTGGTCAGCGTGCTCTTGCCGGAGCCGGATGGCCCCATGATGGCGACGACCTTGCCGGGTGCGACATTGAGATTGAAGCCTTCATAGAGGAAAGGCAGGTTGTCGGCATAGCGGAAGCTTAATTGTTCGATGTCGATCTGCCCCTTGCCCTCGCGCAATCGGGTGGGCAGGATGGAATAGGGCTCGGCCGGCGCGTTCATGATGTCGCCCATGCGCTGCACGGAAAGGTTGGCCTGCTGGAATTGCTGCCACAGCCCGACCAGCCGCAGCACCCGCAAGGGGTACGCCGTGGTTGTAGGGGGCTGAAGCCCCAACAACACACGCAGCATGGGTTGCGACAAACGGCCGGCGAACATCTGGAAGGCGACCAGCATGCCGATGGTAAAGTCGGTGTTGTTCATCACGGTCCAGGCGCCGATGATGAGGATGCCCAGCGTCATCATCTGTTCCAAGCCGTTGGAGAGCGTGTTGTAGGTGTTGCCAATCTGGCGCACGGTAAAGCCCGAGCGCAGGTACTCGGCGAGGTAGTCGCTGTAGCGGGCGATGAGCCGGGTGCGGATGTGAGCCGGGATAAGGCTTGCGATTACCATGACCACTCATTTTTGCAGGATGCACGGCATTATGGCGCATGCCAGACAATAACGCATGGGCAAAGTATAGATATAGCGGCCAAATAAAGGATTCGGGCTAGAATTAACTCTGCAATGCAATCACGTTGGTTATGCGGCAAAAAAATAGGCGCTTTACCCGGCGCACCATCCCGTGGCGCGCTGACGATGAGCAAGCTCGTGGACAAATCCCCATAAAAAAGGATTTTGACGGGTGCGGATAATTATGTATAATCCGCGCCTTCGCAAAAAATCGCCCCAAAATCACATTAGTAATCGAGGTTGTTATGTACGCAGTCATTAAAACCGGTGGTAAGCAATATCGCGTCACTTCCGGCGAAACGTTAAAAGTTGAGAT
>DATKVZ010000003.1:0-285121 GCA_035529795.1 Gallionella sp. | reverse complement strand
CACCTGCGCCAGTGTCTGTAGTCCTTGGGTGTGCATAGTCACGATCATGTCTCCATGATCCCAACTTCCGCCCCGCCAGGCTCATCTTACGGTGGAAACACGACCCTTCGTTCAGGCTCACTTGTCATTGGACAAGGCTTCATCTGGTAAATCTCCAGATTGTCATGTACGCTGCGCAACACTTCCTGCGCTTCCTCCAGAAACACCTCGAGTAATTCCTGATCTTCACCTGCCGCACGTTGCGTTATCGTCGGAACGCCGGACACTTCAGTCACGGCCGCCGCCGGAGCGGAGAATTGTCGCAATCCGGACAGCTCACCCAACGCCGTCTGCAATAATGCAGCATCTGCCGCCTGGCGGCGCGCCAAATGCTGCAGATAATTTTTCAGCGCGCTCACCGCTCTGGTCAATGCGTGGCTCTCCTGTGTGTCGGGGACAGCGTCGCTCTGCGCAAAGCGGCGCACATTATTCTGAACCGGTGCCAGCACCTGCTCTGCCTGCTCCAGTGAGGCAATACGCAAGCCGCCCTGTATCTGCGCCAGCAGAAGCAGCAGCCCGGACAACTCGCCGCGCTTGCCCGCATCGCTGAAAAAAGCGCTCAATCCTTGCTCGACATAATGCAGATTCGCCAGCATTTCATTGAATAGATGGGTCAGTACATCGTCCTGACCCATTTGGCAATACAGATGAACCAGATCGTTGAGCCGCTGTTTTTCCTCGGGTTGCCGCTGCATTGCCGCCTGCATGCGCCCGGACAGGATGCGTGCCTGTTCCTGGAAATTACTGCCCAGGTTGTCATAGTGCCGGATGCCGCTACCCAGCAACAGCAGCGCCATGGCCATGTCCATGGCAATGAGCCGGGCATGTTCCGGTCTGTTTGCCTGCTTCGAGAATGTTTCGATCTGCCAGGTCAGGTACTGCAGGGTATTGCGGTCGAGATCCTTGCTCTGCGCCGCAAGTTGCGCGGTGTACCCGCTGAATTTATTGCAGGCCGCCATGTTGCCCCGCACTGCATGCTCCCAGCATTCTTCGGTAACGTGCAACAGGTCGCGCATGGTGCCCAGAATCTGGGACACTGCTCCGGGCGGCACTGCGGCAAGTTTGGGCAGGTAGATATCCAGCGCGTAGGTGTGTTTAATCTCGGCCACCAGATCACTCACGCTGTGGCTACGCCCGATCATGTAAAGCATTTCATTCAGGGCCGGCTGTGCCTCTCCTGCATTACCCTCGGCAACCGCACGTATCTGCTGGTCAATGCGCCCCAGCAACTTGCGCGCATTCAATTCGGCAGGCAATCCGTCCAGACGCAGGCAATCGAGTAATCCGCCGGCAACCCACCAGAATGCGCGGCTGCCGTCCTGAGTCATGCAGTGCATCACGCCGTCCAGTATCTGCCGCATCGACTGCAAAGCGGCAGGCGCGTCATCCTGTCGCAGCCAATGTAGCAAGCCCTGCTGATACTGGCTGCGCAAGGCTTTCAGCCGGGGCGAGGAATCGCCTTCAAATTGCGAGTACAACACCTGTTGCGGCAACGTCACGGCAAGGACGGGGTAGAACAGATCCAGCTCAAACGACATCTCCAGCCCGCGCAACTGCTGCAACTCCTGATATTGGTTGAACAGCTGCAATGCGGCGTTATCCGCGCCATCGGCCAGCGCATCCAGATAGGACGTAAGGCCGAGCATGGCGTGGTGCAACACATCGCGATGCAATGCGGAAGCTATGTCAGGATGGGATACTAGCTCGCCTAAAACGGTTTGCAATTCGGAGCAGAACACCACGACACCATCAAGATGAAGCGTTTTCAGCCTTTCCAGCAAGCGCTGTAATTCACTGCGCGCTGTCTGCAATGCCGCAGGGTCGGCAAACGCGTCGAGATATTGATCCAGCCGCGCACCAATGACGCCCAGCGCGTTGTCCAGCTCAGGCTTCACGCCAACCAAGACATTGCGGTCAAATTGTATGCTATCAGTCATATACGGTCTGGTTCAAAACTACAATTTAAAACCCGCCACCGAACCTTTAAGGTCTGCGGCCAGCTTGGTAAGTTGTGCGACGGAATTGGCTGTCAGCCGTGTGCCGTCCGTGGCCTGTTGGGTTATTTGCAGGATATTCAGCATCGCGTTCGCCACTTCACCGGCCATGTCGGTTTGTACCTGGGTGGATACCGAAATGCTGTTGATCAGTGCTGCCAGATTCATGGAAACCTGTTCGATTTCAAGCAGCGACTGGCCGGCCACATCGGATAACTTGGTACCTTCCACCACACCCAGCGTACTTTTTTCCATCGCCGCCACCGCATCCTGAGTGTCGCTTTGGATAGTTTTCACCAGCGCACCGATCTGTCTGGTGGCCTCGGCGGAACGTTCGGCAAGGCGTTGCACTTCTTCCGCCACCATCGAGAAACCACGCCCCGCTTCGCCGGCAGAAGTTGCCTGAATCGCTGCATTCAACGCCAGCACGTTGGTCTGTTCGGTAATGTCGGAAATCAGATCGACAATTTCGCCGATTTCCTGCGAGCTTTCACCGAGACGTTTGATGCGCTTGGAAGTATCCTGTATCTGCTCGCGGATGCCGTCCATGCCGGCAATGGTATTGCGTACTGCCTGACCGCCCAGTCTGGTGGCGGCCAGGGTGTGTTGCCCGACCTCGGTCGCCTTGGCGGCGCTGCTATCCACCTCCTGCATTGACTTGGTCATCAATTGCACCAGTTCGCCGGTTTCCCTGATTTCCTGCGCCTGTTTCTGCGTTGCCTCCAGCAACCCCTTGGAGATCTGTTCGGCCTGGCGCGTGGCGCGCCCCATCTGGTCGGCAGCAACCGTGATCCGCACCACCAGCTTGCGCAGTTCTTCAGTGGTGTAATTCACCGAATCGGCAATCGCGCCGGTAATGTCTTCCGTCACTTTGGCGCGCACCGTCAAATCGCCCTCCGCCAATTCGCTCATTTCGTTCATCAGTCGCAGAATCGCCTCCTGATTGCGCTGGTTGGAACTTTCCGCTTCTGTGGCGCGCTGGCGCGAATCATTCAGGTACACCTTGGCCAGCACGAGCAGTTGCAATAGCACCAGCATTCCGGCCAGCACCGCGACCGGGCCGGAAACGCGCGCCACCCAGCCAGACTGGTATGCGTCGATCAAGCGCTGGCTTTTTGCCATCACCAGGTCGATATTGCCGGAAATCGAGCGCGCGGCATTTTTTGCCTTTACCAATGCGCGTGCCTGCGTATTCAGTATCTTGATGTTGTTGCGATACGGTTCAAACAGCGCGGTCAGGCGCTGTACTAGCGGGTCCGCCGCTGGCAACGCCAACAGACTTTCTTCGGCACCGGCAGCCTCGACACTCAACGCGGCCAACTGCTCCAGAAAAACGTCACCAACCAATGCTCGCGCGGCATCTTGGGCAATCCGCTCGGCAGACACGGTGAAGCGAACGGCGTGTTCCTTTTGCGCGCCACTGGAAGACTCGATCAACCTGCTGGTCAGATTGCGAAATTCAATACTCGTGGTTTCGATCGCGGTTACGGTGGCACCCAAAGTCACCAGACCGGGACGCCCTTCCTCCAGCGTCTGGACATCCGCCAAGGTCTTATTCGCGCTCACCAGCAATTCATCCAACACCTCACGCGCAGCGCTGCCGGTAGCCGGCAGACTGCTATCTCCCTCATCCAGCAGACGCAGGATGCCGGCAAAATTTTCCTTGCTCTGCAGCAACCCCTGGAATGCCGAAGCATCTCCCAGCGCGCTTAATTGCGCATCTCTGGCCAAGCGCTGGGAAAGCATCAGCAGCTTGCCGGACTGGGTCAGATAGCGCGCGGTATAGGCTGCCTCGCGATTATTGAGATTAGCCGCAGCGGCAGCGATGATAAAAAATACCACCAGTGAACTGCTCAGCAACCTTATTTGCCGGGCAACTGAAAAACGCCCCAACAGCGGTAAAACAAAGCGCGTCACCGGACCCGGGCTGGCCATTTTTTTGCCGGGCAGCTTGAATTCTGGTAACGCGAGTTTAAATGCCATGTATTTCCTTCCCAGCCGGGAATTGCTAAACGCCTATTTGCAGAAAAGTCGGCTGACTCAACAAGTCAGCCACATCCAGTTTGCGCCACACATTCTCCCGCTCATCGCGATACTGGATTTGCCCTTGAGCCTCGTCCTGTCTCCATGCCCGCGCATCGCGCAACCCCAGCACACAATCCACCAGCAACGCCGCATTGAACGCGTGGTGTTCGGCAACCAGCAGAATGCGATTGGCAGCCGCTCCCGATGCCTTGCCTTGTTGCTGATAAGCCGCCATATCGGTCACGCTATATAACATGCCACGCACGTTGACCACACCGAGAAACCACGGTCTGGTAAGCGGAACCGGGGCCAGCTGGGGCAAGGGCAACGCACCGCTAATATCGAGCATATCCACCAGCCAATTCTGCCCCGCTATCTGTACGCCCAGCATGGATGCCTGATGCTCGACATGATCTTGGGCATGCGGATGGCCAGCACCATCCTGCCGAGATTCGCGTAAACCGGACTGTTCAGGCATGTTCGTTACCTTCTTCTTTAACTCAGTGCCGCAATTTTGCCGAGCAACTCTGTTGCTTCGATGGGTTTGATCACAAAGTCCTTGGCGCCCTGGCGCAGCCCCCAGATCTTGTCGGTTTCCTGCCCCTTGGTGGTGCAGATGAGTACCGGAATATGCTGCGTTTCTGCATCTCTGGTAATCGCGCGGGTGGCCTGAAAGCCATTCAGACCGGGCATCACCACATCCATGATGACCAGGTCCGGCTGGTCGAGTCTGGCTAGCGCCACACCTTTTTCGCCGTCTTCGGCAAAAGAAACTTCAAAACCGTGCCGGCTCAATATCTCCCCCATGACGTAACGCTCGGTTGCCGAGTCATCGACCACCAATACTCTTTTAATGGCCATCGCGCGATTCCTTCGATGGGTGTGCATGGGTAATAATTGCTTCCACCAGACTCTTTTTGGTAAAAGGTTTCATCAGATACTGATCCGAGCCGGCCAGTTTGGCGCGAGCGCGGTCAAACAACGTATCCTTGCTGGTCAGCATGACCACGGGAATAGTTTCGAATTGGGGATGGTTCTTGATCAGGGCACAAGTTTGATAGCCATCCAGGCGCGGCATCATGATATCGACGAAGATGACATCCGGTGCATGCTCGACCACCTTGGACAAACCGTCAAAACCGTCTTCAGCCAATATCACCTGGCATCCCGCCTGCGACAGAAAGATTTCGCCGCTGCGCCGGATGGTGTGGCTGTCATCGATCAGCACCACTTTCTTGCCCAGCAAGGGCATATCATCGATCAACTTGCTGCTCCTCTGTTTGGTATTATCCGATCCCGCTTTCCGGATTTGGGTGATGCTAACTTATCCCGTGATCCGCGTCATGACGCTTTTTTAACGCCGCCAGAAATGTGGTGTGAACAGGATCAGCACGGTAAAAATTTCCAGGCGCCCGGTCAACATACCGAAGGTGCACACCCAAGTCTGAAAATTGCTTAATCCCGCATAATTACCAGCCGGCCCGACCGCGCCCAACCCCGGGCCGAAATTATTCACACAGGCCAGCACCGCCGAGAAAGCGGAAATAAAATCCAGGCCGCTGATCAGCAGCACGAAGGTCAGCGTGGCGATGGTCATGAAGTAAAGGGAAATAAAACCCAGCACCGAGAAAACGATATTGTTGGGCACAACATGGCCACCGATTTTCATCGGATTCACCGCAGTCGGGTGCAGCAGCTTGAGGAACTCACGTCCGGCCTGCTTGAATAATACCAGCGTGCGGATCATCTTGATCCCGCCGCCGGTCGAACCGGAGCTGGCCGCCACACAGCCGATAAACAACATCCACAACGGCGCAAAAATCGGCCACTGCCCGTAATCGACACTGGTAAATCCGGAGCTCGCCCCGATTGAAACCACATTAAAGCTGGCGTGGCGCAATGCCGTACCAAATTCCGTATAAACATCGTTCCACCACAAGAACAGCGCAATACCAAAACAGCTGGACAATATCAGTCCAATTGCCGCCCGCGCTTCCATATCATGCGAATAGACCGCCAGGCTTTTTCCGCGCCAGGCCAGAAAATGGGTGACGAAACTGATCGCCGCAAACAGCATGAACACGATCATCACAAATTCGATCAGCGGGGAATTAAAATAACCGATGCTGGCATCGTGCGTGGAAAATCCGCCCAGCCCCATAGTGGAAAAAGCATGGCATACCGCATCCAGCCAGTCCATACCCGCCCACTTCAACGCGACAACACAAGCTAGCGTAATGGCCACGTATACCACCCACAGGTTGCGCGCGGTCTCGGCGATGCGCGGCGTCAGTCCGGCATTCTTCATCGGCCCCGGCATTTCTGCCTTGAACAACTGGCGCCCGCCAATACCCAGTAGCGGCAGGATCGCCACCGCTAGCACGATAATGCCCAAACCACCCAGCCAATTGAGCTCGTGCCGCCAGATATTGATGGCCGGCGGTAGCCCGTCCAGCCCGGTCAACACTGTTGCACCGGTGGTGGTAATGCCGGACATGGTCTCGAAATAGGCATCGGTAAAAGATAAACCAGGAATTGCCAGCAGCAGTGGAATCGTGGCAAACAGCGGCATTGCCGTCCACATCGTAACCACCAGCAGGTAGCCGTGCCGGATCGACAATTCACCCTTGTAATGGCGCGTCAACATCCACATCAATATCCCGGCGGCGAGCGTCCATACCATCGCCAGCAGAAAATTCATCAGCACAGTGTAATCCGCATAAATCAGTGCGGTGGCCACCGGCATAAGATAGGCCGCGCTGAACACCACCAGCATCAAACCCAAAGCGTGAACAACGGTCAGCGTGCGTTGCATCAGAAAAACCCGGCACTGACCTGAAACAACCTTTCGACCTTCTTCACCATCTTCTTGTTGACGACAAACACGATGGCATGATCTCCGGCTTCGATGAGCGTATCGTGGTGCCCCATGATGACCTGCTCGCCGCGCACGATCGCGCCGATGGATGCGCCCTTGGGCAAGTCAATTTCCTCGATACGTCGCCCCACCACATGCGATGAACGGCGGTCACCATGCGCCACCAGCTCCAGCGCTTCCGCCGCGCCGCGCCGCAATGAATGCACCGCTACCACGTCGCCCCGCCGCACATGGGCGAGCAGCGAGCCAATGGTGACTTGCGCCGGGGACAAGGCAATATCGATCTTGCCGCCCTGCAACAGTCCGACATACGCGCTGCGGTTAATCAGTGCAATCACCTTGCGCGCGCCACCCTGCTTGGCAAGCAGCGCGGACATGATGTTGTTCTCGTCATCGTTGGTCAGTGCACAGAATACGTCGATCTCGTCGACATGCTCCTGCTGCATCAGTTTCTCATCCGTCCCGTCACCATTCAGTACCAGCGTTTTTGCCAGCTCCCCGGCCAGCATTTCACAGGATTTCTTGTTGTACTCGATCAGCTTGACCTGATAATCGTGCTCCAGAGCCTTGGCCAGGCGGCGGCCGATGTTGCCGCCACCCACGATCATCACCCGCTTACTGGGCTCATCCATGCGGCGTATTTCATTAAGCACGCTGCGAATATTGCTGGTTGCCGCGATGAAGAAAATTTCGTCACCATCTTCGATTACGGAGTCGCCTTCGGGGATAATCGGCCGGTCTTTGCGAAAAATTGCCGCAACACGCGCATCCACCTGCGGCATATGGGTGCGCAGAAAACTCAGCGGCTTGCCGACCAGCGGCCCCCCTGTAAAGGCGCGTACCGCAACCAGTGATGCCTTACCACCGGCGAATTCCAGTACTTGCAACGCCTCGGGAAATTCAATCAGCTTGACGATGTAGTCGGTGAGGATCTGCTCCGGACAGATCGAAAAATCCACGCTGAAGTTATCCTTGCTGAACACCTCCTCACGGGCGAGATAATCGACGGATCTGATACGGGCGATGCGGGTCGGCGTGTTGTATAGGCTGGCCGCCAGCTTGCACGCCACCAGATTGACTTCGTCGCTTTGCGTGACGGCGAGCAGCATGTCGGTATCGGCGATACCGGCCTGCTCGAGTATGGAAGGATGCGCGGCATTACCGGTCAGGGTGCGCAAATCCAGCCGGTCCTGCAGCTGGCGCAGCTTTTCGCCGTCTGAATCAACAACAGTAATGTCGTTTGCCTCACCCACCAGGCTTTCCGCCACCGTGGAACCCACCTGTCCTGCACCGAGTATTAATATCTTCACGACACCCCCTGATTTATTGCCGTGCGCGTATTTAGTTTTTCCATTTTATCGAACACCCCATACTGGCAATCTGCTCGCGTGGCCCCCGCCCGGTTTGTGCCACCTGCAGCATGGCATTAAACAGGTCGCGTGGCGCATCGGCAACCGCCTCCTTGCGCGACGCATCCAGCCGGCCGCGGTATTGCAGCTCCAGATTGGCGTTGAAGCCGAAAAAATCCGGCGTGCAAACCGCGCCGTAATCTTTGGCGATCTGCTGGGTTTCATCCCACACATAGGGGAAAGGATAGTTGTGCTGTTGCGCCACCCGCTGCATGTTGCCGAATGAATCTTCAGCATACTCGGCGGGGTCATTGGACATGATGGCGATGCTATTGATACCGTGCTGTTGCAGCTCACGCGTATCACGCACAAGGCGGTCGCGAATGGATTTCACATAGGGGCAATGGTTGCAGATAAACATCACCAGCAGGCCGTTCTTGCCGCGTACATTGGCCAGGCTGTAACGCTTGCCATCCACACCCGGCAGGTCAAACTCGCGGGCTTTCCAGCCAAAATCGCACAGCGGGGGTTGCAAACTGACCATCGCTTGTTCCTGACAACAAACTGAAGGTCGTTATACTATCACGCCAGCCCATTTGTCCTGAATCAGACTATGCCCTGCCCGCGCTTCTATTGCCCCCCGCCACCACATTTTTGCGGCGTCAATTTCCCCCAACCGGAAAGCGAATTACCTGCCTCCGGTGCAACCTTCGAATTACCTCCGCAAGCCGCTCATCACGCCAGTCGCGTGCTGCGCCTGCGCGCAGGTGATGCCGTGCAGGTGTTCGATGGCGGGGGGCACGCAGTGAATGCCGTAATTTCCCGAATCGACGGCAAGCGCGTCGTACTGGAAAAACTGCAACCCTGTGCCGTTGAAGCGCAACCCCCGCTACACATTGCACTGGCGCAAGCCTTGTCGAGCAGTGAAAAAATGGATTGGGTGATTCAGAAAGCCACGGAGTTGGGAGTTGCGGAAATCCAGCCGCTTAGCACCGAACGCAGTGTGGCAAAATTATCCGCCGAGCGCATTGTCAAGCGCCTCGAACATTGGCGGCAGGTCGCCATCTCCGCCTGCGAGCAATGCGGGCGCAATGTGTTGCCCGAAATACACGCGCCGCTTGACATCATGGTGTGGCTGCAACAAATGAAAAAACTGCCGGAGGAGTTGCCGGCCGCAAAATTTATTTTGTTGCCGCAGGGTGCGGTTTCGTTGCATGGCATGACAAAGCCACCGGGACGCGCCATATTGCTAATCGGCGCGGAAGGCGGTTTTACCCAGGCGGAAAGCGATGCCGCACTGCACTGCGGATTCAGCCCGATACGGTTGGGGGCGCGCATACTGCGCACCGAAACCGCCGCGATTGCCGGACTGGCCGCTCTGCAAACGCTGTGGGGGGATTTCGCTGATTTGTGAGTGGTAAGGAGTAAGTGGTGAGTAGTCAAGTGAGTTCCCACTTCCCACTCATTACTACTACTCACCACCCACCACTTACAGTGTCCAGATAGTTGCCAGATGCGGCGTAGCGCGGCATGATGCGCGCATGATTCCATTCGATTACCCGGGAGACATCTGATGCCCGCCACCACTTCACCCGCTGACTTCGTCGCCTGGTTCCGCTCCGTCGCGCCCTACATTAACGCGTTTCGCGGCAAAACTTTCGTCATCGCCTTTGGTGGTGAGGTCGTCGCCGACGGCAAGTTCGTTGAACTGGCTCACGACTTCAATCTGCTCGCAGCGCTCGGTTTTCGTCTGGTTCTGGTGCATGGTGCACGCCCGCAAATCGAACAGCATCTGGCACGTAATAATTTCGGCGACACCTACCATCACGGCGTCCGCCTGACCGACGCCGATACCATGCAATGCGTGAAGGAAGCGGTCGGGCGCGTGCGCGTGGAAATCGAGGCGCTGCTGTCGATGGGGTTGGCGAATTCACCGATGGCCAACGCCGACATCCGTGTGGCAGGCGGTAATTTTATTACCGCACAACCCATCGGCATCATCAACGGCGTGGATATGCAACACACCGGCAGCGTGCGCAAGGTGGATGTTGCCGCGCTGAACGATCGTATGGATTTCGGCGAAGTGGTGCTGCTCTCACCGCTCGGCTACTCGCCTACCGGAGAAGTTTTCAACGTCACGCTGGAGGATGTCGCCACCGCTACGGCCATTGCGCTGGATGCCGACAAGCTGGTATTCCTGATGGACACCGACGGCGTGCATGACAAGAAGGGCAAGCTGCTCAAGGAGCTTACCAGCGCTTTGGCGCAGGAAATTCTGTCCGCCAAACGCAAGCTGCCGAATGACGTGGCCATGTTTCTGCCCTGCGCAGTCCGCGCCTGCGAAGCCGGCGTGGCACGCACCCACCTGATCAGCCGCCACACCGATGGGGCGGTGCTTCAGGAACTGTTCAGCGACGAAGGTATCGGCACCATGCTGGTGGAAAGCACCCTCAATATTTTGCGCGCCGCTACCATTGAGGATGTCGGCGGTATTCTGCAATTGCTGCGCCCACTGGAAGCCGCAGGCATTCTGGTACGGCGCAACCGCGAATTACTGGAACGTGAAATTACGCGCTTCGTGGTGTTGGAACACGACCACCGTATCATCGGCTGCGCTGCGCTGTATCCGTTCCCCGACGAGGCTGCCGCCGAGCTGGCCTGTCTTGCGGTGGATGCACAATACCGGGATCGCGACTATGGCGAAGCCATTCTCAGCCATATGCTGAGCACCGCCAAGGCGCAGGGTTTGAAAAAACTGTTCGTGCTTACCACGCGCACCGCACACTGGTTTATCGAGCGCGGCTTTACCGAAGTGGATGTCTCCGCACTACCCGTGCAGAAGAAGACGCTGTACAACTACCAGCGCAAATCCAAGGTGTTTGTACGGAAGATTTAGTCCAGGCTAAAGGGCATTTCTAAACAATATGTCTGCCGCTTTTCAAGATGCTGCATTTTTCCTGAACAATGCTGACTGGGCATGCGCCTGCAAGCCTTCGCCAAGCGCCAAGGTGGAGGCGATTGCGCCCAATTGCTGCGCACCTTGCGCGGAAACCTGAATCAGGCTGCTGCGCTTCTGGAAGTCGTAAACGCCCAGCGGCGAAGAGAAACGCGCGGTACCGGAGGTGGGTAAGACATGGTTCGGTCCGGCGCAGTAGTCGCCGAGCGACTCGGAAGTGTAGCGTCCCATAAAAATCGCGCCGGCATGTTTCAGCTTGGGCAACAAGCTCTGCGGGTTTTCGACCGACAGTTCCAGATGTTCCGGCGCAATGCGGTTACTGATGGCACAGGCTTCTTCCAGATCAACAACATGAATCAACGCGCCGCGATTTTCCAGTGCGGTTTGAATAATTGTACGGCGCGGCATCTGCTCCAGCAGGCGGTCGGCACTTTGCGCCACCGCCTCGATGAAATCCGCATCCGGTGACAGCAGGATCGCCTGCGCCAGCTCATCGTGCTCGGCCTGCGAAAACAGGTCCATCGCGATCCAGTCCGGATTGGTTTGCCCGTCGCAGATCACCAGAATTTCCGACGGGCCGGCGATCATGTCGATGCCGCACACACCGAATACGCGGCGCTTGGCGGAAGCCACATAGGCGTTGCCGGGGCCGACGATCTTATCCACTTTCGGAATGGTTGCCGTACCGTAGGCCAATGCCGCCACCGCCTGCGCGCCGCCGATGGTGAATACGCGATTCACACCGGACAGATACGCCGCCGCCAGCACCAGCTGATTTTTTACGCCGTCCGGAGTCGGTACCACCATAATCAACTCGGCCACACCCGCCACCTTGGCAGGCAACGCATTCATCAGCACCGACGACGGATAGGCCGCCTTGCCGCCCGGCACATACAGACCGACGCGATCCAGCGGCGTAACTTGCTGACCAAGCAACGTACCGTCGGCATCGGTGTAGCTCCACGACTCCATACGTTGCTTTTCGTGATACGCAGTCACACGCTGTGCCGCCTGCTCCAGCGCAACGCGCTGCTCGGCAGGCAGGCCGTCAAACGCCGCGCGCAATTCGCTCTGCGGCAACTCCATCGCGGTGGCATTCTCCAGCGACAGGCGGTCGAACTTGCCCGTATATTCGAGTACCGCAGCGTCGCCACGCTTGCGCACGTCGGCAAGGATGCCGGTCACGGTCGCTTCCAGTTTTTCGTCCGCTGTTTCCTCGAAGGCCAGCAACGCGGTTAACTCTTCGTCAAAACCGGCAGCTTGGCTGGAAAATTTTCTGATGTTCATTGGCATCATCCTTTACTTCATGATCGCCTTGGCAAACGCATCCAGCATCGGCTGAATATCAGCATATTTCAATTTCAGCGCGGCTTGGTTCACGATCAAATGCGATGAAATAGCAGTAATTTCTTCGACCGCCTTAAGCTGGTTCGCTTTCAGCGTATTGCCGCTGCTCACCAGATCGACAATCGCATCTGACAGCCCGACCAATGGCGCAAGCTCCATCGAGCCGTATAGTTTGATCAAGTCCACATGCACGCCTTTTGCAGCAAAGTGATTTCGGGCAGTTTGCACATATTTGGTTGCCACACGCAGGCGCGCACCCTGACGCACCGCAGCTTCATAATCGAAATCGTCGCGCACCGCGACCATCATCCGGCAACATGCAATATTTAAATCCAGCGGCTGATACAGGCCTGTTCCACCATGCTCGTTCAGTACATCCTTTCCCGTCACACCGATATCTGCCGCGCCATATTGAACATAGGTTGGAACGTCGCTGGCGCGCACGATGATGAGACGCACATCGGTGCGGTTGGTCGGCAGAATCAGCTTGCGTGAGGATTCCGGGTCTTCCGGCGTGGTAATGCCTGCCGCTTTCAGCAACGGCAGTGTCTCCTCGAAGATGCGGCCTTTGGACAAGGCGATGGTGATAGTCATTCGTACCCGGCTATTCGTCTAAAGGTACGCATTTTACCGCCAAATGCGCAGGAAGATGAAACCGGGAGGCTTGCCGTCCACCCTTAGCCGGTTGACGGATGAAACAAAATCAAAAAACAACTTTGCCGGGAGTTGCCCGGCAGCAAGTTGCCTTCTTTTGTTTTGGGCTACACAAAACAAGGTAAACGAAGCAAAGGTGATCCGGTTTGCCACGCCGCTATTGCGGCTCGTAATAACATATTTTGGGGGTCGCTTACCGTCTTGTGCAAAACTTGGTCATAGTTCCTTGGCGTGACTGGCCAAATATTTGGCCACGCCTTCTGTCGAGGCGTCCATGCCGGCCTTGCCTTTGCTCCAGCCGGCCGGACAGACTTCCCCGTGTTCTTCGGTAAATTGCAGCGCATCAACCATGCGCAGCATTTCGTCGATGTTGCGCCCCAGCGGCAGATCGTTCACCACTTGGTGGCGCACAATACCCGCGCGATCGATCAGGAACGAGCCGCGAAACGCCACGCCTCCCTCTGTCTCGACATCGTAAGCCTTGCAGATTTCGTGCTTGATGTCGGCCACCAACGGGTAACGCACCTGGCCGATACCGCCCTTATCGACGGGCGTGTTCTTCCACGCCAGATGAGTGAAATGCGAATCAATGGAAACGCCGATTACTTCAACATTGCGTTTCTTGAATTCGTCGAGGCGGTGGTCAAACGCGATAATTTCTGACGGGCAAACAAAGGTGAAATCCAGCGGGTAAAAAAACAGCACAGCATATTTGTCGGCAATGTATTTTTTGAAATTGAAGTTTTCATTAATTTCGTTGTTGCCCATTACGGCAGCGGCATTGAAATCAGGGGCAGGCTTGCAGACGAGGACGGCCATCATTATCTCCTTGTGGTTATATTCGGATGGTGCAATTTAGGCTTTTGCCATTGCCGCGTCAACATTACACGGATGCGCAATTTTATTGTGGCCTGCGTTGTGATTCCATGACCTACGTCATGAAACGTGCCGCTGTGAATACGGCGAGCATGGAGAAAGCCAGCGCCAGCTTGGCGGCGACCCCCAGCACCAGGCCGAGTGTGGCGCCTATCCCCGCCTTGCCTGCGGCCCCGAGACTGCGCTGTGTGGAAAACTCCCCGACAGCCGCACCGATAAAGGGGCCAAGCAACAAGCCGGGCAGACCGAAGAAAATTCCCAGAATTGCACCAAGCATGGCGCCCGCCATGGCACGCCGCGAGGCGCCGAAATGCCTAGCGCCCAGGATGCCCGCTCCAAAATCTACCACATAGGTCAATAACGCCAACACCGCAAGTATCGCCAGTGTGCCACCCCCGATAAACACAAAATCTTCAGCCCAGGCAGCCAGAACCAGTCCGGCAAAGAGTATGACAGCGCCCGGCAGGCCGGGTAGTACCAAACCTGCCATGCCGGCAATGATCAGGAGTATGGCAAGTATCCAGAGCAGGACGGTGGCAATTTCCATTATTAAAAGGGTTGATGTCGGATCGCTACGCTTGATCCGACCTACCTTATTGGCTCTAGCTCGTCCGGTTTAGAATTACCGGTTGCCGCAAACTGGATACGATGCAACTGTGCGTACACGCCACCCCTGGCCAGCAATTCGTGGTGCGTGCCGATCTCGACAATCTCGCCCTTTTGCAGCACCACGATGCGGTCCGCCTTTTCGATGGTTGACAGGCGGTGCGCGATCACCAGCGTGGTGCGGCCTTGCATCAGGGTTTCCAGCGCAGCCTGCACATGACGCTCGGATTCGCTGTCCAGTGCGGAGGTCGCTTCGTCGAGAATCAGGATCGGCGCATTCTTGAGAATGGCACGTGCGATGGCGATACGCTGACGCTGCCCACCGGATAGTTTTACACCACGCTCGCCGACCAGCGTGTTCAGCCCTTCCGGCCAGTCGCGGATGAATTCCATCGCGTGCGCGGCAGTTGCGGCAGCGATGATCTCTGTCTCGCTCACCTCGCGCATCTGCCCGTAGGCGATGTTGGCTGCGACCGTGTCGTTGAATAGCACCACTTCCTGGCTTACCAGCGCGATATTGGCGCGCAGGCTGGCCAGTGCCAGATCGTTGAGGTCGTGGCCGTCCAGCGTGATGCGTCCGCCGGTTGGCGTATAAAAGCGTGGCACCAGATTGGCCAGCGTGGTCTTGCCGCTGCCGGATGCACCGACCAGCGCGACATTCTCCCCGGCGGCGATGTACAGGGCGATGTCTCGCAGCGCATGTCGCCCGTCCGTGCTGTAGGCAAACTGCACATGATTGAACTGCAACTCGCCGCGCGCACGGCCTATCGTTTCCGTACCACTATCGGTTTCACCTTCGGTGTCAAGCAAGGCGAATACGCTTTCCGCCGCCGCCAGACCACGCTGCAGATATTCGCTGACCCCGGTCAGCCGCTTGAGCGGCGCGGTCAGCATCAGCATCGCCATAATGAACGAAACAAAGCCGCCAACCGTAGTCTCGTCGGCCTGCGATTGCAGCGTGACGAGATAGACGATGACGGCAAGCGCGATAGCCGCAACCATCTGTACGATGGGCACGTTGGCTGCCGCAGCGGCAGCTTGTTTCATGGTGTAACGGCGCACCCAGTTGGCCTGCTCGTTGAAGCGGTCGCTCTCATATTGCTGCCCACCAAACAGCTTGACCACCTTGTGCGCGGAGACGCTTTCTTCGATCACCTGCGTGATGTCGCCCATCGCACGCTGCGTATCGCGGCTGCTGGTGCGCATGCGCTGGCTGATAACACGGATAATAAAGGCGATGACCGGCACCATCAGCAGGGTGAGCAGCGTCAGCTTCCAGTTGAGATAGAACAGCCAGCCGAGCAGTCCAACAATAACGATGCTGTCGCGTACTGCAATTGTCACCACCGTGGTTGCCGCACTCGTCACCTGCGTGACGTCGAAAGTCAGCTTGGAAATCAGCGAGCCAGTGGCGTGATCATCGTAATAGCGCGTTGGTAAGGCCAGCAACTTGCGGAACATCGCGTCGCGCAAATCCATCACCAGCTTGCTACCCACCCAGTTGATCGCGTAGGTGCCGATAAAGGTTGCCAGTCCACGAATCAGAAAAATCACGATGATGACCACCGGCACCATACGCATCATTGCCTGATCCTTGTGCACGAAAGTGCCGTCCAGCATCGGCTTCATCAGTGCGGGCACCAGCGGCTCGGTGGCGGCCACCACGATCATGCCGAGCAGCGAGACTGCAAAGACGCGCCAGTATGGTTTGACATAGTCAAGAAGACGCAAATAGAGTTGGCTGCTGGAGAGATTCATGGCGCGCACTTTAGCAGAAAAAGGTCACCGCCCAACTGCTGTGCTTGGTGATACCGCGTCGAAAAGCGGCTCAGAATCCTCATGTATAAAGTATACATTTTGGTTCTTCGCCGCTTTACTCCTTGCCTGACCGGTACTCGCAACGTTAGGCGGCGTTCTTTGAATCGGCAACTTACATTCTGCACATCTAAAACTCGATCCCTTCCTGCGCCTGGATATCGGCATCGAAGGCATGCTTGACCGGACGCATTTCGGTAACGGTGTCGGCGATTTCGATCAGCGCGTCCGGCGCACCGCGCCCGGTCAGCACCACATGCTGCATCGCCGGGCGGCTGCGCAGGGCATCCAGCACCTGCGCAATTTCGACATAACGCAACTTCAGCGCAATATTGATTTCATCCAACACCACCAGTTGCAAATCCGGATTGCGCAGCATGTCGTGCGCCACCTGCCAGGCCGCCTGTGCCTTGGCGATATCGCGCTCGCGATCCTGCGTCTCCCAAGTGTAGCCCTCGCCCATCACGTGATATTCGACTTCAGGGAAACGCCGGAAGAAAGTCTCTTCACCGGTCGGAAAACTGCCCTTGATGAATTGCACCACGCCCACGCGCATATTATGGCCGAGGGCGCGCGCCATCATGCCGAAGGCCGAGCTGCTCTTGCCTTTGCCGCTGCCGGTATGCACCAGGATTACGCCGCGCTGTTGTGTGGCAGCGGAAATTCTGGCATCCACAATCTCCTTGTGGCGTTGCTTGCGCGCGTGGTGACGCTCTTTCTCGTTTGCCGTTGCTTCAGTTTTTTCCGTCATGTCCACCCTTAAGCCTGGGTTCCGGAGTAAAAAAACAGGGGCGGTATTTGAAACCCGCCCCTTCGAACATACCCCTGCCAGTAGCCTCGTGCGCTATGCAGCAGGCGAACCGTGCTGTATTTTGTCCCTGCGAAGAATGGAAAACATCATCTGTGCAACAACCGCACACCCGATACAGAACATCGCAACAGAAACATAAGAGCCATAGTATTCCGATACGCGCGAAACGTATTCCGTCACAGCCATATCGGCAAAGCGCCCGGAAAAAAGATAAAAGCCTGCATTGGACAGAACAAAGGCCAAACTGCTTGCGCCCCACGCCGATACAGCCAGCCAGACCAACCCCCGACCTTCCATGGTGTGGTGCCGCGCAAACCAGCGTCCTGTGAACCAGAGGCTTGCATAAGCCGGGATCAAAAAGCCGTATGCCGGGGTGATGCACCAATCGCTTATACCCTGCACCGCAGTCGCATAGTAATCAACCGCACCCGCTTCCAGCAGTAGTGCCGTGAGCAGCAAAACGGATGCCCTTGGAAATTTCGCCAGATACAAGCCACCCAGAAAAAATACAGCCAGCGACGCATCAGGCAACGCAAAGGCGGTTCCAAAATGATTGAATCGTGTAGCCGCCATCAACAGAACAAGCCCGGCGGCAATCCACGCAGTACGATGTTGAAAAAACTTCATTTGAACCTCCAATTTATGTTCCGTGCATTTTACAGACATCACGCGAAAACTGTATCAGAAAAGGGGTAGCAACAAAAGGTGACAACATGCCACCCCTTACTTTTTCCGGCGCTACTGCCGGTAACTTACACCAACAAACAGCGTGCGCCCCAAGGTATTGTAGCCATGCGCCAGCGTATAGTCGCTGTTGAACAGGTTGTCCACACGCAACGACAGGCTGAGTTGCTTGTCCAGCACGTAGCTGGCCGTAAGGTTCAACACGTTGTAGCCCGCCAGTGTGGTGCGCGCGAAAGTATTGATGTCCACATCCACCCGGGCTCCGCTGTGTTGCCACTCGCCACCTACCCGCCATGCGTCGAATTGCTGCGTAACGCCCACATTGGAAAACGACTTGGCACGACGCAACAGTGTTTGGCCGGTCTGACTATCGCGCGGGTTTTGCAACGTCAGCGTGGCTTTTACCCCCGTGTCTCCATACTGTCCGTTATAAGCCGCTTCCAAACCATCAATACGCGCCGAATTAAGGTTCTGCATTGTCCACGTACTGTCGGCTGCAATTAGGTTACGAATGCGGTTATCAAAATATATGGCATCAATACGTTGTTCGTCGGCGGCATAATGCAATCCGATTTCGTTGTTGTGGGAGCGTTCCGGGCGCAAGCCGGGGTTGCTGCCCCATCCGGCTGGCCCATACATGTCGTTGAAAGTAGGTGCCTTGAATGCGGTGCTCAAACTAGCGCTCACTCGCCACGCATCGCTGATCTCATAGCCATATCCAATCAAGCCGGTATTGGCTGAGCCAAAATCGGAATAGTGATCCTGGCGCAGATTCAGCTGTAGCTGATGCGAGCCCTGCAACGCAGTATATCCGCCGAACAACGAATTCACCCGACGACTCATTTGCGTATAAACCGTATTGCCCGTAACCCTCTGGTTCAAGTTTTCCGCACCAAGTAATAGCGAGTTGCGCTCGCTTAGGGTCAGCGTATTCTGCCAGGCCGCTTGATTGCTGTTTGTCCGCAAAATAGCGCCTTGAACTCCATTCAGATAATCTTTGTAATCATCTGTACCTTGCGAAAGCTGCAGCTTGCTTAGCCACATTTCGCTAAGCTGATTATCAGAAACCAATGCAAATTTGCTGATAGTGGGAGTACTGACATTCACATCTGCCATAGCCCCAAAGGTGTTGTCATATTGCACATCGCCCTTACTCTGAAACACCGAGCCAGACAAACTGTGATTGGCATTGAAAGCATGACTCACATTTGCAGACAAGCTGATGTTATCGTAACCGTCCTTATCCGGGTTCACCGTCGGAACGAGGCTGACTTTGACTGATGACACGCCCTCCGTTTTGAATTTCGACACCTGCACATTGAACGAAGTGTCCGCTACTTCGCCGCCAAAGCCAGCTGCTGCATGTTGCGTGTTATGCGTTCCCGCTCCGCCACTCACATTGAAGGATGGCACTCCCTTGCCGCGTTTGGTGAATATCTGGATCACGCCGCCAATCGCTTCCGAGCCGTACAGGCTGCTGACATTACCGCGCACCACTTCGATGCGATCAACCTGGTCCAGCATGATCTGGTCAATTGCCGTCATCCCGGAGGTGGCCGAACCGATGCGTACGCCGTCCAGCAGCACCAGCGTATGGCTGGAATTGCTGCCGCGCATGAACAGGCTGCTTTGCTTGCCAATGCCGCCGCTCTGATAAATTTCCACTCCTGCCAGATTCTTTAGCAGTGATGGCACGTCCACTGCCTGCGAAGCCTGAATCTCTTTTTGGCTGATGATGGTGGTATGCGCCAGTGACTGATTGAGCGGCTGTGCATTGCGTGTCGCCGTCACGACCACTTCATCAAGAGAGTCTGGCGTTTCCGCGTGCGCCAGGGGTGTAGCCGCACACAACAGTGCGGCGAAGAGTTGCTTATGCTTCATGATTGTTTCCCGAGTAAGTTCCAAGCGTCCCCGCTGGAACATTAAAATTCAGGAAATACCACGGGTAGAAAAAGCAGAATGAACGGAGCTCGTCCGATTTGTGCCGATGCGCCACCCGCAGCATCTCCTGTTACCTTTGCTTCCAGGCCGGTCTCCGGGCTCACAAGTCTTGATTTGCCGCCTTCCCATGATTACTCACAGTGGCGCACTGGCAAATCCGCACTCGCTTACCGTTGCGGGGGCAGCACAGGCATCGGGTTGAATTCCCTCACCTGTTTCCCGTTTAACTCGTCTGCATGCAGACGAGAACCTCAAAGCAGCGCGCACTTTAACACAGGCGCGACAAGCACCCGCATGATGAACCACCAAAAAATCACAAACCGCTTTCAAAACTCCCGCTTACCGTTTGACTTATCAGCACTTTTCAAATTATAGTCAGCGCATGGAAAACGAAATAAACGCACTGGAGGGTAAACTTACGCAACTCATACAGACGAGCGGCAAGTTGCGTGCAGAAAATCACCAGTTGCGCCAGGAGTTGGCGCATGCGCTTAGTAGCAACCGCCAGTGCAGCGACAAAGTAGAAAGCGCGAAGGCGCGTCTGGAAAAACTGCTGACCACCCTCCCCGAAGAACAGACATGAACGGCTCAACCAAAACGCTGGATATCAAGCTGCTCGACCGTGAATTGCGCGTCGCCTGCTCCGAGGAGGAGCGCGGCGAATTGCTCGATGCGGTTGCCTATCTGGACAAGAAAATGCGCGGGATTCGTGATGCCGGCAAGATCGTAAGCGTCGAGCGTATCGCCCTGATGGCGGCCCTGAACATCACCCACGAACTGCTTTCGGTCAAGATCGGGCGTGGATTTGACCTTGCCGACTTTAAGCGTAGAATGAACGCCATGGAAACAGCGATTGATGAGGCGCTAGCCGAGCAAAATACGTTGTTCTAGTTTCAAGAGTTGTCCCCTGCGGTGTTCGTCAGGCTCAAATTCTTTGAACCAATAAGCTTGTTTAGGTTGTGACCCAGCAAGCTGCTGTTGTGAACATCCCTTGCGGATGATCCTGATGCGGCAGGGAAGCGACCCTCTTGGACCGCAGGTTCAAGATGACGGGTCAACACGGCACAGGCGGGGGACTTTATTTCAGTGCGACCCATTCCGGTCGCACTTTTTATTTTTGGATGCAAACCATGCGCTACTGGCTGATGAAATCAGAACCCGGAGATTGCAGTGTTGACGATCTTGCCGCGATGCCCGATCAGACGGTGGCGTGGTACGGTGTGCGCAACTATCAGGCACGCAATTTCATGCGCGACCAGATGCGAATCGGCGACGGCGCGTTGTTCTACCACTCCAACTGCAAGGAGCCGGGTATCGTCGGTATCGCCAGGGTCAGCAGCAACGCCTACCCCGATGCCACGCAATTTGACAGAAACAGCAAATACTTTGACCCCAAGGCTACTCTGGAGCAACCGCGCTGGTTCAATGTGGATGTGCAACTGGTGCGCAAGATACCGATGATTAATATCGGCGAATTACGACGGCATCCGCAACTGGCGCGGATGCGTACCCTGCAACGTGGCAACCGTCTGTCCATCACCCCGCTTGACCCTGCGGAATGGAGTTTCATCCTGAAAAATCTGGTACGCGCGTGAAAACCTCTACCAACCGCAGTGAGCGGTTCGAGCGCAAGGCGCACGGAGTATAGCGAATGAGAAAACGAGCATTGCGAGCTTCGGTGAATGCCTGCCTTCAGGTTACGCCGGTGCCACATAGCAAACAGCTAGGCGAGGAACGGGCACCGCGCAATGCCGCTATCGAATCACGCAGCAGGCGGGTAGAAATTTTTTGATGGAATGGTACGCAGCCTATCTGGTACTCGGCACCTTTGTCGGATTTTTCGCCGGGCTGTTCGGTATCGGCGGCGGGCTGGTGCTGGTGCCGGTGTTGAGCTGGCTGTTTGAGGCGCAACATTTGGGCGGGGCGCAAAACCTGCATCTCGCGCTGGGCACCTCGATGGCCGCCATTCTCTACACCGCCGCAGCCAGTGCATATACACATCACACGCATGGTGCGGTCAATATGCATATCGTGCGTAACACGGCGCCGGGCATGTTATTGGGTGCGCTGTTCGGCGCGCTGCTGGCCGGCAGTATTTCGTGGCTTTATCTGTCGATATTTTTTGCGCTATTCGTGTATGTTGTCGCCATACAAATGCTGCTCGAGTTCAGGCCGAAAGCTACCCGGAAGCTGCCCGGTCGCGTCGGCCTGATTTTGGTCGGCGGTGGCATCGGCACAGTTAGCAGCCTCGTCTCCATCGGTGGCGGAACGCTAAGCGTACCTTTCATGCTGTGGCACAACATTCCCCTCCGGCAGGCTATCGGCACTTCGGCTGCGCTCGGTTTTCCCATCGCACTCGGTGGTACGGTGGGCTACATTACCACCGGCCTGGCCTTGCATACACTACCCGCCGCAACACTGGGCTTTGTCTATCTTCCCGCGCTATTCATGGTTGCGTTAGGCAGTGCCTTCACCACCCCGCTCGGCGCAAGAGCTGCCCATCGCCTGCCGCTTCAGCTGTTGCGGCGCAGCTTTGCCGTACTGCTGTTGGTATTGGCGACAAAAATGCTGCTAAAAGTACTCAATTGAAGCATTTTTGCCGCACCTCATCCATCTGAAAAGCCGGCAAACGATGAATCAACGCGGTTTCTCTATTCGCCGATACAGCCGATAGTGTTCATTCTTATCGCCTTTGCGGCTGCCTTCCCAGATTTTTTCCCAGCGCGCCTCATCGAGCAACGGCTCAGATAATTTGCCGCCCTGAATCAGGCGCAAATCGCAGCCAGCATCGGGATCGAGCCGCGTGATGATGTTGCCGAAATAATGCAGCATGGCACGCTGTCCATCACCCAGATTATCGCGGCCGATACATCGGTATTGTTCCGGCATGGATTTCTGCAGCGAAGCGACCATGCCGCGGTAGCTTTTACCGCTGTCCAGCCACGGCAGCCACAGTGTCATCGCGAGTACCCAGACCAGCGAGATGCCGGTTGCCCAATTGACCACCGCGCGGCGCATCGAACGGCCGACGCGCCATACCAGCACCAGCCACAATACGGTGCAGATAATGGCAATGGTAAAAGGTGTGGCGTGAAAATCAGGCTCGAAACCCGGCTGGTAATCCTTCAGCCACAGCGTGATTTTGGCGTGGTTGTCGAGCAGCAGCCCCGCCCAACCCCACCACATCGCGATGGCAAACAGTGCGAAGGTCATCAGTCCGAACCAGTCCAGCGCATTGGCCGCGCCGCGCTTCAACGACGACAGTGAAGCGGTGGCAAGCAAGGTAACCGGCAGCAGCATCGGCAATGCAAATACTTCCTTGATATGCGGCACCAGGCTAAGCGTGACCAGCATCACGCCGAATGCGGTCAACGGTAGTTGCAAATCGTCACGCTGTGCCAGTCGGCGCCGTGACTGCCATACCGTCCACGCCGCAAGCGGCAGCGCCGGCCAGGCAATCCATAACAGGTTCTTCAGGTAGTAGAACGATTCCTTGGTCGGCCCGCTCTTCGCGTAATCCAGCCAATGGCCAATATTGTGTGTCCATATCCAGTCAGCGAACAACTGCGGAGAATGCTGGTAAAGCAGCAGCGGCCATATGGTGAGCCACGGCAGCGCACACAGGCTCGCGATACCAATGCTGGAAAAGTAGCTGCGTGTGCGCCAATTGCGAAACAGCGCGGGCAGCAGCGCGGCGATGAAGATGAATAATACTGGCGCAATGAAACCTTTTGACATGAAACCGATGCCCATGCCGCTACCAATCAGCACGCCGGCACGCAGCGCACGCTCCTGGCTGTGTGCGAAGCCGTACAGCAGCATCGCGCAACCGGCGAGCAGCGGCAGGTCGGTGATCATCTGGTGCGCGCGCACCAGCATACCGACGCAACCGATCAGGATAATCGCGGCAGCCCAGCCGCGATTTTCGCCATACAGCTTGCGTCCTGTGAGGCCGGTGAACAGCAGGGCCAGCGCAATATAAGCACCACTGGCGAGACGCGCGCCGTCGTGCAACGGCAGCAACGGCGAAAACAATTTGGCGAACAGTGCCGCAGTCCAGTAAAACAGCGGCGGTTTTTCCATGTACGGCTCGCCGGCAAGCGTTGGCGTCAGCCAGTCGCCGCTTTGTAGCATGGAATAAATCAAACCGAAACCGGTTGCTTCATCGGGTTTCCACGGGTCATGCCCGACCAGTCCGGTGACCAGCCAGACCAGAATTAACGCTCCAAGCAGCAGCGCCTTGGCGGGGGTAACCGGGTAAGGGTCGGCGGGTTTAATGAAATACACGTGTCAACTCATTCGACGAGCTTGATCGCCTGCCCCGCTTGTGGTTCGCCATCCGGATATTGTGCATTTATCAGACGCAGATAGCTTTCCGCTGATTTGCCCAGTGGAGAGCCTTGCGCCAGCCTGGCATAGGTATCGCCCGCGCGCGCGGTGACCACACGAATGTTGAGCGGCTTGACCAGCTTGCGCTCCTCGGCGGTGATGGAATGAAAGCTGCGTACCGCATCGAAAATTTCATTGCGGTATGCACTCAGTCCGCCGCGCGCCTTGGCCTGTGCCTGCAGGATATAGGCATATTGATTGTGGTAAATCACGCCGCCCATGATACTCGGCAGATCAAAGGTCGCAGCAGGCAAGCCATTCAGATCGAGCGACTGCACCTGCGCGCCGGAGCCCGCCATGCGGCGTGCATAGTCTACCGGTGTGCCGCGCGGCTTCTGGTCCATCTTCATCTGTAACATCGCTTCACCCTGCGGGCTGACGGCGACCAGCGAGTCCGGCAAGTTGTGCACCTGCCAGCCTTGCGGAAAGGCAACCGTAATACCCAGCTCACCGTGATAGAAACGGTTGTTGCGTACCACACCCTGATCGCTGCTATCGCCGAACAGCAGGCCATCAGTATTCCGCAAAAATTCCTCGCGCCCTTCAAAGTGCGCCTGGGGTGTGGCATTTTTGCTCGCTTCGCCCACCGCCTGCTGCAGGCGTGTATCGTTGTCCGGATGTGATGCGAACAGGCCGTGGTAACTGCGCGGTTCGCGGCCTTCCTGCTTGGCCAATTCCGCATCCTTCAGTTCCTGGTTTTTCAGCACACCGACCACCTTGATAATGGCCTGCGGATCGTATTCGGTACGCGACAAGTAAATCGCACCGAGCCGGTCGGCCTCCAATTCATGTTCACGCCCGTAACCGGACAGCAGTGCACCACCGACGAGATTGGCGACATTCTGTCCGCCCATTGAACCAACCTCGGGCACAAAGATGGAGGCGATGGTCAGACCGATGTTGGCGGCCTGCGCGGCGCTCTGCTGGCGCACGCCGTGGCGCGCGGTGACGTGACCAATTTCATGCCCCAGCACGGCAGCGAGTTCGGCTTCGCTGTTGAGGTAGGCCAAAATTCCACGCGTGATGTAAACATAGCCGCCGGGTAGCGCGAAGGCGTTAATCTCGGGTGAATCGAGTACGGTGAAATGGTATTGCAGATCGGGACGGTGGCTTTGTTTGGCGATACGCTGCCCAACGTAATTGACGTAGTCTTGTAATTTCTTGGATTCGTAAACCTTGTATTGCTTCTTGACTTGCACATCGGCCTGGCGGCCAATGGCGACCTCCTGGCTTTCCGACATCATCACGAAATCATTCTGCCCGGTGACTGGGTTCTGTGCGCAACCGGATAGCAACGCAAGCATGAGGGCGGTGATTAGAAGACGCATGGCAACTCCTGTTCGGCTTTGGGTCAAAATGGGGATTGTCGTCGCAAATAAAAAAGGCAGCAACGCTGCCTTTTGATGAAACTACGGCACGAAGTTCCTGATGGAACTGCTAGCCATTCCGCCGGGCAATCCGGAAGACTGCCAAGCGCCCGGTTATTACGCGGCAGTCTTGCCGTATTTCTGGCGGAATTTGTCGATGCGGCCGGCGGTATCGACAATTTTCTGTGTACCGGTATAGAACGGGTGGCATTCGGAACAGACTTCAACATTCAACGCCGGTTTGCCCATTGTGGACTTGGTCTTGAAGCTGTTGCCGCAACTGCATGTCACGGTGATTTCCTGATAATTAGGGTGGATGTCTGCTTTCATCTTATTTCCTTGCGAATAATTTGGTGCGGCGGGTGTACGCACTCACGGGGCGCGCATTATCCATAAAAACAGGCGGTCACGCAAATTTTTAGCAACAACGTTTGATGCCAGACCATTTTTGTATTTGCTGGCGCGCAAACCAGGCGTGGCGCGATAGCACCGGAGCCTCGGCATGTGTAGCGGCATGATGCGCCAGGTAGCGCTCGTAGCCGTCATCACCGCTGAGCCGGCGAACTATTCGCCAGAGCTGCTTCAGTCGCGCGCCCATGTTTCCTCCAGGCGGGTCGGATAATGCGGCACTTCAGTCAGCGGTGGTACCGCCTGGCCGCGCAAATGGCGCAGGCAGACACGCAGCATGTCAATGACGATCAGCCATAGCAGCGCAGCGAAAAATAGCACCAACGCAGCATCCAGTTGCTGGTTGAAGATCAGCTGTGGCGCAACCGCGGCCTTGTCCGGCGGCAATGCGCCTGCGGCAAGTTTGTCCGACAGGCTGTTGGCGGCGGCGAGGAAGCCGATGCGCGGATTGTCGCTGCTGAGCTTTTGCCAGGTTGCCGTGCTGGTGATGGCGACCAGCCAGACCAGCGGCAATACGGTTATCCAGGCGTATTTGAGTTTGCCGGATTTCACCAGGATACCGGTCGCCACACACAGCGCAATCGCCGCGAGGATCTGGTTGGAGATGCCGAACAGCGGCCACAGGATGTTGACGCCGCCGTTCGGATCGATCACGCCGATATACAGGAAATAACCCCAGGCCGCGACGACTATCGCGCTGCTGAATAATACCGACGGATACCAGGAGGTGCGCCCCAGTGGTTCCCAGACATTACCGAGCAGATCCTGCAGCATGAAGCGACCGACGCGTGTGCCCGCGTCCAGTGTGGTGAGGATGAAGAGCGCTTCAAACATGATGGCGAAGTGGTACCACAGCGCCAGCAGGTGTTCACCGAACGCACTGCCGAAAATGCTGGCCATACCGACCGCCAGCGACGGTGCGCCGCCGGTGCGCGCGAACAGGGTCGTCTCGCCCATCTGCTGCGCGAGCCGGTTCATCTGCTCGACACTCACCGGGAAGCCCCAGGCGGAAATGGTAGCGACCGCCTCGGCTGCTGTTTTGCCGACTATTCCGGCTGGTGAATTGATCGCGAAATACACGCCGGGATCGAGCACCGTCGCGGCGATCATCGCCATGATAGCGACCAGCGACTCCAGCACCATGCCGCCGTAGCCGATCATGCGGATATCGCGCTCGTTGGATAGCAGCTTGGGGGTGGTGCCGGAAGCGATCAGCGCGTGGAAACCGGAAATCGCGCCGCAGGCGATGGTGATGAACACGAACGGGAACAGCTTGCCGCCGAAGATAGGCCCGCTGCCGTCGACGAACTGGGTTAGCGCGGGCATCCTGATTTCGGGACGCAGCCAGATAATCGCCAGCGCCAGCAGAATCATCGTACCAAGCTTCATGAAGGTGGACAGGTAATCACGCGGCGCGAGCAGCAGCCACACCGGCAGAACGGCGGCGGCGAAGCCGTAGCCGATGATGGCAAAGGCCAGCGGCAGGCCGGGGTGGTTGAATAGTTCGCGCAACCCTGCCTGCTGATCGATCCAGCCGCCGCCAGCCACCGCCAGCAGCAGCAGAATCATGCCTAGCACCGAGCCTTCCAACACCCGCCCCGGGCGCAGTTTGTACATGTACAGCCCGACCAGCATCGCGATGGGAATGGTAGCGGCCACCGTCGAGGTCGCCCACGGGCTATTTTTCATCGCGTTTACCACTACCAGCCCGAGCACCGCAATCAGGATAATCATAATCAGAAACGTGGCGATCAGCGCGGCGATGCCGCCGATATTACCCAGCTCGTCGCGCGCCATCTGGCCGAGGCTACGGCCATCGCGGCGCACGGAGAAAAACAGCGTCACCATATCCTGCACGCAACCACCCAGCACCGCACCGAACAATATCCACAGCGTACCCGGCAGGTAGCCGAATTGCGCCGCCAGCGTCGGGCCGATCAGCGGACCGGGACCGGCGATTGCGGCGAAATGGTGGCCGAATACAATCCAGCGGTTGGTCGGCACGAAATCGCGCCCGTTGGACAGCCGCTCGGCCGGCGTGGCACGCGTTGCATCGATGCATAGCACTGTCGCGGCGATCCACGCCGCATAGAAACGGTAGGCAACGGCGTACACGCACAGTGCGGCGGTAATGAACCACAGTGCGTTGATGGATTCGCCGCGGTTCAGCGCGATGCCGCCGACGGCTGCGGCACCCAGCAGTACGGTGCCGAACCAGATCAGCAATGGAAAAAAGCCTGTTTTCATGTTGAGTGTCGTTCGAAGAAGCAAAATTTTGTGCGACAATGCTACCGTAAAAATCAAAGCGAAGTTTCTCTCCATTTCAACCGTGCATCACGGTGACCTAATAAATCAGGATAGAATGTTTCTGGAAAAACTCAGGCAGTTGCTTGCAGCGGACATGTCCGCAGTAGACCAGGTGATTCGCACCCGTCTGCATTCCGAGGTGCTGCTGATTAACCAGGTTGGCGAATACATCGTCAACAGCGGCGGCAAACGGCTGCGCCCTGCCTTGGTAATGCTATCTGCCGAGGCCTTCGGTTATCAGGGAAAGCATCACTATAATCTGGCAGCGGTGGTGGAATTCATCCACACCGCCACGCTGTTGCACGACGACGTGGTGGATGAATCCGAATTGCGTCGCGGACGCGCCACGGCCAGTGCGCTATTCGGCAATGCGGCCAGCGTGCTGGTCGGCGATTTCCTTTATTCGCGTGCCTTCCAGATGATGGTCGAGGCGAATGAAATGCGCGTGATGCAAACACTGGCCGACGCCACCAATACCATCGCCGAAGGCGAAGTGCTGCAATTGCTTAACAGCCGCGATGCAGATGTGGATGCCGCCAACTATATGCGCGTAATTCATTGCAAAACGGCAAAACTTTTCGAAGCGGCCATGCGCCTGGGCGCGATTCTGGGTGCGGCATCCGATGCTGATGAAGCGGCAGCAGCCAAATACGGTATGCACATCGGCACGGCATTTCAGTTGGTGGACGATGTGCTGGACTACTCGGCAGACGAACAGCAGACTGGCAAACACCTTGGTGATGATCTTGCCGAGGGCAAACCTACGCTGCCTTTGATTTATGCCATGCAGCATGGCTCAACTGAGCAGATCGCCATTGTGCGTAGTGCAATTGAGCAAGGCGACATGGAACAATTTGCCGAGGTTCTGGAGATTATCCACGCTACCGGCGCACTGGATTTCACCCGCCAGCAAGCCATGTCGGAAGCGAAAGCGGCAAGTGCAGCTATCGCCTTTTTCCCCGATTCAAAATACAAACAATGTTTGCTAGAATTGGCGCACTTTGCCGCAACACGGCAATTTTAGTTTTTGCGGCAGCACTGAAGGATGGATTTTTGAATTAGAAGCGGGGTGTAGCTCAGCCTGGTAGAGTACTGCGTTCGGGACGCAGGAGTCGGAGGTTCGAATCCTCTCACCCCGACCAGCTTAACGCTGGTCATCGGTAAACACTGCCACCACCCTATTTTCCTGCGTCCTCTTCTGCGAGATTATTCATGCTCAGCAGGATGTTGTTAACCAGTTCTTCTTCGACATCAAACACCGTGTCCATCCGGTTGACCTTGGCAAAATATGCCCGCTTGGCCCGATCCTTGTTGCCAATCATGAGAATAAGCGGCTTCTCTATTTTCTCCAGGTATATGTTCAACTGGAGCATCGGTGAAGAGAGACCATACTGCGCCAGATCTGTCGGGCTTTCATCGGCAAAGGCCTTTATTTCTCCATTTTTGATTGCATAGAGCAGTTCCAGCACCTTGGCCATGGAAGCCATCTCTGCTGTGGGTTCAAGCATATTCCATTTGGATTCATTCTGCTCGACGACCACTCTGGGCATATCCTTTTTCACAATTTCGAATCGTCTCATTTTGACCGGGTCAAAATCCAGAATAACTTTATCCCGCAAAGCATAAGTGTCTACGCTTACCTCCTTCTTTAGGTCTGAATGTACGCGGTATATCTCGGGTCTCCCCTTGAACATGGCATATGCCACATTATTCGTAGGCCCCCTTTCTCCAAAAACGATGACGGTTTCCAGATTTTCATACTTCAGGCCCATTTCAATCTGAGGGTCATCCAAACCAAGCTCTTCCAGTTTTGGTTGCTCAACTTTTTCAAACAGCACCGCATCCTTCCTGGCTGTGATGACGTTAGTCAATAATTTTTCTATCGTCTTGGTATCCCCTTTCAGGTTCAACGGCTCCACCACTCGCCATCCGTCCTGGTCGCGAACCACCTTGATTTGACGATTTTCCTTGATGTAATTTATCCAGAATTCCGAGACTTCATTCACGGCGGTAGGCAGCAATTTTAGCTGTTCCTCTTTTAGCTGCTTAACCTCTTCTTCCTTTTGGTCATAGAAAAAGAACACACCACTCAGTGTGATCAGTACGATAAACCAGAATAGTGTCTTTTTAGTAAAATTCACGCGCTACGCCTTCTTCTGGCGGTCACACCAAGCCCTGTCACCAATAGCAGTGATGGCACAATAACCACGGAAAGCCAGAAAACGACTTTTCCCTGAACGGCGGTCAACATAAGAGGCGTCAGGCCAGGTTCCTTTTTCCTTACTGATATCAAAATATTTTCCTCTGCCAGCCAATTAAGCATGTTCAGGAGGAAATCTTTATTACCTGCCTTGAGAAATTTATTGCTGGCAAAGTCGGAATCTCCCACAACTACAATCTTTCCCCAGGTTTTCAAGCTGTCTTCCTGTTCTTTTTCAGGTTTATCACTCTCGAGCCTGTCGGGGACACTAGCAGTTTTATTGCCGCCAAGATTCACCTCTACAGCGGTGACGGATACCACACTGAAAGGTCCACGTTTGTGCCTGTCGGAATCAAAATTCTCATCTTCCTTGGTGAGTTTCCTGACATCGCTCGGCACCGTCCAGGTTTTGTCGCTTGTTTTTGCAAGATCCCAGCTTCCTTTGGCAGGCTCTTCCTTGATGTGGACTGAGCGCGCAAAAGGAAGAAAGGTGAACTGCTCGAAATCCCGGGTGACGGGATGATCCTTGTGATATTGCACGACCACGGGTATCGCAATATTGCCGCCTGACGCCTCGCTCGTTTTATCAAAAATGAGATCATCGGTAAGCTCGAAGCCGAAGCCACCCAGGTAACTTACAAGGGTTTTTAGACCACCGCTGGGGTCAACCATGAAAATCACCCGCCCGCCTTTTTTGACGAATGCCGTAATCATGTCCAGTTCGGCTTGCAAATAGTCTGTTTCTGGGCCTGCCACCACCAGAACGGCAGCATCGTCAGGTATTTTTTCCGCGTTAACCAACATCAGATCACGCACCTGATGATTTTCCCGCTCAATGGCTTGTTTGACATATAAATAGCCATTTTCTTCATCGCTATCGATACGCTTCTCACCGTGTCCGGTGACAAAATAGAACACCTTGACATCTTTACTGATCAACTTAAGCAGTGAATTGGTAAGTTTATTTTCAGATTCAGTACCTTCGACAATCTCTTGCTTATCGCCATACTTCAATATAGTGGTTCGATAAGCCGTAATTCCGTATTTTGCCGTTTCTATCGGATCCCTATCCGGGTCTACAAAGCGAAAGCTGAAATTGGGTGAATTATAGGAATACTCACTCAACAGGTCGGACATCGTCTGCCTCGTCCTTTGGTCGCCACGATAGAACGCGATGGCCTCAACGCCCCCTTCCAGAGACTTTATTATCTTGAGCGTATGGTCAGAGAGGGTATATCGGCTATCTTTCGTCAAATCAACACGCACCTTGTACTTGACCGACATGCCCGCAATCAGCGCGATTATCACCAGGAACACCCCACTCATGATGGCCGTATTCAATGCATACTTGGTGGAACGCTTGGTGATAAAGTCCCTGATTTCCTGAAAATAAATATAGAAAAACAGCAGTAGTAAAAGAAGGCCAACCCAAATCAGTGTCAAAGGCAAATTGCCCATCTCACCGGTTATCGCATAAGTAATTCCCCCTGCCACCAGCAGTAAAACGGACAGTAGACCCAGTGGCGCAAACAATTCTTTGGCTTTCATTATTTCCACCTCTTCGATTCTAGACTTCTAAGCGTAAGAAACAGGAATAGAACAATGAAGCAAAGGTAGTAAATGATGTCCGTCGAATCGACCACTCCCTTCGACATACTTTCTATATGCTCGTTAATCGAAAGGTAGCCAAGAAATTGACCCAACCCGGCAGACACCAGTTGGACTGAATAGCTCATAAACCAGAAGAAAAACAGCATGGCAAAAGATAACGACGCAGCGACAATCTGATTTTCCGTCAAAGAAGAAGTGAAAAGCCCCAAAGAAATGGCTGACGCTCCCAACAGGACCAGTCCCAAGTAACCCGTCCAGATTGGCACCACTTCCGGCTCGCCCAGAGTAACAAGGAGAATTGGATAGGTAGCCGTCAGCAACACCATGGTCAACATAACAGCAAGACAGGCTAGATATTTACCCAAAACCACGTCAATATCATCGACTGGGAAGGTCAGTAGTAGCTCGATCGTACCGGTCTTTTTCTCTTCGGCCAAGAGCCTCATGGTCAATAACGGCGTCATCAGCAACAAGATAATACCAATACTTCCAAAAAGCGGCCGGATCACTGTTTCATTGATATTTAACAGCTGATATTGCTTGGCCAGCATGGGATCAGACTGCGCCTGATAACTGACAATCGAGAATGTAGCTACAAGGTTATAGAAAAAATAACCCGTCATCAGCAAAAACATGATGATTACTATATAAACCGTAAATGAGCTGAAATAGGATTTCAACTCCCGATTAAGAATAAGGCTGACATTCCTGATATTCATGCCTCCTCCTTTGTAACCATCTTGATAAAGATATCTTCAAGACTAACCTCCAGGAGACGCATTTCCATAAGCTCAAATCTGTTTCTTTCAATCATGGCCTGAATGCCCTGCCTTCCCTGCTTCTCATCTTCAAGCACCACAATAAAGCCGTTGGCATCACCTGAGGCATGCTCTCTTTCAACGCCTTGAATACCATCCACACGTGAAAGTTCCTGCTCGATCATCTCTGTATCACCGTTGATGCGCAATAACATCCGCTGCGCGCTTTCGGTTGCAAGATTTTCCGGTCTGTCTTCTGCGACCACTTTACCCTTGTTGATAATGATCACCCTGCCGCAGAGGATGCTGACTTCCGGGAGAATGTGGGTGCTGAGAATAACCGTGTGCTTACCTGACAATTCCTTTATCAGACTTCTGATCTCCTTGATCTGCTTGGGATCAAGTCCTACTGTAGGTTCATCAAGAATCAAAACCTCAGGGTCGTTGACCAACGCCTGGGCAATGCCGACTCTTTGTCTGTATCCTCCGGAAATTGTGCTGATCAACTTGCTGGAAACGTCGCTGAGACCGCAATCATCCATGACTTTGGCAGCTTTTCGATTAACTTCCTTGGTGGGCGTTCCTTTGATGGCCGCCACAAAGCGAAGATAATCACTCACCTTCATATCCTCATAAAGGGGGACTCTCTGCGGAAGGTAGCCTATCCTTTTGCGCACGTTCAATGAGTCTTCGAAACAATTGTAGCCAGCCACTATAGCCTTCCCTTTTGTGGGAGGGAAAAAGCAGGTCAGAATGCGCATTACCGTGGTCTTCCCCGCCCCATTGGGCCCGAGAAAACCCAAGATTTCACCTTTTTCAACAGTGAAACTGATATTGTCAACCGCACGGAACTCGCCGTATTCCTTGGTTAAGTTTTCAACTTCGATCATTATGGGAGCTTTACTAAATAATTATTGTGATGAACACATTCGGTTTTATCTCGCGTTACTGGTTTGTTTGCGCTTCGAGTATACCGTGCGGCGCCTCTTTAAAACAGCACCGCGCAGTATACACGATGCGCTGTATTTTTGCGTTGCATAAGCGCCTTTACAAGCAACCTTAATCTGCAAGATAAATCCAGATTTTCAGGCAGGCAATCATTCTCGTAGCCTGCTATAAATATGGAAGAGTGAACTCGCTGCGCCATTGCCGCCCACATCGGCTCGAATGATATAATTCGCCGAGGGAGAAAAGACAGCTGCGAAATTGCTGAACTTCACCATAATCAAGTTGTCATGGTACAAAGGCTGACGCTTCACACAATAGCCGGGTTGGCAATCACAATTGGTGAATAGCCTGCGAAATTTAGCTTACAGAGATTCAGTCAACCACAGCGGCGTTGGCTATTTTTTATACCAAAACTCCTGAAAGGTCATTAATAACATGAACACAATGAACACTCTCAGAGTTTTCGCTTTTGCTTTCTTCCTTGCATCCTTGAATTCAGGATGTAGCAAGGGTGCAGAAAATACGCTGGGGACCAGCGGAGTCACGAAAGACCTGTCTATAGGCCGGATGAAGGTATCCATCATGCCTGAATATGACGATCCCAGTGTATTGGCAATTTATGACGGCAAATTTGAAGAAGTTACCAACTATCCCATCAAGACAAGCTTCCTCATCCCCAGGGGCTCTGTCATCAGCGATGCTTGCAGCCTTTCACATGAAGGCCAGCATTTTTGCCAGCTTTACAAAACCATTAATATGGGAAATTACGATGAGGTAAGCCTCCTGTTGCCCTATCCCAATTTTTATCTCAGTTTTCATACCCCGCAGCTCGACGTAAAACTCGAGAACAAAGAAATTGACTACCAAATCAAGGCTAATCATCCCATAAAGGCTATGGAAATTGATATTCAACAGCCTTTGCGAAGCACTGCATTCAACATATCCGCTCCTGAGAGTGTCGCCATATCCCAGAAAAACGACTCGATAAGTCTGATTAAAGGTTTTAACCATTTTACTTACAGACTGGAGGACATCGCCAAAGATCAGGAAAGTATATTCAAGATCAGTTACACCAAGAGCGACCCCAAGCCCTCAGTTGATATCAAATACACCTCCATGAAGGAGCCTCAAACTCCGGGAACATCATATGAAACCCAGAGAAACATAAAAACAGTAATTTATGCACTATTCGGAACGGGTATTTTCGGTATCCTAGTGCTGGTTACATGGTATTTTAGATCCCGGAAAAAAAAGCAGGGCAAGCTGCTATGAAGCAATTTTTCACCCGCAAGGCAGTTCTCTTTTTCTGCCTGCTTATGCCAATAACCTATGTTATATCCCCGTCCAGCGCCTTGGCACTGACTGTTAACGAAGTTGCGAAAGACCTCGCCTGCCCATGCGAATGTCCGCTAATTTTGGAGGACTGCAACATGACTTGCGGCCTCGAATGGAAGAACGAAATTGGCGAGCTTATTAATAAGGGAATGAGCAAGCAGCAAATCGAGGATTACTTCATCGGTAAGTATGGAGACGATGCACGCATTACCTCTCTTCAAAAAATTCAAGGGAAAATTTACCAATACACCAGAAGCTTCGACAAGGCAGATTGGGTTTTATTGTGGGCTGGGCTGCTTGTGTGGGTATTTTTAATGTTCTTTGGCCTCTACCTCGGCATCAAAAAACTCTTTTTCATCAAATCACAGGACGCGTGAAGGGTTTCGTCTCTGCACGCTGGAAGTGATCAATGATCTGGAAGCTATCTCATGAGTTATATCGAAATCCCGTTTGATCATCGTTTCCCCTGGTATGTCCGTCTGTTCCTCGCCAATCAGCGGCGGCGCTATGGGCGCGAGTTGGAGCCAGCGCGCTTGTGGGCGCGCTCCCCAAAGGTTTTTGTCGGCCTGTCATTACTTTATGGCGCACTGGATCGCAAATCATCGCCTATCGAACCGACTTTGCGGACCCTAATCACGGTGCTGGTCTCGCAGGTCAATTGGTGCGCATTTTGTATCGACATCAATTCCGCCACAGGCATTAAGCGTGGTTTGACTGAAGCGCATCTGGCGGCTTTGTCGGAATTCGAAGTATCTGCACTATTTAATTCACGCACCAAGGCGGCGCTGGCCTACGCCACAGCAATCACCTATACTGACCGCCGAGTGGATGCCAATCTTATGGCGCGTCTAAAAAGCCACTTCAACGATGAGGAGATCATTGAGCTCACCGCGCTGGTAGCATTCCAGAATCTCTCCAGCAAGTTCAATTCGGCCTTGGATGTTGCGGCACAGGGGTTTTGCAAAGATCCCACGCCATCAACCGCCACAAATAAAACAGACAAAACATGACCGCGCCAGCCAAGCCCCTGCTTATCAGCATTACCTTGTTTCTGATTCTTGGCGGGGTCGCCATTTTTATTGCCTTTATTTACCTGACCGGCCAAACTCCAAGTGCTGCAATCGACAGTATTCATAGGGAAGGGAAACTCTTCCTGTATAAGCACAACATGGTTGAAAAATTATCTTCCGGCGAGATCACCTACCTCTATAAAAGCACCTGCACCAGAAAATGTCATGGCAAAGATGTCATCGAAAAAAAACTCCGAACCGCCGCCGAGTGGGAAGCTGTTATTACCCGCATGAAGGCACCTGATCGTGCAGGGATAACAGATCGTCATGCAGATACCATCCTCCGATATTTGCAGAATAATTATCTAAGCAACGTACCGACTGTTCTTCCAGCAAAAACCATGAAGTTTGTCAAAAAGTACCTATGGCGAATGGATTTCGGGGAAGGCGATCTGTTTCTTGATATTATTTACATACCCCGCGAACACTTCAATCTGCTGCGCTATTTGGGAGTGCTCAATTTGCCAACAGATCAGTCAAAAGCCATTTTCGTCATGTATCTTAATACACATCGGGGTTCTGTTCCTGATTGGGATATCGCAGAAATGTCCACACTTCAGGTTAACAACGGCAGTCCGCAAAATGCGACGGACTGGAAAATTCATTATCGGGATGGACAACGACACCATGTTCAGGGAATGCTCACCTTTCCGGGCGTTGACACCAGCCAACCTGGTGAACTGGAGGTTACGATGAAACTGACAGGTATGGGAACCAGAACATTTCAATGGAGTCTACCCGTACCTTCGTCGCAGGAAGAATAAGACATGCTGAACATCAGATCCTACAAACTACTCATTATCCTCGCCGTTGCCGGATTGATACTCGCACTTGTCGCCATCGGTTTGTTGCTTATGCAGGGAAGCGCAAAAAATGAATTTGCCGGGAATTCATTGGAGACTATGGAGCCTGCTCCAAGTTTCGCGCTTGCGCTGCTTGACGGCAAAAGTTTTCAGTTCCACGACTATAAAGGTAAACCTGTCCTGATTAACTTTTTTGCATCCTGGTGCTTGCCATGCAGAGAAGAAATGCCGGTCCTGGAAAAAATTGTTCGTGAATACCAATCCAAAGGTGTAGTGTTTCTCGGGATTGCCGTTGATGATACCGAAGATAAAATGAAGGAGTTCATAAAGAGATACGATGTCACCTTCCCAGTCGGCCTTGACAAGACAGCAGAGATTCAAAAAGCCTTTGGCTTATACGGGATTCCCACCACCTACTTTATCGACAAAAGAGGGGTTATCAGTTATTTCCACTCCGGCGTTGTTACCGAGGAATTATTGCAGCATGAACTCGACAAACTGCTTTAAAAATCTCTGTGCTGTTTTTTTACTCATCGCATTGATATCTGGGTGTAGCGAAGAGAGCAAGCCGTTACTGCAGGTCGGCGAGAAGGCATTGCCTTTCACTCTTGAATTGATCGGTGGCACACAAAGTCAGCTAAATGACTATGCAGGCAAGGGACTCGTCATCACTTTTATGTCTTCATGGTGTCCCTGCTCCAATGAATCCATGCCACTCATGAAAAAAGCCCACGCAATACATCAAAATGATCAGGTTGCGTTTCTTATGATCGGCATACAGGATTCAAGGTCCAATTTTGAAGATTTTGTTAAAAAATGGAACCCATTTTTTTCTGCAGGCTATGATAAAAGAGAACGAATTGCCCATGATTACGGTGTCAGCGCTCCACCCACCACCTTTTTTGTTGATAAAAACGGAATTGTGAAACGGGTTTTCTATGGGAACATTGCAAAGAAACCGGATGAATTCCAACAATGGGTCAAGGAGATTATTTAATGAGCGGTGGCATGGCGCTGTGGGGTGGCTTCTCATCTTTTTTCTCTATTTGGCAGATATGTATTCTGCAAATTAGCCCCTTTTTTATCGCTTTCATTTTCGGCATTTACCTGACGTCATGCAACCAAAAAACTGATCACGGAATTTTTCAGTGGGTCATTCTGCCCTGCATCTTCTATGGAATAGGCTTTACGGTTTTCTATTCGCTGCTAACCGCATCCGGGTTAACTATCAGCCGGCCGCTAATCAGCAACATTGGTAGCCTGAGAATAGTTGCAGGTATCTTCTTCCTGCTTGTTGGCCTGTACTTAATACTGGTCAATCGCATAATCCTCCTCGGTAAACTACATCGCCCACTTCCGCTCAGCGTCTTATTCCTGCTTATTGGCGCCTCTTTATCCATTGTTTATTCCCCGTGTATTACTCCGATGCTCTCCGACATCATGGGCTTGGCAACACAGCGGAGTACGGCAGTTGAAGGGTGGTATTTGGCATCCTGGTACGGACTTGGCATCAGCATAGCCCTTTGCATAACATCTGTAACCCTTATTGTGTTGGTCGGAAAACGTGAAATTATCCTGCGCAATATCAATATTGTAATAAATGCCTGTGGCATCATTCTGCTTACCCTCGCATTCATGAATATGACTGGGCTGATGAGGCACTATAAAGCTTTTGTTCTTGGATTTTTTGTGTGATCACCCCAGCTAAAGGAATAAAAAAGCAGGTTTTTGGTGGCGTGCTTGTTTGCCTGGGTGCAGTAACTGCATTGTCAGCAAAGGCAATAGGGTTTGAGTTGGATATTTTTTATGTTGTCATCAGTCTGATGGGCGGCTACCTCTTTGTGCACGGTACCATACAAAAAAACAACAAGAAGAGCCCGCACAGCATAAATTAACCTGCCTGCCTGAACAGCAATTAATTATTTCAGGCCAAGAGGATAGCAAATGAGCAAACAACATTTTCTGTATACCAAGAGCAACCTCGCGGTTTTATTGGTCATCGCCCTGTCTATCACTGCATTTATTGGCTGGAAATTAAGTAATGATCCAGTTGTTAAAGCGCCCGCAGAAATTGAGGATTATCTTTTTTGGCAGGCAAAGGAGCTGACGGATTTCAAGTTGGTGGGTGCCAATGATAAGACGTTAAGCCTGAATGATTTGAAAGGAAAGTGGAGTTTTGTTTTTTTTGGATACACTCACTGCCCCGATGTTTGCCCCCTCACTATGGCGATATTGGGACAAACATTCAACATACTCGAGAAAACTCCAGCGATATTCCCGGAAATCCAGGGTATTTTTATTTCGGTCGATCCCAAGCGGGACACGCCCGAATCGCTTAAGGAGTACGTTTCCTATTTCAATGACAGATTTATCGGTGTTACCGGGAGCATCACCGAACTGGATAGCTTTTCCCGACAAATGAGCGCGTTATATACTATTCACGCCAATGAAGCCGATCAGTCCGCTGATACTTATACGGTAACCCACAATTCGACCGTCTTTCTCGTGGATCCCCAGGGAAGGCTCTATGGCCGATTTCCGCCTCCGCAAAATCCACAGGAAATTGCAGGGGTATTTTTGAAAATACACACGTTTTATAACGAAAGGAGTAATAAAAAATGGGGACTTTTCTGAGGATATTATTTGCGCTGGTGCTCGGGCTTGTTACCACAGGAGCTTCGGCTGATAATGTTGACCTCAAAATCCTGGATCCTTGGGTACAGGCCGCGCCTCCCGGTGTCAAAGTGCTGGCTGCCTACCTGGAAATTAAAAATAATGGCGAAAAGCCGCAAGTGCTGGTTGGGGTTTCCAGCCCCAGCTTTAAGCATATTGGAATTCATCGAAGTGTGATGCATGGCAACATGGCGCACATGGAGCATATGAAGGAATTGATCATTCCCTCTCAGTCATCAGTTGCGTTAAAGCCGGGTGGGTTACACCTGATGTTGATGGATGCAAAAAAACCGCTTAATGTTGGAGACCCTGTTCCTATGACCTTGGCCTTCAAAAATGGTGAAAAAATCACTTTTACGGCAACCGTTCGATCCGGCCAGGCGATGGATACAATGAATCACCAGCACATGGATCACTCCGAGCACATGGATCATAATCATTAAAAATGTCTGCCCAATACAATTAACCTATTTTCTGGTGCCACACCCTGATCTGGTAAGGAAACAATGTTGAAATTCAACTCTTTCAGCTTCGTATTTGCGCTTCTCATAAGCTGTTTATTGCTTGTCCAAGGCTGTAATCAGGACACGGTAACCCAAAAAACAGAAATGGAGACAGCACCTGATTTTGATATAGCGCTTTTTGACGGCGGGAATTTTCAGTTAAGCAATTACCGAGGTAAAGTCATCGTAATCAATTTCTTCGCCTCGTGGTGTGTTTCCTGCGGTGAAGAAACGCCTGTTGTTGAAAAGGTCGCGCACGAATACTCGCCGCAAACAGTGGTGTTTTTGGCGATCGCCGTTGACGACACGGAAAAAAGGGCTAAGGCGTTTATGAAAAAAACGGGGCTGACCATTCCAGCCGGCCTGGATAAAACCGGAAAAATCAAGGAGGCATACGGATTATATGGTATGCCGACAACTTTCTTTATCGACAAGAACGGAAAGATAAGCTATCTGCATGCGGGCGTTGTCACCGAAGACCTGCTGAAGCATGAGATCGACAAGTTGCTTTAAAATAAACTTTGCCATTCCCTCGGAAACATGACTGCAAATCCATCTTGAAGGCCACTGCTGCATCTTAATTTTTTATGTGAATATAAAAGGAATACCGCTATGCTTCTTTATAGAATATGCCTTATGACTCTTGTGGCAGTCTTGATATCGCTGCTCTCCGGCTGCTCTGACAATAAATCGGACAATAAAGATACAAAGTCATCTGCAAAGATGTCTTTGGATGAAAGACCCTTAATAATAGGCATTGTCGGACCTGAAACGGGTGAGGAGGCAAATTACGGCATAAGCGTAGTCGAAGGCGCGTTGGCGGCGGCCAAACGTTTTAATGCCCAAGGTGGAATAAAAGGGAAAGAAATCAAGGTAATTCATTTTGATGATAAAAACGATGTCGGAATGACCTCTCAGGCTGTCAAAGACCTTATCAGTCAGCGAGTTATTGCGATATTGGCGGCTCCTACCGGCTCTTCCTCCATGTCGCCTATTTACCTGGTTAACGATTCCAAGACCATTTTCGTCTCCGTTGGGTCAAGGAGACACCTGAAAGCAACCGGCCCATATGTATTCCGTACCGCCGTTCCTGATGACTTGGCAACGGAAGACTTAATAAAGTACGCTATTACAGAGCTAGGGTATGTCAATTACGCATTGGTTACCTCTGCTAC
The DNA here is from genome assembly GCA_035529795.1 of Gallionella sp. GTDB lineage: Bacteria > Pseudomonadota > Gammaproteobacteria > Burkholderiales > Gallionellaceae > Gallionella. The sequence goes on along the minus strand of DATKVZ010000003.1, from coordinate 243,599 downwards.
TAACGAGTTTTCTCTGGATTTGAGTTCAATGTTCAGAAAGGCGCTGAATAAATATAACGGGTCGATAAAAGTTCAGGCTGACAGCTATGACACTCTTACAGGCACACAAAATATGGGTGCGGTCATTAACGCGATTAAGGCCAGCACAGACCCTTTGCACGGCGTAATTTTCACCGGAGATGCAAGTGAAGCCATCATTCTCGCCGATGAGATGAAAAAGGCCGGATTAACTCTTCCTATTATCGGGGGTGAAGATCTCTTCTCGGAAGAATATTTGCAGAGTGGGGATGCCGTAAATGAAACTCTTATGTATACAACTTTTTCTGCGGACAGTAAGTCGCAAAAAATGGCCGAATTTATGGAGGATTATGGAAAGGCCAAACCAGACCGGTTTGCTGCTTTGGCCTATGATACTTTCATGCTGATTGCCGATGCCATCAAAGAGGCAGATTCGACAGATACCACGATGGTGAGAGAGGCATTGATCAATCGAAAAGATTGTGAAGGGGTAACGGGAAAAACGAGTTTTACCGCAGAAAATATGCCAATAAAGCATCCCATTATTTGTAGGATAAAAAAGGGGAATGGCGGAGAAAGAAGTTTTGTATTAAAGCAGTAGCGCAACTCATACAAAGCCGGAAGTTTGAAGCAACAGAACGCGGGGCAAGATTTTGATTTTGGTACGCTGTGCTACATGCGGAAAAAGCGCAGCTGTTAACACCACCGCCATCTGACCGAGACAAGAAAACATCGTGCATTGGCCAAAACACATTTATCCGCAATTTGTCTCACGCTTTTGTCATATGTATAATTACCCAGTTCGTGAACTTCACGTTCCATAATTTATGGAACTACCGTTGAAACTACTGGTCAACCGGCTCGGCACGGTTTGCCCTCAAAACTCACAGGTTCTCCTGTGAGATAAAAATGGGTTGTCTGTGGCGAATTCCGGAGGCACCCGGTATTTTCTAGGGTCGCAAACTGGCTTTCACTGGTATGACGGAAATTGTTAAGACTGCATCACGGTGTGGCGGTTAAAGTTGTTTGAGCAAAGCTCGCTTTAAGTTACAAATATAATAAGGCGCCACGTGGCCGGCATACTCAACTACAAAATACAGAGGGTTTACATTATGAAGAATCGACTCATGGGTAATAAAGTAATTATCGGGTTGCTGGCTATTCTGGCAGCAGGCATTTCAGGCACCTGTGCCGCATCAGATGATCACTCGAAAAAAGAGCACAAAGATCATAAAGATCATAAAGAGCACAAAGCCATCAACTATGACGAGATGATACTCATACCCGCTGGAAAGTTTATCTTCGGTAGCGGCAGCAGCCAAAAAGAAATCAGTTTGCCCGCATTCATGATTGACAAGTATGAAGTTACCAACAAGCAATATGCCAGATTCAATCTGGATCACCGATATGAGCCTGTTATGGCCAATTTTCCTGTGGTAATGGTTTCACATTACGATGCCATCAGCCATTGTGATGCGCTCGACAAGAGGCTTCCTACTGAACAGGAGTGGGAAAAGGCCGCACGAGGTACAGACGGCAGGATTTATCCATGGGGAAACAAGTTTGATGTAGATGCCGCTGTAACAAACGAGACTGACTTTGAGGGGCACCCGTTGCAACCTCTGGGAGTGGGAACGCACCCAAAAGGAAAGAGCCCGTATGGGGTCATGGATATGGCCGGTAATGTCTGGGAATGGACACACAGCTATGATGAACGCTATATCATTCTCAAGGGTGGGTCGTTTTTTGAAGACAGAAATTATGCCAAGACCACTGCCTCGCTCCGTAGTATTCCCGATGATAGTAAGGACTATGTCGGATTCCGATGCGTTAAAGACGTAGAAAAGCGGCCTTAAATCCGAATTCAAAATTAGTTAACCCTAGGGTTGGGTCCGTAGCCAACAGAGCTGTCAACATCCGGCCAAGTCTACTCAACTGCTAACCTTGTTGAAAGACCATTTGTAGTAAGCGTGTCGAACCGGAAATAGCGTTTATATCCGGTTCGCATGAGCGGTTTTCTGAGCTGGCATAACTGCTACTTTAACTGTGGATGGCACTTGGCTGCTTGATTAGACGGACTTGCAGCCCGAGCAGAAACACAAATATTACGGTCAAAGTTATTCATGAAAATTAAACAAGCACATTGGCACCATTTTTTTGGCGGGGTGGCTCTGTTGCTGCTTATCGTTCAAGTTCTTTCCGGCTCGGTGCTGACGTTGTTTTACATACCTCAGCTGAGAGAAGCTTATCCCAGTATTCAATACCTATACAATGAACTTGCCGCAGTAGCCTGGGTTAGAGATACGCATCGCTGGGCGTCGTTATTCCTGTTTGTAACAGTAATCATGCACTTCATCAGGAGTTTCTTAAGAAAAGATTATCTTAACCGCGACAGCAAAACTTTGTGGCTGACCGGCATTTTGCTCTTTCTGCCCATGTTGGGTTTCCTATTAACCGGTTTTATCCTGCCATGGGAATGGAGAGGGTACTGGTTCATGGAGATGGTGCCAAATTACGCGAATGAAATCCCCTTGATCGGCCCCACATTAAGCGATTTTCTTCTCGATGCATTTACCCTTAACCGGACATTGGTGGTGCATATTTGCATTCTTCCCGCCATCACACTGATACTAATGGGTATTCATACTTTTGCCCGAGTTATAAAAAAAGCAGGGGGGCTTACCCTGTATGTCATTGAACATCTTCCGTTCACTATTCCATTTTTGCTGGTGATTGGCGTACTTGCATACGTTTTGCCGATGCCTTCCCAGGACCCACAGATAATACCAATGCCGCTGGAGGGTGAAAATATACCAACGGCAGAATGGTTTATTCTTATCTTTTGGGTGCCCTACCTATACTTCAAGGGGTTTATGGCGACATTGTTCGGCTTCTATATTCCACTTGTCCTTTTTCTGATCTTGGCAATCTTTCCTTATTTCCTCAAGACCAGGACACGCAGGGGAAGCAAAAAAACCCAACAAGAAGATCATTCCGCCAATCAGAGTGGCATATTGGCAAAAATGACTGCTCCTATCCAGAAAGTGCTGGGGGAAAAGTTTTACACAAAAGTAATTGGATTCCTAACCGTTTCGCTGGTGGCAATGGCCTTGTTTGGTCCGCTTTTTGCTCTTACCCATGTATCACCAACCATGGGCTGCAACTCATGCCACAACCCTAGCATGGGAGACCGTTTGGGGCTGCCCCCACCAACCTTCAAGGACAGGGTGAAGAACCCTACTCTTAAAGATAATACGTTTATGGTGCAACATTGGTTTTACCCACAAGTGGTATGGTAGTAATGACCATTCATGGAGTGGTAGTGAGTTATGACAGCTAAAGGAATAAGTTTTTGACGGCGCCACTGTGTACATAGCAGTCGCAATTATTAATAAAACGGGCTGCAGATGAGCATGCCTGCAATTAATAAAGGGGAGTTTACCTTGATCAAGAAGTGTAAGAAAAGTTTTATTGGCTGCATATTGCTGGCACTTGCCTTTGCAATAGCGGGCTGTAATTCCGGGAGCACAAGTGCTCTGCCTGAAGACGGGCCTGAAATCATTACCAAACGCTTCTACGAGTTAATCTCGGCTGCCAAGATGGAGGGTGGCACGACAACCGCCAGTGAAGCATACAAGATGGTTGATGTCAGTATCTCCAATTTGAACCTGACCCAGTTCCTGGAGATTATCAAGCGTTACCCGGAAAAATTTGCGGTCGAAGTAGGCAAAGCCGAAATCAAGGGAACCCAAGCCCTGGTCTCAATAAGTTATAAGCTGCCCTCCAGCTTTGGCGGTGAATATACGGTGCAAGAGATATTGCCTCTTAATGTTGATCCTACCACCCATACATGGAAAATCGATTTTACCGGTGATAGCTATGGCATGCAAAAGGACGATGCAATAGCCGCGAGCAAGCCCGAAGCTACACAAGGAGATAAATAATCGTGAATGCTGCCAAAGTTGCCGGGTGGATCAAGAATCAAATTCGCCTAAAAAAAGGACAAGCAGTTCCCTCTCACGTAAATTTCTTTTATTGCTTTGGTGGCGTCTCGCTGTTCATCATTCTGATCCAGTTGTTTTCGGGCATATTTATGCTTTTTTTCTATACACCGGATCCCGAAAAGGCATATTTGAGCATTCAGTATTTAAGCAATGAAGTCACCCTGGGCTGGCTGTTCAGAAACCTGCATCGGTGGGGCTCCACCCTTCTTATGGCAACCGTATTTTCCCATATGGTTATTGTGTTTTATTTGAAAGCTTATCAAAGTCCCCGGCAGTTTACCTGGTTAACCGGTGTGTCTCAGTTACTGCTGGTGTTCTTGATGGTTGCCACCGGAATTCTTCTCCCGTGGAATTGGAGATCCTATTGGTCCTTTGCGTTATGGGTTGATTACGTCGAAACTTGGACGATAGGCGGAGAACCCATCAAAAATGTGATGCTGGATACCTTCACTCTCAATGCGGCGTATTACACCCACATCCTGATAATTCCGCTGATTCTTGCAGTTTCTTTGCTTTTTCACTTCAAAATGATAAAGCGCTACGGAATATCAAAGCCGCTGTAGCCCACCGCAATCTCCTTGGGAGTAACTCAATCATGGGAAATAAAAAAAGAGAAATTATCATTGCGACCAAGTACGCTCCCCCCTATCCGCAGAAATTTCACTCATTCTGGCCGGAACATGTGATAAAAGCTGGTGGACTGGTTACGGTGATTTTTTTGGGATTAGTCTTGCTGTCCTATTTCCTTGCGGTGCCAATGGATCCTGCCATGCCACCCATGCCTGATGATGGTTTTCACATACCTTCTCCAGAGTGGTATCTGATGTTGCTGTTTCAACCTTTTTGGTATCTGACGGGGGGTAATGCCAAATGGTTATCAGTCGGGACATTCTGGCTCCCGCTCTTAGTAGTAATTTTCCTATTTCTGGTACCGTTTATTTTCCGGAAAAGCAGCAAGACTCGCTTCGGCTTCAAGGCCACTTCAATAGCGGCTATTGTCATCTATGCCGGACTTGCATGGGCAGTCCCAGTGGCTGCTGTGGTAGCCAGTGGATCACCCATCAAGGCTCTAGGCTGCCCGTCCTGCCACAATCCCATGATGGGAGCTAGGCAGGCCCTGCCTCCCGCCAACATGGGCCACTTTTATAGAGTTGAACGGCAACGACAAGTAAATCTGGGTGGCTACAATGTCGGCAGCGAAGATCGTACTGCGGCAGGCGGGGGTTACAAGGATTCAAACTGGCAGTTGCGCCATGTATATGAGCCCACGATGACGTGGTGATCCAAAGCAAAGTAGTGCTAAAAGGGTATTTTCAATGAGAGCAATCTGCAATTTCCTTCTACATAAAACCAGTTATGGCTTGATATTTTTTTTGTGTGGCACCCTCATAGCCGGAGGCGCAGCCTTTGCAATGGATGGTCATGAACATAGCAATAACAAAGATTCGGTCAATGCCCACGACCATGGTGGTAGCAAGCATCAAACCCATTCGAAAACCCTTACCCCGATCAAAGAAGTGGCATTACCCGATGGGCTTAGCTCTGCGCAGTCAATGGCCATCGACCCGACTGGGCGCGTCTGGTTTACTGAAAAAGTTGGCAGAAAGCTGGCTATGTATGACCCGGAAAAAAAGAATTTTGCCACTTACGCACTTCCATCTTCATGGGGAAAGATGGGTTTTTCAAATATCGCCATTAGCCCAGATGGTGAAGTCTGGTTTACCGTAACTCGCTGGGTTGAAGGTGAGAAGGAACCTAACATACTGGGCCGATTTACCCCTGCAGACGGGTTTTTCACAAAATATGCTCTTCCTCATCACTCCATCCCGGAAGAATTGATCGTAGATACCAACGGCACGATATGGTTTATTGCCTCCAATAAAAATAATCTTTATCGCATTGATCCAAAAACTTTCGCACTTAAAGGTTTTCCTATTCCCACCGCAGACAGCAATCCCAAGAGTTTAGCTGTCGATCAGAGAGGCCATATCTGGTTTACCGAATCCAGTGCCAACAAAATTGGCGAGTTTATACCAGAGCAAGAAATATTTAATGAACATGAAGTTCTCACTCAATTTGCAAACCCGGGCAAAATTTCCGTTGATAGGCATGGCAGGATATGGTTTGTGGAGGTGACGGCAAACAGGCTAGGGATGTTTTCTCCTGAACAGAACCGGTTTGACGAGGCTATTATACCCACTCCTGGCAGCGCACCCGTTGCGCTGGGGCACGATGCCAACGGGAATGTTTGGTTCCTAGAGTACAAGGGTAACAAGGTGGGTGTCTTTAACCCCGAGACGGCAATTTTTCATGAATATGATATCCCCAGCTTTGGCAGCCTGCCGGCAGACATGGTTATAGATCACCAGCGATCTCTGCTCTGGTTCAGTCAAAGCGCTACAGATGCAAAGCGGCTGGGGATGCTTTCCATTAGCGAAGCGTTGGCAGCGAATAATAAAAAACAGGTTGATAATCAGCCAAGTACTGCCATTGAAAAAGCCTCCGAGGCGGGCATACCAAAATGGCTTATTTTGTTAGTCGTCATTATAGGTGTCGCGACGCTGGGTAGCTGGTTAACCAGAAAACTCCGTTTGCCCAAACAGCCATAAATACTCCCGAGCTTGTAACACTTCGGCAAGCATGTAGCCGCACAATTTGCCCGTTTTCTAACAAGGATAATGTAGTGAAAATAGCAACCGCTTTTTGGGTAACTCTCTGGAGCCTCTTTCCCTCCTCGTCATGGGGCGCAGATGCGTTCAAGTCGTACGAAGTATCCACTGCTTATACTTTACCCACCAAAATTGCGATCGACAAAGCGGATACTGTCTGGTTTATTGAGTCCAATCTTAATAAAATTGGCAAGTTCCAGCCTGCCAAGGGTGTATTTTCCGAATACACTATCCCCACTCCCTTTAGCGCCCCTACTGACATAACCATCAGCAATACGGGCAAGATATGGTTTACCGAATCAGATTCAAATCAGCTCGGTGTTTTTGATCCTGTCTCGCTGTTATTCAAGGAATATAATATTCCGGCGATAGAAAGTATGCCCACCGGGATTGCCACTGATATTCACGGTAACATCTGGTTTACCGAATTTTATGGTAACAAAATTGGTATGTTTGACCCTCGGAAGGAAGTATTCCGAGAATATCCTATTCCCACACTTGATAGTCGTCCGTCAGGTATTGTCACGGACAAAAAGGGTATCGTGTGGTTCGTAGAAACCGAGGGGAACCAACTGGCCAGTCTAAACCCAAAGGATGGTGTAGTTCGTGAATTCGAACTGCCAAATGCCTATGAATCTCCAAGGGAGATTGTAATAGACGCGTCGGGAGCGCTTTGGATTGGTGGCAATATAGGGCGCGATCTGTTGGTATTTAATCCCGTGACCAAGAAATTCAGATCTTTTCTACTACCGAATAGCAGCGTAATTGAAAGTATGACAATAGCAAAGAGTGGAAAAATATTTTGTACCCTTAAGACAAGCGGCAAGATAGCAGTGTTCGACCCCAAGACCAATACTTTTACAGAATTCGATGCGAGCATAGGCAAAAGCAAACCCAAGGGTATTGACACTGATTCAAAAGGTGATATCTGGTTTGCTGATATGGAAAAGAATGCATTAGTCAGGCTTGATGCGGGTATAGCGGCAAAGATGGTGGTAGAGTGAAATTTCGCCGGAATTTAACAAGTAACTTGTCAAAAAAGTTGGGCGGTATATGAAAAAATACAGATGGGCAGCAAGCGTGCTTCTTGTTGTCATTGTTGTAGCAATTGGTTTGGTGGCCATTCCCAACCCGCTAAGCAGGCAAATATTGGCGGAAGCCAAGTATCGTGGCTACCTCGCGTATACCACTGACGAAGCCGTTAGCCTTGCCTATACACGTTGCACCACCTGCCATCCTGCTGACAAGATGCTCAAGTACTGCAATCGATGCGGGCCACCTTTTGTTGTCGTTACGCACTCCATGAAAAAGTATGCAGAATTGATGAACCAACAAGGCGGACAATTTAAGCCATTCTCTGATGCGGAAGCCGTTGCAATTACACAGGCTTGGAACGGTCTGGTTGGTAATTGGGAGCCGGACTGGGGCTCAAAAGATGTGCAAAAGCTCCTGCAAGGCGATCAGGCACTGATTCGATTAGCCGAAACGCCAATAGATAAAAGACCGATAGAAATGGCGCTGAAGAATAAGCAAGCACCTGGGACTGAAAAAGTGAACAGAGAGATCGTCCCCTGACTCTGCAGGTATCGCCCGTTATTTCAGGTAATCAACTTTTCAAGAATTTTTGCATAATAGTACTGACGTAGATTCTGCCTGGCCATCATAAGAATCAAGAGCACCGGCACAAAATGAATGGCGACTGCGAACCCAGGCTGAGTGGCAAACTGCCAGGCATAATACAGTGCTAAACCCAGTGCCACGACGACGCTCGCCATAGATAGCACTAGAAATATTTTTTTACGCTTGATGGCGCGCTTGGCGAAACGTAGCTCTGAATCAGTCATGTTCATGAATCAGCACTTGATTTTTTATATATGAATTAATAGGCTTTTCAGCACATGGCACGTTAAAAGGCAGCTAATTCAGCTGAATTTTCCGAGTATTCACGATCCTTCCGATTCATGGATGACCATGACTGTGTTGCCATAATATCAGTTGCCACTGCATGACCGCGAACCAGGCGATCACGCACGGACACGCCGCCCCGGTAGTTCGCCTCGATGTGCAGTCCCGGAATCTGTTTCAAGCGTGCCGTAATTGCCTGCATTCGCGTCTGGTAGGCGCCATGATATACCGGCAGTGCTTCTTGATGCCGATCAATGCGCACCATCTCGGGATCGGCTTTCAGATTTATCAGTGGGCGCAATGTCCTGAGAGTCTCGTCTACGAGTCGATTATCGTCCCATTCTGCCACCTGGGGTGCGCGCACCCCGCCAAGGTATGAAGTGAGCAACACCTTCCCCTGAGGTGCTCGATCTGGAAACAAGGTGCTCATCCACAGGTTACCTGTCAATATTGCACTTTCGCCTCGCGGCGCCAGAAATCCGGTGCCATCCAGGGGGTGCCCCACAGCATCACGTGTGAGCCCTGCATGCACGACATTTACAGCAGCATAGCCAATTCCGCGCAGCAATACCGCCAGCTCATCATCCACCTGGCTGATCAGCGCGGCAGCGACGGAAGCAGGCGTTGCCACAATTATATGACGAGCGGACAAAGTTTGCTGACCATGTGGAGTCGTTGCCGTGACCTGCCAGCCGTCCCGTTCGCGAACCAGTTCATCCACCGAGTAGCCGGTGCGCACATTGATCCCGGAGGTTGTTGCCAAGCTCTCCACCAGTGTACCCATGCCACCACGGAAGGAAAAAGTATCGGTAGTGCAGGCGGTGCGGCGGCGCAACACACGGTTAACCAGCACCCCGGCAGCCAGACTGCCGTAACGCTGCTCCAATGCGGTAAGGCGCGGCAGTGCGGCAGCAGCACAGGTCTGGTCCGGATCTGCCGCAAGCGTGCCAGCAATGAATGGCTCGATAGCTTTTTCCAATACTTCGCGGCCGAGCCGGCGGGAAATGAACTCGCTAACCGATTCGTCAGTCCGCCCACTGGAGAAAATGAATGGCTCTGCCAGCATGCGCAACTTGCCGCGCATGCTCCATAATGGCGAAGCCATCATGGCACCCATGCGCATCGGTAACGCCTTCAGGCAGCTCCGATACAACAGGTAGCGGTGCGCCTCGGCGCCAGGTGATCTGGCGGTCTTAGCCGATTCCAATCCAGCCTCGCGTACCAACTCCACAACCTCGGGACGGAAGTTCAGCACCATGGATGCAGCGCGTTCGGTCAGGTAGCCATCCTGCTGGGTACTCATGATTTTGCCGCCCGGTTGCTTGTTGGCTTCCCAGACTTCAACAGACAAGCCGCTTCGCGCCAGCCACCAGGCAGAAGCCAGTCCCGATATGCCGCCACCGATGATCAGTACGTCGAGCTTATCCATCTGGTCATACCGCCGGCTTTTCTTTGGTCTGATCTGTCTTGTTTGCCTTGAGCTGCGCCTTCATTTTCTCGAGCAAATCATGCCCCAGCAAATCGCCGGGATTCTCTCTGGTTGCGACAAAATCCCGAATGGTACCAAAGCGTTTGTCGGCTTCCGGATTATCCTTGAGGCGCGGCACACGTTCCCTTGCGATCTCGTAGGCGTCGAAGCTCAATTCCTGCATTCCAAAGCCCTTCATGCGTTGTACCGCGCGCATCATGGCCTTGTTGCGGAAACGCGTCAGGTCGGCGGAGGTAATACGCGCAAGGCCTTCCCTACGCGCATTGAATTCTGCGGCCTTCTTGATGCCCGCGCGGTTGAAGTCTGGCGCAGACAGCACGCGCGCCAGCGCATCTTCATCCCATTCCACACCGCCAGTCAGCTGGGCGATGGCCTCCTCGGCATCGATCCGCTCCACGGTCGTGGCGCGTCGCTTCCCGGCAAAATGTTCTGCCGCATTTTCCAATGCGGGCGCGATGAACATCAGTGCCTGGGGTGATTTATCCGCAAGGAATTCGGTGAGCAAACGGTCTGCTGCTTCGCTCCATGCAAGGCTGCGCCCGGGCTGGTTTTCTGATTCCAGCCGGTCCAGCAGCTTGACATTGACTTCCAGCCTGCCTTCCGAACGGGCGACGTCCTCTGCAACTGCGCGCACCCCCTCGCGCAGAAAGGCCGGCATGGACGCCAGACGTTCCTGTGCCTGCTCGCTCCACGGCAGCGTAGCAGCTGATACCGGCGCGGCTGGCTGAACTTGTTCCTGAGCTCCCTTGGGTTGCACATCCGGCCGGGGTGGCCCGCCGCTTCCGAAACGTTTTGCCGACAAGGTAGCCAGATGCTCTTCCGTTACCACGTGCATGCCCAGTTCCTGCACATAGCTTTCCGCGCGACTCTTGATCATCTTGCGCAGGAAGGAGGGCACGCGCGACAAACGCTTCTCCGCCTCCTTGTTCCAAATGAGTTTCTTGGGCTGCTCAATCAAGGGTTGAATGACCGCAGACCCGTCCGGTATATGGACGCACCATGGATCCGTATCCATCAGGCTGTCGCCCATGGCGAGAGGCCGCGCCCGGCAACCGCCGCACAATTTCTGGAATTCGCAACTACCGCACTTTCCCTGCAGCTTCGGATTGCGCAAGGACCGGAAAACGGGCGACTGATCCCAGATGTCCCAGAACTTCGCATCGCGGATGCTACCTTCCTCGTCAGGAATGTAGGGGCAGGCTGTGACGCCGCCTTCCGGTGTAATGCGGCAATAATGGATGCCTGCCAGACAGCCGCCACCTTCGTATCCGGCAGCACTGGTAAGCGTTGAGCCGGGATTGCGTTGATAGGCGATGCGCTTGTAGTGAGGCGCGCAGCGGGCGCGAATCAGCAAATCCTGGCTTTGCTCCTGCGCTTCCACCAGCTGTTCAAGCACCCGCTCGTAGGTGATGGGGCTGATATCCGACATGGATTCGCCGCGACCGGTGCAGATCAGGAAAAACACGTTCAGCACCCGCGCGCCCGAGGCGCGGGCGAAATCGATCATGGCCGGCACTTCGTCGGCGTTGGACTCGGTGACGGAGAAATGTATCTGGAAAGACAGGTCGTGGCGCTTGCAGGCCTCGATGCCGTTCAGGGTTTTTTCCCACGCACCGGGCAGTCCGCGGAAGGCATCGTGCTTTTGCGGGTCGAGGGAATCCACACTGATACCCGCGCCCATTGCTCCTGCTGCCTTGAGCGATTGCACGCGCTTATCGGTGAGCGCCACACCGTTGGTTCCCACCACCATGGAAAGGCCCAGTTCGGTGCCATGAGCCAACAGCTCTTCCAGATCGGGGCGCATCAGCGGCTCACCACCGGTCAGCACCACCATGGTCTCGTTGCTGCGGCCTGCAATATCATTCAACAGGCGGCGCACTTCCTCGGTAGCCAGTTCCCCTTCTCCGCCATGCTTCAGGGTTTCCGCATCCATGTAACAATGTGCGCAGGCAAGGTTACAGCGCTTGGTCAGATTGATGGCCAGCAGAAACAAACCGTTTGTATCGGGGTTGGCTGTACAGGGCGCTTGCATCTTCGTCCTTTTATGAACCGCTGCGCGGATCCTGGGGATCCAGATGAAAATAACCCCTGGACTGCCACTGCTGCTTAACTGTTGTTACCGTGGCGAGATCAATCCGGGGCAGATTATTGTGTTGCGCCCATTTTTCCACTTCTTTTATCAGCATGCCGCGCACCATGTCCGGCGCACGGCTGAGACTGTCACGGGCATTCTTATCCCATGGCATCGTCTCACTAACATCCGCTGACCCGGATTTGAAAGTATCCAGCACCTGTCTGACGAAATCCGCGGTGATTTCATTCAGGCCATTTTTGGCAGCGATAGACTGCACCGCATTGCGGGTCATATCGCGACTCATGCCTGCCGGCAATCCTTGCACCAGCTGCTCTGCCTCGCCAGTCCATGGCAAGCCGTCGTCAGTTGCCTTTGACTGCTTATTACCGAAACCAAACGGACAGCCACCGCGCGCCGCCTTGGGTGTCGGTTCGTTTTGCACCTGCATGGTTTTTTCCATTTCGCCACGGGCTAGCTTGAGACCGTTTTCTGCCACTTCCAGCGAGACTTCGGTATAACCATTTTGCCGTGCATAATTCTCAATGGTTTTCTTGCAGTTGTCGCGCATAAAGCCCTCTGGCACGCGCATCAGGCGCGCCAGCGCAGCGGCTTGCCAGTGCAGTCCGGAAGAGCTGTCTGCTAATTGCTCAACAGATTCAGCTCCCGGCGTTTCGGTGTCAAGAAACGGTTTGATGTGTTTTGCTTCCACCGTGCTGCTCTTTTCCTGACGGGCTTTTTTCTCGGCACGCATGCTGAGATTGCCGCGTACTGAAAGGTCTTCGACCGTGAGCAACAGGGCGGTTGCCTCGTCTGACCAGCGCATCGCGTCTTCTGCGGTTGGTTTACGCTTTAGCCCACCGGCGTCGTAGGCTGCCACAATTTCACCCATGGCCTGTTCTGCATGGCTCGGCATGAGCTGGGCAGTGGCTTCCTCGACGATCCTCTGGGTAATGACGGTATGGCCATGTTCCTGTGCATAGCGCATTATGGCCATGCGCGCCATGTTGCGCACAAAGGACGGCACCCGCTCCATCCTGACTTCGGCCTCATGGGTCCAGGAGGTCGTGACCGCAGAGACGACATCTATTTTTGGCTGATGTTCGCGCATGCTGAGCAGAATGGCGCAATCCACATTCTCCAGCAATTGTTCGCTGTTGCCGCCGATATCCAGTTCGTCATCGGCATGGATGCCCAGCTTGCCGACAATCAGCAGCGAGGGCTTGGCCTTTTTGACATACTTCTCGATAGCGTCATGTGGCTTGCCGGCCAGCAGTTCCGTTTCAATTTCAACGTCAAAATCTTTGGCTATGGAGCGGGCGACAATCAGATGGCCTTCATATATCTTGGCCAGTCCCGAATCGATAATTTCTTCGTGTAGCTTTTCCTGGTCCTTGAACTTGAATACCTTGCCTGCTTCTTCAGACAGCACCCCGGCAATGCGGTTGAAGGCGACATAATGATAATAGGGGTCAAAGGCAGCTATAACCTTGACCGGTACCTGCCACTCCCTAGCCAACGCCAGGCCAGTGAGCAAGGCTCCGTAAGCCTTGGCCGAACCATCCACAGCCACTACAATCGGCCCTTCATTAATCGGACGGCCGGTTTCCTTGATGACAAGCGTGTCAATGGCTGAACGCCGCGATACGCGCTTACTTACCGTGCCTAGCCTGCTTCCTTGAATAGCGCCCAAGCCCATTGCGCCCATCATAAGCAGGTCATAGGCGCCGGAATTAGCCTCCCGTGTCAGCTCATGATAATTCTTTCCTTCCAGTGAGCAACGCCTGAAGTCGATGTCAAGCTTGTCGCATTGGGCTGCCGCCTGATCAAGGTAAGAATCGGTAATAATAGACAAGCCACGAGTAATCAGGTCATCGTGCACGTCCCGCTGACGCTCCAGTTCCTGCTCTTCCCGGAACTGTTCGGGCAAACCACCTTCCATTTGGCGGAAGCGCATGTCATGCAGTTTGGCGGCATAAACGTGAGCGCCGGTAATCACTGATGTATCAATCAGGCCCGCCAGGCTCGCCGCGCTTTCCATAGCGGCATTAGCATGGTCGGAGGAGTCCAGCGCAACCAGGATGCGTTGATACAAATGTGTGCTAAGTGATGGGAGGAATTCTTCGGTATCGGCAACAGCCAGAGAAACTTGGGGCGACATGTGATAGGACCTCATTTTGCTTTAGGCTTTAAGCATAGTGAATCTGCCTTCAGCCTTGTTGTTTACAGGTTTAACTTATGTGGAAATACGGATTATATGGCAAATTCAGCAACAGGATTTTTAAAAAATAAAAATATTTTTTGCCCCCACAAAATGAGCGAGGTACATCCTTGGATTTTCATCCGCTGGACATACCTCGCTCAACCCAACTGCTACAAACTCAATTCATCCAACCTACTTACCCACCTCAAAAACCAGGCAAGCTTTCGGCAGGGCAAATTTTTATTTTGCAGTCTTTATTTTGACGTCAGCAGGCATGTGCCTGTTGCCACCTGCAACAAACCCGCCACCAACCAATTCGGTACCAGGCTCGCGCCCAGTCATTTCCGACTCAATCAGTTCCTGTACTTCCTGGAAGTCTTCGTCCTTCGCTGCCGAGAGTGCAGTCACATCACCCTTAACCGGTTTGTAGGTTGACTTAGGATTCAGATACTCTGCCACGGTCTTGGGTACATTGACATCCTGCATTGCACGAATAAAGGCAATAATGTCCCAGATATCCTGATCCTGCAGAACGTTACCCCAATTGGGCATGGATGAGGACAGTGACACTGCTTCACCACCTCCCTTGATCACGGTATACAGCTCAAGGTTGGTCTTCTTCTGCATGTAATCACCGCGTGTCAGTGTTCTGGGTCGCGGATCCAGCTCGGATGCGCTGGGGCCATCACCGTGCATCAACCAGCCGTGGCAGGCAATACAGTAGGAGTAATAGTACATTTTCCCGTGGTTTGGATCAGCACCTGCAACCAGAGTTTCGCCAAAGGTGGGGGACCAGTTGTTAACCCACTGATCGTACACGCTCTTGTCTTTTGTACCATCAGATGTGGGCGCTTTTACGCGATCCCATAACTCCGTTTTGAGGCCGCCTTTATTTGTTTGGCCATAGCCGCTATTTGTTGCCCAAGACTTGCCCACGTCAGAATCGGCACGCTTGCCCACGCCGGTCAGATAATCGAATGGAGCTATACCATAGGTGCTACCGCCCCTACCTTCCTCCATATCAGTACCTTCCTTCAGAAATGCATTCGACGCAGCCTCTGCCTCTGCTTCCGATACAGTAGGGCATACCACCTTTTGCCCGCCGGCAGTACAGCGCTTCTCCGCTGCAATAGCTGACGTCCCCCACAGCATGCCCAAACTCGTCACTGCGATCAGGCCTAGTTTCATTTTGGCATTCTTCATTTTTTATTTCTCCCTCTTGAGACCGCCCCCGCAAGGGGGCGGCCGGTTATTTCATCTGTATCTGCATTCAAAAGAGTAAGTTACAGCCCCTTTGCACGTTCCGCAATAGTAATCTCCCCCTCTTCTAGCAGGCCAGGTATATGTTGCGCCTTGTCATAGTCACCCACAGCAAGGTTGGAAGGCCCTTTCTTGGGATCATCTACAAAGAATGCGGCTCTCATTTCCAGATGTAACGGGCCACAGAAGTGTGTGCAGAAAATTTCATATTCGCCTGCAATATCTGCAGTAAATTCGTTCACTGCAGTCACTCCGCGGGGCAGTTCCAGATTAGTCCTCAAACCATAAGGCCCGTAGATGGTCAGGCCCATCGTGACGTCAGGATTCTTGGTGATACCAGCTGCCTTGTCGATATTGGTACCAAACATACGCACCTTGTCGCCCTTGTTCACACGCACTTGGCGCGGAATATAACCATAGCTGAAGGCCTTCATGTGAATTTCCTTGACACCATCCACAGTCCTGACACCCGGTGCGGTCGTTTCCTTGGGAATATAGTACCGCTTTGATAGTGCCCTGTGAGCAGGATCGAGTACTGGAGTTTTCTTATCGAACAACCCGCCCTGCTCGGCCTGACCCTTGGTCCAGTCTTTGATCAGATAAGCCATCAAGCCCTTGGCGTTATGTGGCTCGCCATCCACCGGCATGATCCGCAAGGTCTTGCCGTAGGTGGGGCTCTTTTCCCGCGCATCCCACATCTCGAAGTTAACCGGGAATAGGACGCCGGTTGGGCTGAACAGACCCGTCGAGAACTTGTTCAGCGACATCACATAAGAGTTATCCGGGCTGATGGAAATATGTCCGGTTCTGTAGTGTGTAGGAATCTCGTCAACCACCTCAAGCTTGGCATAAGACACCTTTACGTTGGCGTCGGCCACAAAACAGCTTTCGTAAACGTACTTGGAAGTCAGACCATCCGGGCTATCGATACCAGCACGATACGAACCGCCGTCCTTGTTATACACGTCCATGACAGAGTGCAGTGGACCGGCGCAAGTCGGGATAACTTTTTTAACTGCCAGCTTTTGCATGTCGATGACCGTCATGGTTGCCGAGAGCTTATCACTTACCACTGCAATGGTGCTTTCCGGATTGATATCCGTACCGTGCGGATTTTTGCCCACCGGAATTTCCTTGATCAGCTTGAAAGGGCTGGTAGAAAAAACACCCACGGTGGAGTGGTAATAGTTACCTGCAATAACATATTTTCCGTCTCGACTCGCATCAATATAATCCGGTGCGCTCGGAGCAGGGCCCCAGTCGATTATTTCAGCCTTGCCTGTCTTGATTTCAACTTTGGCCATCTTGCCGCTATATTCGCCTGTGCCATATATATTTTTTCCATCCGTGCTCATCGCGATATGGTGAATTCCGAATGGGAACGGCATAGCAATGACCCGCTCCAATAAACCCGATTGAATATTGAATTCACAAATTGTGTTGGCACCCTTGTCGTTCAGGTAGACGTATTTGCCATCAGGCGTACCATTCTTGTTGCCCTTGTTGCTACCACCGAATGAAATTTCGTGGGTATCAACACCGCAATCAAGGTGACGATAGGTCTTGAAACTGGGAATACCAATGATCGCCATCTTGCCGTCCACACCTCCGGAAGAGTATAGAATCATCGGATCGATGGTTGGAGTATCCTTTCCATCCGGAACCGCAACCTGCCACCCCGGAATAGACAAGGAATTGGCGGCAGCAGCATTCGCTGCACCCGATACCAAGCAGCCCATTGATAGGGCGCCCACCATAAGAAACTTATATTTGTCTTGCATTATTACCTCCCTGTACGCAACTGCCTAAAGATTAGGATGACGCAGTATTGACGCCAACCTTTAACCCAGAATTTACTCAGGTATTACGATTGCTACACTGCTCTACTTCTTTAATTCTTTAAATACTCATCAAAATAAACATCAAAATAAAAACTTTTAAAAAAACCTTCTACATAGTTACATACCAACTATGCAGTATGTTATCACATGCGGCATTTTGACGCAGACAAGCTCAATGTTCACATTAGCCGTGCTGTGCGTATTTGATATAGATCAAATAGTGGAACTAAAATTTTATTTTTTGTAGATTGATTAGGATGATCTGTTCTGTACCAGAGCCAATTATGCTGACTTAGACGAAATGCCGATCATGATTTTATAATCCACCATGAACGGCATTTCAAAAACTAATAAATTTAGTGTTATGGAACTGAAGTAAGGATGGGTACTAGGCTTTACCGGGTTTTTGTTCGCCACGAATCGCACCAATGGCAAATACAACCGCCCCTACGGCGATGAGTCCAAGAAACTCATAAGCTGGCACACCACCGCGCAGGGTCAACAGACTATCCAATACTCCGAGCAACATCAGGATAAAACCCAGCAATCTTGTTTTTACCCCCCTGGTGTTGTACTCGGCTTCATCAACCATGACATTCACCCTCTAGTTAGTGCTCTTCAGGGTAGCAGCCCTGCCGGCACTGCGCGCCCACCAAAGCAACCCAGCCACAAACAGCGCAGCAATAATCAAAGCCATAATCAATGGTTTGGAACCAGTGGCCGGCTTTAACAGCATCCAGTACCAGGTGGTCATGGTGTGCTTGGAACCCTTCTCGCTAAAATTACTGCCGTCCCAGGCTGCAAAAGCAACGGGAATGAATTTGCCCTCGACAAACTGTATATCCTTGTCGGCCACCGCAGTGATGAGTGGTCGAACCATCAGTACTTTCCAGGTTCCGTCGTTATAAATAGCCTTCGACTGCAAACCGACCTCCGCCGCATCACGCTTCTCGATTTCCTTGAATCCCTGGCTGTTGAGAAGACTGGTCGTTTCTGCCCCACCCTTTGTGCCACTCTTCCAATGCCAGATATTTACCGGATGCGTTGAATCACCCATGCCGAAATAAGGCTTTTCCATTTCATGAGGGATTACAACGGGCAACTGTACAGCGACACCATCCTCCGCAATTGGCGCGTCAGCGAGCTTTTCTGCATCACTATCCCCGGGAATGCTCTTGGTGCGGTCATCCCACTCCATCAACATGGCAATCATCTTGTCGTTGTACATCGCACGCACGGTGATAGTGTCATTGGATGGCCGGAAGAAACGCTCCTGCCCGATGATTTGAGGAACCAGATAGAAGGTCGTGGGCACAGAAGCTTCCCAGCGCTCGTCATCTGGCGTAGTGGGTAATTCACCCTCTACCATATCTGCCTTGATCACGGTATTTTCTGCATTGACCGACTTATCAGTTGTGGCCAAGGACGCCACATAGTTGGCAACATGCCAGCGTTCTTCGATAGAAAGCTTCTTACTGCTGCCAGGGTCGGCGAAGGAAGGCATCTCGGTACCCGCTATTCCGGTGGAAATACGGGTAAAGATATCTTTCGGGGCATTACTACCGCGGAATGTCCACGGCTTGGTCAGGTTGCGTGGCCAAGTACGCTCTCCGGCATCTCCCTTAAGCCGTTTTGAGGCACTTCCTTTGCCGGACTTGCCATGGCATTCCACACAACGATCCCCGTCTTCAAACAGTTTCTTGCCCATCTCAATGCTATCTGCCGAGCTTGAAATCTGGGTGCCATAGTCAACCTGCTTTGCCGGCGGTGCTTCAAACCCGGCGAAAGATTTGATGTATGCGACCAGATCCCACATGTCCTGTTCGGCAAGTAGGTCTTTCCAGCCCGGCATGGCGGTTCCTGGCATGCCGTCGCGTATCATGCGAAACACGTCATCGTCGTATGGCACCATTTCATCAAAAACAGAGGTTTTGATTTTATAGTTGCCAGATGTGAAATCACGCGGCGGCGGATTGAGTCGATTCTGAGCTGCACCGTCACCTGCACCTTCATCTCCGTGACACCAGGTGCAGCGCTTATTGTAAATTTCCTTACCCTTGTCTGCGTTACCAGGCTTGGCCATTGCCGACCCTGCCATGAATAATGCAGAGCAGAATGTAAGGAGCGCCAGTTTGGTTATATGAGTCATTGTTATTCCTAAGCGTCGATTATTCATGTTTTTCAAATGACCTCGGTGCTCTGCCCGTATAGTCATACAAGAACAGGATCACTTTCCATATTTCGTCTTCAGTCAAGAAATTTTGCCAGATAGGCATGGACGAAATCCACGGGGCAGCTTCAGCAGGCAAACCCGGACCACCAGTAGCGATACGCCAGAACAGGAATGATTCCTGCAATTGTGCAATGGTGCCCACGTCCTGGAAATTGAGAGGAGTTGGATTCAGGCCAGAAGCATAAGGCCCCTTACCATCCAGTTTGTCACCGTGGCAATACTGGCAATTCTGGATATAGACATTGCCGCCCTCTTTAAGCAGTTCTGCAAACTTGGCCGGATCTTCCTTCTGGAACTTGCGATACGGGTTTTCCAGGGTTTGCAGGTTATAACTCTTGCCATATGCCTTGAACTTGGTTGGCGGTGCCGGGTGGATGGTGCGTAGCTCCACTGGCGCCTCGAAACTGGGCATCATGCTTGAATAAGTATAATAGCCAGCCAGCAAAGGCACGATTACAAACACCACGTTCCGGACCGTTTTCTTGGTTGGATCATCGACCAGCGCCTTAATCGGGCCGGCCAATTCCTGCGCACCTTCTTCGGTAAAGGTGAACACCATCACCACGCCAGCCACTACAAAGACCATATACATGGTGAGCAGACTCTTGGGAATCAGCTGGCCAAGCAGCACGTCGAAGACCAGAATAAAACTGAAATAAGCTCCAAGTATCACAAGTGCCAGTTGCAACAAGCGTGGAATACGTCTTTTTTTCTGTGTCATATTCATTTTTTCAACCCTGCCAAATAGTTCACCAGCAACTCAAGCTCACTTGCTTTCATTTGTTCACCTATCGCCGCCGGCATCATACCCCCGCTATATCCTGTGGCGATCACCGCATCAGGGTCGAGAATTGCCTGGCGCAAATATTCCTTGTTTCGCTTTGCGCCAATCTTGGTAAGATTTGGCCCCAACTCGCCGGCATGATCAGCGACGGTATGGCAAGCTCCACAACTATATTTTGTAAGAATCTCCTCGGGCGTTTTTAGTGCAGCTTCCTCTACTGGAGCGGCACCCTCACCTTCGGCGGGAGCCTCCATCTTGGGTATCTCAACTGTCACTTCGCTACCACTCGAATCCTGAAGATAAGCAATGACCGCTGCAACTTCCGCCTCGTTAAGCCCGATACCTCCTCCCGTAACATCCGGCATAGGGCTTTCAGTGTCATTGGAGCCAGACTTACCGAAACCGGCAACCACGAAGGCAGATGGTTTTACCAGGGATTCGTGCAAATATTCCTCGACCGTTTTGGCCTCACCCTTGTAACGTGCGTCCTTCATGTGTTCTACCGCATGAGCACCAATCTGGTCCAGCATCGGTGCGCGGCCCATGGCGTTGTGGCATAACGTGCACGTCCCTTTACCATGAAAAATCTTTCCGCCCAGTGCGACGAATTGATCCATAGTCATGGCGCCCAGATCCAACTTCTCCTCCACCGGTGGTGGTGCCGGCTTGATCTGCGGAATCCCGAAATTGGAAAAGCCCCAAAATCCGCCAACTACCAACAGGCTGAAGATAGCAACCTTGAAAAAATTGATCATGCCTGCTCCTTCCAATAACCCTTGGCAACCACATGCTTGCCGCTAATCGTGCTCAGCCAGAAGACAAAAATCACCATGGTCATAAACAGGATGGTCCCGACTGATACCACGCTGGCTGCATAACCCAGACTAGGGGTAAAGGCATCAGGAGAGGCATCGCGGAAAATATTGGATACATGCCAATGCTGACGAATGCCGGAACGGACGTAACCCATCAAACCCATTAACCAGGTAAAGGACACCGCCAGCAGAAACAGTGCATATTGTGAACGAGCCGGCACTTTACCCCAATGCAATGGCGCCACATCTTTAGCACCTTTGTACATGAAAGTATCAATGACTACGCTGATGATGATAATGAGCAAAGTGGTCAAAACCTGCGGGATGGAGGCCGCCACCTTGTAAACGGTATTGGTGAAATAGCCGTAATAAACACCCAATATCACGATATTGATCAGGCCTGCAGTGAACAGGGCAATCTGTGCCGCATTGCCTGCCGCCGCCCACGATACGGTGGCAACTTTATTGGCACGCCGATAGAACACAAAGCTCAGGAAAGTAAATGTGAGCAGAAAGTTCACTGCGGTATTTTTTGCCGGCATGATACCAAATGCGCCCAGGTATTTATGGTATGGCCCACCCAGATCCTTGAGTTCTGAGTTGGTGAGCACCAGGGTATGCGGGGTAAACCACACCAGGAACGCCAACACCAGTACAAAAGCGATATATTTGATTTTGGGATTGTAGCGGTAAGCGCCTTCACTGCGCCCCATGCCGCACCACAGATAATAGTTGGCTGACAGGAACAGTGCACCGATCAGCACCGCCTGAATGATGAACAGCCAGGCGAACACGCCGCCCATCAGGGTAATACCCATCTGCTGGCTATACGCATACATCTCCGCAGTGAGGTAATAACCGGCGAATGGTAACGGCAACAGCGCGGAAATCGCGATGAAGTTGGCGTTATAGCCTACCCAGTCATAGTGGGCACGTTGCTCCTTGTTCTTGGCGTTGAGGAACTTGAAGGCAGCATACGCACCCACAACCGATCCGCCGTAAGCCACGTTAGCGACTACCCGGTGAATGTTGATTGGATTCCACAGGAAGTTGTGAATCGCTTCCCAGATATTGCCATTAAACACACCCGCCGCATCCACGGCGGACGGGCTCATCATGAAAGTTGTCCAGGCATTGGCCAGGAACATGAGCGTAAGCCCGGCAGCGTTAAGCAATAATCCGAAGGTCAGATGCACCCATTTTTTATTACCGCCCTGCAGCCAGTGCCAACCGTAATAATAGATGTACAGAACCGCGCTCTCGACAAAGAACAGCAGCGCGTACGCCCACATGCTCTCCTTGAAGATCATCGCCAAATACTTAAATAGATCTGGGTAAAACAGGATCAGACTAAAGGACAACAAACCACCCAGAATCGCGGTCAGTGAGTAGGCGGTAATGGTGACTTTGATAAACTCATAGGCCATGTTGTCGTAGCGCTGATCCCGGGTGATCATGCCGATCGCCTCGATGATGAACACAAACATCGGCACCGCGACCACAAACGCACCAAACCAGAGATGCAACTGGGCCACAAGCCACACCGCCACCCTGGAATTCACACCCGCTATTTGGGGGTAGTCCGCTTCGGTTAATGTCGGTGCCGGCGGGTAAGTTATCGCATTTGCGACCGGCTCTGCAGCAACATCCGTTGCGGCGGCAGATGCCACTACGTCGGAAGCGTTCGCCACAGGCACGAAATCGGGCAGCATGAATATGGCCAGAATGGCCAACATAAATGCCCCGAAAGTTATTTTCATATTCCGTGTTAGCAAGATCTACTCCTGTTTATGCACGCATGTGCGTTATCTTCTTAAGAGGAAAAATTCTCAAGAATGGTGATGATGAATCCTTAATGAGCGCTATATACCAACGACAAACCCTGAAGCTTCATCATGGAAAAATCCAGGGCAAAAAACACGATACAAAATACAACAAACGCACCGATAAACGGTAAAAAATAAGCTTTCATCTCGTTATGCCCCCAAGAGCCACACAAAGAAAACGGTTAATGCGACCAGCACCGAAATAAAAAAGGCGGGCCCCAGCCACGGATACTTCGTTGTACCGTCTTCGTATATTTCACTATTATCATCACTCATATCAATCCTCCCTCAACGGTTTATCTGCCCGTTACGACACACCCTCCCACGAAGGGGGGAACACCCCCCCAGCGAGCACTACTTTGTGAACTATATGACGTAGAAATACAGGATCATGCAAGCGAATATAACGTTAACCAGCATTCCGGAAAAAATGACGCCATCAACAAAATATTTCTTGCTTAACCCGCTCATTCAAACCGCCCTACTTGGCTGAACACTTGCAAATCTTGCGAATGTGCGCCAGCAACCCGTCAACTTCCGCATCGGTCAAGGTTGAACCCCAAGCTGGCATCAATGGAGACTTGCTAATGGCCGGACCACCGTCCCGGATTACAGTCTTGATATCGTCATCGGAACGTTTTTCCATATCCACTGTATTGGTAAAGTTGCGTGGGTCCGTGGAAAAGTCCTTGGTAACATTGACACCCTTTCCATCACCTTTTTCTCCGTGACACTGGGCGCAATAAAAATCAAACACCTGCTTGGCATCTGCCGCCTGCACCGAACCAATCGCACCCAAAGCCAAGCCAAGTGCCATAGCAGTCATTATTACAAATCTCGACATGAGTCTATCCCTCCGTTAATTCGTTTCTATCACTCAAAACTAGCCACGTATGCCGCCAGGCTCTCCAGATCCTTCGGATTCAGCACACTGGCAAAGTCGGGCATATCCCGGTACGGCTTGAAATGCTTGGTATTCGCCAAATAGGCGCCAATCCAGTCAGGATTCAACCTCTTGCCAGCACCGGCCAAAGAAGGGCCACTTAACCCGCCATGCACCTCGCCTTTCAGCGGAAATTGATGACATCCGCTGCAGGGCATTTTTTTGGTGAAGATATTCCGGGCCTGCACGGACTCTTTGGGTGTAATTTTTCCTGCCTTGACTTCCGGCGAGGTCAAGCCCATCAGGTAATCTGTAACCGAAGCTGCATCCCCGGCAGACAGCTTGGGATGATCACCCTTGTTCTTTTCGGTGAGCGAATTGTATTTCATGGGGCGAATCGCTTTGGGATCCTGCAGCCATGCAGTAAGCCAGGCTTTCTGGAACTTGCTGCCGGCATACCACATCTCCGGCCCCTTCTTGGCCAACTGATCTGCAATGGATTTTTCCTTCGCCGGACCGTCTGTGTAATGACAGCTGGCACAATCCTTCTTGAAAATCGCGTCTCCACCGGCCGCATAACTGGGTGCTGTCATCATGACCAGCAAAGCCGCTCCAAGAGAAACGGTAACTGCTAGCAGTTTCATATCGCATTCCTTTCTATTTCTATCGGATTCAAAAAATAAACTGTTACGGATTAAACTTATTCGAGGAAACTTCAAAAACTCTCATCAATATCCGTCAAGACGAAGTCCAGCTAAACCAACTGGCCCCACACATATACGGAAACGGCAGATTCTTTGAATCCCCCAAGCACTAAGTATCTAGTACTTATTAGCACTTATTGGTACTTACTGGCATCTATTATTGTTTTTATTTTTATTAATTATTATTTTCAGAGACACTCGTTATTCATGAGGCTACTCCCCGCCAAGCCCTGTCGAAATCTGGCTTCGCATTAACACTGGCAACCACATCGGTGCAGAAATATAGCATAACGAAACCCCCAATTATTGATCTAAGTCAACTTGTTTGAGTCAATTTGGCAACGTTGCTCATTCACTGAATGAACTAATCCAAATGGGCATCATGGTTGCTGTGCCGATCATCAAATAACTCAGCAGCACGTGTTGTTTTCGCTGGCAATCTCATACTTTTGCTCAAATGGTAATCTCCCGCCGCAGCCTGTGAACAGCCCATAGTGGCGACTGAAGTCACCGATAAACTCAAAGTGTCCGCAGAAACGCGTTTCCTGCAACATCCGCCAGGTATTGCCGCACACCGGAAAAACGCGCCCGGTCTCGATATTGTGGTACTTGTCCAACATGAAGCAGTGCGGATGATCGGGCAGTGTGCCTCGGTAAATAACCGCCTGCCCGTAGTCCTCACAGGCGGTTTCCAGATGATCCAGCTTGAACAGGCGATAGGTCGCGGAATAAAAACGGATGTCGCCAGCGAGAGACGCAAGCTTCGGATCAGTGATGCCCAACGGATGGTCGGTGACCAAACGCGGATCGGCAAACCCCTGCCGGTGCGCAACCCGCAAGAAATCATTCCAATACAGCGCGCCGCCCAAGCACTCGCCATACATGACCGGATCATTGCGAAGCTGATCGGGCACACGCCGGTCGGCATACACATCAGAGAAATAGAATTCGCCACCCGGTTTGAGTAAACGATGCACTCCGCGCAGCACGGCATCCTTGTCAGGTGACAGGTTGACCACACAGTTCGACACGATGACATCGAAACTGCTTGGCTCCAACCCGAGTTCATCGAGTCGTTCAATGTAGCCCTTACGGAAAGTCACATTGTCAAAACCGAACACTTCGCTGTGAAAGGCGCGATGCTTCTCGGCAACCGCCAATTGTTCCTCGGTCATATCCACCCCGACCACCTGACCGCTTTTGCCGACAAGTTGCGCCAGGGCATAGACATCCCGCCCGGAACCGCTACCCAAATCCAGCACCCGGCAACCTTCAAGCAAAGGGGGGCAAACCAGACCACAACCATAGTAGCGTGACGTCACCTCAGGATGAATGCGCGCCAGCAGTGGCTTAAGCCAATCCGGTACCTGTGATGTATCGCAGCATGCCGAAGTTTTCAGGTCTTCGGAATGCTGCAATTGTTTTCCATAGTAATCTTTAACCAGGTTATACATGACTTTCAACCCTTAATTATGCAAATCAATTTCGCATATTGCCGCAACTCAATGGCTCACGCAGGGCTAGCTTCGCGGAACAAAATATAGATCGGCAAAACCAGCCTGAAATCGGCGAGCAAATTCCTGCGCTCTGTAATCTATCCGTCGGCCTTAGCAGCGCCAGATTCCACAACAACCATCTGGGTGCGGTCAGTATAAGCGTTCGGGCGGCGGGTATCATCGGACAGCGGTTGTCTCAGACGTAATTCGGCACCGCATCCGGCACAGCGCCACCGGTGAGGGCACGCGCCAAGTTTGGCTTTGCTTGCGTAAAAAAAGCAAAAACAAGAGCAAGCAACCTGAATGCACGCCTAAACGTGTGCCGCATAATCGTTACCATTTTTTTTGCCATATCCGCGTTGATCAGCGGAGCGTAAACACGCCAGCTCCAGCCCAAAATAGGGGCTACACAACAATCGGGGACGCCAGCAACGTCATGCTGTGACCGGCGGTTGCTTCGATAGCCGGGGCGCCACCCCTATTTGATACGGTAGTGCGTCAGGGGAATATGCTTGTCCAGATGCAGCAAACGCTACGGTGCCGGCACCACCTCACTCGCTCCGTCGAAGCGGCCAACCCAATTCACCGCACCGGCATGTGCGATTGGCCCCAGCACCGCCAACCACACGCAGAATATCAATTCAAACATGTCACGCCTGTAGCCAATTTTCTGGGGCGTGCCTCAGATCATCAGGCTCATCAATGTCGTGCAATGATACGCCAACCTCCAACCTCCAACCCAGTTGCCCGATGCGTTCAATGGTCTTGGAAGCCACGTTATCAGTACTCCAGGCCAGATTTTCGAACAGCGACGGATGAAATCTGGCAAGCCCCAACAACGCATAACCACCGTCTGCGACGGGATAAATGACAGCATCATTACATTTAAGCGTGGTAGCGGCCTTGCGCAACAGCGACGCACTCATTTCGGCGCAATCGGTGCCGATCAGCAGCACTGATCCACTCTGCTCAAGCGCACGCTGTGCGGCGCGGGCCAGCCGGGTGCCAAGGTCACCGTCATCCTGTGTACTAACCTCGATTCCTTGCGTAATATCCACGCCAAGCCATGCAGGTGCGGTGAACTCAGGCGTCACGCACAACTCGACCGGCCCAATCGCCGCATCAACTGCGCTAGCCATTGCATGGCGCAACATTTGTTGCGCGAGTTTCGCTGCACCCTCCGGCCCCAGCACCGGGATAAGTCGCGTCTTGGCAAAACCAGCCAGCGGTGCCTTGGCAAAAATAATGATTCTGGTCATCGGTATGATTTGGCCAATTCACCGGGGGAAACTCCGCGCCAGTAAGACCAACGTAATCGCCACATCAGCCATATCGTTCTCCATACTCCGTACGCTTCCCAACGCCGCCCGGAGGTAACCACCCGATCCGTCAGGCATATTGGCCCGGATCGCGCCAACAGGCGTTTAGACAACTCGACATCTTCCATCAAGGGTTGATCCGGAAAACCGCCTACCGCTTCGAAGGCGAACCTGGACACGAACATGGCCTGATCGCCGGTTGCGATTCCGCTGAGACGCGAGCGCCAATTCATCAACCTGGCAACCACCCACAACATGAACGAGCGGCCATCAATGCACACATCAAAATGGCCCCATGCATGCTCAGGGGCGTGCCCACTGCGCCGGATAGCTGCTTCGATTGCCTGCCCTGCGCACAAGGGCAACAGGGTATCGGCATGCAGAAACAACAGAACGTCGCCGTGCGCGGCTGACGCACCGGCGTTCATTTGCCGCGCCCGGCCGCGCTCAGCACCAATGACCTGCACGCCAGTATATGAGGCTATTTGCTGCGAGCCATCCTCGCTGCCACCGTCCACCACAATTATCTCGACGCCACACGCATGCAACGGCGCGAGATGTTCCAACAAACCCGGCAACACTGTGGCTTCATTGACTACGGGAATAATGATCGAGAGTTGCATAATCTAGGTGCGCCGCCGTTGAACCGCCTCGCCAATCCATTTGGCGGCCAAAGGGAAGACACCCAGTAAAGCAAAAGACAGCAGCATCTCTGGTGAAAAAATGCCGGACAAGCTGTCGATGTGCGCCAATTGCGTGCCCGCATTTACATACACCAGCGTACCCGCCAGCATGCCCAACTGACTGACCCAATAGAAAGTGGCGGTACGGATGTGAGTCAACCCCATCAGCAGATTGATCAAAAAAAACGGAAATATCGGCATGAGGCGCAGCAGAAAAAGATACAACGCGCCATCTTTTGCCATGCCCTCATTGATGCGCTTCAGCTTGTCTCCGAAGCGGCGCTGAATCATGTCCCGCAGCACGTAGCGCGAAGCGAGGAATGCGAGGGTTGCGCCAATTGTTGACGCAAAGGACACCAGCAGTACGCCGACCCAGAAGCCGAACAAGGCACCTATGGCCAGCGTCATGACCGTGGCACCCGGTAGCGACAACGCCACGACAACGACATACAGCAAAAAAATGGCGATTGCCATCAGCCAGGGAGATTGCGCTTGCATGGCGGCAAATTTTGCCTGGCTTTCCTTAAGCGTATCCAGTGTCAGGTACTGATCTAGTCTCATGCCGAAAAACAGGGCAAGGGCCGTGATGACCACCAGAACGATTATCGTTTTCTTCATGCCACCCATTTAATGAAAATCTCGCGTAGCGAACCGTTTGTACCCCTCTCCCGAGTGCGGGAGAGGGGGGACGGGGGTGAGGGAACGATCATGGTGCAGATGATTCATCATTCGGGGTGACCTGCGCCATGATCGTTAGTCATGCAGCGCACCACCGCAACTGCTACCCTGTCCGGCAGTACAACCGTAGCAGTGATCGGCGACACATATAACGTTTCCCTGCAAATCGTATTGCAGCAAATCGCGCAGATGCGGACGACCCTTACCCGGTAGCGCCAGTTCGAGCTGCTGGTTGAAATCGCAGTCATACAGGTAGCCCTGCCAGTCCACGCTCACCAGATTGCGGCACATCACGTCATCAAGATTGGCAGCGGAGAAATTCGTCTTGAGCAGGCGCATGTAATCGTTGAATTGCCCCCGGGAAATCAGCGTGCTGCCAAACCGCTGGATGGGCATGTTGGCAATGACGAACAAATGATTGAATACGATACCGTAGTGCTCGAACAATTCGCGCTTGTAATCCGCCTGCAGCGCGGTCTGATCCGGGGGCAGTGAGGGGCCTTGCGGGTTATAGACCAAGCTCATTGTGAGTCCGTTGCCTTCATGCCCGTAACCCAGTTTGTTGAGTTGCAGAAGCGCCGCGATGCTTTTATCGAACACACCCTCTCCGC
Source organism: Gallionella sp. (assembly GCA_035529795.1). Classification (GTDB taxonomy): domain Bacteria; phylum Pseudomonadota; class Gammaproteobacteria; order Burkholderiales; family Gallionellaceae; genus Gallionella. The sequence continues at coordinate 214,107 of DATKVZ010000003.1, read as the reverse complement.
GCTGCTTGTCCACATTGGCGGATGAATAACACGGCAACGATGCCACCACTTCCACCTTGCGGTCAGCCAGAAATTCGCTGAGGCCATTTTGCGCCGGCTCGAACAGAATTGTCAGGTTACAGCGGTCAATCACATGCACACCCAGGGCCGTTGCCTTGCTCACCAGGTCACGAAATTCAGGGTGCAACTCCGGTGCGCCCCCCGTCAGATCCAGCGTCCCGATCTGGCGTGCTTTAAGCACTTGAGGAATGAGATCGATGATCTCCTCGACCATCATCTCCGTGCGACTGGGGCCGGCGTTGACGTGACAATGCAAACATGACTGGTTACATTGATAACCCAAATTAACCTGTAGCGTTTGCAGCTTACCGCGATGCAGCGCAGGGAATTTAGTGGCCTGAAGCCAAGGTAAAGTGGCATGCATAATCGCCCTTAATGTTGACGGTTTGGAAGCCACTCCGTGGCCGGAAATTTCCTGTAACCGTTGGTGCAACTACGCCCGGGGCACAGTACTCCAACAGCGTCAAAGCACATCTGAAATTGTTCGTTCCGACCATTTTATACCGGTTCCATCGCACGACATCCAGTGCAATTAAAAATCTCAACAATTTTTATTTCCTGTCTGCTAAACTTCGTCTCGCTGTCGTAGTAGCTTCTGGTTGGCTCGCCGTAACGCCGTCTTTATCTTCTCATGGAAGGTAGACGGGTCTGACGGCCAGCGTGTAGCTGACCTGTTTCTGTTGCGACGGAATGTACCGTATCAAAGCGCTGCCAGTGTGCAGGTCTGCAGATCATTGAGGTGCGAAGCTTCGGCCGCCTTGCGGCAACTCACTGGCATCATCGAGAGCGGAGCCTTCTATCCATACGCATCCTTTGCGGGAGTTGTGTGCGTATTTCTTAATATCTGCCTTTCCTTTCACGATTGCTGGCCGTGCCCTTTTTGTGTTGACGGGGGTGGCTATGACTCATTTGCAATACTTGACGATCCCGTTCGTGGCATTCAATTTCCACGTGCTGCCCTATTTTTAATACAAAGATAAAATAAAAGGAGCCTGACATGTTTACAAGAATATTGAGTGTACTGCTGACTACGCTGTTCGTATTTCCCAGCGTTGCACTGTCCGCAGAAAGAAGTGGTGAAGTCGAACTGGCTGTTACTGTCGCCGCACCGGAAGATAGTAAAGATGTCAGGGTCTGGATTCCCTATCCCACGTCGGACAATGTGCAGGATATTTCAAATGTTCGGATAAAAGGTAATTTTTCACATAGCGGCATTTACCGCGAGAAAGAAACCGGCAATCTTGCCCTTTATGCAGAATGGATAACGCCGACCAAAGACCGGGCCATCACCCTGACCTTCGATGCCACCGGCAGAGAATTGATCCGCAGAGATTTCCCCGCAGTAGAGTCCGCCATTCCCGTGGAAATACAGGAATACCTCAAGAGCACCCGGTTCATCCCGACGGATGGCAAGATCAGGGAAATCGCCCTCAGCATAACCAATGACAAGCAGAAGATCAGCGAAAAGGCCCGTGCTGTCTACCAATGGGTTGTCGAAAATACGGTAAGGGATCCGGACGTCAAAGGGTGCGGCACCGGGGAGGTTGATAAGGTACTCGCCAAAAGAGGCGGTAAGTGTGCCGATATCAGTTCGGTCTTCGTTTCGATTGCCAGGGCAGCCGGCGTACCGGCGCGCGAGGTCTTCGGCCTCAGGCTGGGCAAAAAGGATGAAGAGGATATGACCAGCGGGCACCACTGCTGGTCCGAGTTCTATGTTCCTGGTTACGGCTGGGTGCCGGCAGATTCTGCCGATGTCAGAAAGATCATGCTGGTAAACAAGCTGGATCTCAAGGGCGCCAAGGATACGGTCGATTATTACTTCGGGGGTGTTGAGCAATACCGGATTGCGCTGGCCAGGGGCGGCAGGGGTTATTACCTGAACCCGCGCCAGAATGACGGGCCGTTGAATTACTTCATGTACCCCTATGCCGAGGTAAACGGAAAGTCACTCGAATGGCTGGCCGCCCAGACCGACCTGAAGTACAAAATCATATTCAGGGCACACTGATTGAGACGCACAACCAGCAGGTCGTTTTTTCGACCGGGCAGAATAACGGCTGCCTGGTTGATGGGTAGCACTAAATGGCCAACCCAAAAGTAAACGTAATTTTCAAGGATAAATTTTAGGAGACACCATGTTGCTCAAGAAGCACCCTGTATCAAGCATCGCCGCGCTGTCAGCACTTTTAATTACACCAAACGTTTGGGCAGCAGATACGCTGACCGACGCACTCACCGGCGGCAAGGCTTCGGTCAGTCTGCAATACCGCTATGAAGGCGTTAACCAGGTTGGAAAACTTACCGCGAATGCATCCACCGTGCGTCTGCGCCTTGGCTATGAAACAGCAACGTTCAATGGCTTTGGCGCGATGGTTGATGTAGAGTCACTCAAGGCATTGGGGAATGGTTACAACAGCACTGCAAATGGCCAAATCGCCTATGCTGTTGTGGCAGATCCGGAGGCCACAGAAATCAATCAGGCATATCTGAGCTACAGCGGTATTGCCAATACCACTGCAAAATGGGGACGTCAGCGAATCAAGCTGGATAATGAACGCTTTTTCAGCAACGTCTTCTGGCGGCAAATTGAACAAACTTTCGATGCCTTCACATTGACCAATAAATCACTGCCCGATGCTACGGTTACAGCCGGCTATATCACTAATGTCAATCGCGTGTTCAGTAACAGCGCCCTTGCCACCACGGGTGCTACTGCAGGCAACCACAAAATGGGATCGACCATCCTTAATGCGAACTACAAGGGCTGGAATTTTGCCGAATTGTCAGGTTATGCTTACCTGCTGGATTATGACGCTGCCAGTGCGTTCACTGCTTTTTCAACAAATACCTACGGCCTCCGGTTAAAAGGAAGCACCCCGGCAGGCGGCAATAAACTGTTGTACGCGGCAGAATATGCGTCCCAGTCCGACGGTCATGGCAATACGATCAACTTCAAAACCAACTACACCTTGCTGGAAGGCGGTATAGACATTACCAGTGCAGTATTCAAACTTGGCTATGAAGAGCTGGGTACCGATACCGGGGCCACCGGAACGGCTACTATTAAATCCTTCTCGACCCCGCTGGCTTTGCTGCATGGCTTCAATGGCTGGGCCGATATGTTCGCGACCACCCCCGCACAAGGCCTGAAGGATACTTACGTGTCAGCCAATACCAAGCTGGCTGGCATCAACCTTGGTGCGGTTTATCACGACTATCGTGCCGACAAAACCACTGCTGCCCTGACTTCCAGCCAGCTTGGCAGTGAGTGGGGGCTCGTGGCGACGAAGGCCTTTGACAAAAACTACGTGGTCGGGCTGAAGTATGCAGACTATCAAGCCAAAGGCACAACAGCCACCACCTTCGCCACCAATGTCAACACCAAGAAGACATGGTTGTGGGGCGAATTTAAATTCTAAGGAAACACTGATTAAGTCCGTCATCGCGAGGAGCGAAGCGACGCGGCGATCCATAACTGCATGTGATTTATGGAAACTCTGGATTGCTTCGCTGCGCTCGCAATGACGATTTTGGACTTGTTCAGTGTTTCCCTAAGTAGTTCAGTTTACGGATTGGGTTGAATTTTTTGAACAGGAGACTGACCATGAAAAAACTTGTAATCATTACAACACTGCTTTCCTCAATGATGTTTGCGCAAAGCGCAACGGCAGGGGAGGCCATTACCATTCTCGGCGACCCATGCACGGCGCCCTTGGTCAAAAAAATGGGAGATGCATTTACGAAAAAGACCGGTACCGCGGTGAATGTCGAGATCGCGGCCTGCGCGGCTGGCATTTACAAAGCCAGCAACGGGTTAGTGGATATCGGTGTCAGCACCCACGAGGTTGTGCTTGACTATCTTCCGGATGGAACCGTCAACAACATTATCGCCAAGGCACCCACGGTCGTTCTTGTAAACAAGGCAAACCCGGTAAACGACCTCAAACTCCAACAGCTCAAAGATATTCTTTCCGGCAAGATTAAGAACTGGAAAGAGGTCGGAGGCAATGATTCGGAAATTAAGAACGTCCTGTTGCAGCCCTGCACAACCACAATTTTTTCAAAAAGGTCAGCACCCTTTGGCAAAGACATAACGAGGCTGACGCAGGCAGGGAATCCCGTGGCGGCAACCAACCAGCTGGTTGAAGAAAATGAAGGCGCCATGGGGCTTCAGATTTACGGTTACGAGAGCCCCGATGTCAAGGTTATAACCGTGGATGGCTACCTGCCCGACGAAAAGTCATTTCCTTCAAAGTACCAGTTCTATCAGGATTACAACGTGGTCACACAAGTTAATGCCAACAGCAATACCAAGGCCTTTGTCGATTTTGCCCTGAGTCCTGAAGGGCAAGAAATCGTGGCCTCATTGAAGCACATAAGGGTTAAGAAGTAGCGTGTGCCCAAACTGCACCTAATTGACACAGCACAGACTGGCAGGGCACATAAAACATATCAACATCCGTCGCAAATAGCAGCACTCCATAACCAGGCTGCTCCCAAACCTCCCTGCGGGTGTCTTCGGACACCCTTTTTTCCGCTCACTGAATTGCCTGTGGACAGAAACAGGAGCCATCTTCATTGCGCTTTCCCGAAAGAATATCTTTCAACAATCGCATGCATGAGTGATGCGATAATGCGTGTTGGCGCAGCCATCACAGTGGCTGGTAAGTATCACGAACTGAATTTTCCAGGAATATCCCTAATGAACCCATTGCTCGACTGCTCCGGTCTGCCGCGCTTCGCGGAGATCAAGCCTTTACATGTCACACCGGCAATTGAGCAACTGCTGGCGGAAAATCGCACACTGATTGCACGGTTACTGGCCGACGATGCGCCACCGACCTGGAAAAATTTCATCGTGCCGATGGAAGACGCCAATGAGCGGTTGGCGCGCGCCTGGGGTCCGGTCGGGCACTTGAATGCGGTGATGAATTCTCCCGAATTGCGCGAGGCGTATAACGCTACGCTGCCAAAGATCACCCAGTATTACGCCGAGCTCGGCCAGAACCTCGCGCTGTTCAGGAAATTCAAGGCATTGTGCAACAGCGCCGAATTCGAAACGTTGAGTGCGGCACGCAAGAAGATCATCGATAATGAATTGCGCGATTTTCGCCTCGGTGGCGCAGAGCTGCCGGAGGATAAAAAGGTGCGCTATCTGGAAATTCAGGAGCGCTTGTCCGAATTATCAGCGCGCTTCTCCGACAATCTGCTCGATGCGACCAACGACTACACGCTGATTATTGAAAATTGTGACGAGCTGAACGGCTTGCCTGAAGATATTTTGCAAGCGGCTCAGGACGCTGCTCAAGCAGCGCACAAAACCGGCTGGATGTTCACACTGAAAGCTCCATCCTATATGCCGGTGATGCAATTTGCCGATAACCGCGCGCTACGTGAAAAAATGTATCGCGGCTATGGCACGCGTGCCAGCGAGTTCGGCAAGGCGAAGCTGGACAACACACCACTGATGGACGAGATCATCAAACTGCGTGGTGAAGAGGCCGGGCTGCTGGGGTTCGCCAACTTTGGTGAACTATCGCTTGCCAGCAAGATGGCGAACAGTCCGCAGCAGGTAGTCGGGTTCATGCGCGAGCTGGCACAGCGCGCACGTCCCTTCGCCGAAAAAGATCTGGCGGAGCTTCAAGAATTCGCGCGTACCAGGTTGGAAATAGACGAACTGCAATCATGGGATGTCAGTTACGCGAGCGAAAAATTACGCGAGCAGCGCTATGCTTTCTCCGAGCAAGAAGTGAAACAGTATTTTCCGGAAGATGCCGTGCTACCCGGTATGTTCAAGCTGGTCGAGACGCTGTATGGCTTGCAAATCAAAACATCCAGCGCACCGGTATGGCATGACGATGTGCGCTTCTTCGACATCCGCAACACACAGGGGCAACTGGTCGGACAATTCTACCTCGACCTGTATGCCCGCAACAGCAAGCGCGGCGGCGCATGGATGGATGACGTGATTACGCGCCGCCGTCTCGCATCGGGAATCCAGACGCCGGTGGCCTATCTAAACTGCAATTTTTCTCCTCCGGTCGGCGGCAAGTCTGCGGTTTTTACCCACGACGAAGTGATCACGCTGTTCCATGAATTCGGCCACGGGCTGCATCACCTGCTCACCGAAGTCGAAGACCTCGGCGTGTCCGGCATCAACGGCGTGGAATGGGACGCAGTGGAGCTGCCCAGCCAGTTTATGGAAAATTTCTGCTGGGAATGGGAGGTGCTGCACGGCATGACGCGCCATGCGGATACCAATGAAAAGCTGCCGCGCAAATTATTCGACAAGATGCTCGCCGCAAAGAATTTCCAGAGCGGCCTGCAAACCCTGCGCCAAATCGAATTTTCACTATTCGACATGCTGATGCACAGCAGCTTCGAGGCGGGTGGTGCGAAATCCATTTTGCAACTGCTCGACGAAGTGCGCACCGAAGTGGCGGTGCTGATCCCACCTGCGTTCCATCGCTTTCCGCACAGTTTTGCACATATTTTCTCTGGCGGTTATGCAGCAGGTTATTACAGCTACAAATGGGCGGAAGTGCTGTCCGCCGATGCATATAGCCTGTTCGAAGAAAACGGCGTGCTAAATCCGGATGTCGGTGCGCGCTTCCGCAGCGAAATACTGGCGATGGGCGGTAGCCGCGGCGCAATGGAATCATTCAGCGCGTTCCGCGGACGCGAGCCTGGTATCGACGCATTATTGCGGCATAATGGGCTACTCTGAAGAGCGCCTTAGGAGGAGAAATGAATCGCATTATTTTGCTGTTAGGTTGCTTGGCGATTATGCCGGTCGCAATTCATGCGGACGAATTGTATCGCTGGGTAGATGCACAGGGTAAAGTGCATTATGGCGATGTGCCTCCGGCGGGCGGGACACAGATCGAAACCAGAAGATTTGCTGAAACCGTTACGCCAAGTGAAAACCTGCCCTATGCGACGCGACACGCCCAGCAGAATTTTCCGGTCATTCTGTACGTTGCGGAAAACTGTACCGAATATTGCGAGCAGGCGCGCAATCTGCTGAACCAGCGCGGCATTCCATTCAGCGAGAAGGCGTTGCAGACTCAGGAACAAATCGATGCCTTCAAAACACTTTCCGGCAGCGGCAGCGTGCCCACGCTTGGAGTGGGCAAGACCTTCCTGAAAGGCTTTCTGGCAGAACAGTGGCATCGTGAACTCGACATCGCAGGCTATCCTAAAATCGCACCATATCGTTCACCCACTACATTGCCTGTACCCGTGCCTGCTGCGGCAAATGTGATTGCCCCGATAAATCCTGAATCCACCGGCGAGACCGCTCAAGACGGTGACACCGGACAATGAAACTGGCCACCTGGAATGTCAATTCACTGAAAGTGCGCCTGGCGCAGGTGCTGGACTGGCTCGCGGCCAACCCGGTTGAGGTGTTGTGCTTGCAGGAAACCAAGCAGCAGGACAATGATTTTCCACAGGCTGCATTGCAGGCGGCAGGCTATCACAGCGTATTCAGTGGGCAGAAGACCTACAACGGTGTGGCAATCCTGAGCCGCACGCCGGCCAGTAATGTCCAAAAGGGTATTCCGGATTTTGCCGACGAACAGAAGCGCGTTATCGCCGCCAGTATCGGCGATATTCGCGTGGTGTGCGTGTACGTGCCGAACGGGCAGAGCGTGGATTCCGACAAGTACCAGTACAAATTATCCTGGCTGGCCGCGCTGCATGACTGGTTGAAACAGGAGTTGATACGCTACCCCAAGCTGGTGCTGCTGGGCGACTACAATATCGCGCCGGAAGATCGCGATGTCCATGACCCGATTGCCTGGCAGGGTAATGTGCTGGTCAGCGAGCCGGAGCGGCAACAGTTCCGGAATCTGTTGCAGCTTGGGCTGCATGATTGCTTCCGCCTGTTCGAGCAGGCCGAAAAATCCTATTCCTGGTGGGATTATCGCAGAATGGCGTTCCGCCGCAACACCGGGCTGCGTATCGATCACATTTTGATCAGCGAGCCACTCGTCGCGCTATGCAAAAACTGCGTGATCGACAAAGCGCCGCGCAAACTGGAAAGGCCGTCGGATCACACGCCGGTAGTAGCGGAGCTGTAATTTCCGGCGGCTATCCTCAACTTCTCCACCCGGCTTACCGGCAAACGAAAACGGTATCCTGCCGCGTAACAGCAGAAACCAACCCCATAGAGCACCCCATTTATTCCAAATCTGCTTCCCACGCATTGCCATAGACCTTTCCGTTGCGCGACAGGATCAGCATCTGGTACATGCTGGTAAACCACATGAATGTGGATGCCACACTATAGCCAAAGCCGCCAACCATGGTGAGCCAGGCGAAACCAGGGATCCACTTGGTAAGCCACCAGGAAAGTATGTCTGCGATCAGGAAGGCAAAAGGAAAAGCGATCGCGGAGATCTTCAACCACTTTGGTATGCCAACTGCGAAGCTAAAAATAAATCCAACAAAAAAGAAAATGAAGCTGATTCCAGACAAGTGGATATGTGACACCCTGGTCAGAGTCTGAATGCTTGCACCCTCACTGGTTTTTGCCAGCTTTTTGACTTCTTTATACTTGGTGAAATCAGCGAGATTGGGAGTAGTGCTATGGCACATCGCGCAATGCTGTCCAAAGACATCCTTGAGGCGCGGCTCCCAGTCGGCTTCGGGTGCCCCATCGCGAATCCACTTGATGATATCGAGGCGCGCTTCCGGCGTACCCATTTCCTTCATCGATCCGTTGAGCTTGCTTTCCAGCTGACTTCCGCTACGGTTTCCATAATAGCTGTACACGATATCGTCCAGGGATAGTCCCGGCTTGCCATCTGCCATGCCGTGCGTCAGCATGATCTGCAATCCTGCCATGCACAAGCCCAGTCCGATTGCGAGCAGATATCCGGAGAAAAGCACCTTGACAGGCACCGGCAGGTTAGGCAGATTCATCCATGACAGATCAGAAGGCACTGGTTTCATTTTATTGCCTTACGGTCCGTTATCAAAATTCAGCAAACTGTTGATACTTCACCTTGCCAGCCGGTCATTTATTGAGTTCTCAATGGTAAACACTCAATGACCAATATCTTTCCAGATTTCTTTTTTCAGCGCGTAAACCAGCAAGAGCAACAGGAATAGGAAGCCCAGCACGATAAAACCGAGTTTATGGCGCACCAGCTTGGCCGGTTCACCCATGAACACCAGGTAGTTGGTCAAATCGGCGATAGCAACATCATATTCAGCGGGGCTCATTGTGCCTGGCTTGTCCAGCACCAGTTTGCCGGCTTCATGTCCTTCGCCATGAGATATCTCCAACTTTTGTTCACCCTGCAATTCTGCCAATATATGCGGCATACCGACATTCGGAAAAATTGCATTATTCCAGCCACTCGGGCGGCTGCTGTCCACGTAAAAGCTCCGCATGTAGGTATAGAGCCAGTCCGGACTGCGCGAACGCGCAATCACACTGAGGTCGGGAGGGGCGACACCGTACACCTGTGTGGCCGCTTCCTTGTCCATGGCTGCCTGCATGGTCGAGCCGAGCTTCATCCCTTCGGGTAGCAACAAATCTTTCCTGATCTGCTCTTCGCTCATGCCGATGTCCTTCAGGCGGTTGTAGCGCATATAGACGGCACCGTGACAGCTCAGGCAATACGAGGTAAAAAGTTTTGCACCGCGCTGCAGCGAAACTTTATCCTCCAGATCAACCGGTGCCCTGTCCAGAGCAACTCCCGTCCCGCTGGCGATTGCCGCCACTGGCATGGTTATCAACAACAACAGCGTCCCTAATTTTTTGATTGCATTCATATCAACGAGCCTCTCTCTGCTCTATTCGGCAGTGGTCTTATTTGAACGTCACACGATCCGGTTCAGGTTTGCACTTGTCGATTTTGGTATACCAGGGCATCAACAGGAAAAAGGCGAAGTACACTACAGCAAGTACCCGGGCAATCACGGTATATACAGGAGAGGCCGGCAACAGGCCCAACGTACCGAGACCGATAAAGCTTATTACAAACAATGTCAGAAAAGTCTTATAGATTGGACCGCGATAGCGGATTGATTTGACCTTGCCGCGATCCAGCCACGGAAGGAAGAAGAATGCCATGGTGGCCACACCCATCGCCACCACGCCCGGGAACTGCGAACCGAACATCGGCGGTACGGCACGAAGGATCGCGTAATACGGGGTGAAGTACCACACCGGAGCAATGTGCTCGGGTGTCTTCATCGGGTTGGCCGGGACGAAGTTGTTGTCTTCAAGAAAGTAGCCCCCCATATCCGGTGCGAAGAAGATAATCGCGCAGAAGACGATCAGAAAGCCGACCACGCCCACACTGTCCTTTACAGTGTAATAGGGGTGGAAGGGGATACCATCCAGCGGCTTGCCGTGGGAGTTCTTGTGTTTCTTGATTTCGATCCCGTCCGGGTTGTTCGAGCCAACTTCGTGCAGTGCCACGAGGTGCGCAACCACAATCCCCACCAGCAACAGCGGGATGGCGATGACATGCAATGCAAAGAAGCGGTTCAGGGTGACATCTGAAATTACATAGTCGCCACGGATTAGCAGAGACAAATCCGGGCCGATAAACGGAACGGAGGAAAACAGATTGACGATCACCTGCGCGCCCCAGAACGACATCTGGCCCCACGGTAGCAGATAACCCATGAACGCCTCAGCCATCAGCATAAGGTAAATAACCATGCCGATGATCCACAGCAGCTCGCGCGGATTGCGATAAGAACCGTACATCAGACCGCGAAACATGTGCAGGTAAATCACCACAAAAAACATGGAGGCGCCGGTGGAATGAATGTAGCGCAACAGCCAGCCCCATTGTACGTCGCGCATGATGTACTCGACGGAAGCGAAAGCGAACAGCGCGTCCGGCTTGTAGTTCATGGTCAGGAAAATGCCGCTGACGATCTGAATCACCAGCACCATCAAGGCGAGGGAGCCAAAAAAATACCAGAAGTTAAAGTTTTTCGGCGCATAGTATTCCGAGACATGCGCCTTCCAGGTGGCGGTCAGCGGAAAACGGGCATCAATCCAGCCGAGCAATTTTTTTAGCAGGTTCATTATGCGGCTCCTTTACTGTCGTCGCCGATCAGGAGTCGGCCATCACTCAGATATTTGTGTGACGGTACAATCATGTTGGTTGGCGCCGGCGCTCCCTTGTATACGCGCGCCGCCAGATCAAAACGTGAGCCGTGGCAAGGACAGAACCAGCCGCCAACCCAGTCTGCACCCAGATCAACCGGCGCAACTTCCGGGCGATAAGTTGGCGAACAGCCCAGGTGGGTACAGATGCCAAGCACCACAAAATACTCGGGTTTGATGGAGCGGGTGGGGTTGTGACAGTAGGCGGGTTGCTGCGGGACAGAAGAGGTGGGGTCGGCCAATTCTTCATTGTGATCGGGTAGCGAATCAATCATTGCCTGAGTGCGGCGCACAATCCATACCGGTTTGCCCTGCCATTCGATGCTCATCATCATGCCAGGCTCGAGCTTGCTGATATCTACCTCTACCGGCGCGCCGGCCGCCTTGGCACGCTCGCTCGGCATTAAACTCAATACAAATGGTGCACCAGCTCCCACTGCTGCAACGCCGCCCGCTGCCGTGGTGGCAGCAATCAATAGTTGCCGCCTACCGCGATCTACCCTGTTGGTCATAACTATCGCTCCTCAAAAATTAAGACCTCCAGCATGGCCGGAGGGCTTTATTAATTAGTTTTATGAGCCGCTTTGGGCGGCTGTTGAAGATCGCTTACGGCCGCCCTAATGCTACGAGGGCCTTTAGATGATTCCTGCCGATCTTAAATAAATCCACTTGACCAAGTGCTCGCTTTCCACTTCTGGTTTCAAATTATTTATGAATCGCTTTACTACCTCTTTACGTCAGACAAGCAAATGTCCCCTGTCCCAAAAGAAGTGCGCCGCAGAATTGTATTTTCCCTAGTGTCTCAAAATTATCCGGAACCACTTTTTTCGAATACTACCCCAATTACCCACAATAGTGTCCAGTATTTAAAACGGCTTGATGAATATTCCGGGACGCCTCTGTGTACTCTAAAACTCCAGTGGATCAATGTCCAGTGACCAGCGCAGTTTCGGCGCAGGCAACACATCCAGTAAGAGTTGCCAATCCCGTAAAAATTGCTGCAAATCCTTGCGTCGCAAGCCTTGCACCAGCAACTGTGCCCGAATATGGTTGGCACGACGTGGCAGCGCAGCAGGCACCACACCAAAGACCTCCACATCCCGCTTCATTCCTAGGGCAGCGGCACGTGCCTTGTTGAGAAACGCATAAACCTCGGCCTCCTGCCTGCCCTCGGCGCGCAGCATGGCCTGATACACGAACGGAGGAAAACCGGCCATCTGCCGTTCGGCAAGCTGCGCGGCAGCGAAGCCTTCAAAGTCATGCGCCTGCAAGGCGCGAAACAGCGGATGATCCGGGAAGGCGGTTTGAATGATCACTTCGCCCGGTTTATCGGCGCGCCCGGCGCGCCCACCCACTTGCGCCAGTTGCGCGAACAGTTTCTCCGCAGCGCGGAAGTCACTGCTGTACAGCGCGCTATCCGGATTGAGTACGCCGACCAGCGTCAGTGCGGGAAAATCGTGTCCCTTCGCGAGCATCTGCGTACCGACCAAAATGTCCACTTCGTTGGTGTGTATCTGCTCGCGCATGGTTTGCCAGGCGCGCTTGTTGCGCGTGCTGTCGCGGTCGACACGCAGAATACGCGCCTCCGGAAAGCGTTCCTGCAACACGCTTTCCACACGCTGCGTGCCACTGCCAACCGGATACAGATCGGCGTTACCGCAATCCGGACAGGCATGCGGCACATGCAATTGATAACCGCAGTGATGGCAGCGCAGCCGCTTGTCGTTCAGGTGCAACACCATTTTGCCCGCGCAATGTTTGCAACCGGACAGCCAGCCGCAGCCGGTGCACATCAGCACCGGCGCATAACCACGGCGGTTGATGAACAGCAGGCTCTGCTCCTTACGCGCGATGCGCTGCCCTATCTCGCGCAGCAGGTTCTCGCTGATGCCGTGGTGCATCACCGTCTGGTTGATGTTGATGCAGCGCACCGACGGTAACTGCGCCTCGGCGAGCGCACGTCCGCTCAATTTGAGCATCTGATAACGCCCACTTTGCGCGTTGTAATAGCTCTCCAGCGACGGTGTGGCCGAACCCAGCACGATCGGCACCTTGCTTTGATTGGCACGAAAAATCGCCACATCGCGTGCGGAATAGCGCAATCCATCCTGCTGTTTGAATGAACCGTCATGCTCCTCGTCCACAACAATCAATGCAAGCCTGGGCAGCTCGGTGAACACCGCCAGCCGCGTGCCGAGCACAATCTGCGCCGCGCCCGATTGCGCCTGCTGCCAGTTATGCAAGCGCTCGCCCTCGCTCAAGCCGCTGTGCAAACTGATCAGATTTACATCCGGGAAGCGGCTGCGAAAATACTGTTCCAGTTGCGGCGTGAGATTGATCTCCGGTACCAGCAGCAACACCTGTCCGCCGCGTTGCAGCACATGATGCATCAGATGCACATACACCTCGGTCTTGCCGCTGCCGGTAATGCCGTGCAGCAGAAAGCACGCATAGCCCTGCGCTGCGCTGACCGCATCCACCGCCTGCTGCTGCTCGGCAGTCAGCGTATGAGCGTTGTCGAAAGTGTGCTGCGCAATATCCCCTCCCCTTTGCAGGGGGAGGGCTAGGGAGGGGGTAGAAGCGCATTGCTCAATCCACCCCTCCGCAACCAGCGCCTTGAGCTGTACCCCCGCCGTCGCCGACAGGCTTTTGAGCTGCGCGAGGTTGCACGGGCTTTCGGCAAGCTTCGCCAAGATGCGCCGCTGCACCACCTTGCGTTTGGGGAAGTTTTCAAGATCGAGAGCCGCACCGCTTGCGCTCAAGCGATAGCTCAAAATTGGTTTTGTGGTAATTGGCTTGTCGGAGCGCAACCGCGTCGGCAACGCGGCCAGCACCGTCGGCCCGATAGGATAATGATAGTAGTCGCTACAAAAATGCAACAGGTCAAGCACTTCCGCCGACAGCGGCGCGCTATCATACAGCACCTGCATCGCCGGTTTGACGCGCTCCGGCGCCATCTCCGAAACTGCCGCAATCCCCATCACTACCCCAACCATGCGCCTGCTCCCGAACGGCACGATCACGCGCTGACCGACGGCAACATCCCCCGTCACCGTGTAGTCGAACAGGATGGGTAATGGAATATCAAGGGCAACGCGGGCAATAGGCATAAGTTGTGATTGTCGCAGAAATAAAAAAGCCGCAGGAAAGCATCCTGCGGCTTGTCGTTCATGCTACCCGATTAATGATATTTGCGGCTCAGTTCATGCACCGCCTGCACCAGTGCCGCCGCGTGTTCCGGGTTGGAGTGCTGCGAAATACCGTGGCCCAGGTTGAATACATGGCCGCTACCGTAGCCGTAGCTGGCGAGAATGCGCTCAACCTCGTTGCGGATCGCCTCCGGAGAAGCAAATAGCACGGCAGGATCCATGTTGCCCTGTAGCGCGACTTTGTCGCCGACCTTCTGCCGCGCGCTGCCAATATCCATGGTCCAGTCCAGCCCCACCGCGTCGCAGCCACTGCCGGCGATGCTTTCGATCCACAGGCCGCCGCCCTTGGTGAACACGATGGACGGAATACGCACGCCGTCTTTTGTCTTGATCAGACCATTGATGATGCGCTGCGTATAAGCCAGCGAGAATTCGTGAAACGCCGCATGCGACAGCACACCGCCCCACGAATCAAAAATCATCACCGCCTGCGCACCCGCTTCGATTTGCGCATTCAGGTAAGCGATTACCGCCTGTGTGGTGACTTCGAGAATGTGGTGCATCAGCTTTGGCTCGTTGTACATCAGGGTCTTCACCTTGGCGTAGTCACTGCTGCCGCCACCCTCGACCATATAGCAGGATAATGTGAACGGACTACCGGAAAAACCGATCAGCGGCACACGGCCATCCAGCGCCTTGCGGATCTGCGTCACGGCGTCGGTGACGTAACGCAGATCCGTGCCGATATCCGGCACGCGCAACGCCTTGATCGCCGCCTCATCGCGCAGCGGGCGTTCAAATTTCGGGCCTTCGCCGTCGGCAAAATACAACCCCAGACCCATCGCATCCGGCACGGTGAGGATGTCGGAGAACAGGATCGCGGCGTCCAGCGGGAAGCGCTCCAGCGGTTGTAGCGTCACCTCGGTGGCAAAATCCGGGCTCTTGCACAGACCGAGGAAGCTGCCGGCGCGCTGACGCGATTCGCGGTATTCCGGCAGGTAGCGGCCAGCCTGGCGCATCATCCACATCGGAGTGTATTCAGTCGGTTGGCGCAGCAGGGCGCGTAGGAAGGTGTCGTTTTTCAGTTTAAAGTTCATTGGCATAACCTAACTCAATTTCTCGTTAAAATATTACAGAAAATGCAGGATGCAATAAGCGTATGGCATTGCACCATTTCATCCGGTGTAATTCCCGTTGGCTATTGAATCCTACGCGGATTGCAGATTACTTTTTTGTTATCGGGGCAAAACGGAACTACCCATCAAATATTCGTCCACCGCTTTCGCACACTGACGGCCTTCGCGGATCGCCCATACCACCAGCGACTGGCCACGGCGCATGTCGCCGGCGGCGAACACCCTGTCCCTGTTGGTAGCGTAGCTCTCGGTGTCGGCCTTGGCGTTGCCGCGACCATCCTTGTCGATACCGAATGCATCCAGCACCTGTTGCAACGGATTGGTGAAGCCCATTGCCAAAAATACCAGGTCGGCCTTTAGTTCGAATTCGCTGCCCGCGACCTCACTCATCCTACCGTCTTTCCACTCGACGTGCACCACGCGAATATTTTCGACCTTGCCGTTCTTGCCAACAAACTCTTTGGTGGCAATGGCCCAGTCGCGCGAACAACCTTCTTCGTGCGAACTGGAAGTGCGCAGCTTGAGCGGCCAGTACGGCCACACCAAATATTTATTTTCCACCTCAGGTGGGCACGGCATCACCTCGATCTGTGTCACCGAGGCCGCACCGTGGCGGTTGGAAGTACCGACGCAATCGGAGCCAGTGTCGCCGCCACCGATCACGACCACATGCTTACCCTTGGCACTGATCGGATTCTTGCCGTCACCGGCTACTTCTTTATTCTGCGGAATCAAAAACTCCAGCGCGTAATGCACACCTTTGAGTTCACGTCCCGGCAGCGGCAAATCACGCGGCTGTTCGGCGCCGCCCGCCAAAATCACCGCATCGAACTTTTTCAGTAATTCGTCCGGTATGATCGTTTTTTTCGCGTCGTTCGTCACGCCCCTGGGTAATTCACCTTGGCCCGGCGCTCCCTTACCGATGAAGGTGCGGGTCTGAAACTTCACGCCTTCTGCCTCAAGTTGCGCCATACGCCAATCGATCAGCCGCTTGTCGAGCTTGAAGTCAGGGATACCGTAGCGCATCAGACCGCCGATACGGCTGTTTTTCTCAAACACCACCACGTCATGCCCGGCCCGTGCCAGTTGTTGCGCCGCCGCCAGACCGGCGGGACCGGAGCCAACCACGGCAACTTTCCTGCCGGTCTTTTTCGCAGGCGGCTGTGCTACCACCCAGCCATTTTCACCGCCCTTGTCGATGATGGCACGCTCGATGGACTTGATGCCCACCGCATTGCTGTTGATGTTCACCACGCAAGCCGCCTCGCACGGCGCGGGGCAGATGCGGCTGGTGACTTCCGGGAAATTGTTGGTGGATTGCAGTACGTCCAGCGCTTGCTCCCAGTTGCCGCGGTACACCAGGTCATTCCAGTCCGGGATGATGTTGTTGACCGGGCAGCCGCTGGTGCAGAACGGCACACCGCAATCCATGCAACGCGCGCCCTGTATCTTGGCCTGCCCATCGGTCAGGTGCGGCGTGAACTCTCGGTAATTTGCCAGTCGTTCCGCCACCGGCAAATGCTCTTCATTCAGGCGGTCGAACTCCATAAATCCGGTTGGCTTGCCCATTATGCAGCCCCCTCTTTTGCTTTGAACCTGGCCTTGGGCTGTTGCACCGCAATGTCCTGTAGTACACGACGATATTCATGCGGGAACACTTTGACGAATTTGCTGCGGCAAACCTCCCAGTTATCGAGTATCTGTTTTGCCCGGACAGAGCCGGTGTATTGCACGTGGCGTTCAATCAGCGACTTCAATTGCAACTCGTCCGACTGCCCGTTGTGCAGCACGGCTTCCTTACGCTGTTTGGCGGCGGGCAATACCACTTCGCACGATGCCATCGCGCTGTTGCAGCAACTGTCGATCCGGTCGGCTTCGTCGTAAACGTAGGCAATGCCGCCCGACATACCGGCAGCAAAGTTTCGTCCGGTTGCGCCCAGCACGACCACCGTGCCACCGGTCATGTACTCGCAACCGTGATCACCAATGCCTTCGACCACTGCGGTTGCACCAGAATTGCGCACGCAGAAGCGCTCTCCGGCCACTCCGGCAAAGAACGCTTCACCCTGGGTTGCGCCGTACATGACGGTGTTGCCGACGATGATATTTTCTGCTGCCTTGCCACCGAAATCCGGATGCGGCCGAACGATAATTCTGCCGCCCGAAAGGCCCTTGCCGACATAGTCGTTCGCCTCGCCCACCAGGTCGAAGGTAATACCTTTGGCCAGAAAGGCGCCGAAGCTCTGCCCCGCCGTGCCGCGCAGCCGGACGTGAATGGTATCGTCCGGCAAACCGGCAGCACCATATTTTTCTGCCACGCGACCGGAGAGCATTGCCCCCACCGTCCGGTTGATATTGCGGATGGCTACCTCGGCGTTGACCTTGGTGCCCTTCTCCAATGCCGCCGAAGCCTGCATGATGATCTGGTGGTCAAGCGCCCCGGACAGACCGTGATCTTGCGTTTCGCAATGCCTCCTGGGCACTGTCGCCGGAAGCTTGGGTTGATAAAACACCCTGGAAAAATCCAGTCCCTTCGCCTTCCAGTGTTCGACGCCAGCCTTCATGTCGAGAAGATCGGTGCGACCGATCAACTCGTCGAGTTTGCGGACACCCATTTGCGCCATCAACTCGCGAACTTCATCAGCAATGAAAAAGAAGAAATTTACCAAGTGCTCGGGCTGGCCGGTAAAGCGCTTGCGCAACTCCGGATCCTGAGTTGCCACACCGACCGGGCAGGTATTGAGGTGGCACTTGCGCATCATGACGCAGCCTTCCACCACCAGTGGCGCAGTGGCAAAACCGAATTCATCCGCACCCAGCAGCGCACCGATGACCACGTCGCGGCCGGTCTTAACCTGGCCGTCAACTTGCACCCGGATACGTCCGCGCAAATTATTCAACACCAGGGTTTGCTGAGTTTCCGAAAGGCCAAGCTCCCAGGGGGTTCCCGCGTGCTTGACGGAAGACAGGGGCGAAGCACCGGTGCCACCATCATGTCCGGCGATAACCACATGGTCTGCCTTCGCTTTGGCCACACCTGCCGCCACTGTGCCAACCCCCAGCTCGGACACCAGCTTGACCGAAATGCTGGCCTTTGAGTTTACGTTCTTGAGGTCGTGGATCAGTTGCGCAAGGTCTTCGATCGAATAGATATCGTGATGCGGCGGCGGCGAAATGAGACCAACACCAGGTACCGAGTGGCGCAGGTGGCCAATGTAATCGGTCACCTTATGCCCCGGCAGTTGCCCGCCTTCTCCCGGTTTCGCGCCTTGTGCCATCTTGATCTGGATCTGCTCGGCATTAACCAGATATTCGGCGGTCACGCCGAAGCGACCGGAAGCCACCTGCTTGATTGCCGAGCGTAGCGAATCGCCGGCTTGCAACGTAAAGTCACGTTCGATCCGATCTGCACCGATGATGTCGGATACTTTTTCCCCGCCTTTTACCGGTAAAAACCGTTTGGCATCCTCGCCCCCTTCGCCGGTGTTCGACTTTCCGCCAATGCGGTTCATCGCAATCGCCAGTGCGATATGCGCTTCAGTCGAAATTGAGCCCAGCGACATCGCGCCGGAGGCGAAACGCTTGACGATCTCCCTGGCGGGTTCGACTTCATCGAGCGGCACAGGAGTGCCTGCCGACGTAATCTCGAACAGACCGCGCAAAGTCATGTGGCGCTTGCTCTGATCATTGATCAGAGCCGCATATTCCTTGTAGGTAGAATACTTTCCGGAACGTGTGGCGTGTTGCAATTTGGCGATTGAATCGGGCGTCCACATGTGCTCTTCTCCATGCACACGGAAAGCATATTCGCCGCCTTCATCCAGCGCGTGATCCAGCACCATATCCCGGCCAAACGCCTGCTGGTGCAACAGCAACGCTTCTTCGGCCACGTCAAAAACATCCAGACCTTCGATATTGGATGCCGTGCCGGTAAAGTATTTATCAACAAACCCTTTCTTCAGTCCGACCGCTTCGAAAATCTGTGCGCCGGTGTAGGACATGTAGGTCGAGATGCCCATCTTGGACATCACCTTGCAGAGCCCTTTACCGATACCCTTGGTAAAATTCTTGGTGTACTTTTCGGCCAGCGCAGCGTCGCCGCGCGCAAGCCCCGCAAGAGTTTCCATGGCCAGATACGGATGCACGGCCTCGGCTCCGTAGCCGCCAAGCAAGGCAAAGTGATGGGTTTCGCGTGCCGAGCCGGTTTCAACGACCAGGCCGGTGCTGGTGCGCATGCCCTTTTTCACCAGGTGATGATGCACGGCCGATGTCGCCAGTAACGCGGGAATGGGGAAATTATCTGCCGACACCTTGCGATCCGAAACAATCAGGACATTGGCGCCGGAACGCACCGCGTCTTCCGCCTCGGCAACCATAGAGGCCAAGCGCGCCTCGATGCCTTCCTTACCCCACACAACCGGGTAACAAATATCCAATTCGTAAGAATGGAGTTTGCCGCCCGTGTATTTTTCGATATGACGGATCTTCTCCATGTTTTCAGGAGAAAGAACCGGCTGTGACACCTCAAGACGGATTGGCGGATTAATGTCGGATACTTCCAGCAGATTCGGCTTCGGCCCGATAAAAGACAGCAAGGACATCACCATTTCCTCGCGGATTGGATCAATCGGCGGATTGGTCACTTGCGCGAATAACTGCTTGAAGTAGTAATAAAACTGCTTCAGTTTGCCGGACAATACCGGCAGCGCGCTGTCATTGCCCATCGAACCGGTGGCCTCTTCGCCATTTTCTGCCATCGGTTGCAGGATGAATTTCAAGTCTTCCTGCGTGTAGCCAAACGCCTGTTGACGTTCGAGCAGAGGAATGGGTGATCTTGCCCGCTGCTCACTCACAGTCTGAACCTCGTCGAGCTTGATGCGTATCTTGTCGATCCACTCGCGGTATGGCTTGGCGTTGGCAAGGGAATCCTTGATCTCCTTGTCGTCGATGATACGCCCCTGCATGGTGTCGATCAGGAGCATTTTGCCCGGCTGCAAGCGCCATTTTTTGACAATACTGCTTTCCGGGATCGGCAGGACGCCGGCCTCGGAGGCCATCAGTACCAGATCGTCATCGGTGATGATGTAACGCGCCGGACGCAAGCCATTGCGATCCAGCGTTGCACCGATTTGCCGGCCATCGGTAAACGCCATTGCCGCCGGGCCATCCCATGGTTCCATCATCGCCGCGTGATACTCATAAAAGGCACGGCGATTCTCGTCCATCGTACCGTGCTTCTCCCACGTTTCCGGAATCATCATCATGATGGCATGTGCCAGCGAATAGCCGCTCATCACCAGCAACTCGAGTGCATTGTCGAATGCGGCAGAATCGGATTGGCCGGGGTAAATTAGCGGCCATATTTTTTTCAGATCCTTGCCCAAAAGCGGCGAGGAAACGCCCTTTTCACGGGCGCGCATCCAGTTGTAATTGCCGCGTATGGTGTTGATCTCACCGTTGTGCGCAATCATGCGGAACGGGTGTGCCAGATTCCATTTTGGGAAAGTGTTGGTGGAAAAGCGCTGATGCGTCAGCGCCAGCGCCGAAACGCAGCGCGTGTCCTGCAAATCCTTGTAGTAAACCCCGACCTGATCGGCCAGCAACAAGCCTTTATACACAATCGTGCGCGCCGACATGGAAACGGTGTAATACCCCTTGGCGTGTTCCAGTTCGAGGCGTTGAATGGCATTGGCCGCGCGGCGGCGGATAACGAACAGGCGGCGCTCCAGCGCATCCGTCACCAGCACGTTGTCGCTCCGGCCAATGAATATCTGGCGGATCACCGGCTCCTGCTTGCGCACGGCGGGCGACATCGGCATGTCACCATTCGCCGGCACATCGCGCCAGCCGAGAACCACCTGTCCTTCACCGCGAACGGAGCGTTCAAGCTCTTCCTGACATGCGGAGCGAGCCGCACTCTCACGCGGCAGAAAAACCATGCCGACCCCGTATTCGCCCGGCAGCGGCAGGGTTACGCCCTGCTTGGCCATTTCCTCGCGAAAAAGCCGATCCGGAATCTGTATCAACAATCCGGCGCCATCTCCCTGCAAGGCATCGGCTCCCACCGCACCGCGGTGATCCAGGTTTTTCAGAATCAAGAGACCCTGCTTGATGATGCTGTGGCTTTTCTTGCCCTTGATATGTGCGACAAAGCCTACTCCACAGGCATCGTGCTCCTGGTGTGGATCATACAAACCCTGTTGTTGGGGAGAAGCAGAGAAATTCACGGTATTCCTTAGATCGAAATATCAAAGTAAACAGCAGCCGACAATGCGGGGGCAAATTACTCACCCCCAATTACCACCGTTTCTTTTTCCGCACGAACCAACACTTCATCAGACTATCTGGCCATTTTTTTTTCCATCGGACTAGATCAAGCCGAGTGCCACCATCGACTTCGCGACCTTCATGAATCCGGCAATATTCGCGCCGACAACATAGCTGCCAGTTGAGCCAAATTCCTCCGCTGTCTCATAAGTCGTTTCGTGGATGTTGGTCATGATCTGATCGAGCTTATTTTCGGTAAACTCGAATGACCAGGAATCGCGGCTGGCATTTTGCTGCATCTCGAGCGCCGAGGTTGCCACGCCGCCCGCATTGACAGCCTTGCTGGGCCCATACGCGATTTTCGCATCAAGAAAAATCTTGACGCCTTCCGGTGTAGTGGGCATGTTCGCCCCTTCGCCAACGGCGATGCAGCCGTTCTTGACCAGCATCTTGGCGTCCTTGCCATTGAGCTCGTTCTGGGTCGCGGAAGGCATCGCCACCTGGCAGGGAATATCCCAGATATTACCGCCGGCGACATACTTTGCATCCTTGTGATAATCCGCATATTCGGAAATCCTGCGCCGTTCGACTTCCTTGAGTTTCTTGACGAGGTCGAGGTCGATCCCTTTCTCATGGACGATGATGCCATTCGAGTCGGAACAGGCAATGACTTTCGCACCGAGCTGGTTCAGCTTCTCGATCGTGTAAATTGCGACGTTACCGGAACCCGAGACCACACAGGTTTTACCCTCGATGGAATCCTTGCGTGCCTTAAGCATTTCGCGCACAAAGTAGACGGCGCCATATCCGGTCGCCTCCATTCTGACGAGAGAACCGCCCCAGCTGATCCCCTTACCGGTCAATACGGCGGATTCATACCGGTTGGTTATACGCTTATACTGGCCGAACAGGTAGCCAAGCTCGCGGCCGCCAACACCAATATCGCCCGCAGGAACATCCGTATATTCACCGAGGTGCCGGTAAAGTTCGGTCATGAAGCTCTGGCAAAAGCGCATGATCTCGTTGTCGGATTTGCCTTTTGGGTCAAAGTCGGAGCCGCCCTTGCCGCCGCCGATCGGCATGCCGGTCAACGCATTTTTGAAGATCTGCTCGAAACCCAGGAACTTGATGGTACCGAGATAGACGGATGGGTGGAAACGCAGGCCACCCTTGTAGGGGCCGATGGCGCTGTTGAATTCAACACGGAAACCGCGGTTGATATGGACGACACCCTTATCATCCTGCCATGGCACACGAAAGATGATCTGGCGTTCGGGTTCGCAGACGCGCTCTATGATTTTCTGCTCGACAAATTCCGGATACTTGACGAGCACCGGACCGAGCGACTCAAGCACTTCATGGACAGCCTGGTGAAATTCATCCTCTCCGGGGTTCCTCGCCTTGACCTGTTGATAAATCGTTTCGATTTTCTCCCCCAATGCCGCTGCCATAACGCCTCCCGTAAGTTAAAAGATCCGCCCAGAACCCAGCCAAATCCCCCGCCCAACGGGGAGGGGGAAAATAAGGGGGGAGGCATTGTAGCTACATTACCCACTTGCCACAAGCCAGAGCCTTGTCCAATGACAAGTGAGCCTGAACGAAGGGTCGTGTTTCCACCGTAAGATGAGCCTGGCGGGGCGGAAGTTGGGATCATGGAGACATGATCGTGACTATGCACACCCAAGGACTACAGACACTGGCGCAGGTGCGCGCCTTTGTGGAGGGCAACGAGCCCATTTCTTTCACGTTGACGGATCGCCATGCGGCCTATGGCTGGATGGCCGACACGCTCAGGCATTTCGGTTATGCGCGCTGCAAACGCACCGACCGTGGCGTGCTGCGGCAGTATCTGACCAAGGTGACCGGCTTGTCCCGCGCACAGGTGGCACGCTGCATCACACAGTTTGTTGCTGGCGGCGCTATCCGGGACAGGCGCCATGCGCCTGCCGTGCCGTTCGAGCGACGCTACACATCGGAGGACATCCGTCTGCTGGCGCAGATGGACGCGCTGCATGGCACACTCTCCGGCACCACCACGCGCAAGCTGTGCGAGCGGGCGTTCAAGGTGCATGGGGATGCCCGCTACGAGCGGCTGGCGGGCATTTCCAACGGGCACCTGTACAACCTGCGCCAACGCAAGACCTACGCGAACGTGCGCGGCTCGTTCGACAAGACCCGCCCGGCCAAGGTCAATATCGGCGAGCGGCGCAGACCTGCGCCGGATGGGCGTCCGGGCTATCTGCGCGTGGACAGCGTGCATCAGGGCGATCTGGACGGGATCAAGGGGGTGTACCTCATCAATGCCGTGGACGAGGTCACCCAGACACAGGTGATCTGCGCCGTGGAGCGCATCAGCGAGGCCTATCTACTGCCGGTGCTGGCGGCCATGATGGCCGCCTTCCCCTTCGTGATCCGCGGCTTCCACTCGGATAACGGCTCGGAGTACATCAACCGCCTGGTGGCAAAGCTGCTGAAAAAGCTGCTCATCGAACAGACCAAATCGCGCTCACGGCAGACCAACGACAATGCGCTGGCAGAGAGTAAGAACGCCTCGACCGTGCGCAAGCATCTGGGTTACAGCCACATCCCGCAAGCCTTCGCCAATCGGGTGAACGCGTTCACGCTCGAGGTGTTGACGCCGTACCTGAACTACCACCGCCCCTGCCATTTCCCGACAGAGTACACGGACGACAAGGGGCGGATACGCAAGCACTATCGTTACCGGGATATGATGACTCCCTACGAAAAACTCCGCTCATTGCCCGATGCGGGCAGCTATCTGAAACCGGGAACAACCTTCGGACAACTGGATGCATTCGCCGCACAATGCAGCGATAATGACGCCGCCAAACTTCTCAACGAGGCCAGGACTAAACTTTTTAAACTGATAAATAAATCCCAACAACGCGCCGCCTGAACTACATCTTATAAGCACCTTTGTTCAGGCTCATTTCAGTATTGGAAAATACTCGGGACTTACTATCCAGCCGCCACTTCAGTGGGTGCTGCTGTTCTAAGCCAGCAAGCCTGAAAAAATTCAAACCTTTCATGAAGCGGCATAATAACTTCGTGCTGCGAAACTCATAGCCTGGTCACGGAGGCAGGCGTAGTGTGATGCTTTTATTTGGCATTTTCAATCAGCCGAGTTCGTTATCTTTACCCGATAATTCGGGTATGATTGCTGCGCTTGCCGTATAACGCACTGATTTGCCACACCCAAAGAATAATTGTGCTGATGAACAACCTACCTGAAATCACCGCAGTAATAGCGGACACGCAAGAAGAAAAGCTGCGTAAAAATCTGCTGATTTTTGCCTGTGCTTTCATGAATCTGGCGGTGGTATTGTGGCTGGCAATCTACTGGATGATGGGGCTGAATTTTTCAACCAATGTGCCATTGGTGTATCAGCTGATTTCCGTGGCTTCACTGATTTACTATTTCAAAACCAAACGGTTCAAACCTTTTCGCTTCGTGCAGTTGAGTCTGTTCCTGTTCGCACCCTTCTTCATGCAGTGGAGTACCGGCACTACGGTGACCCTGAGCGGTGTGACGCTGTGGGCGTTGCTGGCACCCATCGGCGCACTGGTCGTGTCGGGTTGGCGCGAGTCCATCCCCTGGTTTACTGCCTACATCGTGATGACGGTTGTATCGGGAATTTTTGATTATTTTCTCAGCGCGGGCAGTGATGGCGGTTTGTCGATGAAAACCATCAACGTGTTCTTCGCGCTCAATTTTGTCGCGATGTCTTCCATCATCTATTTTCTGGTGCGTTATTTTGTCGTGGAAACAGACAAGATCAGCGCCCAACTTGATCAGCAGCACCAACTACTGGCCGAGGAGCAGAAGAAATCAGAACGCGTATTGCTCAACGTTCTGCCCAGCAGCATTGCGCAGCGGCTGAAGAATCATCAGGGTTTGATCGCGGACGGCCATGCGGATGTGACCGTCATGTTTGCCGATCTGGTAAATTTCACGCAACTGACCGAATCGTTGTCACCCGAGCAAATGGTCGCTTTGCTCAATACCGTGTTTTCCGGCTTTGATGAATTGAGCGAAAAATACGGTGTGGAAAAAATCAAGACGATCGGTGATGCCTATATGGCCGTCGGTGGACTGACCCTTAGCGGCAAGGATTACACCCGCAATATTGCAGATATGGCGTTGGAAATGCGCCGATTCATGGACGATCATCCGGAACTGTCCAAATTGAAGTTGGGCCTGCATACCGGTATCGCCACCGGGCCTGTGGTGGCCGGCGTGATTGGTACCAAGCGTTTCATCTATGATTTATGGGGCGACACGGTGAATATTGCCAGCCGGCTAACTGATGAGGCGGTGCAGGGCGTGATCCAGGTGGACAAGACGACCTATAACCGCATTCGTCATGATTATATTTTTGAGTCGCCAGCGACCATTCATGTCAAGGGCAAGGGCGAAATGGTTATGTATCGCCTCACCGCACGCGCCGGGGATGCTCCCCAATAGACCAATGCGCCTGTGGTGCCACAAGTTCTTGCCCGCGCTCGCTAAGTATTTCCGAAAAGTATTTCCCACAGTTGATTGCTTGCGGCAGTTTCGATCATTCCACGCTCGATACGGCATGGCGACTGATTATTGAGCCGGATGCGATGTTGCATCCGGCGCAAGGCGCGGTACAGGGTACGGGTCTGCTCGGCGAGTTCGGCAGGAATCAGGCCAAGTTCACCCGCCAGTTTAAGTAACGCCAGATTGCCGATATTGGCGGTTAGTTGCGGGTATTGATGTGAATAGGCGAGCACCAGGTATTGCACCATGAACTCGATATCCACCATGCCGCCCCGGTCATGTTTGATATCGAACAGGCCGGTGCCATTGGGATGGCCGTCGAACATTTTCTGGCGCATTTCCAGAATTTCTTTGCGTAAGGTAATCAGATCGCGTGGCTGGCATAGCACCTGCTTGCGGACATCTTCAAAGGCGGCGCCAACCTGTGTATCGCCGGCGCTGAAACGGGCACGCGTCAAAGCCTGATGCTCCCATATCCAGGCCTGGTGCTGCTGGTATTCGGTGAATGCTGCAACGGTACTGACCAGCAAACCGCTTGCGCCGTTCGGGCGCAGGCGTAAATCGGTTTCATACAGGCGTCCCGATGAAGTGTAGCTGCTCAGCATGGCGTTGATGCGCTGCCCGAGCCGCGCGTAATTTTCCTGCGCATCGGGATGGTCGTCGTCATAGAGAAAAATCAGGTCGAGATCGGAAGCGTAGCCCAACTCCTTGCCGCCCAGCTTGCCGTAGGCGATAACAGCAAATTTTGGCTCATCACGATGCCGTTTGCGCACACTTGCCCAGCTTAGCCTCAATACATGGCGTAGCAGCAGATCGGCCAGGTCGCTCAGGTGGTCACTGAGCTTTTCCAGCGGCAACAGATCTTGCAGGTCCATCGCCAGCAACTGGAATGCCTGTTCCTGCTGGGCCAGGCGCAATACATCGAGTTGCCGCTCGGCATCCCCGGCACAGTCATTCAGGCGGCGTTGCAAATCGAGGTCAAGCTGCTGCCATTGTGGCGGTTGATACATCTCGCGCGCATCCAGTAATTCGTCGAGCAGTGCCGGATGCTGGGTCATGTATTCACCCGCCCAACTGCTGGCAGAAACCATTCTGGTTAATCGCTGCATGGCCTGTGGGTACTCGGCCAGGAAGGCGAGATAGGAGGCGCGACGGCTGATGCCTTCCAGCAGGGCGAGTAATCTGGCTAGCGTTTCGTCCGGGTTGGATTGCTGCGCGCACAGACTGATGAATTGCGGGATCAGTTTGTCCAGCCGTTGCTTGCTGAGTTCGGGCAGTTGCCGGTAACGGCCGCCATTTTGCAGTTGCAGCAGGCGCTGCGCGCTGTCATTTACAAAGCGATAGCCAAGGCTTTCAAGGAAGGGGTGCAACTCTTCAGAGGATATTCCTTCGTGCCAGAGCTGTCCACCGTCCTGCTCTTCCTGCGGCGCGCCGAAAATCAGTTCGAATTGCCGATTAACCAGCGTACGATGGCGATTGAGTTCACCCAGTAGCGTGGCGTAATCCGTATAACCCATGGCTTCGGCGATAATTTCACAATCTTCGGTTTTTTCCGGCAGTTCATGGGTTTGCTGGTCGTCCAGGTATTGCAGGCGGTGCTCGAGATTGCGCAAAAAAATGTATGCCACATCCAGATCGGTGACGACCGGCTCCGGCAGTTGTCCGTTTATTGCGAGTTGTCGCAGCGCTTTCTGGGTGGGGCGGATACGTAACTGGGTATCGCGCCCGCCGCGTATCAACTGGAATACCTGTGCGGTAAATTCGATTTCACGGATGCCGCCCTGGCCCAGCTTGATGTTGTTGTGCAGGTCGCGGCGCTGCACTTCCTGGCGGATTTGCGTGTGCAGCTTGCGCATCGAATCAATCGCGCCGAAGTCGAGGTATTTGCGGAATATGAACGGTTGCACAAGTTGCATTAGTTCGTTGACATAAAGCTCGCACAGCGATTCGTTTGCCTCCTCTCCCGCAGGGGTTGGAGATTGCCTTTCTCGTTCGCCTCCTCGCCCGCTTGCGGGAGAGGATTGAGGTGAGGGTATCGGGAGAGGATTGAGGTGAGGGAGTTTTTGCGGGCAGTTCTCCGGCGTGATGACGCGCGCCTTGATCCATGCGTAGCGTTCCCATTCGCGTCCCTGGGCGATCAGGTATTCCTCGAGCGCGGCAAAACTCATCACCAGTGGGCCGCTGTCGCCGTAGGGACGCAGCCGCATGTCCACGCGAAACACATAGCCGTCGGCAGTCGGCTCGTTGATCAGACTAATCAGACGGCGCCCCAGACGGGTAAAAAATTCATGGTTACTCAAGCGACGCGGCCCATCCGTTTCGCCATCTTCCGGATAAATAAAAATCAGGTCGATGTCGGACGAAACATTCAGTTCACCGCCGCCCAGCTTGCCCATGCCGATGACCAGCATGGGCTGTGACATTGTGCCGGTTTTGTCCAGGGGTGTGCCGAATTGCGCCTGCAGAGATTGCATCAAATAGGTCTGCACCTGCTGTACGCACACTTCCGCCAGCGCGGTCATGGCCTGCATCACTTCGTCGAGATCGCACAGCCTGTTGAGGTCGCGCAGCATCAGCTTGACTATTATCTGTTTACGCAGCTTGCGTACGGCGCGGGCCAATCCGGTTTCATCATCGAATGCAAGCGTCGCGTGAGCGATACCATCGCCCCCTCTCCCGCAGGAATCAACAATTATTTCTTTCGTTCGCTCCCTCTCCTGCTCGCGGGAGAGGGTTGGGGAGAGGGTATCGGGAGAGGGGTGGGGTGAGGGTTGAGGATCGAAGCTGGATTGTCGCAACAGATTTAGCATTTCCGCACGGCTGCACGGCGTGGTGTAATTTGCCTGCAACCAATCCAGCAGCGGCTGGTCTGATTCCAGCACGCGTCTGGCGTAACGGCTACAGCGCAGCATTTTTTGCAGCAGGTGGTCAAAAGGCAGCAAGTTTGCGGTATTCATGAGGGAGTGCTTCAAGTTAAAATGTTATCGTTCCGCGATTATAAGTCGCAGGTAAAAATTCTGGCGTATTTGCGCATCACACATTGATGTTGAATTCCCTTCCCATTCGTTTGCTGTGGCGCACCATCCGCTTGCTGTGGCTCAGCCTGAGCTGGCTGACGCGACTGAGTATTGTCGCCTCTGCGGTTATGGCCGTACTGATGGCAGTGGCGATTCTTGCGCTACGCTATATACTGTTGCCGAATGTTGAGCAGTATCACGACAGGATTACCGCCTCTTTAGCAAGTTCAATCGGCAATCCGCTCACTATCGGCAAGATTGAAGGTGATTGGCAGGGGCTGCGCCCGCGCCTCAGTTTTACCGATGTACGTATTTTGGACCAACAGCGTCAACCCGCTTTAGTGTTGCCGCGCATTGACGGCAGTGTATCGTGGCTGTCGCTGCCCACTGCAGAGTTGCGCCTGTCCAGCCTGGAAATCGACCGTCCGGAGTTGTTGATACGCCGCGATGCACGCGGACAAATTTATATTGGCGGGATCGCACTCTCGCAGCAGGGAACGGATAGCAATTTCGCCGACTGGCTGCTGCGCCAATCGCGTACGGTGATACGGAATGCACTGGTTGTCTGGGTAGACGAGCAACGCGAGGCGCCACCGCTGGTATTGCAAAAGGTCAATTTGCGCATCGAAAGCCTGTTCAGGCATCACCGTTTTGCCGTGCGCGCCGTGCCCCCCGCCATGCTGGCCACACCGCTGGACGTGCGTGGTGATTTTTACGGGGCAAGTTTTGACGATTTGAATACTTGGCGCGGCCAGTTGTTTGCCCAGCTTGATTACACCGACGTGATAGCCTGGCGCCCGTGGCTGAATCTGCCGGACGAATTCAGCCGTGGACGCGGTGCATTGCGCGGCTGGCTGAGCTTCGTAGACGGCAAAACGACGGAGCTCATCGCTGACATGGGTTTGCACGATGTGGTGACCCGGCTGGCCGAGGATTTGCCGGAAATGACGCTGCTTGATTTGCGCGGCCGTGCCGCATGGAAAAGAGTGGCGGATGGCATGGAAATTTCCACGCGAGATTTGGCACTGCTATTGCGAAACGGTGTCGAGCTGAAGCCAACAGATGTTTATTTTCGTTTCGCAAAGGCGGTCAAAGGACAAGCGGCAAACGGTGAGATGCGCGCCAACCTGCTGCAACTGGAAAGTCTCGCCGGCCTGGCCGATTTCTTGCCACTGGAGGCTGATTTACATGCCCTGCTGAATGCTTATGCGCCGAGGGGAGAGGTATTCAATCTGAATGCGCATTGGCAGGGGCCGCTTGAAAAACCGGAGCATTTCAAGATCAAGGGGCAATTAAAAAATATCGCCATGCGCCAGGTTGGTGTCGTGCCGGGTTTCTCAGGTTTGTCGGTGGATGTGGATGGCAGCGACACCGGCGGCAGGTTGAACATCAATACGCACCGCTTGATGGTGGATGCATCGGGGGTGATGCGGGAACCGCTATTTTTTGATACGTTGACCGGGTTGGCCAGCTGGCAGCATGAGCGTGGCGAATGGTCGGTTAACACCGACAATATTGTTGTCGTTAACGATGATCTGACAGGCAATCTGCATGGAAGCTACCAGACACAGGCCGGTACTCCGGGCGTGCTGGATCTGACAGTCAACCTGACGCGCGGCGATGTCCGGCGCGCCGCCCGTTATACACCGCTGGTAGCATTGGACAAGGAAGACAATGACTGGCTGAATGACGCGATGTTGGCGGGACACACTGAGGATTTCCACGTACGCGTCAAGGGTAACCTGAATGATTTTCCGCTGGATGGTACGAACAATGCGTTACTTGAAGTCGGCGGGCATGCGCGGGATGTTGTAATGAAATTCCATAAGGATTGGCCGCGTATCGAAAACATCTCCGGAGAATTCTGGATACGCGGCAACAAGATGGAAGTGAAGGCCCCCTCCGCGACCATGCTGAATGCGCAGTTGCAGAATCTTACTGTCACTGTGGCGGATTTGCAGAGTGACGATCTGCCACTGGAAATAAATGGCAGTGCATCAGGTGCGAGCAATACCTTCCTGCAATTCATCCAGCAGAGTCCGGTACGCGGTTACATAGACGGCTTCACCGATGGCATGAGCGCCAGCGGTACCGGGCATCTGGATCTGTCTGCATACATTCCGTTGCAAGGTGATAAACCGGTGAAAGTCTCCGGCACTTTTAGTGTACAGGGCAACGATATTGATCTGGGTGACGGGGTGCCGCTATTGCGCAAGACGTGCGGCGAACTGTTGTTCACCGAATCGGGCATGCTTACCCGTAGTGTTTCGGCGGAAATACTGGGTGGAGCGGCCAGCATCGATGCGCAGAGCGCGGCAGGCGGTGTGGTGCGTGCCATCGTAAGGGGGCGCAGCGACCTCGACGCATTGCGCAAGATTAACCCGTATCCACTGCTGAATTATTTGCATGGCGGTACAGCATGGGATGCCGACATCACGGTGGTAAAAAAATCCGCGCAACTGATCTTTAATTCAAACTTGCGTGGCATCAGCTCCGATCTGCCGCAGCCCTTTGCCAAACGCGCCGGCGAGACGATGCCATTGCGGCTGGAGAAAAAGAATGTCGCCGATGGGCAAGATGTTATTACCGTGCAACTGGGTAAACTGCTCAACGCACGGCTGGCACGGCGTGACGAGAATGGCGCGATGGCTATCAAACGTGGCGTCATTAATTTTGGCGAGCAGGGTAAATGGCCAAAGAAAGATGGTGTGTGGCTGACCGGTATGCTGCCAGAACTGTCATTGCAGGGGTGGGGAGATTTATTCAGCGCGACTGATGACATGGAGGGAGAATTGTCTTTTGCCGGCGCGAACCTCATGATCGGCAAGGTCAGCGGGCTTGGCATGCACATAAACGACTTAAGTATCGATGCCGGCAGGCGTGGTGATGGATTGTTTGCGCAGTTGTCCGGCGACACATTGAATGGCGAAGTCGAGTGGCAGCCGCACGGTGAGGGTAAGTTGACGGCGCGGCTGGATAACCTTTTCTGGAGCGGTGACGATCAGGCGGCGGTAGTTCCTGACCAACCTGCCACATTGTCACCGAACAATTTGCCCGCGATACAGATTGCCGTCGAGAATTTCCGGGTAAAAAATAAACAGCTCGGGCGGTTGGAACTGGTTGGGCACCCCGATGGCACAGACTGGCGACTGCGCCGGCTGCGCGTCACCAACCCGGATGGTGCGTTGACAGGCGATGGCATCTGGCATGGCGGCGAGGCATACGCGAGAAGCGACGTCAACCTGCTGTTGGAAATCAGCGATGCCGGGAAGATTCTGGCGCGCTCCGGCTATCCAAACACCGTCAAGAGCGGCAGCGGAAAGCTGACGGCAAGTTTGTCATGGGTCGGCACGCCGGGCAGATTCAATTACGCCACTCTGGATGGCATGCTTAAGCTGGATACCGGCAAGGGGCAGTTTCTCAAGATGGACCCAGGTGCCGGAAAATTGCTCGGCATTCTCAGCTTGCAGGCTTTGCCCAAACGCATCACACTGGACTTTGCCGACGTGTTCAGTGACGGTTTCCAGTTTGACAGCATCAAGGGCAATGCACAGATTAGCAACGGCGTACTCGACACACAGGATTTGCGACTCGATGGTTCGGCTGCCAAAGTGACCATGAAGGGCAGCGCCGATCTGAATCGCGAAACCCAGGATTTGCGCGTGAAAATTTTGCCGACACTGGGCGACAGCGTATCTCTGCTGAGTGCATTCGCCGCCGGACCTGCAGTGGGCATCAGTTCACTCATTGTCAACAAGATATTGGGTAATCCGCTCGATAATCTAATGTCATTTGAATACAATGTCAGCGGCACATGGAGCGATCCCAAGGTGGTCAAGCTCGGCCGAACCCCGGTAGACCGAAAAGAAAACGAACCTAATCAATAAGGAAACACTGAATGTCGGATGTAAATTACAGGCAACAAAACCCTGTTGAACGGATGAAAGCTTTTAAGGTTGCCGCCATTCAAATGGCGTCCGGGCCGAATGTCATGGGTAACTTGAACGAAGCAGGCCGCCTCATCGCCAAAGCTGCCGAGCAGGGCGCGCGTCTGGTAGTGCTGCCGGAATTCTTTGTGCTCATGGGCATGTCCGAGCAGGACAAAGTTGCGGTACGTGAGCAGCCGGGGCAGGGGATGATCCAGTCGTTTCTCAGCGAAGCCGCACGCCGCCATAAAATCTGGCTGGTGGGCGGCTCCATCCCGCTGGCGGCCAGTGCACCGGGCAAGGTGTTGAACAGTTGTCTGGTATTCGATGAGCAGGGCGAGCAAGTAGCGCGCTACGACAAGATACACTTGTTTAGTCTGGAGCTTGGCAACGAACGTTATGACGAAGCCAAAACTATTGAATCGGGCAATCAGGTGGTGGTGGTGGATAGTCCGTTCGGGCGCATCGGTCTGGCAGTTTGCTATGACCTGCGCTTTCCCGAGCTGTTCCGTGCCATGCAGGATGTCGACATTATTGTGTTGCCTTCCGCATTCACCGAAACCACCGGCAAGATGCACTGGGAGGTGTTGGTACGCGCACGCGCCGTGGAAAACCTGGCGTACGTAATCGCTGCCGCACAGGGTGGTTATCATGTCAGCGGGCGTGAAACACACGGTAATAGTATGGTCGTCGATCCGTGGGGCCGGGTGCTGGACCGCTTGCCACGCGGCTCCGGTGTGGTAATTGCCGAGATCAATTCGCCCTATCAGGCCAGCCTGCGCGCCAGCTTGCCGGCGCTTGCGCATCGCGTTTTATTCTAACCGCCTATTATGGTGAGTGGTAAGTAGTGAGTGGTAAGTGGAAAAATCGCTCCCACTCCCCACTTACCACTCACTACTTTCCGCTTACAAATTAATAAATACCATGCAGCCTTTCGACACATTATTCGCCACCGCCCAGCAATCGCTGCTGGTGCCGCATTCCATCGAGTCGCGCCATATCGAGCAGGTATTCGCCAGCATGATGGCGCACCGCCTCGATTATGCCGACCTGTATTTCCAGTACAGCCGCGCCGAGAGCTGGTCACTGGAAGAGGGCATCGTCAAATCCGGCAGTTTCAATATCGACCAGGGTGTCGGGGTGCGTGCAGTAAGCGGTGAGAAGACCGCTTTCGCCTATTCTGACGACATCAGTTTGAACGCGTTGGAAAGCGCGGCTCAGGCCACGCGTGCGATTGCGAGGCAGGGCGGTGCGCAGACCGTACCGATGCTACACCAAGGCTCACGCCGCGAGATTTATCTGCCGCACGACCCGATCGCCAGTCTCAAGGATGCCGACAAGGTTGCGTTGCTGGAGCGGCTCGAAGGCTACGCACGCGCGCTGGATCCACGCGTGGTGCAGGTGATGGCCGGGCTGGCAGGTGAATACGAAGTGGTGATGGTGGCGCGTAGCGACGGGTTGATGAATGCCGACATCCGTCCGCTGGTGCGCCTGTCGCTGCAAGTGATCATCGAGAGTAACGGCAAACGCGAGCAGGGATCGGCGGGCGGCGGCGGGCGTTTCGATTATGCTTATTTTGACGACGAGATGCTGCGTAAATACGCCGCGCAGGCAGTGCACCAAGCGGTGACCAATCTGGATGCCGCCCCCGCCCCGGCGGGCAACATGACTGTGGTGTTGGGCAACGGCTGGCCAGGAATTTTATTGCACGAAGCGATCGGGCACGGACTGGAAGGTGATTTCAACCGCAAGGGTAGCTCGGCTTTTTCCGGTCGGGTTGGCGAGCGCGTTGCAGCACAGGGTGTAACCGTGGTGGACGACGGCACGCTGGCACAGCGACGCGGCTCGTTACAGATGGATGATGAAGGCAATCCGGCGCAGTGCACCACGCTGATCGAGAACGGTATCCTGCGCGGCTACTTGCAGGACACCCTGAATGCGCGCCTGATGGGGGTGCCGGTAACCGGTAACGCACGGCGCGAATCCTTCGCACATCTGCCGATGCCGCGTATGACCAACACTTATAT
Source organism: Gallionella sp. (assembly GCA_035529795.1). GTDB lineage: Bacteria > Pseudomonadota > Gammaproteobacteria > Burkholderiales > Gallionellaceae > Gallionella. The sequence continues at coordinate 178,839 of DATKVZ010000003.1, read as the reverse complement.
GCTCAACGGCGACAAGGATCCGCAGGAAATCATCGCTTCGGTGCAATACGGTCTGTATGCGGTAAATTTTGGCGGCGGGCAGGTGGATATCACCAGTGGAAAATTTGTATTTTCAACTGCCGAAGCCTATATGATCGAAGATGGCAAGATCACCCGGCCAGTGAAGGGCGCAACGCTGATTGGCAACGGCCCGGATGTATTAACGCGTATCTCGATGATCGGCAACGACATGGCGTTGGATCCCGGCGTCGGCACCTGTGGCAAGGAAGGCCAGAGCGTGCCAGTCGGCGTGGGGCAGCCGACGGTGCGCATCGACGGTTTGACGGTGGGCGGGACGGTGTAGGCTGGTCGGTGTAGGTTGATTGGGTGGGCGGATACCTCGCCCGTACTCATCAGTCCTTTACTGCTTCCACCGGAGCGGAAATTTTTACTTCATCACTCACCGCCGGGACATATTTGCTCATACCGAATTCGGAGCGCTTCAGCGTGGCGGTGATGTCCGCGCCGCAGGTGAATTTCTTGTTCATCGGGTGCGGCGCGCAACGGAAGTTGCTCACGGTGAGCTTCATCGGCTTGGTCACGCCGAGCAGGGTAAAGCTACCCTCGGCCGCCACCACCTTGTCGCCGTCAAATACCAGTTTGTCCGAGACGAAGCGCATGGTCGGGAATTGCGCAACATTGAAAAAATCTTCGGATTTCATGTGCTCGTCCCATTTGTCCAGCCCCATGTCGAGCGAGGCGGTTTCAATCACCAGTTCCACACTACCCTTTTTTGCGGCGGTATCGAGGATGATCTTTCCGCTGCTGCTGTTGAAGCGGCCGCGCTGGGTGGAAAAGCCCATATGGTTAATCTCGAACACCGGAAAGGTGTGACGCGAATCGATCATGTAGCTGTCCGCCGCATAGGCGGGTGCAGCCACCAGGCTGGCGAAGAGTATTACGAGTAATTTGTTCATACCGTTTTCCTTTCTTAGGGTTATTTTGTTGCAAGGGTAAAGTGAAAGCGTATCTGCACCTCGTCGGCGACCGTGTCGGTGTCGCTCCAGATACCCAAGCCGATGCCGTAAGCGAGGCGTTTGAGCGGAAACATGCCGTCGATGACCAGCATATCAGCATTCTGTTTGAGCGTGAAGGAAGCCTTGACGTCCAGCGTCTTGCCCTTGATGGTCAGCTTGCCGAGCGCCTCGTATCGCCCCTTTCCCGACTGTGTGACGCTGCCGGAGACGAAGCTGGCGACAGGGTGGTTTTTGGTGTCAAACCATGCCTTGCCCGCAACTTCTTCATCGGCTTCAGTCATGCCGGTGTCGATGCTGGCAAGGTCGATGTCGATGTGGGCCACGCCGGCTTCCGGCTTGGCCGGATCCACAGCGATGCGGGCAGTAAATTTCCGGAAACTTCCTTCCACCGGCACACCCATCTGCTTCGAGACGAACGAGACGCTACTCTGCTGCGGGCGCAGCACGGTGAATTCTGCGCCGCATGCCAGTGAGGCGGTGAGCAGTAGTGGAACGATCAGCCAGTGCTTCATGTTTTTCTCCCGAGAAACGGAATCATGCGCGCCAGTATCCCGTCGTGGTTGATGAAATGATGCTTTAGTGCTGCGCCGATATGTGCAAGCACCAGGCCAAGCATCAGGAAATTGAGAACTTCATGCACCTCTTTGAGCAGGTCACCCAGAGCCTTGTCCTTGGCGAGCAGGTCGGGCAGCGGCAGCACACCGAACCATACAGTCTGAACGCCCTTGGCGGAACTCATCAGCCAGCCGCTCAAAGGTATGGCGAGTATCAGCGCGTACAGCAGATAATGCACGGTGTCTGCGGCAATTCTTTCCCAGCGCGGCATAGCTTCTGGCAATGCAGGAGGGCGGTGGGTGCCGCGCCACGCGACGCGCAGCACCGCCAGCAGGAAGATGGTAACGCCGATCCATTTGTGGTAGCTGTACAGCCGCAGCTTGTCCGGTGACAACGGTAGTTCGTGCATGTAAACGCCGAGCGGAAAGGCGGCGAAGATCAGCAGCGCGATGACCCAGTGCAACGTAATGGCGGTGTGGGTGTAGCGATTCGGCATGACGGAATTCCGTGCAGTGTGCGACCATACTAGTGTCATTCGATGACATTGGCAAGCGGGTGAAACTTGTTCATTCAGCCGCCGTCAAATTAGGCTCTTGAAAACAGGATGGGGTTCCCCATATGACGGGCGTGATACCGGGTGATGATAAACTTCGCGCCGCAGTTCATTGATGATGGAGACAGTAACATGAAGCGGATTTTCCTGTTCGTTCTGACCAACCTGGCGGTGCTGGTGGTGATAAGCATTACCCTGCGCCTGCTCGGCGTGGATCGCTGGATCGACGAAACCGGCACGATTGATTTCAATGCGCTACTGGTGCTGTCGGCGGTGATCGGTTTTTCCGGCTCGCTGATTTCGCTGGCGCTGTCCAAGTGGTCAGCCAAGCGCATGGTTGGTGCGCAGGTCATCAAGAACCCGACTGACCCGACCGAACGCTGGCTGGTGGATACCGTGAAACGCCAGGCGCTCGCGGCAGGTATCGGCATGCCGGAAGTAGCAGTTTACGATGCCCCGGATGTGAATGCATTTGCCACCGGCTGGAACCGCAATGACGCGCTGGTGGCTGTAAGCACCGGGCTGCTGCGCAACATGAGCCGCGACGAGACCGAAGCGGTACTGGCGCACGAGATCAGCCACGTCGCCAACGGCGACATGGTGACGCTGGCCTTGATCCAGGGCGTGGTGAATACCTTCGTGATTTTCTTCGCCAAGTTGTTTGGCTACTTCGTGGATCGTGTGCTGCTGAAAAACGACGAGCGCAATGGCCGGGGTATCGGCATGTTTGCCGCAGAAATCGTGGCGCAACTGGTGCTGGGCATACTGGCCAGCATCATCGTGATGTGGTTCTCGCGCCAGCGTGAATTCCGTGCCGATGCGGGCGGTGCGAGTCTGGCCGGACGGCAGAAAATGATCGCCGCACTGGAGCGCCTGAAGGTGAATCATGAACAGGCGACCTTGCCGGAACAGATGGCCGCATTTGGTATTTCCGGCGGGCGCAGATTTTCCAGGCTTTTTATGACTCATCCGCCGCTGGATGAGCGGATCGGGGCGTTGCGTTCCGGGGGCTAAGCGCCGAGTTGCAGAAACAACAATATTTTCATCGTCTCTAACGTTGCCAGTTTTTTCTTGCAAACCGTGTTTTAGACGGCACTGGTTATTGTGTGCCGGCGCGCTGCACCACCCAAACTTTGTAAATACCGGGGCGGTCTGCTTCAGTTCCCGGTGTGGCTGACGGCTGCTGTTGCGTTACGCTGGCAAGACGGGTTGCCGGCATTTTGTTATTTTGCGATGAGGGGATATTGGGAATAGGCACTTCCTGGTATTCAAAGCCGTTGTCTTCATCATCGTAATCGTACTCTTCACGCGGTGGGTTGCCGTCATACACCAGACTTTGGCGGCGCAGCAAATAGGCGTCTCGAATAAATTCGTAACGGTCGAGCGCCGCCGCATCCAGCACTTTTTCCTGGTCCAGCAATTGCGTGCGGCGGTTGACCGCCTTGGTCAGATAAAGCTGGTTGCGGGTACGGATGTGATCCACACGGCGCAGCTTGCTCGGGCGGCTGTCCGCATATAACCCCACACCGTCGCGCACAGTGCTGGGGCCGAGGATGGGAATCACCAGATATGGCCCGCTGTCAACACCCCAATAACCCAATGTCTGGCCGAAGTCCTCATTATGTTTTTCCAGGCGGTGTGCGACATCAATCAGACCGAAAATACCGAAGGTGCTGTTGAACAGGAAGCGTGCGCCGTCAGAGGCAGCCTGGGTAAACTTGAATTGCAGCAGATCGTTGACGGTAATGATGACATCATCCAGATTGGAGAAGAAATTGCTGACCATGATCTTGCCGGGAGCCGGCATGATAGCGTTGTAGCCCTGCGCGACCGGCTTGGCGATGGCTTTGTCCATGGTGTCATTAAACTGATACACGCCACGGTTGAATGACTCCAGCGGGTCGGCCGGATTCCTCACATGTGGAGCGGCACAGCCGGCCAGTACGATGACCGTAAGTATTAAAAAAATGCGGGTAGTTTGCATGTTGACTAACTTGCGATGAATTGTGGTGATTATAGGTGGTTTGGGCGGTTCAGCAAAGTCTGAAACGATGTTTGAGCCGTTTAGCATGGATCTTGCGTAGCTGATAAAATCGGGTGTACTGAATTGCAAAGGAATTGGTCATGACCTACGTGGTGAGCGAGAACTGCATCCGCTGTAAATATACCGATTGTGTGGAAGTGTGCCCGGTGGATTGTTTTCGCGAAGGACCGAATTTCCTGGCAATCGACCCCGACGAATGCATCGATTGCATGCTGTGTGTAGCGGAATGTCCGGCAGAAGCGATTTTTGCCGAGGACGACCTGCCGAAAGACCAGCGCCACTTCACCGCGTTGAATGCTGAATTGTCCAAAAAATGGAAGCCCATCGTGGCAAAAAAGGATGCGCCTGCCGATGCCGATAAATGGCGCATTGTGAAAGATAAGCTGCACTTTCTCGAACGTTGAATTCAGCCTTTTTCGCCAGCGTAGCCAGACATATCCTGTCCTGCCATGCGCAGGATTTGCCGGATCTGCGCCGCGCAACCGTATTGTTGCCCAACTACCATGTTGCGCAACCGCTGGCGCAGCATCTGGCGCGCGCAGTAAATATTCCCGCATTATTATTGCCACACATGGTGACGCTCAATGATTGGGCACAATCCATTCCGCTGGATGCGCCCGTGACCACCGACAGTCAGCGCAGTGCCTTGCTGTATCAACATCTGTACAAACAACCGTGGTTCGAAAACACCGACTTGTGGGGTATGACGCAGGAGCTGCTGGACTTATTCGACGAGCTGACGCAGGCGCTGGATGAGTTGCCATGCAACGCGGAAGCATTCACTGCCGCCGTACAACAGGCGTATCAGGCGCGGCAGAACAGCACGCTGCAACTGGAAGCGCGGCTGGTGTTCGAGTTGTGGCATGCGATGCAGGAAGGCGTGGAACTGGATGCCGCACGCGCTTATCAGCAACGGCTGGCGAAACTGGCGGCACAGGCCTGCCAACCGCTGTATGTGCTGCGTGCTTCGGATTGGAATGCACTGGAGCAACGCTTTCTCGACGCGTATGCGCAGCAAGCGCAAGTGCAGGTGTTTGATCTGAGGGAGATGACTGCCTTCTCCCCCAAACCTTCTCCCGTAAACGGGCGAGGTGAGCCAATTTATCCCCTCTCCCACGCGTGGAAGAAGGTTGGGGAGAGGGAGCATCCACCGCATTTTTTTGCCGCCACATCACTGGAACAGGAAGCCCGCGCCGCCACTATGCAGGTGCGCCGCTGGTTAGGTGAGGGTAAGCGCGACATTGCCATTGTCGCGCAGGATCGCGTCGCGGCGCGGCGCACGCGCGCCCTGTTGGAACGTGCCGAGGTGCTGGTGGCAGACGAAACCGGCTGGACTTTCGCCACGCTGTCGGTGAGCACGGTACTGGATCGCTGGCTGACCGCGTTGCAAAGCGATTTCTATCATCACGACCTGCTTGACCTGCTTAAGTCGCCGTTCATTTTCGCAGATACAGTCGCCAGCGAGCGCAAGGCGGCGGTGTACCAACTGGAACAACTGCTGCGCAAGCAGAGTGTGGTATCCGGGTTGGAGAAATTTATCGCCTCTGCCGGACACGAAACGGCGCTGCATCAGCCGCTGGTGCGCTTGCGTCAGGCCGCCGCCTTGCTGGAACAGAATAAGAAGAGAGCCCTGGCGGAGTGGCTGGATTCTTTGCGGGAAAGTCTTGCCGTGCTGGGCATAGATGCGGGTTTGCAGCGGGACGATGCGGGCCAGCAATTATTGCGTGCCCTGGATGGCTGGCGACAGGAACTGGCGGGCGATCAAGGGCGCTATGCCTTCAGGGAATGGCGGCGCTGGCTGGCACAGCAACTCGATACGCAGACCTATCTCGACACCGGCATCGACAGCCCGGTGCGCTTCACCCACCTTGCCGCGACGCGTTGGCGCACTTTTGATGCGGTGCTGCTGCTCGGTTGCGATGCCGACCGCCTGCCCAGCATGGTAAACGGCGGACGCTGGTTCAATGATGCGGTGCGCAGCAGCCTTAATCTGCCGACACGCGCCACACATGCCGCGCGGCAACACGATGACTTGCTGGCATTGCTGGCGTTGAACGACTGCGTGCTGGTCACCTGGCAGAAGGATAAGAACGGCGAGCAGAACCTGCTCAGTCCTTACTTGCAGATGCTGCGCGACGCGCATGAGCTCCGGTATGGCGACGACCTCAGTGAAAACGAACTGCATGCTTATCTGGCAGCTGAGGATGCGCGCAGCGTCGAACTGCCGCAGGCGATACAGCCCGCCCCGGCAGTTGCGGCACAGGCTGCGCCGGCAAGCGTTTCCATCAGCGCCTACAACAGTCTGGTGGCCTGTCCGTATCAATTTTATGCGCGGCATATTCTGCGCCTCAACGAGCTGGATGAGGTGCAGGAAACCATCGAGAAGCGTGACTACGGCGAGCGTGTGCACGACATCCTGCGGCGCTTCCATGAACGCTATCCGTGTGCAAACAAGTATCGGCATGACGAAATGGAAGCCGCCTTGCGCCAGATCAGTGAGGAGGTGTTTGCCGATCTGCTGGTGCAGGATTTTGCGGCACGCGCCTGGCTGGCGCGTTGGTACCAGTTGCTGCCAGCGTATCTCGAATGGCAGTCGCAGAGCGAAATGCAAGGTTGGCGCTATATCGAGGCGGAGAGCACATTCGATCTGCCGCTTGACGGTGTAAGCCTGCGCGGTCGCATCGACCGGCTGGATGTAAAAGAAGAAAAAAAACGGGTACTTGATTACAAGACACAAAGCGAGCAACTGCTGCGCAGCAAACTGAAAGAGCCGGGCGAGGATGTGCAGCTGGCGTGCTACGCCTACGCATATGAGGCCGTGGAAGCGGCGTTTGTCAGCATCGAGAGCGGTAAAGTGAAATCCATTGTGCCGCCACACGATGTTGCGCAATTGGCGCGGCTCAATGCCGAACGGCTGGTGCAGGTAATGGTGCGCATCCACAACGGGGCAGGGTTGCCCGCCAACGGCATCGATGCGGTATGCATGTACTGTGAAATGCGTGGTGTATGCCGCAAGGGAGAGTGGGCATGACCAACCACATCGCCCTCGACCCCAATCGCAGCATCGTCGTCGAAGCCTGCGCGGGCAGCGGCAAGACCTGGCTACTGGTGTCGCGCATCGTGCGCCTGTTGCTGGACGGCGCACAGCCTTCGCAGATACTCGCTATCACCTTCACACGCAAGGCAGCGCAGGAGATGCAGGCGCGTTTGCAGCTGTGGTTGCGCGATCTGGCGATGCGCGACGAGACATTTGTGCGCCAGTTCTTTGCCGAACGCGGCCTTTCTGAATTGAGCGACGAACAGGTGCGGCGCGCGCGCGGTTTGTATGCCAGCGTATTGCTGGCGCAACCGGGTATCACCATCAGCACTTTCCATGGTTGGTTTATGCAGGTCTTGCAACGCGCGCCGCTGAATGCCGGTGTGATGCAGGGTTCATCGCTGCTGGAACGCGCCGGCAGCGAACAGGAAGTAGCCTGGGAAGAATTGCTGGAGCAGATGCGCAAGCATCCGGATGGAACTGAAGCGCAGCACATGCAATGGCTGTTCAGTGAATGTGGGTTATATAACACACGCAAACTGCTATTCAACTTCCTCGCCAAGCGCGCCGAGTGGTGGGCTTACACCCGGGGTCAGCAAGGCGTACTGAGGTTCGCGCTGGATAATCTGCGCAACGATCTCGAAGTGGATATGGATTTCGATCCGACTGCCGACTGGGGCATGTGCGGCAATAGCGAAGAGGTGTTGTTCGCGTTCCTGCACCAGCTCGCGGTTGAGGGTACCGACACGCAGAAAAACAAAGCCAGCGAGCTGGAACGCGCCTGGACGGATAGCATAGCGGAAGCGCGCTTCGAAACAATGCGTCCCTTGCTGTTTACTCAGGCAGACGAGCCGCGTAGCTTTAAGCCAACCAAAAAGCAGAATACGGAAGCCTTCCTGGTGACGCGCGATGCTTTGTTCGACAGCCTGCAGGAAGTGCGCGACGCGCTGGCCGAGCAGCAGGCGTATCGCCTCAACGAAGCGGTGCTGAATTGCGGCGTGGCTTTGCTGGAACGCTATCAGGCGCTCAAGCAGCAAAAGCAGCAGATGGACTTCTCCGATCTGGAGTGGCAACTGTGCCGCCTGCTGCAACAGAGCGAACACGCCGAGACCATGCAGTACAAACTCGACAGTCGTTACCGCCATGTGCTGCTCGATGAATTCCAGGATACCAATCCGCTGCAATGGCAGATATTGCGTGCATGGTTCGATGCGGCGGTGGCGGTCGAGTCGCAACCTACCGTGTTTATCGTGGGCGATCCCAAACAGTCTATCTACCGCTTCCGCCGTGCCGATGCGCGGCTGTTCGGCGTGGCGCGCGATTATCTCAAAGAGTATTTTTCGGCACACGAACTGCGCAACAATCACACCCGCCGCAACGCACCTGCCGTGTTGGATGTCGTAAACGCCGTGTTTGTCGGCCATCCCGAAGGCTTCGTGGATTTCGAGCCGCACACTGCCGAGCATACCGACCTGCCCGGTCATGTGAAAGTACTACCACTGGCGGTTTCGGATGAACTCCCCTCTCCCGCAGGCGGAAGAGGGGCTGGGGGTGAGGGGGTGTGCGAAGTATTACACTTGCGCGACCCTCTCGTTACCTCCCGCGCCGAAACAGAAGAGGGCGCGCGCCACAAAGAAGCCAAGCAATTCACTGGCCTGCTGCAAACCATCGTCCGCGATTGGTCGGTTGGTGGAAACGGCAACGAACGCCGTGTCACTTACGGCGACATTATGGTGTTGGTACGCAGTCGCACCCATCTCGCGACGTACGAAGAAGCCCTGCGCGTGCGCCACATCCCCTTCATCAGTTCGCGGCGCGGCGGCCTGCTCGATACGCTGGAAGCGGAAGATGTGCAGGCGCTGCTGATGTTTCTCATCACACCCTTCGCCGATCTTGCTCTCGCGCAGGTGTTGCGCACGCCGATCTTCGCGTGCAGCGATGCGGACCTGATGGAAATTGCAAGCACAAGAGATAAGGAACAAGAAACAAGCGGAGGGGCACTACCTCAGTCCTCAGCCCTCAGCCCTAGCTTCTCATGGTGGTCACGCCTGCAACACCTCGCCAAACCATCGCCTGCGCTACAACGCGCCGCCGAGTTGTTGAAGAACTGGCTCGCGCTCGCCGACAAACTGCCGGTGCATGATCTGCTCGACCGCATCTATTTCGAGGGTGACGTGCTGGCGCGTTACACCGCCGTGCTGCCAGCGGAGATGTGCGCCAAGGTCGCCGCCAACCTGCACGCTTTCATGGAGATCGCGCTTTCTGTGGATGCCGGGCGCTACCCCAGTTTGCCGCGCTTTTTACAGGAACTGCGCGAATTGCGTGACAGCCCCGATGATGCGCCGAATGAAGGCAAGCTCGGCATAGTAGGCAACGCGGTACGTATCTATACCGTGCACGAAGCGAAAGGACTGGAAGCGCCCATCGTCTGGTTGCTGGATGCGAATGCGGAGAAGAAGAGCAGGGAAGGCAACGACGTATTAATCGACTGGCCGACGCACGAGCCGCAACCGCTGCATTTCTCCCTATACACCGACCAGGCCTCGCGCGGCAGGAAGCGCGCGCCGCTGTTCGAGCTGGATGCCGCACAACAGGCGCGCGAAGAGATGAATTTACTCTACGTCGCGATGACCCGTGCGCAACAGGCACTCATCGTCAGCGGCAACAGCAAGGGTGAAGACAAGGAAGACAAGAAGAAAGCATTGTCGTGGTATGACCGTATCGCGGCAGCGGTGGACGAGCAGCCAAATCCATTGCACAGTAACTTCCCTCTCCCAGGCGTGGGAGAGGGGCAGTGGAGAGGGGTGGTTGCGAAAGAAGTAGAGCTGCCCACCATTATTCCCACCGGCAAACGCGTCCTCCGTAACACCGCACAACAGCAACGCGGCATCTGGCTGCATGCGCTGCTGCAACATCTTTCGAATGAAAATATGGTGGACAGGGTGGCGCTGCAACATCGTCTCGTTATCTCCGCCGAAGAGATTGAGCCGCTGTGGCAACAGGCACAGCATCTGCTTGCCTCACCACAACTCGCGCGCTTCTTCGATGCACGGCAATACCGCACTGCCTGCAACGAGATGCCTTATGTCAACGCAAAAGGCGAGCTGAAACGTATCGACCGGCTGGTAGAATTCAATGACGAAGTGTGGGTGCTGGATTACAAATTAGGTGGTGGCGAAGATGCGGCGCGGTACCGCGCGCAGATGCTGGAATACCGGACTGCGATGCAAGCAGTTTACTCAGACAAAACGCTGCGTTGCGCACTGATTTTTGGCGAGGGACAATTGCTGGAATGCTGAAAGAGCCGTGCTATCATTCAGGCGGTCGGTCATGACTGCCTGCACTTGGCAATTCTTCTACAGCTTCTTTTTCCACACCAGAGCGTGAAGAGAAACTCAATCAACCCAAGGAGACTAAAATGGAACACACCCTGCCTGCATTACCCTATGCCATGGACGCACTGCAACCGCATATATCCAAAGAAACTTTCGAATACCACTACGGCAAGCACCATCAGGCTTACGTCACCAACCTCAATAACCTGATCAAGGGCAGCGAATACGAGAATCTTGATTTAGAAGCTATCGTCAGGAAGGCTCCCGCCGGCGGTATCTATAACAATGCCGCGCAGGTATCCAACCACACCTTCTTCTGGAACTGCATGAAGCCGAATGGTGGAGGCGCACCCAGTGGCGCGCTGGCCGATGCGATCAACAGGAAGTGGGGTAGCTTCGACGATTTCAAAAAAGCGTTCCAGACTTCCGCCGTGGGCAACTTCGGCTCCGGCTGGACATGGCTGGTGAAGAAAACCGACGGCAGCCTGGACATTGTCAACATGGGCGCGGCCGGTACGCCGCTCACCACCGCTGACAAGGCGCTGTTGTGCGTGGATGTGTGGGAACACGCCTACTACATCGACTACCGCAACCAGCGTCCCAAGTTCGTCGAGACTTTCCTGAATAATCTGCTGAACTGGGACTTCGTGACAAAGAACTTCGCGTAACGGCGGGAATATTTACGGAAAAAATATTTGTGTTTTAACAAAAATCCCGGCTTTTTCAGCCGGGCTTTTTTATCCAGAAACTCAGTAACGACCAAATTTGCTGGATTTATATTGGCAACTTTTTGATACCTCGGGAAGATAAGCAAGAGCACATGGCCATCAAGAAATCCGAACTTTATTCCTCCCTGTGGTCGAGCTGCGACGAACTGCGCGGCGGCATGGATGCCAGCCAGTACAAGGACTACGTACTGGTGATGCTGTTCATCAAATATGTCAGCGACAAATATGCCGACGTACCTTACGCACCGATCACGATTCCCAAAGGCAGCAGCTTCACAGACATGGTCGCGCTCAAGGGTAAGCCAGACATCGGCGACCAGATCAACAAAAAAATCATCGCGCCGCTGGCTCAGGCCAACAAGCTGTCGGATATGCCGGATTTCAACGACCCGGGCAAACTCGGCAGCGGGCCGGAACAGGTCGAAAAGCTAACCAACCTGATCGCCATCTTCGAAAACAAGGCGCTGGATTTTAGCAAGCACCGTGCGGAAGACGATGACCTGCTCGGCGATGCCTACGAATATCTGATGCGTCACTTCGCCACAGAGTCTGGAAAATCCAAAGGCCAGTTCTACACCCCCGCTGAAGTCAGCCGCGTTATGGCGCAGATCATCGGCATCCGTGAGGCGCACACCACCAACGACACCACCGTGTATGACCCGACCTGCGGGTCGGGATCGCTGCTGCTGAAAGTGGGCACTGAAGCCCATGCCAGAGTCACGCTCTACGGCCAGGAAAAGGATTCCTCCACTGCTGGCCTGGCGCGCATGAACATGATCCTGCATGACTATGCCACGGCGGAAATCAAACAGGGCAACACGCTCGCCAATCCACTGTTCAAGGACGGTGACGCGCTCAAAACATTCGATTACGTGGTCGCCAATCCACCCTTCTCGGACAAGCGCTGGAGCACCGGCATCGACCCGCTCAACGACCCGCACCAGCGCTTTCAGCATTACGGTACGCCGCCCGCCAAGCAGGGCGATTACGCCTACCTGCTGCACATCGTGCGCTCGCTCAAAAGCACAGGGAAGGGCGCGTGCATCCTGCCGCATGGCGTGTTGTTTCGCGGCAACGCCGAGGCTGATATCCGCCGCAACCTCATCCGCAAGGGTTACATCAAGGGCATCATCGGCTTGCCCGCCAACCTGTTCTACGGCACCGGCATCCCCGCCTGCCTCATCGTCATTGACAAGCAAGATGCCCATGCGCGCAAAGGTATCTTCATGCTCGACGCCAGCAAGGGATTCATCAAGGACGGCAACAAGAACCGCCTGCGCGACTGTGACATCCACAAGATTGTCGATGTGTTCAACCGCCGCGATGAAAGCAACCCGAAATACGCGCGCATGATCGGCGTAGTCGAAATCGAAAAGAACGAATATAACCTCAACCTGCCGCGCTACATCGACAGCAGCGAGCAGGAAGACCAGCAGGACATCGCAGGCCACTTGCAGGGCGGCATTCCGCAGGCCGACGTGGATGCCTTGCAAGAATACTGGACGGTATGTCCGCAACTGCGCAAAGCTTTATTCTCCCCTCGCCCGCAAGCGGGAGAGGGGCCGGGGGAGAGGGTAAAGGAGAGGGCGGGTTACCTGCACCTCGCCGTTCCCAAGCAAACCATCAAGCCCGCCATCTACCAGCACGCCGAGTTCACCCATTTCATTGAGCGCATGAACGAACTTTTTGCCGAGTGGCGCGAGCAGACTTCTGCCGCGCTCAAGATTACACAGCCGAACGGTTTTCACCCGAAAGATCTCATCGCGCAGATGTCGGACAGCCTGCTCGGCTGGTACGCGGGCAAACCGCTGATTGACCAGTACGATGTGTATCAGCACCTGATGGACTACTGGGCGGCGACCATGCAGGACGATTGCTACCTGATCGCCGACGACGGCTGGAAAGCGCCGACCTACCGCATCCTCGAAGTGAAAAAGAACAAAGACGGCAAAGTAACCAAGCAAGCGGACAAAGGCTGGGCGTGCGACCTCGTGCCCAAGCAACTCATCGTGAACCGCTACTTTGCCGCGCAGCAGGCGGCGATACGCGCTGAAGAGGTCGCGCTGGAAAATGTTGTTGCTCAACTGAGCGAACTGGAAGAAGAGCACGGCGGCGAAGACGGTGCATTCGCCGAACTTGATAAAGTGAACAAGGCCAATGTCGCCGCACGGCTGAAAGAAATGCGCGCAGAGCAAAAAGCTTCCACCTCGTCATTCCCGCGCAGGCGGGAATCCAGCGCAGTTAAAAAACTAGATGCCCGTTTGCACGGGCATGACGAAACAGATACGGCCAATGTCGAAGCTGCCGCACTCAACACCTGGCTCAAGCTCAACGAACAGGAAAGCGAACTCAAGAAATCGCTCAGGGATGCCGAGGCCGAACTCGACGCGCTGGCTTATGCGAAATATCCCAAACTTAGCGAGGCCGAGATCAAGACGCTGGTGGTAGATGATAAATGGCTGGCCGTGCTGGACAAGGACATCCACGGCGAGATGGATCGCATCAGCCAGGCACTCACCCGACGCGTGAAGGAACTGGCCGAGCGTTACGAAACGCCACTGCCGGTGCTGGAAAATAACGTGGCAACGCTAAGCGCCAAGGTGGCGGCGCACCTGCGCAAAATGGGGTTCCAGCCGTGAGCGAACCGCTATCAGTGCGCGAGGCTCCGGCCAGCTACGTGCTGGATGCGCTACGCGTCAGGAAGGGCTACAAGCAAACCGAGGTAGGGGTGATACCGGAGGATTGGGATGTAAAGACGCTTGGAATGAGTTGCGATATTATTACCAAAGGGACAACGCCGACTTCCATTGGTAGAGCATTTGTTAAGACAGGGATCAAGTTTCTAAAAGCAGAAACTATCTCTGATAGTGGGAAGACAATCCCCGAAAAAGTTGCCTATATCGATGATGTTACGCATGCATTATTGAAACGGTCACAACTCAGCTCGGGTGATTTATTGATTTCAATTGCAGGGGTGCTTGGTCGAGTTGGTTTAGTTGAAAGGACAGATCTTCCGGCAAACACTAATCAGGCGTTAGCAATTGTTCGCCTTGGCAAGAACACTGAAATTGTTCGCAACTTCATTTTCTATTGCTTGCGGAGCCCTGTAATTGCCAAGCAAATTAGCGACATTAATGTCCAAGCAGCTCAAGCAAATATATCGCTTCAGAACGTTAAGGATTTTCTACTTCCGCTTCCGCCCACCAAAGCCGAACAGGAAGCCATCGCTGAGGCGTTGAACGATGCGGATGCGCTGATCGAAGCGCTGGAGCAACTCATCGCCAAGAAGCGCCACCTCAAACAAGGTGCGATGCAGGAATTGCTCACCGGCAAAAAGCGTCTGCCGGGGTTTGGTGGGGAGTGGGAAGTGAGGCCGCTCGGCGAATTATTCAACTTCAGCGGCGGTTATTCTGCATCGCGCGAACAGTTGTCATCGGAAGGGTATTGCTACCTGCATTACGGCGACATTCATGGTTCGAATAAAACGTATATCGACGTTCGTGCCGAAATTCAGGACATCCCGAAACTCGATATTCCATTGAAGAAAGTTTCATCAGTTTCACTACTCAACGATGGTGATGTAGTTTTTGTCGATGCATCCGAGGATGATGAGGGTACGAGCAAACATGTGGTGATCGTCAATCCGGACAAAACGCCATATATCTCGGGTTTGCACACCATCGTTGCCAAGAAAAAGGTGGACGAGTTCGATCATCGCTACTTGCGTTACTGCTTCCAAACAACTGAGGTAAAGGCGCAGTTCAAATTCTTTGCGGTTGGAACCAAGGTTTCCGGAATCAGCAAAACCAACATTGCCAAGGTGCTACTGCCGTTGCCTTCCGTGCCAGAGCAAACCGCCATCGCCACCATCCTCTCCGACATGGACGCCGACCTCGCCGCGCTGGAGCAGCAGCTCGCCAAGGCGCGCAACATCAAGCAGGGCATGATGCAGGAATTGCTGACCGGGCGGGTGCGGCTGGTGTGAGGGGGTGTTTATCCCTGCTGCAATTATAAATTCCACTATTCGCAGAAAAATGCTAATCTGCGAATAAGAATAATCTTAGTGGCAGCAAGCCAAGACGAGGGGCGGGCATGGACATCAAGGATTTCCAATCCGGCGAATACCGGCAGCAATACCAGTATCAGAGTTTTTTGCCCGCGCGGGTGAACCACGCATGGTCACTGAATAATGCCGATTTACTCTGGCTGTTGAGCCAGGCGGACAGAAAGCTGGGGGAGCTGAATGCGTTTTCGCAGTTGGTGCCGGATGTGGATTTTTTTATCCGCATGCACATCAGCAAGGAGGCGACCACCAGCAGCCGCATCGAGGGCACGCAAACCAATATCGAAGAGGCGCTGCAAAAGATCGAAAATATCGCCCCGGAAAAGCGCGACGACTGGGAAGAGGTGCAGAATTACGTGCAGGCGATGAATCAGGCGATTGCTTCACTGGAGCGCTTGCCGCTTTCGGGGCGGTTGTTGAAGGAGACGCACCGCACGCTGTTGCAAGGCGTGCGCGGCGCGCACAAGCTGCCCGGCGAGTTTCGCAGCAGCCAGAACTGGATCGGCGGGGCGTCGCTGAAAAGTGCGGTGTTTATTCCGCCGCACCACGAGGATGTGCCGGACTTGATGGCCGATCTGGAGCGCTTCCTCAATGACCAGAGCCAACCCGTGCCGGACTTGATCAAGATCGGCATCGCGCATTACCAGTTTGAAACCATTCATCCGTTTCTGGATGGCAACGGCAGGATCGGGCGTTTGCTGATTACGCTGTATCTGGTGAGCACGGGCTTGCTGGTGAAGCCATCTTTGTATCTTTCCGCTTTCTTCGAGCAATACCGGCAGATTTATTATGACAATCTGTCTCGGGCGCGCACTCACAATGACCTGATCCAATGGCTCAAATTTTTTTTGGAGGGTATCTGGCAAACGTCGGAAAACTCAATTCAAACCTTCAAGGCAATCATCGCGCTGCGCGCGGAATGCGAGCGCGAGGTAATGGCCTTGGGCAAGAAAACCAAGCTCGCTCAAGCCGCTCTGCATTTGCTCTACAGTAAGCCGGTTGTGGATGGGCAGGATTTCGCCGCCGGGCTTGAGATCAATATTTCCACGGCGTTGCGGCTGATTGATGACCTGATGCGGCTGGGTATCCTGCGTGAAAGCACCGGACAAAAGCGCAACCGCGTATTTGTTTTCCAGAAATATGTGGCGCTGTTTGAGTGAGGAAGTCGGGGATGAGTGTGATCGGACAAAAAGAACGTGCAACGCAGAACCGCGTGATCGCGCTGTTCCATGACGAACTTGGCTACGACTATCTCGGCGACTGGTCTGACGAGCCGGACAATAGCAACGTCGAAGAATCTTTGCTTACGGCGTATCTCACCAGACGCGGTTACAGCGCGGCGCATATCAGCCGCGCGCTCGACCGCTTGCGCAGCGAGGCCAACAACCCGAACCGCAGCCTGTACGACAACAACAAGGCGGTTTATAGCTTGCTGCGCTACGGCGTGCAGGTGCAGGCAGCGGCTGGGGAGAACAACGAGGACGTCAAGCTCATCGACTGGGATGATGCAGCGCAAAACGATTTTGCGATTGCAGAGGAAGTGACGCTGCGCGGCAATCACGAGCGTCGCCCTGATCTGGTGCTGTATGTGAACGGCATCGCGGTGGGCGTGCTGGAGTTGAAGAACAGCCGCGTGTCCATCGGTGACGGCATCCGCCAGTTGATTTCCAACCAACAGCCTGAATTCAATGCGTGGTTTTTCAGCACGGTGCAGATGGTGTTTGCGGGCAATGATTCGGAAGGGCTGCAATTCGGCACGATCAAGACCGAGGAAAAATATTTCCTGAGGTGGAAGGAAGACGAGCAGGACAACAGCCGCTTCAAGCTGGATAAATATCTGCTCAAGATGTGCAACCAGCAGCGGCTGATCGAGCTGATGCACGACTTCGTGCTGTTCGACGGCGGCGTGAAGAAGCTGCCGCGCGTGCATCAGTATTTCGGCATCAAGGCGGCGCAGGCGCATGTGCAGCGCCGTGAGGGCGGCATCATCTGGCACACGCAAGGCAGCGGCAAGAGCATCGTCATGGTGTTGCTGGCGAAGTGGATACTGGAGAACAACCCGCATGCGCGCGTGGTGATTGTGACAGACCGCGATGAGCTGGATAAGCAGATTGAGGGTGTGTTTATTGCCTCCGGTCACCCCATGACCCGCGCCAGCAGCGGACGCGATCTGATGTCCAGGCTCGGCGAGGCGAAGCCGCGTTTGTTGTGTTCGCTGGTGCATAAGTTCGGCAAGCGCGGCGTGGAGAATTTTGAAAAGTTTATTGAAGAGTTGAAGGCACAACCCAGCCCGACTGTAGGCGAGATTTTCGTGTTCGTGGACGAGTGCCACCGCACCCAGAGCGGCAAGCTGCACCGCACCATGAAAGCGCTGCTGCCGAATGCGGTGTTCATCGGTTTCACCGGCACGCCGCTGCTCAAGCAGGACAAGCAGACCAGCCTCGAAGTGTTCGGTGGTTACATTCACACTTACAAATTCAGTGAGGCGGTGGAGGACGAGGTGGTGCTCGACTTGGTGTACGAGGCGCGCGATATCGACCAGCGGCTAGGCTCAGAAGACAAGATTGATGCATGGTTCAACAACAAAACCAAAACGCTGAATGATTGGCAGAAGGCCGCACTGCGCGAGCAGTGGGGCACCATGCAGAAAGTGCTGAGTTCAAGGTCGCGCATGGAGCGCGTGGTGAATGACATCATTTTCGATTTCATCGACAAGCCGCGCCTCTCCAACGAACGCGGCAACGCCATTCTGATTGCATCCAGCATCTACGAGGCGTGCAAGTATTTCGAGCTGTTCCAGAAGACGGTGTTCAGGGGCAAGTGTGCGGTGGTGACTTCTTACAACCCGCAGACCAAAGATGCCACGCTGGAAGACACCGGCGCGAATACCGAGACGGACAAGCTGTATATCTACAACATCTACACCGCGTTGCTCAAAGGCATGGGCATGGCGAATACCGAGGCTTACGAGGATTACGCCAAGAAACTGTTCAGGGAGCAGCCCGCCAACATGAAGTTGCTGGTGGTGGTGGACAAGCTGCTCACCGGCTTCGATGCGCCGGGCTGCACTTATCTCTATATAGACAAATCCATGCAGGATCACGGTTTGTTTCAGGCGATCTGCCGCACCAACCGGCTGGATGGCGACGACAAGGATTTCGGCTACATCGTGGACTACAAGGATTTGTTCAGGAAGGTGGAGAACGCCATCGCGGTGTAT
Source organism: Gallionella sp. (assembly GCA_035529795.1). Classification (GTDB taxonomy): domain Bacteria; phylum Pseudomonadota; class Gammaproteobacteria; order Burkholderiales; family Gallionellaceae; genus Gallionella. The sequence goes on along the minus strand of DATKVZ010000003.1, from coordinate 160,288 downwards.
ACCTCCGAACTGGATCACAGCGCGGGTGGAGCCGACCCCGAGATTCTGCTGCAAGACCGTTTGAGCAAAGGCCGCGAGCGGCTGGATAACGCGCTCGATGCCGTGGCGCTGCTGTGCGAGCCGGTGCCGCCGCCGCAGGGCGAGCTGGAACATATCCATTATTTCTGTGGCAACACCGAGATAGCCGAGGACTTGAAGGCGCATGAGCCGCAACGGGTAGCACTGTACAAAGCAACGGTGGCGCTGGTGCGCGCCTATGCCAACATTGCCGATGAACTGGGGCGGGCGGGTTACAGCGCTGCCGATATCCAGCGCATCAATCAGGTGCTGGAGCGCTACCTCAAGCTGCGCGAGATCATCCGCAACGCCAGCGGCGAGAGCCTCGACCTGAAAGCCTACGAAGCGGACATGCGGCATCTCATCGATACCTATATCGAAGCCGATGAGCCGAGAAAGATTTCGCCGTTCGACGATATGCCACTGCTGGAATTGATCGTGAAGACCGGCATTGCAAACGCGATCAACAGCCGGCTCGGCGGCTTGAAGGGCAACAAGGATGCGATTGCCGAAAGCATCGAGAACAACGTGCGCAGCAAGATCATCAAGGAGCACCTGAGCGATCCGGCGTTTTACGACAAGATGTCCACGCTGCTGGACGAGATCATCGCCGCGCGCAAGGCGAAGGCCATCGAGTACGAAAAATATCTGAAGCAAATCGCCGAGCTGGTGAAGCTGGTGGATGCAGGCAGGGGGCCGGATACACCGGAGCAATTGAACACGCCGGGACGCCGGGCTTTGTATAACCTGCTGACACAGGCGGCCCCGAGCGGCCCGCCGGGCGTGCGCGATGTTGCGGGCGAAGGGGCGCTCGATCTGGCGCTCCGAATAGACGCGGTTGTCAAACACACACGCCCCGATGGCTGGCGCGGCATTCAAGCCAGGGAGAACGTCATCAAGGCAGCTCTGTACGGGATATTGCAGAATGTGGCCGAGGTTGAACGCATCTTCCTCATCATCCGCCAGCAGAAAGAATACTGATGGTCACGCAGATCAATCTGGGCGGGCTCGCGGTGGATGTGGTGCAGAAGGACATCAAAAACATTCACCTGAGCGTTTATCCGCCAACCGGCAGGGTGCACATCTCCGCACCGTTACGTATGGATATTGACACCATACGAGTGTTTGCCATCACCAAGCTCGGTTGGATTAAAAAACAGCAGCACAAGCTACGCGAGCAGGAACGTGAAGCACCGCGCGAATATCTCGAACGTGAAAGTCATTATGTGTGGGGCAGGCGTTACCTGCTCAAGATCGAGGAGCAGAATGCCGCGCCGGAAGTTGAGCTGAAGCACAACAAGATAATCCTGCACATTCGACCTGTGACCAGCCTAGAGAAAAAACAGGAAATTCTCGAAGCGTGGTATCGCGAACAACTCAAAGCGGCGCTACCGCCGTTGATTGCGAAATGGGAATTACTCATGGGCGTGAAAGTTGGGCGTTGCTTCGTGCAGAAGATGAAAACAAAATGGGGAGGCTGTAGCCAGGACTCCAGAAATATCCGCCTCAATACCGATCTTGCCAAGAAACCGCCGGAGTGTCTCGAATACATCGTCGTGCATGAGTTGGCTCACCTGCTGGAACCGACGCACAACCAGCGCTTTATCGATGTGATGAATCAGTTCATGCCGAAGTGGAAATTCTACAAAGAGCAATTGAACAGGCTGCCGGTAAGGCATGAGGATTGGGCGTATTGATGTAATGCGGTATTGCCTCTGACAAACAAAAACGACACCGCAAGGGTGTCGTTTTTGTTTTGTTGGTGGAGGCGGCGGGAATTGAACCCGCGTCCGCAAGCACTCTACAGATAGTTCTACATACTTAGTCTAGTTATTTAATTTTATCCGGCAGACGCCAACCGACAGGCTGCTACTGGACGAGTTACCTAAGTTTAATGCCATACAAAGTAACCCTGTATGACACGATTCCGTGTAAATGACCTCACTCATCGCGGCCTTGCGGCCTTGAGCCCCTCCACGGACAGTAGGGTGTGAGGTCTAACCGCTTACGCGGCTAAAGCGTACGTTTCGTCGTTTGCGACTATTGGTTTTCCAGCTGATTTACGAGGTGGCGGGTCCTCGGTATGCCCTACGCTGCTTTGCAACCCACGTCGAAGCCAGGTCGCCCCCGGTTTCGTTCGTTTACTACGTGCCGAATTGTAGCACGCAGGTCAGAGTGAGAGATGGGTGATTAGTTCCATCGGATTGTTGATGCTGCCGCGTGCCTGCCAGTTTTCGACAGGAGCATCGTCACTCATGTAGCCGTAGCGGGCAATGATGCCGGGCATGCCGGCAGCGTTGGCAGCCTGAATGTCGCGCAGGTCATCGCCAAGATACAGGCATTGTTGGGGTAAAACGCCGAGCAATTCACAGGCCTTGAGCAGCGGATCGGGATGCGGCTTGGCGCGGCTGCAGGTATCGCCGCTGATGAGGCAGGCGGCGCGTTCGGCATAGCCCAGCACCTGCATCAACGGGACGGTGTAGCGCTGTGGCTTGTTGGTGACGATGCCCCATGGAATGTTGCGCTGTTCCAGAGTGGCGATTAGTTCAGCCATGCCGGGAAAGAGGCTGGTGTGGACGCAGATATTGCGCTCGTAGTATTCGAGAAAAATATCGCGTAGCGCGCTGTAATCGGGCGCGTCCGGCTCGATGCCGAAGCCGAGTTTGAGCAGGCCGCGCGAGCCATGCGAGGCTTGCGGCCTGACGATATCCAGTGGTAACGGTGGCAGGTTGCGCGTGGCGCGGGCATGGTTGAGCGCGGCGGCAAGGTCGGGTGCGGTGTCGGCGAAGGTGCCGTCGAGGTCGAATAGAACCGCCCTAATCATGGTAAATATCTTGAAGATAGGCTACTCAAGGTCTTTGTGGCAGGCAATCATGTAGTTGACGCTGGTGTCGTTTCCCAACGAATAGACCTTGCTGAGCGGGTTGTAGCTCATGCCGATGAGATCTGTCACGCCCAGCCCGGCATTGCGGCAAAACTGCGCCAGTTCAGAGGGTTTGATAAATTTTTCGTAATTGTGGGTGCCGTGCGGCAGCAGGTTGAACACATACTCCGCACCGATGATGGCGAATAGATAGGATTTCAGGTTGCGGTTAAGCGTGGAAAAAAACACCCAGCCGCCCGGCTTGACCAGCTTGGCACAAGCCTCGATCACGCTGTGCGGATCGGGCACATGCTCCAGCATTTCCATGCAAGTGACGACATCGTAGTGGCCGGGCTGTTCGGCGGCCAATTGTTCCACGGTGATTTTGCGGTAATTGACGTGCCTGCCGCTTTCCAGCAGGTGCAGCTTGGCGACTTGCAGAGCCTTGTCGGCAAGGTCGATGCCGCTGACATTGGCGTTCAACCCGGCCATGCTTTCCGACAGGATGCCCCCGCCGCAGCCGACGTCCAGCACGGTCTTTCCGACCAAACCGGCGTGGCGGTCGATATAACCCAGGCGTAGCGGGTTAATGTCGTGCAGTGGTTTGAATTCGCTGTTTGGATCCCACCACTTGTGGGCGAGTTGCGAGAATTTCTCCAGTTCGGCAGGGTCGGCATTGGTCATGGCATTTGCCCTGATTGATGAGGCGGCAACTGTAACAAAACTTGCCGCTCCGGCCAAATAATATTGCCCTCTATGCGGGTGGCTTGGGGTTGTGCCGCTGTGCTAAAATGCGCGCTTTGTTATGCGTCAATTGCCTTAGGTCAGAGCTAAATTCATGGAACAACAATTCGCCAAAGAAATCCTGCCGGTCAGCCTTGAAGAAGAAATGCGCAAGTCCTATCTGGACTATGCGATGAGTGTGATTATCGGACGCGCGCTGCCGGATGTGCGCGACGGCCTGAAGCCGGTGCACCGCCGCGTGCTGTTCGCGATGCACGAGCTCAATAACGACTGGAACAAGGCCTACAAAAAATCGGCGCGTATCGTCGGTGACGTGATCGGTAAGTACCACCCGCACGGCGATACCGCAGTGTATGACACCATCGTGCGCATGGCGCAGAACTTTTCGTTGCGCTACCCACTGGTGGACGGGCAGGGTAACTTTGGTTCGGTAGACGGCGATAACGCGGCGGCGATGCGTTATACGGAAATTCGCATGGCGAAGATTGCCCATGAGCTGCTTGCCGATCTGGACAAGGAAACAGTTAATTTCGGGCCGAATTACGACGGCTCCGAGCACGAGCCACTGGTGTTTCCGGCACGCTTCCCCAATTTGCTGGTAAACGGTTCGTCTGGCATCGCGGTGGGCATGGCGACTAATATTCCGCCGCATAATCTGAACGAAGTGGTGGATGCCTGTTTGGCATTACTGAAGAATCCAGACCTCGATATCGAGCAGCTCATCGAATACGTGCCGGCACCGGATTTTCCGACGGCGGGATTTATCTATGGCCTGTCTGGCGTAAAGGAAGGCTACCGAACCGGGCGCGGGCGTGTGGTGATGCGCGGACGTACCCATTTCGAGGATATCGGCAAGGGCGAGCGCCAAGCCATCATCATTGACGAACTGCCCTACCAGGTGAACAAGGCCAACCTGCTGATCAAGATCGGCGAGTTAGTGCGTGAGAAGCGCCTGGAAGGTATCTCGGAAATCCGCGATGAATCTGACAAATCCGGCATGCGTGCGGTGATCGAACTGAAGCGTGGCGAGAACCCCGATGTGATTCTCAATAAGCTGTACAAGGATACCCAATTGCAGGACAGCTTCGGCATCAACATGGTCGCGATCATCGACGGCCAGCCGAAACTGCTCAACCTTAAGCAGGTAATCGATGCATTCCTGCGGCATCGCCGCGAAGTTGTCACACGCCGCACCCTTTTCGAATTGCGCAAGGCACGTGAACGCGGCCATATTCTTGAAGGCCTGGCGGTGGCGCTGTCCAATGTGGACGAGATCATTGCTTTGATCAAGGCTGCGCCGGCACCTGCCGATGCCAAACGTGAATTGATGGCACGCAGTTGGCGCTCATCGTTGGTGGAGGATATGCTGAGCCGTGTCAGCGACGCGTCGCGCCCGGAAGATCTGGCCCCGGAATTCGGGTTGACAGGCAAGGGTAATGCACGTGGCTACCATCTCTCCGATGCGCAGGCGCAGGCGATCCTGGAATTGCGCCTGCAACGCCTGACCGGTCTGGAGCAGGACAAAATCGTCGGCGAATACCGCGAGATAATGGACAAGATCGCCGATCTGCTGGATGTGCTGGCCAAGCCGGAGCGCGTGACACAAGTCATCAGTGATGAACTGGTTGCGGTGAAAGCGCAGTTCGGCGACAAGCGCCGCAGCGAGATCATCACCCATACCCAGGAAATGAGCATGGAAGACCTGATCGCGCCGGAAGACGTGGTGGTTACGCTGTCGCACACCGGCTACATGAAGGCGCAGAAACTGGACGAATATCGCGCACAGAAACGCGGTGGTCGCGGCAAGCAGGCCACCGCTGCCAGGGAAGACGATTTCATCGATAACCTGTTCATCGCCAATACCCATAATTACATTCTGTGCTTCTCCAACCGCGGCCGCGTGTACTGGCTCAAGGTCTATGAAGTGCCGCAAGGTAGCCGTACCGCGCGCGGCAAACCGATCGTGAACATGCTGCCGCTGGAGGCGGATGAGAAGATCAATGCAGTGCTGCCGGTGAGCGAATTCGTCGAGGATAAATATGTGTTTTTCGCCACGGCCAAAGGTACGGTGAAGAAGACTCCATTAAATGATTTCTCGCGCCCGATGAAGCGCGGCATCATCGCGATCAATCTGGACGAGGGCGATCATCTGATCGGGGTTGCCGTTACCGACGGCGAACATGATGTAATGTTGTTTTCGGATGGCGGCAAGGCGGTGCGTTTCGATGAAAACGATGTGCGTCCGACCGGACGTGCATCGCGTGGCGTGCGCGGCATGAAGCTGGCCGCCAAGCAGCATGTGATCTCGTTGCTGGTGGCCGAGAATGAGCAGCAAAGCGTGTTGACCGCGACCGAGAACGGTTATGGCAAGCGCAGTCCCATCGTCGAGTACACCCGTCACGGGCGCGGCACGCAGGGCATGATCGCGATCAAGGCTTCGCCGCGCAATGGCAAGGTGGTTGCCGCGACGCTGGTAAATGTCGAGGACGAGATCATGCTGATTGGTACCAGCGGTGTGCTGATCCGCACCCGCGTCAAGGAAATTCGCGAAATGGGGCGCACTGCTCAGGGTGTCACGCTGATGAATGTGGAGAAGGGCGAGAAACTGGCCGGCCTAAGCCGCATCGCCGAGCCGGAAGAAGATCAGGAATAAGGATGCTGGATTCAGGAAAGCCAGCGCGCTACTTTCACTGAACCTTGTACCTTAAAAAGTATTTTATCCACTGGATGGAGATTGAATATCATGACGATTTATAACTTCAGCGCAGGGCCGGCAGTATTGCCGAAAGAAGTGTTGCAACAGGCGCAGGCGGAATTGCTCGACTGGCACGGCAGCGGCATGTCGGTGATGGAAATGTCGCATCGTGGCAAGGAGTTCATGAGCATCGCGGCGCAGACGGAAGCCGATCTGCGTGAACTGATGGGAATTCCCGCCAATTACAAGGTGTTGTTCCTGCAAGGCGGCGCCAGTCAGCAGTTTGCAATGATCCCGATGAACCTGTTGCACAGCAAGACTTCGGCTGATTATGTGCATACCGGAGAGTGGTCGAAGAAGGCGATTAGCGAGGCCAAGAAATTCTGTAGCGTAAATGTGGTGGCGACCGGCGCGGATAAAAATTTTTCCTATGTGCCAGATTTTTCTAGCTGGCAGCGCGATCCGGATGCCGCCTATCTGCATTACACGCCGAACGAAACTATCGGTGGTGTGGAATTCAACTGGATTCCAGAGACCGGCGGCGTGCCGCTGGTGGCGGACATGTCCTCCAACATCCTGTCACGTCCGGTTGACGTGAGTAAATACGGCCTGATCTATGCGGGCGCACAAAAAAATATCGGCCCGGCAGGACTGGCCGTCATCATCGTGCGCGATGATCTGATCGGGCAGACGGTCGCGGGAACGCCGACCATGCTGGACTATAAGACACATGCCGATAACGGCTCGATGTACAACACGCCGCCGACTTACGGTGTTTACATTGCCGGGCTGGTATTCCAGTGGCTGAAGAAAAACGGCGGTATCGCCGCGATGGAGCAGACCAATATCACCAAGGCGAAGCTGCTGTATGCCGCAATCGACGCCAGCAACGGGTTCTACAGTTGCCCGGTGGCGTTGCCGGATCGCTCGCGCATGAATGTGCCGTTCACACTGAAAGACGCAAACCTGGATGGCGATTTCCTCAAGCAGGCAGATGCGCGCGGGCTGCTGCAACTCAAGGGACACCGATCGGTGGGCGGGATGCGCGCTTCGATTTATAACGCAATGCCATTGGCGGGTGTGCAGACTCTGGTCAGCTTCATGAATGAATTTGCACAAAAAAATGGCTGAACCATACCGCATCCTTACGCTGAACAAGATTTCAGCGCAGGGGCTGAAGCGGTTCCCTGCGGATATTTATCAGGTTGGCGCCGACATTGCCGAACCGGACGCAATTCTGGTGCGTTCGCAGGTGATGCACGACATGGAGATTCCCGCCAGCGTCAGAGCAATTGCACGCGCCGGCGCCGGCACCAATAATGTTCCGGTGGCAAAAATGAGCGCGCGCGGTGTGCCGGTATTCAATGCACCGGGTGCGAATGCCAATGCGGTGAAAGAGTTGGTGATTGCGGGCATGTTGCTGGCTTCGCGCAATATTGTGCCCGCGCTGCAATTTACCGCGGGCTTGCAGGGCGACGATGCGGCCATGCACAAGCTGGTCGAGGAAGGTAAAAAGAATTTTGCCGGTAGCGAGTTGTGTGGGCGCACGCTGGGCATCATCGGGCTGGGCGCGGTCGGGAGACTGGTGGCGGATGCCGCCCTCGGGCTGGGCATGAAAGTAATCGGCTACGACCCGGAAATTACCGTGGAAGGCGCCTGGAGTCTGTCGGCGCAAGTGAAGAAGGCGCATAGCGTCGAAGATTTACTCAGGCACAGCGATTTCATTTCGTTGCACATACCGCTGTTGGAGGTGACGCGTGGCCTGATCAACACGCAGTGTGTGCGGGCGATGAAGGCGGGCTCGGTGCTGCTGAATTTTTCACGTGATGCCATCGTCAACGAAGAGGCGATTATTGAGGGACTTGCCGGTAAACATGTCCGTTACTATGTCTGTGATTTCCCCACCAGCAGCACCCAGGGCAATCCCGGGATCATCGCACTGCCGCACCTGGGCGCATCCACCGAAGAGGCGGAAGAAAACTGTGCGGTGATGGTGGCGGATCAGGTACGCGAATATCTGGAACACGGCAACATCACCAACGCGGTAAATTTCCCGGCGCTGGTGATGCCGCGAGAATCGGCATTCCGGCTCGCGGTTGCCAACGGTAATGTGCTGAATATGCTGGGACAGATTTCCACCACACTGGCGGAGGCCGGCATCAATATCCATAACATGATGAACAAGTCGCGCGGCGACATGGCCTATACGCTGGTGGATACCGATTCCGCACCATCTGCCAAACTGATTGAACGGATTGCCGCCATCCCGGGAGTGTTGATGGTGCGTAATTTGCCTTTGCCAGAGACTACATGAGCGAAGAACTGAAACAATTTCGCAAGCAGATTGATCGTCTGGATGACGAGTTGTTGAAACTCGTCAATCAGCGTGCCATGCTGGCCCAGCACATCGGCCGTGTCAAAGAAGATGGTGCGGTGCTGCGCCCGGAGCGTGAGGCGCAGGTATTGCAGCGCTTGCAGGAAAATAATACCGGGCCGTTGGGTAACGTTGCCGTGGCGCAGTTGTTTACCGAAGTGATATCACAATGTCGCGCACTGGAAGCACCGCTAACGGTTGCGTATCTGGGGCCGCAAGGCACGTTCAGCGAGCAGGCCACCTTAATGCGTTTTGGCAGCGCGGTACAGGAGCTGCCGTGCACAACCATTGACGATGTATTTCGTGCGGTGGAAAACGGTACAGCCCATCATGGCATGGTGCCGGTGGAAAATTCCAGCGAAGGTGCGGTTGGCCGGACACTGGATTTGCTATTGCAAAGCACGTTGCAGGTATGCGGTGAGGTAATGCTGGCAGTCCACCAGTGCCTGCTGGCGCAACATTGTGAATTGGACGCAATCAGGACTATTTATTCGCATCCGCAATCGCTGGGACAATGCCAGGGATGGCTGAATGCACATCTGCCATATGCGGCGCGCATCCCTGCGGCCAGCAATGCCGAAGCGGCACGGCTGGCTGCAGAGAATCCACACAGCGCGGCGGTTGCAGGCGTTCAGGCTGCCGCACATTTTGGCCTGGGCGTATGTGTGGAAAATATTGAGGATGATCCGCGCAACACGACGCGTTTTCTCGTTATTGGCAAGCAGGATGTTGCGCCTAGCGGCAACGACAAGACATCGCTGGTTGTTGCCGCGCCTAACCGCCCCGGTGCGGTGCATGACCTGCTGGCTCCACTGGCAAAACATGGTGTGAGCATGACCAAGCTCGAGTCGCGTCCGGCGCGTTCCGGTTTGTGGGAATACGTGTTTTACATGGACATCGAGGGGCATCAGAACGATACCCAAGTCGCTGCCGCACTGGCTGAACTCAAACAGATTTCCGCCTTCGTTAAAATTTTAGGTTCATATCCGGTTGCCGTGTAGGCAACTGTCCGGGAGTAAATGCATGGTAATGCCGCAACTGCAATGGGACATTGGGTTCCTGAAAAACAATCCGACCTTGCAGGACGAAAATTATGGTATTCCTGCCGAACTGAAGCACATTAATTACCCGATTCGCCTGGTACGCTACTGGTTTATGTACCACTTTTTGCGTGAAGATGCAGCGCGCAAGGGAGCGCTGGACGTGTGCGAAATCGGCGTGGATGTCGGGCAGATGCTCGGCTTCATGCACGCCGCTGCCGAACATGGCGGTGAAAAAGTACCGCTGGCAAACTGGGATGCGGTGGATGCGCTGATCCGTAAAGACATTCTGGAACGTGCCGGTTACAACCATTTCTACGAGGTTGATCTGGAGAGCGCGGAGTTCAGGCTGGAAGAGGGTAGACAATACGACGCTATGATCCTGTTGCATGTACTGGAACACTTGTTCAAGCCGGAAGATCTGATTGCGAAAATCGTGCCACATCTCAAGCCGGGCGGCATGCTGATCGGTGGTTTTCCATCCACACCGGATTCCATGGCGCAAACGCGCGAAAATGAAATTCGTCCGGGTGCCAGAAAATATGGTCATGTCAGCGTGTTTTCACCAAAGCGCGTGCGCGATCTGGCTGCAGCCAACGGTCTGGAAGTAGAGTTTCTGAGCGGCGCGTTTCTGATGCGCAAGAAGGGGTTTTTCATGGAAAACTGCCGCTGGTGGCTGCGCTTCAACTTGTGGTTCGGTGCGCTGTTTCCAAGCTGGCCGGGTGAATTGTATTTCCTGTTGCGCAAACCGAAATGAGCCTTGATTATTCTGAACTGGCGCCGGCCTGGATCAGCGCCATTGCGCCGTATCAGCCCGGCAAGCCGATCTCCGAACTGGAGCGCGAACTGGGTATCAGCGGTATCGTCAAGCTGGCCTCGAACGAGAATCCACTGGGCGCCAGCCCGAAGGCACTTGCCGCCGCGCGTGCCGCACTCGATGAGATCGCCCGGTATCCGGACGGCAACGGCTTCGCGCTGAAACATGCACTGGCGCAACGCTATGCTGTGACGCATGACCAGATCGTGCTGGGCAACGGCTCCAACGACCTGCTGGAACTGGCGGCGCGCGCTTTCCTGACCGTCGGCGACAAGGTGGTCTATTCGGATCATGCCTTTGCAGTGTACGCGCTGGCGACGCAGGCGGTTGGCGCAACCGGCATCAGTGTTGCAGCCAGGGATTTCGGCCACGATCTGGAAGCGATGCGCGCGGCGGCTTTGGCGCAGGGCGCAAAAATGATTTTTATCGCCAACCCGAACAATCCGACCGGCACATTCCTGAGTGCGGCGGCGTTGCAGGATTTTCTGCGCGCCTTGTCCGCTAATATTCTGGTGATTCTCGACGAAGCATATAACGAATATCTGCCGGAAGAATGCCGTTACGATAGCGTTGGTTGGCTGAAAGAATTTCCCAATCTGATGATCTCGCGCACTTTTTCCAAAGCCTACGGACTGGCTTCCTTGCGCGTCGGTTATGCACTTGGTAATGCGCAAGTCATCGATATGTTGAATCGCGTGCGCCAGCCGTTCAACGTTAACAGCGTGGCGCAGGCCGCCGCGCTGGCAGCACTGCAGGATACGGATTTTGTGCAGCAAACTTTTGCATTGAACCGGCGCGGCATGGCGCAGATCACCAAAGAATTGAGCCGGATGGGGCTGGAGTACATCCCGTCGTTTGGTAATTTTGTCAGCTTCAGAATCACCGATGCGATAGCCGTATACCGGCGCTTGCTGGAGTCGGGCGTGATCGTGCGGCCGATCGCCAATTACGATATGTCCGGCTGGCTACGCGTGAGTATCGGGCTGGAATCGGAAAATGAAAAATTTTTGTCCGCGCTGAAGCGGATATTGGGAGAGCAACAATGATTATTGTAATGGGAAGAGAAGTCACTGACGAACAGGTTGGTGCAGTGGTCAGCAGACTTGAGTCGGCAGGGCTGAAGGCAAATATTTCACGCGGCATTGAGCGTACGGTGATCGGTGCTATCGGTGATGAACGCCAACTGACTGAGGAAATGTTCACACCACTGCCCGGCGTTGAATCGGCGATGCATATTGTCAAGCAATACAAAATTGTGTCCCGCGAATCGCATAAGGAAAATACCGTCATCGACATCGCCGGCATTCCACTCGGCGGCAAACAAATTCAGGTAATTGCCGGGCCGTGTTCGGTGGAAACGCAGGAACAGATGGATCTGTCCGCCAAATATACGCATGAAGCGGGATGCCGTCTGATGCGCGGTGGCGCGTTCAAGCCGCGCACCAGCCCCTATGCTTTTCAGGGCAAGGGCAGGGAAGGCCTGGACATGTTCCGCAAGGCGGCCGCTCCTTACAAACTGCCCATCGTCACCGAGTTGATGGACGCGCGCCAGATCGACCTGTTCCTCGAATACGACGTGGACGTAATTCAGATTGGCACGCGTAATATGCAAAACTTCGACCTGCTCAAGGAAGTGGGCAAGCTTAGCAAGCCGGTGATTCTCAAGCGCGGAATGTCGGCGACCATTTCAGAATGGCTGATGTCGGCGGAATACATCGCGGCGGGCGGCAACCACAACATCATCTTCTGCGAACGCGGTATCCGCACCTTCGAGACCGCCTATCGTAATGTGTTGGACGTGACCGCCATTGCCGTGCTTAAAAAAGAAACTCATCTGCCGGTGATCGTCGACCCGTCGCATGCAGGTGGCAAGGCGTGGATGGTTCCGGCGCTGTCACAGGCAGCAATCGCCGCAGGTGCGGATGGTCTGCTGATCGAGATGCACCCGACACCCTGTGAAGCCTGGTGCGATGCCGATCAGGCATTGACCCCGCAGGAATTGAAAAAGCTGATGGGCACACTGGGTGCGATCGCCGCTGCAATCGGACGCACACTGTAGGGAAGATTGGCAAAATTTATGTTTTTACCCCCATCCCACCCTTCCCCCTGCAAGGGGGAAGGAGTTTGATTCTCTCCTCCTTGCAGGGGGAGGGTTAGGGTAGGGGTAGAAGCTAAAGGAGGGACTGCGTATGTCCGAACCGCTATTCAAAAAGATCGTCATCTTCGGCGTCGGCCTGATCGGCGGCTCGTTTGCCCTGGCGTTGCGCAAGGCAAATGCTGTCGGAGAAGTGGTTGGTTTCGGGCGCAGCACGGCGACTCTGCAACAGGCACAACAACTCGGTATTCTCGACCGCATCGGCTCCGATCCTGCGGTGGAATTGGGTGATGCCGACATCGTATTGCTCGCTACCCCGGTCGGCCAGATGGCGAAATTGATGGCGAGTATCGCGCCACATCTCGGTGCCCACACCCTGGTTACCGACGGCGGCAGTACCAAGGGCGATGTGGTGGCTGCGGCACGGGCCAATCTGGGCGGCAAAATTGCACAATTTATTCCCGCACACCCGATAGCCGGCGCAGAGAAGAGCGGCGCGGCTGCGGCACAAGCCGATCTGTACCAGGACAAAAAAGTGGTACTGACGCCATTGCCGGAGAATACGCCGGAAGCAGTAATGCAGGTGCGCCGGGCGTGGGAATTGTGCGGCGCTAATGTAAGCGAGCTGACGCCACAGCAGCACGATGCGGTGTTCGCTGCGGTGAGTCACTTGCCGCACCTGCTGTCGTTCGCGCTGGTGCACGATCTGGCGCAGCGCGACAACCGCGACCTGCTGCTGTCCTTCGCCGCAAGCGGTTTTCGCGACTTCACCCGTATCGCTGCCAGCTCGCCGGAAATGTGGCGTGACATCTGCATGGCGAACCGTGAGGCGCTGATGGAAGAGCTTGGTCGTTACATGCAAGAGCTGGAAGGCTTGCATAAGGCGCTGGCCGAAGCGGATGCGGATAAACTTGAAGAAGTGTTCAGTGAGGCGCGCAAGGTGCGCGGCAACTGGACTGGCCAATAGAAACCATGGCAGTTATCTCGACTAAGCGGATGTGGTGGTTGCTTGTTGCCGTTGCGATCATCTGGTTTTCCAACCTCGAATACCGCACGCTGATCAAGCCGGACGAAGGGCGTTATGCCGAAATTCCGCGCGAGATGGTGGCAAGCGGCGACTGGGTAACGCCGCGCCTCAACGAGCTCAAGTATTTCGAGAAGCCGCCGCTGCAATATTGGGCGACTGCCACCGCTTATACCCTGTTCGGCGAGCACCAATGGACCTCGCGTTTGTGGGCAGGGCTGACCGGTTTTGCGGGCATCCTGCTGGTGTGGTTTGCCGGGCTGCGCCTGTTCGGGCGCGAAGCGGCGGGTTATGCCGCGTTGCTGCTGTCCAGCAGCCTGCTGTATGTGCTGATGGCGCATATCAACACGCTGGATATGGGTGTGACATTTTTCCTTACGCTGGGCATTGTCGGTCTGTTGCTCGGGCAGGTGCAGGCAGACAGAAAGAAACAGCGTAACTGGATGCTGGTCGCTTGGGCAGGCTTGGCGCTGGCGGTGCTGAGCAAGGGATTGATGGGGCTGATCCTGCCGGGTGCTGCGCTATTTATTTATTGTATGGTACAGCGCGATTTCGGCGTACTGAAGCGCATGCACTGGTTGCCCGGACTCGCGGTATTTTTCGCCATTACCGTGCCGTGGTTTGTGCTGGTGATGCAGGCCAACCCGGAGTTTTTTGAGCGTTTCTTTATCTACGAACACTACACGCGCTTTACCAGCACGGTGCATGGGCGTTACCACCCCTGGCACTACTTCATTCCGATCCTGCTGGCCGGAGCGTTGCCGTGGACGATGTTGATGTTCGACACAATGTGGCGCACCTTGCGCAACAACGCAGTGCCAAAAAAGACGTTCAACAGCGAGCGTTTCCTGTTGATCTGGGCAGTATTCATTTATGTGTTCTTTTCCATCTCCGGCTCCAAGCTGCCGTCCTATCTGCTGCCGATGTTTCCGGTGCTGGCGTTATTGATGGGCAAGCGTATCGCCGTAATGCGCGAGCGCGTGCTGTTCTGGCAGGTTGCGCCTGCCGTTCCGGTTGCTTTGCTGCTGCTGGGGCTGGCGCTGAACGTGGATAAATTCGCCGACACACCGGGACAGATTGAGTTGTATCCACATTACGGCGCATGGCTGGTCGCGGCAGCATTGGTTTCGCTGGGCGGTTTGCTGGCGGGAATGTTGTTGTTATGGCGCACAAGAAAATCGGTTGCGGTCGTGGTGCTGGCGCTGAGCGCCCTGTTGTCCGCGCAGATCGGTCTGTCCGGCTACGAGACCGTGGCGCGCGAACGTTCCGCCAAACACATCGCCGAGGCGATTCGCAGCGAGGTGAAACCGGAGATACCGTTCTACTCGGTGCTGACCTATGAGCAAACGCTGCCGTTCTATCTCAAACGCACCTTCACGTTGGTGCAGTATCAGGACGAAATGGCTTACGGCATCCAGCAGGAGCCGCAGCGCTGGATTCCCACCGTCGAGGAATTCGCCAAGGTCTGGGCGGCACAACCCGAGGCGCTGGCGATCATGCCGGTGTATGCTTACGCGCAGTTGCAGCAACTGGGGGTAGCCATGAAGATCATTTTTGAAGATACGCAACACATAGTGGTAAAGAAACCATGAGCCTGGTTAGTTTTGCTCTGATTTTTACCGGTGTGATGCTCAATGCCGCCGCGCAGATACTGATGAAGGCCGGCACCAATGCGGTCGGTCATTTCGAATTCAGTATGGAAAACATCCTGCCAATTGGTTTGAAACTGGCGACCGAGTGGCATATTGTTGGCGCGCTGTTCTGTTATGCGCTCAGCGTGGTGGTGTGGATACTCGCGCTGTCGCGCGTGCCGGTCAGCATCGCTTTTCCGATGCTGTCGATGGCTTATGTGGTGAATGCGATAGCAGCCTGGTATCTGCTTGGCGAGCCGTTTAATCCAACCAAGCTAGTCGGCATGGGTGTGATTATTCTGGGTGTGATTGTTATTTCGCGGGCATAAATTCTGATGAGTAATTTCCTTCCTTTTTCCCGCCCCACTATAGACGAAGCCACCATCACCGCAGTGGCGGATGTACTGCGCTCCGGCTGGATCACCAGTGGTCCGAAGGTGCAGGAATTCGAGAAACAGCTTTCTACTTACTTCGGCGGGCGTCCGGTGCGCACCTTCAACTCCGGCACCTGCACCATGGAAATCGCACTGCGTATCGCGGGCGTCGGGCCGGGCGACGAGGTCATCACCACGCCGATCTCGTGGGTGGCGACCGCCAACGTGATCATCGAAGTCGGTGCAATGCCGGTATTCGCCGACATTGATCCGGGCACGCGCAATATTGACCTGGACAAAGTCGAGGCGGCGATTACACCACGCACAAAAGCCATTATTCCGGTGTATCTGGCGGGTAAGCCCGTGGATATGGACCGGCTGTACGCGCTCGCGGCCAAATACAAGCTGCGCGTGGTCGAGGATGCCGCGCAGGCCATTGGCTCGACCTGGCAGGGCAAGCCAATCGGCTCGTTCGGCGATTTCGTTTCGTTCAGTTTTCAGGCCAACAAGAACATCACCACCTCGGAAGGTGGCTGCCTGGTACTAAACAATGAGGACGAAGCGAAGCTCGCGGATAAATACCGCCTGCAGGGCGTTACACGCAGCGGCTGGGACGGCATCGAAGTGGATGTGCTGGGCGGCAAGTTCAACATGACCGATGTCGCCGCCGCAATTGGCCTTGGCCAGTTCGCGCAACTGGGAGCCGTTACCGCGCAACGGCGCAAACTGGCAAAGCATTATTTTGAAGTGCTCGGCGCAGACTTCGAGAACCAGACCGGCGCACAACTGCCTCCGGCAGACTTCGTATCGACCAACTGGCACCTGTTCCAGATCGTGCTGCCGGAGCGTATCACCCGCGCCGACTTCATGGCGCGCATGAAGGAGCGCAACATTGGTATCGGCTATCACTATGCACCGATTCACCTGTTCAAGCTGTATCGCGATCTGGGCTTCAGAGAGGGTATGTTTCCGGTTGCTGAGCGCATCGGCAAACAGATAGTATCGTTGCCGATGTTCTACGCGATGAATGAGGTGGATGTGGAACGTACCTGCGTGGCGATGAACGAGGTGTTGAAAGTGCGATGAGCGGCGCGCATAAATTGCGCGCTATGGTGCATTCGTGACACAATCCAGCGCCCGTAAAACGGGCTTTATTTTTGACTTGAAATTTTCCAAACATCATGACGACTGAACAACCTATCCTGCAAAATGAGAATCAAATTATCGCGGAGCGCCGCGCCAAATTGACCGCGCGGCGTGCGCAAGGCATTGCGTTCCCCAACGATTTCGAGCGCAAACATCTGGCCGGTGAGTTGCACGCCGAGTTTGGCGAAAAGACGCACGACGAACTGGAGGTCGCGCAAGTCCACGTCGCCGTGGCCGGGCGCATGATGCTGAAGCGCGTGATGGGCAAGGCCAGTTTTGCCACGTTGCAGGATATGAGCGGGCGCATCCAGTTATTCATCAGCAATAACGACACCGGCGAGGGAGCACATAACGTTTTCAAGCATTATGATCTCGGCGATATTCTCGGTGCGGTGGGAGTATTGTTCAAGACCAAAACCGGCGAGCTTTCCGTGCGCGTATCACAGGTGCGTCTGCTGACCAAGGCGCTGCGTCCGCTGCCGGAAAAATTCCACGGCCTGACCGATCAGGAGCAGAAATACCGCCAGCGTTATCTTGACCTGATTACCAACGAAGATGCGCGCAACGTGTTCGTGACGCGCACCCGGATCATCCAGACGATCCGCGATTTCTTTGTTCGCCACGGCTATCTGGAAGTGGAAACGCCGATGATGCACGCCATTCCCGGCGGCGCGGCGGCCAAACCGTTTGTCACCCACCACAATGCGCTGGATATGCAAATGTATCTGCGCATCGCGCCGGAGTTGTATCTGAAGCGCCTGGTGGTAGGCGGTTTCGAGAAGGTATTCGAAGTCAATCGCAATTTCCGCAATGAGGGGTTGTCCACACGTCACAACCCGGAATTTACCATGCTGGAATTCTACGAGGCGTACCGCGACTACAAGTATCTGATGGATTTCAGTGAAAATCTGCTTCGTGAAGTCACACAAAAAGTGTTGGGCACCACGCTTATCACCTATCAGGGCAAGGCGCTGGATATGGGTAAACCATTTCACCGCTTGACCATGGTACAGGCAATCCGGAAATATCATCCGCAGTTCACCGATGCGCAACTGAACGACCGCAGCTTTCTTGTCAACGAGTTGCAGGATTTGAAGGCCAAATACAAACCGGAAGACGGCGTCGGCGGATTACAGCTATCGCTGTTCGAAGAACTTGCCGAACCACATCTGTTCGAGCCGACCTTCATCATCGACTATCCCGTCGAAGTTTCACCACTGGCACGCAGCAGTGATACAAATCCTGAAATTACCGAACGCTTCGAGTTATTTATTGTTGGCCGCGAAATCGCCAACGGCTTCTCGGAATTGAATGATGCGGAAGAGCAGGCCGCGCGCTTCGATGCGCAGGTGGCGGCCAAGGAAGCCGGTGATGAGGAGGCGATGTTCAAGGACAACGATTACGTGCGCGCGCTGGAATACGGCTTGCCGCCGACCGCCGGAGAAGGCATCGGCATCGACCGACTGGTGATGCTGCTCACCGATAGCGCCAGCATTCGCGATGTGATCCTGTTTCCGCACATGCGCCCGGAAGCTCAATAAATTTTTGGCTTGTGGCTGCCAGGCCAAGCACTGCCATATTCGAAAAATTTGTCGAATTCTGACGGGTTTGAAGGGTATTGAGGATTACTCGCGCAGGATCACCAGCGGTGGTAGTACGGATAACCGCCGCGTCTCCAGCCACCCGGCCAGTACCACCACCAACACCCCGCCCAATGCACCGGTCGGCCAGATGATGGCGCTTGCCTGATAGGGAATTTCTAGCACGAAGCGCGCCAGTATCCAGCCCAGCAGCACCGCACCGGCAGAAGCCAGCAGGCCGCTCAACAGCCCCAGTACGGCAAATTCAGTGAGATGCTGGCGGCGCAAATAGCGACTGTCGGCACCCAGGGTGCGCAGGATCACCGCTTCACTGATGCGTTCGTCCTGCGTGGAGAGTAGCGCAGCATACAATACCGCGAGCCCGCTCAGCAGGGTAAACACGAAGATCACGCTGACGGCCTGCGCGATCTGCTCCATGATGCCGCGCACTTGTTCGATCATTGCGCCGGTGTCGATCAGCAGCAGGTTGGGAAATTCCCGTACCAACTGGTCACCCGCGCGCACCTTGTCCGGCGGCAGATAAAAGCTGCTGAGATAGCTCACCGGGTAATTTTCAAGCAGTTCCGGTGTGGTGATCACGAAAAAATTTACCTTCATCGAATCCCATTGCACCTTGCGCAGACTGGTTACGCGTGCGGTGAAACGGTTGCCTGCAACGTCATAGGTGAGCTCGTCGCCGAGGTGAATGCCGAGACGGTCGGCGATGCCTTCCTCGATGGAGAGTTGCGCCAACCCTTCCCCATCCCTCTCCTTATCATAACCAGCGACTTGGCTATCGTCTTTTGATAGCCTAGTCGAATGGCTAGTAGTTTCATCAAGGGAGGGGGGCCACCAACTTCCCTGCACAATCTCATTCCAGGCTGGCATCTCGTGCGCATAGGATAAATTGAATTCGCGCTCCACCAGATCGCGTGCGCGCGTGTCGGCATAACTGTCACTGTTGATAGCGGCGGCATTGATGGCGACCAGCCTGCCGCGTACCGTTGGCAACAACTGTGGCGGCGGCAGGGACTGGTGCGCAAAAAAATCCAGAACCGGTTGATGTTGATCCGGTTGAATGTTCACGATGAAACGGTTCGGTGCATCCGGCGGTAAGTTGCCCTGCCAGCCTTGCAGCAAGTCGCTACGCACCAGCGTCAATAGCAGCAGCGCCATTCCGCCCAGTCCGAGCGCCACAACTTGCAGCGCCGAGTCGCGCCCGTGTCGCGCCAGGCTGTTGAATGCATGCCGCAACTGCGCGTGAAAGTGGGACGAATAACGTGCCATGCCGCGCAGCAACAGCCAGGCCAGACCGCCGAAACCCAGCAGTCCTGCAATCAAACCGCCCAGCATCGTGAATCCCAGCATGGCCGAGCCGGAATGCCACAGGAACAACGCCGCCAGCACCAGCACGGCCAGGCCGTAAACCAGCACGGTGTTCGGCTCGGGTGCGCCCAGCTCGCGGCGCAACACACGCAACGGCGATACCTTGCGCAATTGCAGCAACGGCAGGAAAGCAAAACCGAACAGCAGCGCAAAGCCGCTGGCGGCGGCCTTGAGCGCGGGTAACACGGAAGGCTGCGGCAAATCTGTGTCGCGCATCGCGGCGATAAATTCGACCAGCGCCGCCTGCGTGACATAGCCCAGCGCACAGCCAAACAAAATGGCGGTCAGGCCGAGCACAGAGAACTGGTACAGGAACAGGCGCAGCACCTGCCCCTGTTGCGCGCCGAGGCAGCGCAGCATCGCGCAAGTGTCCAGATGGCGCAGCACGAAGCGCCGTGCTGCCAGCGCCATCGCCGCACCCGCCAGAATCGCCGCAGTCAGCGCGGCGAGGCCGAGAAAATGCTCGGCGCGTTCCAGCGCACTGCGTATTTCCGGGCGCGCATCGCGCACATCTTCCAGCTTCTCGCTGTCCGACAATTCCGGATTCAACTCATCGTGCAGTGCTTCTACCTGGGCAGCCTTGCCCGCGACCATCAGGCGGTAGGTGATGCGGCTACCTTCCTGAAGCAAGCCGGTTGCGGCGAGGTCGTTCTCGTTCATCAGCACGCGCGGTGCGATGCTGTAGAAACCGACTGACCGGTCGATGTCGCGCACGATGCGCGCCGCCACCGTGAAACGCTGTTTGCCGATGCCGACTTCATCACCGACGCGCACCTCCAATTGGCGCAGCAAACGTCCGTCCACCCATATCGTACCGGGTGCAGGAATGGAATCAGCCACTCCCTCCCCATTCAAGGGGGAGGGTTGGGGTGGGGGTAAAATCTTTAAACCTCCCGCACTCCTGCCGCCATCATCGATAATGATCCTGCCACGCAATGGATAACCCGCCCCGACCGCCTGTATTTCGGAGAGTAGGGTCTGCTCGCCATGCGCCACCATGCTCAGAAATGTGTGGCTCGCCACTGTTTTCAAACCGCGTGCCTGCGCCCTCTCGCGATAGGCAGGCGGCAGTGGGCGCGTTGAAACAATGCGTAAATCCGCGCCGATCAGGCTGGTGGCCTGCTGCTGCAACGCTTGCCGCACCCGGTCGGCAAACAGCCCGACCGTGGCGAGGCTGCCCACTGCCAGCACCAGCGCCAGCAGCAGCACACGCCATTCCCCGGCGCGCCAGTCGCGGTGCAGCAAATTCAAGGAGAGTCGGAGGAGGTTCATGCCGAGCCTGCCTCTTTCCCTCTCCCGTTTACGGGAGAGGGGGCAGGGGAGAGGGTAAGCCGTATTCGTTCCAACACACTTTCCGTTTCATTGATCAATTGGTTATTCCAGAAATGCAGCATCGTATCGCCTTCGCTTCTCAGTCACGAGTCACACCCAACCCCAGGGAGCCTGTCATTGCGGGGAGCGCAGCGACGCGGCAATCCAGAAATGCTTGCCGAACCAAAGTGCTGGATTGCTTCGCTCCTCATGATGACGGGTTTAATCAGTGTTTCCCTAACCAACGTGCGCTGAAGGCATGCCCAGATTGTTTTCTTACATGGCAATCAACTGGAGAGCAATCTGCGCGCTAACAGCGTCTGCATATCACGGCGGTCATCAACAATCAAAAAAATGAAAACTTGTTTTTCGATCACGCGATAGATGAGCCGATACGGTTTGAAATGTGCTTGACGATACTCACGAATACCCAGGGACAACAATTCTTTTGGGTAGCTGCCGCGCTCCGGGAAAGATGCCAGACTGTCAGCTACTTTCAACAACTGATCCAACACGTGGTTTGCGTTTCTGGGCAAATCAAATTCAGTGATGTAATCGAAAATTTCTTCGAGGTCATTTTCTGCCCCAGCCGTCAGCAGCACCCCGTGCTTCATCTGCTTTACGCCTGCTTGGTCCGCAAACGTTGCACCACCGCCGCCACAGGCTTCACCTTATCCTGCTTGATCTCTTGAGTGCCCAGTGCAAGAACCTTCAGCAACGCCAGCGTCTCCTGCGTTGCCTCGAATGACGCGACATCCTGAATCACCGCCTTGGCTTCACCGTTCTGGGTAATCACCATCGGCTGACGTTGCTCGGCCAATTGCAGCAACACCTCGGCGGCATTGGCCTTGAGATAACTGATCGGTTTGATTTGAGACAAGTAGCTCATGACAGGCTCCATAAATTCGATGAAACCAAATATAGTTCTTTTACGGTCTTGGCGCAACTCTACTCGAGACTCTGCTCACTCCTTTCCCGCAAGCGGGAGAGGAGGCAAACGAGGGAAGCAATTTTCAAGCTTAGTGAGAGGGGGAAACCTATTGCACTACCCGCCCCGCCTCCAACCTTAATTGCCTGCCGCAACGCCGCGCCAGTGCTTCGTCATGGGTGACCAGAATCAGCGTTGTACCCTGTGCACGGTTCAGTTCCAGCATCAGTTTGATAATCTGCGCGCCGGTCGCGGCGTCGAGGTTGCCGGTGGGTTCATCCGCGAACAGAATTTTTGGCCGGGTGACGAAGGCGCGCGCCAGCGCGACGCGCTGCTGTTCACCGCCGGAGAGGTGTTTGGGCAAGTGATGCGCGCGGTCGCTCAAACCGACCTGGTGCAACGATTCGGCGGCACGTTCGCGCGCGTCGGCCCTGCCTTGCAGTTCCAGCGGCAGCATGACGTTCTCCAGTGCGTTGAGCGCAGGCAGTAACAGGAACGACTGGAACACGAAACCCGCTGTTGCGCCGCGCAGCCGGGCGCGGCCATCTTCGTCCAGCGCGAACAGGTCAGTGCCGCCGAGCAGCACGCTGCCGCTGCTTGGCACATCCAGTCCGGCCAGCAGGCCGAGTAACGTGGATTTTCCGGAGCCGGATGCGCCGAGGATTGCCAGGCTCTCGCCCGCCGCGACGCTGAAACTTACTTTATGCAAAATAGTCAGCGGTTGGTCGCCGCTTAACACTTGCTTGGTCAGTTCAATTGCCTGCACAATCACAGTCATGAAAATTTTATCCTTGAAAATTGTTTTACTGGTTGCCGCATTGTGGTTGCCGTGTTCTGTTTATGCTGAAAAAAACATACTGGTATTCGGCGATAGTTTATCAGCCGGATACGGTATCGCAGTAGCAGAAAGTTGGCCTAATCTGCTGCAGCAGGAATTGGAACGTACCCATCCGGAATATCGCGTCATCAACGCCAGCATCAGTGGTGAGACTGCGCTGGGTGGGCGGCAGCGCATCGCCGGGGCATTGCAGCAGCACCATCCGGCAGTGGTAATTCTGGAGCTGGGCGCGAACGACGGACTGCGCGGCTTCAGCGCCGCAGGTCTCGAAGCCAGTCTGGGAGCGATTATCGAGAATATCCAGCAGACTCGCGCCAGAGTACTGTTGGTCGGCATGAAGCTGCCGCCGAATTACGGCGAGCTTTACGTTACCCAATTTGAGAGAGTGTATCCACGGCTGGCGGAAAAGTACCGCATCCGGCTGCTGCCGTTTCTGCTCGAAGGCGTTGCGGCGGGACAGTTTCAGGCCGACAATCTGCACCCTGGCAAAGAAGCGCAGCCGCAACTGATGCGTAATGTGCTGAAAGAGTTGAGACCGTTGTTGCGCCGTTAACGCGGCGCTGATACCGGTGAAGCCGCGTTTAACGTTTGCTGATCGGCACGTAATCGCGCCGTGTCGGTCCGAGGTATAACTGGCGCGGGCGTCCGATTTTATGATCATGATCGATCATCATTTCGTTCCATTGTGAAACCCAGCCAATAGTGCGTGCCACCGCGAAGATCACTGTGAACATATTGACGGGAATACCCAGCGCACGCAGTACGATGCCGGAATAGAAATCCACGTTTGGATACAGTTTGTGCTCGATGAAATAGGAGTCGCTCAGTGCGACGCGTTCCAGCTCCAGCGCCAGTTCAAATAGATGGTCGTTTTCCAGTCCCAGTTCTGTCAATACCTCGTGGCAAGTCTCACGCATCACCGCAGCGCGCGGATCCATGTTCTTGTAGACGCGATGCCCAAAGCCCATCAGCCGATACTTTCTGTCCTTCACGCCCTGTATATATTCTTTCACACGCGATATATCGCCGATACTTTCCAGCATATTCAACGTCGCTTCATTGGCGCCGCCGTGCGCCGGCCCCCACAATGCAGCGATGCCGGAAGCGATGCAGGCGAACGGATTAGCGCCGCTTGATCCGGCCAGACGCACCGTCGAAGTGGAAGCATTCTGCTCATGATCGGCATGCAGGATCAAAATGCGCTCCAGTGCGCGCACCAGCACCGGGTTCGGCTCGTAATCCTCCGCCGGAATGGCAAACATCATGTGCATCAAATTTTCCACATAACTGAGTTTGTTTTTCGGATACATGAACGGAAAACCGGTGTGATATTTATGTGCCATCGCCGCAATGGTAGGCACTTTGGCGAGCAGACGCATTGCGGAAATATCGCGGTGCTCAGGATTGTTGATGTCCAGTGAATCATGGTAAAAGGCCGACAATGCTCCGACCACGCCGACCATCACTGCCATCGGATGCGCATCGCGGCGGAACCCGTTGAAGAATTTTGCCATCTGGTCGTGCACCATGGTGTGTTCCTTCACCCTGGTATCGAAGACAGTCTTCTGTACACTATCCGGCAACTCGCCGTTCAGCAGCAGATAGCACACTTCCAGAAAATCCGAGTGTTTGGCCAGTTGCTCGATGGGATAACCTCGGTAGTAAAGCAGCCCGGCATCACCATCGATAAAGGCAATTCTGGAGGCGCAACTTGCCGTGACCATAAATGCCGGATCGTAAGTGAACATGCCGAGTTTGGCGAGATTGCGGATATCCAGCACATCAGATCCCAGTGTACCTGACAGGATCGGCAGCTCGATGCTCCTGCCGTCATCCAGAGTCAGAGTTGCAACACGTTTGTTTTCCATAGTTCATTTCCCGGTAATTGCAGGCAGGATACCTGCGCACCACTGTTGTGGGGTTAATGTGAAGAACGGGCTGGTGTAGCTCAATACATGGCGAGATATTCGAGGCGTTCTTGGTTTATTCACCGTCGCGCCAAGCTTGAGAGTGATGATTGGCTATGATATTACACCTGATGCGGTGCGATATGCTTTTTGGCGCATCAACACCATCCTATTGATACCCCAGAAAATTTGGCAGTAGTTTTTTTTCAATTCAGGTATCAACGCGGATTTTATAATTTTGACGGCCACTGACCCCGAGGCAGTTTTTGTTGCTATTTTTTTTGTTGCTATTTTTGTTTGAAGCACGCCAGTCTTTCGGATACAATGCGCATCCTTTTAGGCGCGTAGCTCAGCTGGTTAGAGCACTACCTTGACATGGTAGGGGTCGTTGGTTCGAGTCCAATCGTGCCTACCAAGATTTTCGAAGAATAAATAACGAGTTACAAATTCAACCAAGCCGCTTCCCAGCGGCTTTTTTTATTACGCTCAGGTTGTGCCGTTCATACCAACGGCTTCAATCAAGTGAAGATGCATCTTGATGTGTTTTTAGGCCAGACTATTGGCCTTGCGAGTGCTTTTTGTGGAGCTTGTGGCAATAAGTTGCAATAATATTTCCGCACGCCAACTACTTGCGGAGTGATTTCTTCTTCGCGGAGCTCCCTGCGTCTGTCTTACCCATCGCTGCCATGAAGCGCGGAGCTAGATCTGGTTGTGTTTCAAAGCGGTCGAACGGCTCTGGCATCATTTTGTCCAGCAAATCAAGCCGGTCAGTTAGCGCGGGGTGAGTCTTGAACATCAGTGCCAATCCGGAATCCTGTGGATTAATTCCCTGTAATGTCTGCAATACAGCAGGCAGACCGTAGGGGTCGTAGCCGCCACGTGTGGCGATGACAATTCCCATGCGATCAGCCTCAAACTCGTCGTTTTTATCCAGGCCACGCGCATAAACTTCCGTTCCGGCATTGACCAGATTGGTTAGTGCCGGATCACTCCCGTTTTGCTGCATGGCATGATTCGCAAACTCGGCCATCAAATCGGTACGTGCACCTTTTTTGATTGCCTGCAGGTGGTGTTTCATCAGCACGTGCGATATTTCATGCGCCAGCACGCCCGCCAGCTCCGCTTCGCTTTTCATACGCGCGAGCAGCCCCTTGGTAACGAACACATGCCCACCAGGTACGGCAAACGCGTTGATATCGTTATCATCCAGCACACCAAACTGCCATGGCAGATCAGGACGTTCTGTCTGCAAGGCCAGCCAGCGGCCAACATTATTCACGTATTTTTGTACCCGCTGGTCATGTAATAGCGGCGCTGCTCCCAGCAAATTGCTGGCAATACCGCCACCCAGCTCGATTTCTTCAGACTCGCTAATATCAGTCGTTGCTTTTTGCATTTTCTGGGTGACTTCCAGCACCTTAGTCAAATCGCTGAAGTCAAATGCGGCAACCGGTGTAGCCATAGTCAGCAACGTGAGTAACAGTATCGTGTGTTTCATCTCAGTTTGCTCCTTTGCCGGGTAAGGATAGATAGTCTATTTGCTGGCTATTCAGTTTGCCCGTCTTGGCAAAATCAATGGCGTCTTTTTTGCTCGCTGCGTAACCTTGCATAGTCTGTAAAGCTTGTGGATTAGGATGGGCATTCTTCAGGTTCTCTTCGGATAATCCGCGTACGCCAGTTGTTACGGAGCTGCCGCTGCTCCCGGTCGAGACCACGTTAAATAACGCACCTATGCCGCTATCACCCGATTTATTTTGCGCTTCTGCATTACCAAGTCGCAGGCTTAGCATTTTGACCCAGCCAGTGGTGCCATCCGCCCTGATCCGCATCCAGCTTGATTGGCGCACCAGAATTTCTACCTTGCTGCGTTCGGCCAGGTTGAGCAGCGTCTCGGCATCGGTGAATGGTCTGGCTTTTAATTCGGTGGCTCGCACGGTGTAAGCAATTTCACCGGCTTGCACCGTGACGGCACACAAGAGCAGGCAGGCTGCAAATATCCACTTCATGGTGTTCCTCTTATTTTGGGAGCGTACAATTCTACTTCCTGATCTCTGCCTTTAACTTTATATAAACCAAACGATTTAAAGTCAAACGCATTGCCGCACAGCTTCATGGTTTCACTTGAAACCAGAATACGTGAGGTACCCTTGGTCAGTCCTTCAATGCGGCTGGCCAGATTTACGGTGTCACCGATAGCAGTGTATTCGCGCCGTTGATCCGAACCAATCAGACCCACCACGGCAGGGCCGGAATGGATACCGATACCAACATCGAAATCGGCATCCTGCTCACCCAGCTCTCGCTTGAAGTGTTGCAGCGCATCGGCCATTTCCAGCGCGGCCGCCACAGCATGATGTGCGTGTTCAGGGTCATCCAGCGGTGCTCCCCAGAAAGCCATAATGCAGTCACCGATAAATTTGTCCAGGGAGCCGCCGTGCCGGAAAACCACCTCCACCTGCAAGGTGAAATAGCGGTTCAGCAGCGCCACTATTTCTTGGGGTGAGCGCTTTTCCGACAGGGTGGTGAAGCCGCGTATGTCAGAGAATAATACCGAAATCTGACGGCTTTCACCCCCCCGGCTTAATCCGCCATGTGCGATCAACTCCTGCACCACATGTGGATTTACAAAGCGATTGAACATCTGCACTGCCTGCTCGCGTGAACGGCGCTCAAGCAGGTACTGCTGCAGGGCGCAGGCAAAATAATAGGCCCAGGCCAGTAGCAGGGGCAGCAGTATTGGCAATAGATATAAATATCCTATTGCTGCATAGCTTGCGCTCAGCGTCAGCAAGGTAAGTACCAACAGTGCCAACCCCACCCAAAGTGCATTTATTCCGCGCAGAAATGCCGCACATAATAGCGCTAGTAAAGTCAGCGCTAGCAGAGGCGCGAACCAGACAGGTGCAGTGTGCATCATGCGCTGATTTTTCAGATTATCCAGCGCTGTGGCCAGAATTTCCACTCCGGGATACAGGCTGGAGATTGGCGTGACACGCAAGTCGTGCATACCGGTGGCAGTGGTGCCGATGATGACGATTTTGCCATTGAATTCATCTGGGGGACGCTGCGTTTGTTCGCGGCTGAAATCTTCATACAGGTCGACGTAGGAAATATGTTGGAATGTGCCTGCCATGCCCCGCCATGCCAGTATTGCGTCCGGCTTGAGTGGAACCGTATAGCCCAGGTCAGCAGCTACCCGTGCAGATATGGATGGGATCAGCCAACCATGCACCGTGGTGTAAAGCTGATAGCGGCGCCCTACGCCATCGCGGTCTTCTTCGAAGTTGATAGTACCGGTACGCCAGTAACGTGGATCTATCGCCAGCGGCGGCAACAAAGCGGCATGAGCATCCTGTTCAGCTTGCTCGGTTGCCTGAAGTCCCAGCATGGAAGCCACTTGCGCCAGTGGAGCACCGGATGCATCGAATGCCGGGTTGCGTCGTACCAACGGAAAGTAAATCCTACTATCCACCGCCAGTGCCTCATTGAACAACCGGTCACTTTCAGGCCGATACTGGTCGCGTTCGGTGAAAAGAATATCAAAGACAATGGCGGCAGGATGTTGTTTGGCAATGCCACGTACCAGCTCTCCATGCACCGCGCGTGGCCAAGGCCAGTTGCCAGCTATGTCCTGCATGCGTGTCAGGCTGGTGTCATCAATATCTACAATGACAATATCAGGGTCGGGCTGCAAGTCTTGCGTTTGCTGGCGTATGAAAAAATCGGACAAGCGATTTTCGAGTGGCTGAAAACCATGCAGCCAAGCCATTTCAATGGTGGCCAACAGCAAAAATACTGCTGTAATAAGCAACAAGGTTTTTTTAGAATATTTCATGCGCCTCTACTGACCTCATTACACAGCAGCCGCTGGCAGAAACCAATATTAGATCAGATTTGATAGCTGTTACCTTTTGGTGACCACTCATTAAATAAAGTCTCAAACTCTTCCGCTGACACCGGTTTTGAGAACAAATATCCTTGCGCATAGTCGCAACCCGCCTGAGCCAGTAATACCCGTTGAGCTTCGGTCTCTACTCCTTCGGCAATCACTTTTAACCCGAGTTTGTGTGCCATCACGATGATGGCCTCGGACAGTGCCATGTCGTTCGGGTTGGTTGCCAAATCGTGCACAAATGACCGGTCGATCTTCAGATAATCGATGTTGAATTTCTTCAGGTAGGACAGCGACGAATAACCGGTGCCGAAATCATCGATTGAAATCTGCATGCCCGCATCACGAAATTCGAGTAGTTTGCCGGTGACATCGGAATTTTCATTCAGCAATAATCCCTCGGTGATCTCGATAGCAATACTCTGCCCAGGCAAGCCGAGTTCCTGCAAATGATCTATCCAGGCTTTACAAAGCTTGCCGGGCTGACGGAATTGCATGGGTGATATATTCACGCTGGTCTGGAACCACAGACCCTGCACGGGCGACACATTCACGCTGATCTGAATGCCGGAGCTGAATAGTTTTTGCCAGCGCGCTGTTTGCTGCGCCGCTTCTCTGAATACCCAGTCGCCAATCTCGACGATTAATCCGGTTTCTTCGGCTAGCGGAATAAATTCTGCCGGGCTCACCAGGCCGCGCTGTGGATGCTGCCAGCGGATCAGTGCCTCGGCTTTGTGGATGTGCCCGGTGGCCATATCCACGATGGGCTGGTAATAGACCCGGAACTGGTCACCCGCGGCCAACGCACTGCGCAATTCGGTGGTCAAGCGTAGCCGCATTTGCGCGGCCTGCTGCATGGAATGCGTGAAGTATGCAAAACGGTTGCGCCCTCCATCCTTGGCCGCGTACATCGCCTGATCGGCATTTTTTAACAAGTCTTCCATTTCGGTGGCATCGTCTGGATACAGCGTAATGCCAATGCTGGCTGAAATATAGGCCACCTCATTTTTTAACCGGAATGGTTCAGCCAGGCTGAGCCGAATACTTTCGGCGACCCGCTCGATATTGCCGGCATCGTCGAGCTCGGACAGGATGATGATGAATTCGTCCCCGCCCAGGCGGGCTACCGTATCGGCCTCACGCACACAGCAGCTGATGCGTCGTGCCGCTTCCTGCAACAGCAAATCGCCCATCTTGTGCCCGAGCGTATCGTTGACCTCCTTGAACTTATCGAGGTCAATAAACAACAATGCCATTTTCAGGCTAGCGCGATGCGCTTTTTTGATCTCCTGAGACAGGCGGTCATGAAACATGTGACGGTTGGGTAGACCGGTCAGGGTGTCGTAGTTGGCCTGGCTCCAAATCAACTCTTCGGATTCTTTCTGTTGGGTGATATCGCGGGCAAAAGCGCTGAATTCGCGCTTGCCGGCCGCAAGGATTGGAGCGATAGATAACTCGATAGGAAACTCATGTCCGTTGCGATGTAGTCCCAGTAGCTCGACCCGTGAATTCAGGATAGTCCCCTCGCCAAAGGCGAGATAATGCTGCAATCCCTTGATATGGGCTTCGCGGTATTGAGGCGGAATGATGGTCTCGCTCAGGTTCTGCCCAATGATTTGTTCAGCGGTCCAGCCAAAGACTTTTTCCGCCTGATGGTTCCAGCCGGTGATAATACCCTTGGCATCCATCTGCACTACGGCGTCCATGGCAGTATCAAGGGTGGCGCGCAGGCGCGCTTCATCCTGACGGCGGGTTTCAAGCAGAATACCGAAATTTTCTGCCATTTCGTTGAAGCCGCTGCCTATCTGATTAAGCTCATCACGAGTATTGAGATTGATCCGTACACCACAATCGCCATTGGCAAAAATACGAAATGAATGCAGCAATGACTGGATATTGCCGATGATGGCGTAGTAGAAGCTGACTGACAGATAGACTGCCAACATGAATATCAAAAAAGAGAGACCGATACTGGTGAGCAACTCCTGCTTTGCACGAGTGATACGCGCCCTGATCAGTGATTCTGCTGCCGGCAGCAGCACTTCGTGCTGTTGTGCGTAGCCATTTTTAATATCTGCGGTAGCCACATCCAGATAAGTGCTGGAGGACATGGCAAAGCGCCCGTTAAGGATGTTTGATGTCACGATTCCGGTGAGATGCCGCGCAGAATCGATGATTTTTCCAGATGCCGCCGCAAATGAATCCCGCAACGCCGGATTGTATCTGGCGGTTTTTTCGGTATTGACGCCGAGTTCCTCGAGGGTAACGCCCAATTCGATAATCAGCGTGTTAAGTATTGTCTTCTGTTGTTCGGAAACCTGCTTGCTGGTCAGAATGCTTGCGCCGTAAGCGCACAACTGGCCAAGGTGCTCAAGTGCATGCGGCAACTTGTTGAGGGCGGTGTCGAGCAGGTAGAAGGTGTTGATTTCCGGATCCAGAATCAGCGCGTAGTCGTCGACGATTGTCTGTTCGAGCAAAAAAAATTGTTTGAGCAGGTGGACATGCGCTGCAAAATTTTCGGCAAGCGTCCATTCGAGACCATTGCTGCGCAGCCGCGACCAGTCCGCCTTGATGTTGCTAAATTCCTTGCTTGCTGCCAGATCGGGAGGAAGCTGTTTTTCCATGGTGTCAAAAAATCCGGCGGCTTCTATTTCCATTGCGGCACGCCGGTTACGCAGAGTTTCGTTACCACTGAGCAGTGCGGCGGAAATCCCGCGGTGCAACTGGATGGACTGGATAGTCCGGGAAATCGGCTTGATCAGTGCGATGCCTTTTAGTTGCAACTGCGAGGGCTGGATGACCCGGTCGAGATTGTCGAGCAGGCTGTGTGTCACTACTGCGATCGCAATCAGTGACACCAGCCACAGCAGCGTAAATTTTTTGGTGTAATTGACACGGTTCAGCAGGGCAATCGCAGGCGCAAACAGGACACGCGCTGCTTTATTGATGTTGTTGCTACTTGTCACGGCATTCTCGCTGTATTTAAACATTACTTCAAATCGTACTCCGGCTACCCTCGCATCACGTAAGGCAGCATTCATATCCGTTGGATCAAGCACGGGGTCGCGCTGCGCATGCGCAGAGTAGTGTCACAGGCCAATTGTGGTTTTATTATAACTACCCGCTTCACTTTGTGGCGTATAGCCAAACCCGGCCACGGACATTATGCCATCACCCCGGACAATGCCGCCGGAGGTATTGGCGAGCAAGTCACTCTTGTGAGTCAGTTCCAGTGTGACACCTTATATCATCGAGGCTGGAGCGCGTCCCACCCCAATCGCCAGATAGTGTTTCAATATTCCAGTTTGATGTTTCCACGGTCTCTGTTAATGCGAGATTCGCATACCGGGGGCATTACATTCGCCAGACCAGCAATTTGGACTGATGCAAGTCATCTACTTGGATGGTCTGGTGCGGAGCCTGTTCCGGTACGGCAAAGGTACTGCTGATGAATACTGTTCCCGGGCGCATCTCGGTGCGCGCTTTGTGCCATAGGCGTTGCATCGGCACCGGTGAGAGATAGGCGAACACCACATCATATTGCGCCAGATCGGAATTCCACAGGCTGCCCCATCGCACGTTGCAATTGCGATGACCATCGAATTTGATGCGCAGCCAGCTCCACAAAAATGGCAGCGGTGCGGATTCCACACCACAGTAACACCCGTCTGGCCGGACTGCAGCGAGATGAGTCAGTACGCCACCCAGTCCTGAACCAAGATCAATGAAACGGAAGTCTGCATCTTCCACAGCGGGGGAGGGAAGCTGGGTTTCCAGCGCGCGCCATACTTTATTGCTGGAAAGATAGAGCGGCACCTGGGTGCGGAAGGTGCTCCAGTACACCACCAGCAGAATGATGAATGCGGCAAGAAAAAATCCGGAATGAATGTCGAGGGCGAGCATCAACACCAGCGCAGGGGCAAACAGAAATTGAATAACCAACCACCAGCAAGCCAGTCCGGCGAAGTGGCTGAGTGTCGCGGCGAGCAGGCCGCACAGCAAGGCAAGGGATAGCGGAGCGGGGTGCAATCCGGCCATACGAGCACCGAACAGTACCAGCACGAGTGCCGTAAATTGTAGCAGCAGCGCGATGGCGGCAGGCGGAAGTTTGCTGATCAGATTGCGCATGTGTCCAAATCAGATCATCGGGTCAGATTTTCATGGTGCCACGCTGAACTTTGTTCTTTGCGGTCAGTGGGGTCCGGCTGCCAGTACCCAACAGGGTAAAAGCTGGTAGTATAAAACACGTGCACCGGAAGGCTGAAGAACAGAGAAAAATTGTATTGATTGCTTATCAACATGAGGTCATGAATGGCGGTAATCACCGTATTTAATCAAAAAGGTGGCGTGGGAAAAACCACCACTTGTCTTAATGTAACGGCTGCGCTGAATCTGGCGCAGCGTTTTCCTGTTGCAATGGATATGGATCCACAGGGACATTTGACCCTGGCCAGTGGCACAACGGTGAAGGCAGCGCAGAATGTCGGCATGGCCGCTTTTTTCAAACACAAAACTTCGCTTGCCAGTTTACTGCAGGAAACGCCGGGTGGCTGGCAAATCATTCCGGCTTCACTGGAGCTTGCCAAGATTGATGCTCTGCTCGGCAGTGACCCGAAAGCTGCAACACTATTGAAACAGGGCTTGCGCGAAGATCTGGCGCTGACCGGTGCGCCGGTAATGCTCGACTGTTGTCCGATGCTGGGGGTGCTGACGCTGAATGCCTTGTTGGCCACTGACCGAGTGCTGGTGCCGGTTTCGGCAGATTTCCTGTCTTTGCAGGGCGTGCATCGTCTGGACAGCGCGCTCAACGCGCTGGAAAACAAGCTCAAACGCAAATTCGAACGGCGCATCGTCGTTACACGCTTCGACTCGCGGCGCAAGCTGTCTTACGAAATTTACGAAAAACTCAAGGTGCGCTACGGCGAATTGTTGTGCCAAACCCGTATTGGCGAAACGGTTGCTCTGGCTACCAGCCCGATGCATGGTAAAGATGTGTTCGCGTTCGCGCCGCACAGTCCGGGTGCGGCGGATTACCGGGCATTAACCCAGGAATTATGGGAAAGTGGTTTTTTTGCCTGAAACCAAACCAGCATGAAGCTGGCAAGTTTTTTATTCCAGATTATTGCGCTCTTCGACAATGCTTGGGACAGGCTTGGTCGGCGTGAATATTTGCGACATTTCGATCAGCTGCCGAATCCATAGCAATCAATCCGGTATACCCGGTTGATAGAGTTTCACGTTGCTGTCCTCGCCTTCTTTGACGTGATACATGGCCATGTCGGCATTTTTCATCAGTGTTTCGTCATCCTCGCCATGTTCCGGATAGACGGCGATACCGATGCTGGACGAGATCTGTAAAGTGTACCCGGCAGGCTCGAATGGCCGGTTGAACGCGTTGCTTATCTTTTCGGCTACATTCATCGCGTCCCGTGTCGTCTCGATATTGGATAGCAGCACGACAAACTCATCGCCACCGATCCTTGCGGCGCTGTCTGATTCGCGCAGGCAATCCTGTATGCGTTTTGCCACTTCCTTCAGTAACAGATCGCCCACGGCATGACCCAGAACATCGTTGACCGATTTGAATTTGTTCACATCGAGGAACATCAGTGCAAGGCGTGTCTTGTCACGCTTGGCCTTGAGCAACCCCTGTTGCAGCCGGTCGTTAAACAGTGTCCGGTTAGGTAAACCGGTAAGCGCATCGTGATGAGCCAGGTGGTAGATGTGCTCCTCAGATGCTTTGCGCTCACTGATATCGGAAAATACCGCTACGTAGCGGGCAGGTTGGCCCTGTTCATCACGTACCAGACTGATGGAAAACCACCCGATATAGAGTTCGCCGCTCTTTCGGCGGTTCTTGATTTCGCCGCTCCATCTGCCAGTGCTGGCGAGCGTATCCCACATCTTCCGATAAAGTTCAGGCGATTGCGTACCGCTGGAAAGTAAGCGTGGATTTTTACCCTTTACGTCATCCGGGGTGTAACCGGTAATGTCGGTGAATGCACTGTTGGCTGCAATGATCCGATTGTGTTGGTCAGTCACTAACACCGCTTCATTCATACTTTCGAACACGGCGGCGGCGGTATGCATCTCATCGACCCTTGCATTAAGCGCTTTATTTGTGTCCGTGAGCTCTGTCGTCTTGAACTCCACCAAAGTGTTGAGGTGGTGTGTGAGTTGGTGGTTGACCAGCATGCGGCCCAAAATTTTGCAGAACAACAGCAACAATCGCTCGTGCCACAGATTGAAAAAGCCTGGGGTTGGATAAAAGACGTTGAGTACACCGAGCACCTTACTCTCGCAGGTGATGGGCACGCACAGGAGTGCTCCCTCAACCGGGCGGCCTTCAATACCCAATCTTTTGAATTGGGGGTTTTCGGCGCATGAAGGACAATGCTCGATATTTCCGCTTTCGGCGGCGCGCCCCATGATGCCATCACCCAGCCGAAAATGATTTTTACTGGGGTGGCGTAAGGTTGTATCTTCGCTTAGACTGCAAATGCCACTCAGCATGTTGTCCCAGTCCAGTCCGGCGGCGTTACTCAACATGCCATCCTCATCGAGCAGAAAAATGGAACAACGTTCCATATCCTGGTTCGATATGAGTGCTTTCAATGCCTGTTTGATCAGGCGCGGCTTATCCGCGTCGCCGAGTGAGATTTCTGTCAACCCGTGTATGGCGGACAGCGAGTCCAGCAGATTGACAATATGCCGATTGAGTTCCAGCGACGATTCGGCGTAAGCTGGCCTTATCATGGCAATCAACCCTTACTGAAGCTGGATGCCATTTCCTTGATGGCATCCAGTTTGTTGCGCATTTCTTCCCGAACCTTTTCGGCACTGGCCGGGGGAGTGCCCAGCACCAGCAGCACTTCCGTTTCCTGGTCTAGTTCTTCTTGCCCGTAAAGCATCTGATTGGCCCACTTGGCACAGATACTTTCCAGCAGAACCAGCGGCCAATGTTCGCCACGGTAACTTCTGTCATAGTGATATTTCATCACCAGCAGGATATTCTCCGGCAGATGCCATTTGCTGCCCAGCCATACGCCGGCCTCGTAATGATCCAGATCAAGGTGGTCGTGAATATGATCCCCCAATTTACGTCCGGAATTTTCCCCATAGGCAGCAAGCGCGGTGCCCATCTGCTCAGGATAAAGATGCACCAGCGCCAGCAGGCCGAGATTGTGCAGCAGTCCGGCCATGTAAATGCCATCGCTGGGAGGGCGCAGCTCTTTCCGGACGTGCACGTGCAACGCATTGCTCATCATGGCGGTCATTATGATGGAAACCCAGTAGCGCTCAAGGCTGAAATGAGGACAGTGATCAGTTCTGAATACACCGGACAATGCCAGGCCGATAGCGACACTTTTAACCGTAACCATGCCGAGGATGGAAATGGCTTGCAAAAGCGTGCATATCTTGCCCTGTTGGCCAAAAAAGGAAGAATTGGCCAAGCCCAACAGGCGTGCCGCAATCGTGGGCGATTCGTTCAGCACTTTGGCCAGTTCCGCAGATGAGATATCGGGATTGTTGCAACTGGTCAGAATGTGCTGAATGTCAGGTGACAGGGTGGGCAATTCCTTCTGCTGCTGAATTTCCAAGCGTGATTGTACGATGGTCATTATGCGGTTGGCTCAAAATTTATTTTAAAAACTGCGGAAGGGTACCACTAATGAATCCATCGGGTCAGACATTAGTCCGGGTGGGCGGCTAAAATAATAGCCCTGTGTGTAGCCACTCGGACTGGTGGCCTCGGCTGATTAAGCAAAATCTCTATGGCGTGTCCTGATAAAACTTCACAGTAAATTTGGCGATGAAACAAAATCTGCAAAATTCGGGAGTGCCTGAATAAGAATGTCGGGTGCTCCTGACACAACCCCGCCACAAGTGTTTCGGGCAGACAATCCGAATATCTGGAGGGCATTCTCCGGCAAGGTGCTGATACAATATCCCACGGTTCGAGCAGTCGATACGCGGGACGTGGTAAGCATGGAGGCCGTGATTGAGACACTGGGTAGATAGATAAGCGTTGGCAATAATGGGCCGGCAGTATTAGTAGCCGATGTTTCCTAACAACAGATAAGAAGATGTCATGAACAAAAAGTTGGGCAAGGTTAAAGTGCTCGTGGCAGAAGACAGCAAAGTCGCTATCAAGGCCATTACCATCTATCTCGAAGAGGTTGGCGTGCAGCCGCTAATTGCGGAGACGGGCAATGCCGCCGTCGAATTGTATCGCAAGGAACGTCCGGACATTATTTTGCTTGATGTCATCCTGCCGGATATTGATGGTTTTGAGGTTGCCAGACAGATACGCCAAATGCAAGGCAAGGACGATTGGACGGCGATCATCTTTCTGAGCGTGATGTCCAAGGATGAAGATCTGGCGCGCGGTATCGAAGCGGGCGGCGATGATTATCTGATAAAACCGGTCGGGCGCGTGGTGTTGCAGGCCAAAGTGGCCGCCATGCACCGTCTGGTGAGAATGCAGCGCGCTCTGGTGAAATTGACCGGGCAGTTGAACGAAGCCAATCAGAAGTTACAACATCTATCGATGACCGATAGCCTGACCGGAATCGCCAATCGCCGTCTGTTTGACGACTTGCTGGTGCGCGAATGGCGGCGTTGCACCCGTCTCAAAAAGCCCCTGTCTGTCATTATGATCGATGCGGATTTTTTTAAAAGTTACAACGATATATATGGGCACCAGGCTGGCGATGACTGTCTCAGGGCGATAGCCAGCCAGGTGGCACATGCGACACCGCGCGCCAGTGATCTTGCGGCACGCTATGGCGGCGAGGAATTTGTTCTGGTGCTGGGCGAAACGGATGAGGACGGTGCGCGCTGGGTGGCGAATCGTATATGCCAATATGTGAGCGGCTTGAAAATGATGCATGAGGGGTCGCCTCATGATTATGTGACGGTCAGTTGCGGTATTTGCTGTGTGTTGCCAACCAGTGAATTGTCGATGGAAAAATTGCTCAAATCGGCCGACAGCGCACTGTACGCGGCCAAAAGACAAGGGCGTAATGGCATTGCGTATATGAATTACGGGCAGACAACGGAATCTGTAGTGGCTGAGGAGGCGACCAAGCTGCGGTAAAGCGCCGGAACTATCAACGTCTCGCTGACTTGCTGCTCTCCGGGCGCCACCTTTACCTGAAAACAGCATTCGGTGCGCTTGCATGTGTTTTTATCCATCTGTTTGGTCATGATATGATTTAGCCCGTGTTGGTTTGGATTTCCCCGGATTTTCTCAATAAATCCGTGTGAGAAGCCCGAAACCATTGTACATGGCTGGTTGCGAAGTCAGCAGGGTATGGATTTAGATTTCAGCGCCTCACGGCATGAGAGTTTGATTTCTCCTCGGCAACCAGCACCCAAATTCAACTTCAATTCAAGGAACACAAGCATGTCCAGCGTAGAAACCGTGAGCGCATTAGAGCGTCGTCTTGACGCAGCTATTCCCCAACAAACCCTTCGCGGCGAAGTCACCGCCCGTCTGAAAAAAATCGGGCGCACCGCAAAAATTCCCGGATTTCGCCCGGGAAAGGTTCCGCCAAAAATTCTGGAGCAGCACTATGGCGCGCAGGCGCATCAGGAAGCTTTGGGCGATGCGCTGCAACGCTCGTTTGACGAGGCTGTACAACACAATAATTTGAAGGTGGCAGGGCACCCGCAATTCGAGATCAAGACTAATGATCTGAGTGCCGATTTGATCGAATACAGCGCGACTTTCGAGGTATACCCGGAAATCGTGATGGGAGATTTGTCCGGAGAAACGCTGGAGTGTCTGACTTGTGAATTAACGCAGGCTGACGTGGATAGCACCATCACGACGCTGCGTAAGCAGCGCGCCATTTTTGAACCGGTGGATCGCGCCGCGCAGGCCGAAGACCAGGTGCGCATTGATTTTGTTGGCAGGTTGGATGGCGAGATTTTTCAGGGTGGTGAAGCAAAGGATTATCCATTTGTATTGGGCACGGGGCGCATGCTGCCGGAGTTCGAGGCGGCCATCACCGGCATGAAAACGGGCGACACCAAATCTTTCGATATGACATTTCCGGATGATTACCACGGCAAGAATGTGGCGGGCAGGCAGGTGACTTTTACCATCACGCTGCTTCAGGTAGAGGAACCCAAGCTGCCGGAAGTGGATGCGAATTTTGCCGAAGCAATCGGCATTGCAGACGGTGATGTCAGCAATCTGGAAAGCGAAATCAGTACCAATTTGCAGCGTGAGATGGAGAGCCGTCTGAAAGCGCGCAACAAGGAAGCGGCAATGGAAGCGTTGCTCAGGGTGGCGTTATTTGATTTACCCAAGTCATTGGTGGGATGGGAAGTGCAAAATTTGATGCGGCAGGCTTTGCAGGAAATGGAGTCGCGCGGAATGAAAGTGAAGGACATTAAACTGCCGCCAGAATTATTTGCCGAGCGCGCCATAAAACGCATCAAACTCGGTTTGATTATTGCCGATTCAACCAAAAAGCATGATTTGGCGGCCAAGCCTGAGCAGGTGCGTGCGCTGGTGGATGATTACGCACAAAGCTTTGACCAGCCAGAGGAGGTGGTAAACTGGCTCTACGCTAATCCCGCCCAGTTGCAGGAGATGGAGAATCTGGCTGTGGAGGGTAATGTTGTGGAATGGATAACAGGGCAGGCAAAGACGATAGGCAAGACTATCTCTTTCAAAGAATTGATGGGAAACTGACATGATGCATTACCAGGAGCCACAAAATATCGGTTTGATCCCCATGGTTGTGGAGACCAGCGGGCGCGGTGAGCGAGCCTACGATATCTATTCGCGCTTGCTCAAGGAACGTGTGGTGTTTCTGGTTGGCGAGGTAAATGACCATACCGCGAACCTGATTGTGGCGCAGATGTTATTCCTGGAATCGGAAAATCCGGATAAAGATATTCATTTCTACATCAATTCGCCGGGTGGTTCCGTGACTGCGGGTATGGCCATTTATGACACCATGCAATTCATCAAGCCGAACGTCAGCACGCTGTGCGTCGGTCAGGCGGCCAGCATGGGCGCGTTTTTGCTGGCGGCAGGCGAAAAGGGCAAGCGTTTCTGCCTGCCCAATTCACGCGTGATGATCCATCAGCCGCTCGGTGGTTTCCGTGGTCAGGCTTCGGACATTGAAATTCATGCACGCGAGATTTTGTACCTGAAGCAAAGGCTTAATCAACTGCTGGCAGATCACACCGGTCAATCGATTGATACCATCGAACGCGACACGGACCGCGATAATTTTCTGAGTGCGCCGGATGCGGTGAAATACGGCATGGCGGACCAGGTGCTGGAAAAGCGCGCTTAACGTGAAGCTCGCGTAGCGATTCGTTTGCCCCCTCTCTCTCCGGGAGAGGGTTGGGGAGAGGGAAGCGGGCATGGCAAGTTTCATTTGAAGGGGCGGTATCCTTGTCATGCCCGTTAAGAAATTGATTGAATTGCCGATAACACAATACAGGGGTGACAGCGATGACTGGTGACAAAAAATCGGGTGATAAATTACTGTACTGCTCGTTCTGCGGCAAGAGCCAGCACGAGGTGCGCAAACTGATTGCAGGCCCGTCGGTGTTCGTGTGCGATGAATGCATCACGCTTTGCAACGACATCATGCGCGAGGAAATCCAGAACGATCAGACCAAAGCCGACAAAACGAATTTACCCATACCGAAAGAAATTTGCGCGACACTCGATGAGTATGTGATCGGCCAGGAACAGGCCAAGCGGATTTTGTCGGTAGCGGTGTATAACCACTACAAGCGCCTCAGGAGCAACGACAAGGATGGTGTTGAGCTGGCCAAGAGCAATATTCTGCTGATCGGCCCAACCGGTTCCGGCAAGACCCTGCTGGCACAAACGCTGGCCCGTTTGCTGGATGTGCCGTTTGTAATGGCCGATGCCACCACGCTGACCGAGGCGGGTTACGTCGGTGAGGATGTCGAAAATATTATCCAGAAACTTTTGCAGGCTTGTGATTATGATGTTGAAAAAGCGCAACGCGGCATTGTGTATGTGGACGAAATCGACAAAATCTCGCGCAAGTCGGACAACCCCTCGATTACGCGCGATGTGTCCGGTGAAGGCGTGCAACAGGCTCTGCTCAAGTTGATTGAAGGCACCAAGGCCTCCATTCCTCCGCAGGGCGGGCGCAAGCATCCGAATACGGAATTCTTGCAGGTGGATACCGCCAACATCCTGTTTATCTGTGGCGGGGCGTTCGACGGCCTGGAAAAGGTCATACGCAATCGCTCTTCAAAGGCCAGTATTGGTTTCGGTGCAACCATCAGCAGCAAGGACGAACGCAAGACCGGTGAAACCCTGCGCGATGTGGAGCCGGAAGACCTGATTAAATTTGGCTTGATTCCGGAGTTTGTCGGGCGTTTGCCGGTGGTGGCGACGCTGGAAGAGCTGGACGAAACGGCGCTGGTAAAAATTCTGACCGAGCCGAAGAATGCACTGACCAAACAGTATCGGAAATTATTTGCGATGGAGGGCGTGGAGCTGGAGTTTCGCGAAGGTGTACTGCTGGCTATTGCACGCAAGGCACTGGCGCGCAAGACCGGCGCACGCGGGTTGCGCTCGATACTCGAAAATGCGTTACTGGACGTAATGTTTGATTTGCCCTCGGCAAAAAATGTCAGCAAGGTAGTACTGGACGAGGCTGGTCCGGCTGGAGAAATCAAACCGATGATCATTTACGCGGACACATCCAAGGCGGCCTGATAAATCCGGCTGGCCAGGTCGGTTTCCACCCGCTTTATTATCTTGTCACGGCAGGGGGCTTGAATTTTTCTGAGTCATCCCCCATTTAGCCAACAGTCAACGAATAGGTGATTGCGATGTTAGAACAAGATACCCCAGGCGCCACTACAGTCAACCTGTATCCATTATTGCCATTGCGCGATGTAGTGGTGTTTCCACACATGGTCATTCCACTGTTTGTCGGTCGATCCAAGTCTATCAAGGCGCTGGAAACTGCCATGGAAGCCGGCAAAGGAATCGTGCTGGTCGCACAAAAATCGGCTGCCAAGGACAATCCGGATAAGGATGATCTGTATGCCATCGGCAGTATGGCGAATATCCTGCAAATGCTTAAACTGCCGGACGGCACGGTAAAGGTTCTGGTGGAAGGTTTGCAGCGGGTTAATGTGCTGCGCGTATATGACACAGATAGTCATTTTGATGCCGAAGTAGAAGTTGTGCCTGCCGAAGATGGAACAGATGCCGAATCCGAAGCGATGCGCCGTGCACTAATTGCCCAGTTCGATCAATATGTCAAACTCAATAAAAAAATTCCACCGGAAATTCTGACTTCAGTAGCCGGCATCGATGATGCCGGGCGCATGGTCGACACGATTGCCGCACATTTGCCGCTCAAGCTGGAACAAAAGCAGGAGGTGCTGGAAATTTATGGCATTCGCAAACGGCTGGAACATCTGCTTGGCCTGCTGGAAGCGGAGATCGATATTCTTCAGGTCGAGAAGCGCATTCGTGGCCGTGTGAAACGCCAGATGGAGAAAAGTCAGCGCGAGTATTATCTGAACGAGCAGGTCAAGGCAATTCAGAAGGAACTTGGCGAGGGCGAAGAGGGCACTGACCTTGATGAGCTGGAAAAGAAAATCAAGGCTGCACATATGCCCAAGGATGCACGCATCAAGGCTGAGGCAGAGTTGAAGAAATTGCGCATGATGTCGCCGATGTCGGCCGAAGCAACGGTGGTGCGTAATTATGTGGACGTGCTGATTGGTCTGCCGTGGAAGAAAAAAACCAAGATCAGCACCGATCTGAAGCAGGCAGAAGTCGTGCTGGAAGAGGATCACTATGGCTTGGATAAGGTCAAGGAGCGCATTCTCGAATATCTTGCCGTGCAGCAACGCATGAACAAGCTGAAAGCCCCGATCCTCTGTCTGGTAGGGCCACCGGGTGTGGGCAAGACCTCGCTCGGAAAATCCATCGCGCGTGCCACCAATCGCAAATTTGTGCGCATGTCGCTGGGCGGCGTGCGCGATGAGTCCGAAATTCGCGGCCATCGCCGTACCTACATTGGTTCCATGCCAGGCAAGATATTGCAGAATATGAGCAAGGTCGCGGTGAAGAATCCACTGTTTCTGCTGGACGAAGTGGACAAAATGGGCATGGATGTGCGCGGCGATCCGTCCTCCGCGCTGCTGGAGGTGCTTGATCCGGAACAAAACCACACATTCGTCGACCACTACGTCGAGGTGGAGTATGACCTTTCCGATGTGATGTTCGTGGCAACGGCAAACACCCTGAATATCCCGGAGCCACTGCTGGACCGGATGGAAATTATTCATGTTTCCAGTTATATGGAAGATGAAAAAATCAATATTGCCACGCGTTATCTGGTGCCCAAGGCGCTCAAAAACAACGGCTTGAAGCCGGAAGAAATCAGTATTTCTGAAACCGCATTGCGTGACATCGTGCGTTACTACGTGCGCGAAGCGGGGGTGCGCGGTCTGGAACGGGAAATTTCCAAGATTTGCCGCAAGGTGGTCAAGGCTCTTTCATTAAAGGGCAGCACCAAAAAAGTTATCATCAGTGCGCGCAATCTCGACAAATATCTTGGTGTACGCCGCTACTCTTACGGAGTGGCCGAAAAAAATAATCAAGTCGGTCAGGTGACCGGGTTGGCATGGACCGAAGTCGGGGGTGAGCTGCTGACCATCGAAACCGCCGTGTTGCCCGGCAAGGGCAAGACCACCACCACTGGCAAGCTTGGCGATGTAATGCAGGAATCCATCCAGGCCGCACTGAGTGTGGTGCGCAGTCGCGCCAAGCGATTGGGCATAGACCAGGAGTTTTATCACAAGACTGATTTGCACATCCACCTGCCGGAAGGCGCGATTCCCAAGGACGGGCCGAGCGCTGGAATAGGCATGTGCACGGCAATGGTTTCAGCGCTGACCGGGATACCGGTGCGCGCCGATGTGGCAATGACCGGCGAAATTACCTTGCGCGGCGAGGTATTGCCGATAGGTGGCCTGAAGGAAAAACTGCTTGCGGCACAGCGTGGTGGCATCAAGGTGGTTCTAATCCCGGAGGAGAATGTCAAGGATCTGGCAGAAATTCCGGACAACATCAAAAATAAGCTGGATATACATCCGGTTAAATGGGTGGATCAGGTGCTGGAGCTGGCTCTGGAGCGTAAACCAGAGCCTTTGCCGGAATTATTGGCGGGCGCTGCAGCCCCTGCCGATTTGCCGTCAACCGGCAACATTCAGGAAGCACCAGTGCTTACCAAGCATTAGAAAAGTTTCGGTAGCAGCCTGTTGCACGCGATGCAAGCTAAAAAATTATCGTAATCGCTTGACCAGAA
Source organism: Gallionella sp. (assembly GCA_035529795.1). Taxonomy (GTDB): domain Bacteria; phylum Pseudomonadota; class Gammaproteobacteria; order Burkholderiales; family Gallionellaceae; genus Gallionella. The sequence goes on along the minus strand of DATKVZ010000003.1, from coordinate 116,239 downwards.
CCGCAATGCCTTGATATAAAGCCGTTGCAGGGCTTTTCCTGTTTTTCAACCACTAGACAAAGGGGACTTACGTGAATAAATCTGATCTGGTAGATGCAATTGCAAAATCCGCAGACCTATCCAAAGCTTCTGCAGCGCGTGCTTTGGATGCGACCGTAGAGACGATTAAAAAGGCATTGAAAAAAGGCGACACAGTAAGCTTGGTTGGTTTCGGTACGTTCAAGGTTGGCAAGCGCGCAGCGCGCAGTGGTCGCAACCCACGCACTGGCGAGACTATCAAGATCAAGGCAGCTAAAGTTCCTAAATTTTCCGCTGGCAAGGGACTGAAGGATGCTGTAAACTAGCAGGCTTCACTGGGGGTGCTTAGCTCAGCTGGTAGAGCGTCGCCCTTACAAGGCGAATGTCGGCGGTTCGATCCCGTCAGCACCCACCAAATAGTTTTCTGGAGTGGTAGTTCAGTTGGTTAGAATACCGGCCTGTCACGCCGGGGGTCGCGGGTTCGAGTCCCGTCCACTCCGCCAATTCAAGGCGAACGCAAGTTCGCCTTTTTTATTAAGTGTCCGGCCCTTATAGCAGGGCTGAAACAAAGTTTCCCGTGGCATTTTCGCGTCTATCAAATCATTAGGTTATTGTTATGTTCGATTTTGTGCATGAAAAAAAGCGGCTGGTGCAGATAGTTCTGGCGCTGATCATATTGCCGTTCGCATTCTGGGGAGTAGATTCATACAACCAGTCCGGGAACAGCGCAGAAGTCGTTGCAACGGTAAATGATGCAAAAATCACCCGGCGAGAATTTGAGTACGCGCTACGTCAGCAGCAGGAGCGCCTGCGTCAAATGATGGGCGCAAATTTTGATGCTGCGATGTTGGGCAATCCCGAAATGAAGCGTGCGGTGATGAACAAACTGGTCGAACAGCGTTTGCTGGTCGAGCATGCCCGGGATATCGGTTTGACCGTTACCGATGAACAGTTGGCGCAAGTCATTCAGGGTATTGAAGCATTTCAGGATAATGGTCGATTCGATAAACAGCGTTATGAGGCCGCACTGGCAGGCCAGAACACATCGCCACTGATGTTTGAAGCGCGCCTGCGTGATGAAATGCTCGGCCAGCAGGTGCGTGATGCTTATGTGCAAAACGGGTTTGTCTCGCATGATGTAGCGGATAACATCATTCGCCTGAACGAGCAGCAGCGTACGGTAAGCGTAGCAACCATATCATTCCAGCCCTACCTGGCGCACGCCAAAGTGGATGAGGCCGCAGTCAAAAAATATTACGAACAGAATCAGTCCGAGTTTCAGGTTCAGGAGCAGGCAAAAGTCGAGTATGTAAAACTCTCGGTAAATGATTTGTTGCCAAAAGTCGAGGTAGGCATAGAAGATGCGCGCAGATATTATGACGAACACCAGAATGATTTTGGTACTCCCGAGGAACGCCAGGCAGCGCACATCCTGATTGCCGTAGCTGCTGCCGCACCACAGGCCGAGCAGGATGCGGCCAAGGTGCGCGCAGAGAAACTGTTGCAACAAATCCGGCAGGAGCCTGCACGATTTACCGAGCTGGCCAAACAGAATTCCCAGGATTCCGGCTCCGCCGCAAATGGTGGTGACTTGGGATTTTTTGGTCGCGGCATGATGGTCAAACCGTTCGAAGATGCCGTATTTGAGCTAAAGCAGAATGAGATTAGCGGGCTGGTCAAATCGGACTTCGGCTATCACATCATTAAACTACTCGCGGTCAAGCCCGGCAGAATTTTGTCATTCATCGAGGCGCAGCAAGGCATCATAAGCAAGCTGCGCCAGCAACAAGCCACCGATCTGTTTGCCGAACTTGCAGAAAAGTTCAGCAATACCGTTTATGAACAAAGTGACACACTCAAGCCTGCCGCCGATCTGATCGGTGCAAAAGTTGAACAAAGCGACTGGCTGGTCAGGGAAACAACGACGGATGATCTTTGGACGGCAAAAATGTTGCAGGAGATTTTTGCCGACGAGACGGTGAAAAACAAACGCAACACTGCTGCGACCGAAGTGGCGGCCAATACGCTGGTTGCAGCGCGGATTCTGGAATACAAACCGGCCAGCATACGCCCGCTGGATGAAGTGCAGGAAACGATTCATCAGAAATTATTGCACCAGCAGGCATTGGAACTGGCCGCACAACAGGGCAGGGTGCTGTTGGAGCAGCTGCAGCATGGCGAAACACCAACATTGAACTGGGCTGCCCCGCAGACCGTCACTCGCGGGCGACCCGGTTCATTGGGTCCGGATACAACACGGAAGGTATTTCAGGCGGATTCAGCCAGATTGCCGCAGTACGTTGGAGCGGAATCATCGCAGGATGGCTATGTGCTGGTGCGTATGGATGCCGTCAAGGAAGCCGAAAAGCCGGATGATAAAAAACGTGCCAACTATATGCAACAACTGCGCCAGTTGACTGGCGAGGAAATGCTCCGTGCCTATCTGGCCGATGCCATGCAGCAGGCCAGGGTCGAAGTGAACTTGCGTGAGACGGTTGAGCAGCCCTGACCCAAGAATCCGCTCGCATTGAGCTTGTCGAAACGTGATTGGGTTCATGTGTTTTGACAAGCTCAGCATGAACAGCAAGCTCAGCACGAACGGTCGTTTAGATTATCCGTGCCGTATCAATATGCTGCCTGGGTAGCATGCTGCGCAGAGCCGGAGGGTGCAATGGATTCAGGCTTGCACGCGGGCAAACACAAACGGAACACACTGCCTTGCCCCTCGATGGACGATATTTCGGTATGTCCGCCGTGAAATCTGGCGATCCAGTTCACCAGGTAAAGTCCCAGTCCGTTTCCCTGGATGTCGTTTTCTTTTTTCCCGCGCACAAATTTATCAAAAATATGTGTCTGGATTTCAACAGGAATTCCGATGCCGTGATCACTCACCTCAACACACAGCATGCCGGCTTTGCATGACAGAATCTTCAGATTGATTTCGTCATTCAGGGATGAATACTTGCTGGCGTTGTCGAGCAGGTTCATGACGGCAATCCGTATCAGTTGCCAGTCCGCACAAAATCTGGCATCTCCATGAAACGGTTCAAACCGGATCGGGCGAACGTGGCTCTCAATGAAGTTTTCCGCAATTTCCGCGCACAGCTGGTTGAGGTCGCCCGCCGCGCGATCCAGCCCGTGCTTGCCCATATCCAGCCATTTTTCGGCGAGGAAGTTGTCCATTAGTGTTGCAAGCTGCCGGACCGAGTGCATGATTTTTTCGATGCGTGGCAAAAAGTCCGGTTGGTTGGATTGTGCGAGCACGCTCAACATCTGCGCGGTATTGCCTATGACCGCGACCGGGCTGCGCATTTCGTGCGCCATCAGGGCCAACAGATTGGTCTGGGTTTCACGCCCGTCCCGTTCATGTTGTAGCGAAATTTTCAGCATATCCCTGGCGTCGACGAGCTGACGCGTGCGCTTCTCGATTTCTTCTTCCAGCCAGTACTGGGTATTGTGAATAGCTTCTGCCATGTCCTGAAACTGTGCTGCCAGTTTTCGGACTTCGCCACCACCCGCTTCCATCGGTTCCTGGCGGTAGTCGCCCCGGCGGATGCGGGCGACTGCATCGGTCAGCGCCACCACCGGCTTCAATACCAGCCTTTGCAGGAAAAAAGCCAGAATGGCCAGCAGCCCCAATGGGCCCACAATAAATACCAGCCACATTTTCATGAAGTTTGATTGTGGCAGCAGGATCGACATGTCTAGCAGAGTAAGGTCATACCAGTCCACTTCATGCAGCTCAATTAAACCAGCCAAATAACGTTTGCCCTGGATAAGTACGAATCCGGTCTGTATGCCATAGGGGTCGACATCAAGCTTCCTGATGGCCTGGGGTACCCACTGCTTGCCCGTGCTTGCGTCCAGTATCTGGCTGGTCGTGTGCTCATGGTCCGAAGAATTGAGCACGCCGGGAAAGTCGACGTGACCGACATCGTTATAGATCTGGATAACAGCATTATGGTTGATGAACATATTGGTCACACCGGGCTGGTAAGTATTTGAAACGTTTTGGGCAAACTGGTCCAGATCAATTCCCGATCCGAGCACGCCAATCACCTTGCCGTTCTCCCATATCGGCACCCTGATCCAGATTTTGCTCACACCGAGTTTTGCGTTAGTTGCGGCCCGGATGCGGTAGTCCGCGCCGCTTCGGATGAAGTCAAAAAACCACGCATCATCGGGCAGTGCCGGGTCGAGGGTGTAACGCAACTGCCGACCTTCGTATTGCCCCTCGGCATCGTTGTAGTAGAAGTTTCCCGATTTGACGAGCGCGATAAAATAATTGCCACCATGAAAGTGTTTGCGCAGGTTTTCCATTTTGGTCATGGCGTGCTGCAGGAGTTTCGCATCCTGTTCATTGTTTGCCCATTTTCTGAGCAAATCGCTGTCGGCGGACTGTTTGACCAATGCGATTTCCTGAATCAGAGGCTGCAAGGTACGCGCCTTGTCATAGAGCATCTGCTTTTCGGCAAAACGTGCACCGAAACGCTCTACGAACTGCCCGGTGAAATTGTCGAACATCGTCCAGATCAGCACCGTAAAAAACAGTGATGAAGCACCCATAATCAGCAGAAAGCGGCGTTGCAGGCTCAATGTGAGCAGAAATTGTCGCACGCGAGAAAATGGTTGTGAGGCGATGCGGTAATTGTGTATATTGAACATCAGAATTTAACCTCCAATCACAGAACGGATAACATGGCGCGCATTATCTTGGTCGAAGATAATATCGGACAGCAGGAAGAGTTGCTATCCTTTCTCACGCACGCCGGTCATGAGGTGCTGGGTACCTGCGATGGCGTCACGCTTGACCGTTGCCTGCAGGAATTCACCCCGGAAATTGCGCTGCTGGACTATAACCTCCCCGGCGAAGCCGGTATTGCTCTTGCTGTGCGCCTGCGCCAGCGCTTCGGTGCAACTATCGGTCTGGTCATGGTAACGGCCCGTAGTATGGGCGTTGACCGGGTGGAATGCCGGCGCGCCGGTGCTGATGATTACCTGGTCAAGCCGATTGATTTCGCTGAATTACTGGCACTTATTGATAATCTCATGTTGCGTCTCAACCCGCCTGCGCCAATTGAAGAAGCCTGGCAACTGTTGCTGACGCGCTCCGAACTGGTGCCACCCCATGACCCGGTTATCCCGCTGACCGGTTGGGAGTTACTGCTGTTGCAGACGCTGGCGGATGCTCCAAACCGGCAGGCGAGTCGCGATGCCCTGATCCGGGGGTTGGGCAAAAACCCGCTCGCATACGATCCGCGCGCGCTCGAGGCCAACATCAGCCGGTTACGGCGCAAGCTCCCCAGCCTGGAAGACGGACGCAACCCGCTGCTGGCACTGCGCGGCATCGGTTACCAATTCATTCGACCGCTTGCGATTATAAACTGAGCAAATACTGATTGTTGTTTTTCAGGAAACCCAGAACAAGTCCGTCACCGTGATAACCAGCGATTTTCCCGCTCGCGGGCTTATTCAGTGTTTCCTCAACTCGCGCCACATCAATAAAACCAACTCGTACCACATCAATAAAACCGGTGGGTTCCACTCCTTCCCCCTGGCAGGGGGAAGGCTGGGATGGGGGTGGATAAGGTGGAGCCATGGCGCTTCTACCCCCACCCTAACCCACCCCCTGCGTGGGGGAGGGGATTTGTGCAGCTATCTCCAAATCCCCGATACGGGCTGATTCGGTGTTTCCTTAACTCGCGCCACATCAATAAAACCAACTCGTGTCACATCAATAAAACCAACTCGTGCCACATCAATAAAGCCGGTGGGTTCCACTCCTTCCCCCTGGCAAGGGGAAGGCTGGGATGGGGGTGGATAAGGTGGAGCCATGGCGCTTCTACCCCCACCCTAACCCTCCCCCTGCATGGGGGAGGGGATTTGTGCAGCTATCTCCAAATCCCCGATACGGGCTGATTCGGTATTTCCTCTCCCTGCATGGGGGAGGGAAATTCGTGCAGTTGCCGAGCACGAGCTTGTTCAGAAAATGCTGAACAAGTCACGTCATCGTGATCGCCAGTGACTTACCCGCCCGCAATGACGATACTGAATTTGTTCAATGCTTATTTAGCTTGCCCCGAATTGTCAGCATTTGTCAGCATTTGTCAGCGCAGGTCAGCCAATTGGCAGGCGAGTTGTATAGCATGCCATCCAGTGTGGCTTTTCGGCTTTCCGTGGGAACTTTTCCGGCTTTACTGGAATGCTTGAAATTCCGCCATGAGTTTTTAATCCAAAACCAGTAAGGGGATGAAATGATCAGGGAGCGATTCAATTACAAAAGTGCAATAATGGGGATATTTGCCGCATTGTTGCTGGCTTTTTCGGCCGGACAGTCGGTTGCGGCTGAGGCCGAAGCCACTATCACAGCGCAAGATACGGCTACCTACGTGGGTGAAGAAGCCTGTGCCGGTTGTCACGTAACTGAAAACAAAAACTTTGGGCATACGCTGCACGCCAAGGTATTCCGGAAAAATCCGAAAAACCAGATGGAAAAGCAGGTGTGCGAAGCCTGTCATGGCCCGGGTTCCAATCACGTCGCCAATCCCACAGACAAAAAAGCGCTCATCAGCTTTACCAAAGGCTGGGGTACTCCGCTCGCAAAAATGAACGAAAAGTGCCTGACTTGTCACGATGGCGGCAATCGCATCAATTGGCAAGGATCGATGCACCAGTCCAAGAAGCTGGCCTGTAGCGATTGCCATAATCCGATGGCGAAGTTCTCCAATAACGGGTTGTTGAAAAAAGGCAGCATCACCGAAACCTGCCAGACTTGCCACCAGCAACAGCGCGCGGAATTCAGGAGAAAATCGCACATGCCGGTACCGGAAGGCAAGATGACCTGCACCGATTGCCACAACCCGCACGGCTCCGGTAATCCACGTCTGCTCAAAGGTGAAACGGTTAACGACACGTGTTACACCTGCCACGCCGAGAAGCGCGGTCCGTTCCTGTTTGAGCATGCTCCGGTACGTGAGAACTGCCTGAACTGTCACCTGCCGCACGGCTCGGTGAATGACAAGCTGCTCAAGATGTCCCGCCCCAATCTGTGCACGACCTGCCACGGTGGCGCTGGTGCTATGGGCACAACCTTCCGTCATCCGCTTACCGCAGGGCCGGACAGTCGCCTGGGCGGCCGCTCCTGTCAGAACTGCCACGCGCAAATCCACGGCAGCAATACTGCTGGTGGAAGTGCCCGTCGCTTGCGTCAGTAAGAGGAGATAAAGACATGAACAAGCAATATATCGAACAAGTCGAAAATAAGCACGACAAGGGAGGGTTTATGAAGAATAGTCCACGTATGAAAGTTGTATCGATCTGTGTCGGCGCCGCACTGGCGCAGATGGCAGGCTCGGCGCTGGCGGATTCCGGGGTGGGTGTGGATACCATGATCGGTAACGCAATGAATCCGGGCTATGCACGTGGTCCGGTGCAGATGGATAGCGATGTGCCGTTTGTCAAGCGCACACCGTCCGGGCAAATGTACAATTTTCCACCTGATCGTGGTGAAGTGGCAGCCGGTGGCAGCGTGACCGGTAATGTAGAAATCGGTTATATACATGCCGATGACAGCAAGCGTTATTCCAAGCTGAATGAGTACTCCGATCCGGAGAAAGACGGCCTGTATCTGAACAACTTCGGCCTGTCCCTGGATGCGGCGGACAGCGCGCTGTTCTATACCATGGATGGCGGTGCCGTGGGTCAGAAAGATCAGTTCTACAATGCGTCGGTCGGTATATATAACAGCTGGAAGGTGAAGGCGTTTTACTCTGAAACACCGCATGTATTCTCGGATACCTTCATACCGCGTTGGATCGATAACGGCACTATTACCCCTGTCGCCGGAGTTTTAACCGATCCAATGATAGAGGTTGGTTTGGTGCGCAAGAAAGGTGGGGCGCGCGCCGATGTTAATCTGAGCGAAAATTGGCTGGTGTTTGTCAGTGCCGCCGAAGAAAAGCGTGAAGGAGCGCGACCGTTTGGTTTGCAAGGCGGAGGTGAGGGCATAGAGCCGGTGTATTACAACACCAAGGACTTTATTGCCGGTACGCAATATCGTGACGGCGGAACCATGGCGAACGTGACTTACAGCCTGTCCAGCTTCACCAACCAGGTCTCATATTTAACGGTGGGTAATGGTTATGTACTGGCGCCCGACAACGAGGCCTGGAACCTCAAGGGCCAGTTTTCGCAGAAACTGGGGGTGATGAATGGTCGCATCAATGCATCGGCCTCCACGGGTAGTTCCACTCAGGATGCAGGGTTGATGGCGATGACAGGAGGCATCCCAACGCCTGCCACGCTGGCTGACGGGCGTACAACTTCCGGTTTGCGTATCGATACCGGTTTGTACGATATCAGCATGACCCTGAATCCGCTCGAAATGCTGGGCGTAAAGGCAAGCTATCGCCACTATGAGACCAAAAACAAGTCTGGTTTCGCTTACACTGCGTTACCTGCCTTTCCTGCTACTCCTGCCGCAAATACCAATAGGGAAGGAACTGCGCCACGCGATTATGAGCAGGATATCTATGGCATCAGTGCCGATTTTGATCTGGAGGCGGCGGGAAGTATTGAAGCCGGTTGGGAGGCGGAGAAGTTTACCCACAACTATCGCGAACGTGACGAGACCACCGAAAACCGCTACAAGCTGGGCTATGTCAATACAGTCATGGATATCATGACGGTAAGGACTTCTTATGAAGATGCCAGAAAGCGTGGCAGCTATTACGATCCCTTGGGTACAGAGCGGGGTGTAGGCGCCTGGCTGTATCGGCAAGGCTATGCCGGTACGCCAATGACCGCCATACAAACCTGGCTGGCCGGGGGAGCTGTTCTGGGCGTCACACAAACGCCGGCTCAGATCCAGGCTTTGTTACTTTCTGTTACCGGCATGAAGCCGGGTGGTGACTGGCAAAAGACCGATCAGGCAGATCGCGACCAGCAGACACTTAATCTGCGTGTCAACGTCGCCGCGGCCGATAACCTGGACATCGGCTTCATGGGGCAAATCAAAGACGCCAAGTATCCTGCCAATGTCCGTGGGGTAACCGTCGATAACCTCAACACGCTGAGCGTGGACGCCAACTGGCAGCCCTCGACTGCCACACAACTGTCTGGTTATGCCACTATGCAGCGCGGCAAGACCGAGCAGGTTGCCAACACTGGAGGAATTCAAGCCACGGCAACAATAACCGCAGCGTGTGGCGGCCCACTGATTGTTGGCTCTACAATTGCAGACGTGCAGTGTATGTTGAACAATCTGAGAAATCCGCTCACGGATATGGCAACCACAACCAAAAACGAGAATAGCTTGTTTGGCGTTTCGCTGAATCAAGCCATCGGCACCATGCAGTTGGGCGTGGATTTCTCGCACAGCCTGAGTGTTGGAAAAATCTCCCAGGCTGGTGCTCCGGTACTTGCCGGCTTTGAGGTTTATCCTGATATGGTAACCCGCACCAATTCGCTGGACGTGAATCTGTTGATTCCGGTGACCAAGCAATTCTCTACCCGTTTGATGTATAACTACGAGCAAGGTACTTTTGACGATTGGCACTACCTCCCAAGCGTACTTGCAACGAGTGCTGCCGCCGCATCAGATTTTGGACCGGAGAAGTTTAGGGTTCATAGTATTGGCGTATTCCTGAACTACAAGCTGTAAACGTTTAAACAAAGAGTGCTGGAGGGCCAGGTTCTGGCCCTCTTTTTTTGCGGTTGCCGTCTGATGCCGGATATGCAACTATTCATTCCAGACCCTATCAAATCGTTTTTCAGGAGATCGTTTTGAAGAAAAAAATTATTGCGCTGACAGTACTGGCGAGCATCGCCGGCTTCGCCGTTGCGGCCTCGACCCGGGATGCCGATAGCGCCAAACCGGCTGCCGCATCGCCGCATGGTGCCATGTCGGTTAAACCGGGTAGTGCCGCATCACCGCACGGTACCGCACCGGCAATCAAGCCGGATGCCGTCATGCCACCCGGTCATCCCGCCGCGATTCCTGCCGACACCAATCTCGCCAACAGCGGCAAGGTGCTGGAAGTAATCCAGTCGCCCGACTACACTTATCTGCGAGTCACCGGCGACAAGGAGCCGTTGTGGCTTGCGTCTCTCAAGATAGATGTCGCCAAAGGGGCAACTGTCAAATATTCCAGCGGTGTGGCAATGTCCAAGTTTTACAGCAAGTCTTTGGATCGCACTTTTGATTCCATCGTTTTTGTGGACAGCATTGCGCCGGAAAAGAAATAGCCGCCCACGCCACTCGATGCCAGGCTGATTTGTCGAATTCAGCTGCATGCTTTGGTATGGTTCGGTTTCTCGCCGGAGCGGGGTAGGTAATGGTTGGTGCGCATTCCGCGTGCGCAATCGTATATAATCCGCCGTTGTTTATTCTGGATGTCCCTTTCATGCTGGAAGTCAGCAATCTTGCCTGTAGTCGCGGTGATCATCGTTTATTTTCAGGATTGAGTTTCACCTTGCATCCCGGGCAAATCATGCAGGTGCAGGGTGCGAACGGTAGCGGTAAAACCAGCCTGTTGCGTACCCTGTGCGGCTTTTTGATGCCGGATGAGGGAGTCATTGCGTGGCGCGGCGAAAATATCCGCGATCTGGATGAAGATTTTCATGCCGAGATGTTGTACCTCGGGCATTTGAACGCGATCAAGGATGAGTTGAGCGCGCTGGAGAATTTACGTATTTCGGCGGGTCTGTCCGGAATTGAACTCGATGAAAAAGAGGCAATCACCGCCCTGCGGCGCATGGGCTTGCGCGGCCGTGAAAGGCTGCCGACCAAAGTGCTTTCGCAGGGGCAGCGCCGCCGCGTGGCACTGGCGCGGTTGCTGGTGAGCGATGCCAGATTGTGGATACTGGATGAACCTTTGACCGCGCTGGATGTCGGAGCTGTGGCGCAAATTCAGGAGTTGATCGCGGAACATCTGGCGCAGCAGGGGATGGTGATTTTTACCACGCATCAGCCGCTGCAAGTGGCGGGGATGGAAATGCGCAGTTTGTGTCTGTCATGAAAAAATCTTCGCTGCCCGCTCTGGTTATGCTGGTGATACGGCGTGATTTGTTGCTGGCGATGCGCCGCCGCGCCGACGTGCTAACCACGTTGATTTTTTTCGTGATGGTGGTCAGCCTGTTTCCGTTGGGAGTCGGGCCGGAAATGAACATGTTGCGCAAGATGTCTGCAGGCGTGTTGTGGGTGGCAGCCTTGTTGTCCTCGATGCTGTCACTGGGACGATTGTTTTCAGCCGACTATCTGGACGGCACGCTGGAGCAGATGATGTTGGCTCCGCAATCCTTGTCGATGCTGGTGCTGGGCAAGATAATTGCGCACTGGATGGTGTCTGGTTTGCCGCTGGTGCTGATGGCGCCGGTGCTGGGTGTGCAGTTTGACATGTCGGCGCAGGCGTTGGGCGTGCTGATCATCGGGCTGTTGCTGGGGACGCCGATATTGAGCATGGTTGGTGCGATTGGTGCGGCGTTGACATTGGGCTTGCGCGGAGGCGGTGTACTGTTGTCACTGCTGGTGCTGCCACTGTGCATTCCGGTGCTGATTTTCGGTACGGGTGCAGTCGAGGCGGTTTCAACCGGATTAAGCGCGGCATCCCATTTATCCCTGCTGGGCGCGTTGTTGATGCTGGCTCTGGTGTCCACCCCGTGGGTGACGGCACAGGCGTTACGAATTTCGATGGAGTAAAAAGTTGGCAATAAACTGGTTTAAATATTCTGCCCCTACTACCTTTTACGGCCTGGCCGGAAAGTTGATCCCGTGGTTTGCGGTTTCTGCCGCGCTGTTGCTTGCCGTCGGTTTGTATATCGGCTTTGTGGTCGCACCGGCCGATTATCAACAGGGTGAGTTTTATCGCATTATCTTCATTCATGTACCGGCTTCCATTTTGTCGATGTTTCTTTACCTGATCCTGGCAGGCTACGCCGCACTCGGGCTGATTTTCAATACCCGCCTGTCGGCGATGATGGCTAGCGCCATTGCCCCCACCGGTGCATTGTTTGCCTTTATTTCGCTGTGGACCGGGGCGTTATGGGGCAAGCCGATGTGGGGGGCGTGGTGGGTGTGGGATGCGCGCCTGACTTCCGAACTCATTTTACTGTTCCTGTATCTGGGCTTCATCGCATTGCATGCCTCTATCGACGATCCGCGCCGCGCCGACCGTGCCAGTGCCTTGCTGGCGATTGTGGGGTCGGTAAACGTTCCAATTATTTACTTCTCGGTGCAGTGGTGGAACACCCTGCACCAGGGCTCGACCATTAAATTCAGTGGTACTTCCATGCATGTCGCGATGCAGCAGGCCATGTTCACCGTGCTGGCAGCCTGCTGGCTGTATGCGATTGCAATTGTGCTGACGCGGGTGCGCAGCATTATTCTGGAACGGGAACGGCACACCCAGTGGATTTCTGAATTACCGGAGGTGAAAGGATGAACAATCTGGATATCTGGATGCGGGAAAATCCGCTCACTTATGTTTGGCTGGGCTCTTATGCCGTCGCCTTTGTCATTTTTGCGGTTGAGATCGCGATGGTCAGGCACAAGAGAAAAATAACCCTGCGGCAGGTGCGTATGATGCGCGACGCCGGAATTGAGGAATGATATGAAACCGCGCCAGAAAAGATTCATGTTCATCGTTGCAGCCGTTGCCGGATTGGCTGCGGCGGTTGGTCTGGTGTTGAATGCGCTGGAAGGTAACGTGAGTCTGTATTTTACCCCGACCCAGGTGTTCAACAATGAAGCACCGCACGGGCGCAGTTTCCGTATCGGCGGGGTGGTGGAGGAAGGCAGCGTGCAGCGCGAACCGGACGGTTTGACGGTAAATTTCGTGATTACCGACATGCACAAGAGTATTCCGGTTATTTACAAGGGCATCCTGCCGGACCTGTTTACCGAAGGCAAGGGTGTGGTTGCGCAGGGCAAGGTGGAGGCGGATGGCGTGATGCGTGCCGATGAAGTGCTCGCCAAGCATGATGAAAATTATATGGCACCGGAAGCCGCCGATGCGCTGAAACAAGCCGAGGCCGCTAAAGCTGCTGAAGCGGCAAGTACCCCCGCAATGTCTTCTACCACCGAATAATTTTTAAAGGTTCCAGCATGATTCCAGAGATTGGTAATTTCGCGTTAATTATTGCGTTGTTCCTGGCGCTTTGTCTGGGGTCGTTGCCGATTATCGGTGCCGCGCGGGATAACACCGTATTGGCGGATACGGCGCGCCCACTGGCATACAGCCAGTTTGTGTTTATTGTCATTGCGTTCCTGTGTCTGGTTTACGCCTTTGTGGTTGATGATTTTTCCGTGCTGTATGTGGCGCAGCATTCCAACTCACAGCTTCCCGTTGTCTATAAAGTATCGGCTGTGTGGGGCGGGCACGAGGGGTCATTACTATTGTGGGCTTTGCTGCTGGGAGGATGGATACTGGCTGTTGCCATGTACAGCAAACATCTGCCGGGAGAAATGGTGGCGCGCGTACTGGGAGTGATGGGACTGGTCTCAGTCGGCTTCCTGCTGTTCATGCTGTTGACCTCGAACCCGTTCAATCGTCTGTTACCCGCTGCAGCAGACGGACGCGACCTGAATCCGTTGTTGCAGGACCCCGGACTGGTGTTTCATCCGCCGATGTTATACATGGGCTACGTGGGATTTTCGGTGGCTTTTGCGTTTGCCATTGCCGCGCTGCTGGGCGGCAGGCTGGATGCCACCTGGGCGCGCTGGTCACGCCCGTGGACGACCGTGGCGTGGGTGTTCATGACCGGGGGTATCGCGCTGGGCAGTTGGTGGGCTTACTACGAACTGGGCTGGGGCGGGTGGTGGTTCTGGGATCCGGTGGAGAACGCCTCGTTCATGCCGTGGCTGATCGGCACCGCACTGATTCATTCGCTGGCAGTAACAGAAAAGCGCGGCGCATTTAAAAGCTGGACGGTGTTGCTGGCGATTGCCGCTTTTTCGCTGAGTCTGCTGGGTACGTTTCTGGTGCGCTCCGGCGTGCTGACTTCGGTACACTCGTTCGCGTCCGACCCCAAGCGCGGCATTTTCATTCTGTCTTTTCTGGTGATCGTAATCGGCGTGTCACTATTGCTGTTTGCCTGGCGCGCGCCAAAAATCGGATTGGGCGGCAAGTTTGATTTGCTGTCGCGTGAAGCGCTGTTGCTGTCGAATAACGTGCTGCTGTCGGTTGCCACCGCATCGGTGTTTATTGGCACGCTTTACCCGCTGTTCATGGATGCGCTCGGTTACGGCAAGCTGTCGGTCGGCCCGCCTTATTTCGAGGCGGTGTTTGTGCCCCTGATCGTACCGATGGTGCTGATGATGGGGCTGGGACCGCTGGCGCGCTGGAAAAAATTCACCTTGCCGGAATTGGCCAGGCGGGTGCGCTGGGCGTTTGCCAGTGCGCTGCTGATCGCATTGCTGTTGCCACTGACGATGGGAGAATGGAGCGCCATGACCGCTCTGGGCTTGTTGATGGCGTTCTGGATTATTGCCACTACCATATTGAGCCTGCATGAACGGCTCGGCGGGCACGGCAACTTCATGCAGCGCGCACGCGGCCAGTCGCTGAGCTACTACGGAATGCAGTTCGCGCATTTGGGCGTGGCGATATTCATCATCGGTGTGACGATGGTGAGCAGTTACGAGACCGAGCGCGATGTGCGCATGGATGTTGGCGATGTTTTGCGGGAAGGCGGTTATGAGTTCCGTTTCAACGGTGTCACAGATATTGAAGGGCCCAATTATGTGGCGGCCGAGGGGCGAGTGTCGGTCAGCAAAAATGGCAAACTGGTCACCGAGATGTTTCCGGAAAAGCGCCAATACAACGTATCCGGCATGCCGATGACCGAAGCGGCCATCAAAGCCAGCCTGCTGGGGGATTTGTATGTGTCGCTGGGCGAGCCGATACCGGACAGCGCCGGCGCATGGGCAGTGCGTGTTTATATCAAGCCTTTTATAGACTGGATCTGGGCAGGATGTTTGTTGATGGGGCTGGGTGGCGTGCTGGCTGTCAGCGACCGCCGTTATCGTATGCGCCGCAGGACACTATCCAAAATAGTGGCGACAGAGGGCAAATAATCATGGCGCGCTTCATACTTCCGTTTGTCATTTTCGCAATTTTGGCAGCTTTTCTGTTCGTCGGTTTGGGTCTCAATCCGCACGAAGTGCCTTCACCGCTGGTCGGTAAGCCGGCTCCCGCATTCACGCTGCCGCAACTGTATGAGCCGGAAAAACAATTTTCGCTGCAGGATATGCAGGGCAAAGTGTGGTTGTTTAACGTATGGGCATCATGGTGTACGGCTTGTGAATATGAGCATCCGTTGTTTATGGAGTTGTCGCGTCAGAATATCGTGCCGATTTACGGGATGGACTACAAGGATAAACGGGAAGACGCCGAGGCGTGGCTGCGCAGGCATGGCAACCCCTACACTCTGGTTGTGTCTGATACGGAGGGCCGCGTCGGTATTGATTACGGCGTATACGGTGTGCCGGAAACTTATGTGATTGATAAGCAGGGTGTCATCCAGTACAAACATATCGGCGGGGTGACGGAGCAGGTTCTGAGTGAAAAAATTCTCCCCTTGGTTAAGGAGTTGCAGGCGAAATGAAATATCTATTGATAGCGCTGTTGTGCCTACTGCCGGTTTTTGCCGGTGCCGGTGAGGCAACCGACATGGCGGCCGATCCGGTGCTGGAAAAGCGCATGATCGGACTGGCCGAGAATTTGCGTTGCCTGGTTTGCCAGAACGAATCGCTGGCCAGCTCACATTCCGGGCTTGCCGAAGACCTGCGCCGCGAAGTGCGTGAGCAGATGCAAAAAGGCTTGAGTGACCAGGAAATTATTGACTATCTGGTGTCACGCTATGGTGATTTTGTGTTGTTTGATCCGCCGGTGAAAAAAACCACACTGGTACTTTGGTACGGGCCATTTGCGTTGCTGCTGATTGGCGCCAGTGTGCTGATTTATCAATTGCGCAAGCGCAAGACTTTAATCGTGGAGCCCGAGCTGTCCACCGAAGAAACACAGCGTGCCGCTGAATTGTTGAACGAGACGGCGGCGTTGCCAAATCAACCGAAGGATTCACAAGCATGACCTTATTATTCTGGATAGTTTGTGCTGTGCTGCTGCTGGTGGCACTGCCATTTGTGGTGCTGCCCCTGTGGCGCGGTGCCGGTAAAGGCAATATTGACAACGGTAATGACGAGGTTCTGCGCGATGCGGCCAATCTGGAAATTTTGCGCGACCAGTCGACGGAACTTGAAGCGGACTTGCGTAACGGCCTGTTGACCCAGGAAGCCTACGAGCAAGGCAAGCGTGAATTGCAGGCGCGCCTGCTGGAGGAAGTGAAAAGTACCGAGCAGCCTGCCAGAAAACCACGCAATCCCGCCAAGGCACTGGCAATCGTGCTGGCCGTGTTGTTGCCATTATTCAGCGTGTCACTCTATCTTGTGATAGGTAATACCAGCGCGCTGTTGCCGCAGGAGCATCAGGAATTCGCTGGAGGTTCCGGCATGATCCATTCCGAAGCCCAACTGCAAGAGCTGGAAAAAAAGTTGCAGCAACAGCCGGAAGATCCGGATGGCTGGTTTCAGTTGGCGCGCTCTTACAGCGAGATGCAGCGCTTTGCTGACGCGGCGCGCGCCTATGAGCAACTGGTCAAACTCGTGCCTGATGCGGCGCAACTGTGGGCGGACTATGCCGATGTCTACGCGATGAACAATAACCAATCGCTGCTGGGTGAACCGACCATATTTCTTAACAAGGCGCTGGTGCTGGATGGTAATAATTTGCTGGCACTGGCACTGTCCGGTTCGGCGGCTATGGAACGCGGTGATTATGCTGCGGCCATTACGCACTGGACCAAACTGGTCGATTTGTTGCCGCCGGACAATCAGGAATTGAACATGCTACGCAACGGTATCCAGCAGGCGCGCGACTTCCTTGCGCTGCAACAGGGCAGCAAAAAAACTGATGCAGTAGCCGGCCGATAATATCCCGCAGAAAGCGGTCAGCACTTCGGCGGAAACAGTTGCCGACGGATCTTGTTGAGTCCAGAGCTGACCGCAAAGTGCTACCAAGCGCTGTCATGTTCATCTTCACACGTGCTGCACAAGCCAAGCAACAGCAGTCACAGACTGCGGCGGCAGCCTGCTGCCAAAATATTTTCAATTTACGATTTATCCCCACGCCCGTGGGGAGCACACTATCGCATGTCTGCTGCTCCCAAGGGAACTCGAATCATCTCCACGCATGTGGGGGTAAGCGCCGCACAAGGGGATGCTAAACTCGCCGCCATGAAAAATGTTCATCTGGTAATTTGTGATCTGTTCTTGCCGAAGGATTTTGCCGCCGAGGTTTGTGCGGATTTACGTCTACCCGCATTGGAAAAAATATTGGTACGCGCTAGTTCGGCCGGTAACAATCATTCGGCTGGCTCAGGGCGAACGGAAGCCATGGCGCTGGAAGAAGTGTTGTGTGAGTTGTTTGACGTAGCGTGCCAGTCGGGTGCGCCAATTGCACCGCTTTCTGCAGCTTTCGACGGACTGGAAGAGGGCTGCTGGCTGCGCGCCGATCCGGTGCATCTGCGCTTGCAGCGCGATCAATTGGTGTTGTTGCCGGATGTGAAGGTCGGTACGGACGAGGCCGGACAATTGTGCGCCGCACTGAACGAGCATTTTGCCGGGCAGGGCATGGAATTTTTTGCGCCACATCCGCAGCGCTGGTATGTGCGCGTGGGCAGGTTGCCGGATATCGAAACCGTGCCGTTGTCGCAGGCTGCGGGACGGAATGTGCGCGACTTGCTACCCAGGGGCAGGGAAGCGGCACACTGGCATAGGGTGTTCAACGAAATCCAGATGCTACTGTTTGACCATCCCGTGAATGAAGCGCGTGAAGCACGCGGTGAGTTGCCGATCAACAGCCTGTGGCTGTGGGGGGGCGGTTGCGGCGCAAATGTGCTTCCACAAAAAAATTACGAACAGGTCGGTTCGGACGAAGAGTTGGCCGGGATGTTTGCAGTAGCTGCGGAGATTTCGTTCGAAGAATGGCCGCAGCAATGGCATGCTGAAGAGGAGCGTGGCGCGCAGTTGCTGGTCTGGACGGGCTTGCGTTCTGCCTTGCGGCGCGGCGACCTGGATGCCTGGCGTAGCGCGTTGCAGGAATTCGAAACAGGTTATATGCAGCCGTTATGGCAGGCGTTGCGTGCAGGAAAGATTGCGCGGTTGCAGTTGGATATTCTGGGCGGGGAGTATGACCGGCATTTGTTGCTGACCCGTACCGATACCTGGGCATTCTGGCGGCGCGCCAGGCCGCTTGCGGAATACGCGATGGTGTAGAATGACCACGATAAAAATCAGGGAATGAGCATGCATTTCTGGAATACCGCAATGCAGATGTTCTGGCGCGAGGAATCGTTGCCGGTGCTGTTGATGGCACTGGGTATCGCATTCCTGCTGTTTCATTTCCTCAATGAAGAGCGCAAAAGCGTTTTGAACACGCTGATTTTCTTCCTTGTCTGTCTGCTGCTGCAATTTGTCAGCGGCCTGCTGCACGCGCTGCAATTCGTTTCTGCCGCAGCAATACTCCATGAAGCGGGATTGATCGGTACCGGCATTGCGGTGATTCGCCTGTGGGGGTTACTGGTGTTCCGCATTATCCTGCCACTGATGCGTACCACGTCGCCGCGCATCGCCGAAGATATTTTCGTCATCATCGGTTACCTCGCCTGGGGGTTGGTGCGATTGCGCTACGCCGGGCTGGATCTGGGCAGCATCGTTGCTACTTCGGCGATGATTACCGCCGTGGTGGCATTCGCCATGCAGGATACGCTCGGCAATATCCTCGGTGGTCTGGCATTGCAACTGGATAATTCCATCCAGATCGGCGACTGGATCAAGGTGGATGACATTTCCGGCCGTGTGGTGGATATTCGCTGGCGCTCCACGCTGGTCGAGACGCGCAACTGGGAAACCGTGGTATTCCCCAACAGCCAGTTGATGAAGAACAAATTTCTGGTGCTGGGGCGGCGCACCGGACAGCCGGTGCAACTACGGCGCTGGGTGTGGTTTAACGTGAAGATGGACATTTCGCAGCCGAGGGTGATCCTCATCGTCGAGGAAGCCGTCCGACAATCCAATATCGCCAATGTGGCAAAGGAACCGGCGCCGAATTGCGTGTTGATGGAGATCGGCAGCACCGGCTATGGCCGTTATGCCATGCGCTACTGGCTGACCGACCTGGCGCCGGATGATCCAACCGATTCGGCGGTACGCTGGCATATTCTGACGGCGTTACAGCGTTCAAACATCAAGGTGGCGATGGAGGAGCATGGTATTTTCATCACCAAGGAGAATGAAAAATACGAAGAGGCGCTGCATCGCCGCGAAATCCTGTTGCGCATGAAGACACTGAAGCGGGTGGAACTGTTCTCGCAAATGACGGAAGAGGAGCTGGAGGAACTGGCCGAACGTTTGCGATTTTCGCCATTCGCCAGGGGCGAGATCATTTCCAGACAGGGAGCCACTGCCCATTGGCTATATATTGTCATCAGCGGGGAAGCCGAGGTCTATCTGGAGGCACCGGGTGGCGGCAGACACATCATCCGAAGTCTGGGTCAGGGCAATTTCTTCGGTGAAATGGGGCTGATGACCGGCGCGCCGCGCTCCGCTTCGGTGATGGCAAAAACCGATGTGGAGTGTTACCGGCTGGACAAGGAAATGTTCGAGGAAATTTTGCGCAAACGCCCGGGCATCGCCGAGGAAATGTCACAGATGTTGGCGGTGCGCAAGGCTGAACGGGACAGCTTGACACAGGGACTGGATGCGGAAAATATATCCCGTGATGCTACCCAGCGCTCCGGCGAGATGCTTACCACCATCAAACGTTTTTTCGGGCTAGCCTCTTGATGGAATTCATGAAAATTGCCGTGTTCGCCGCGTTTTTCAACATCCTGCTAATCCTGTATCATGCCGCCCAGACAAACCAAGACTGCAAGCTATGAAAGTCACTTTTCTGGATTTTGAAAGTCCAATCGCTGAGCTGGAAGATAAAATCGAGCAACTGCGCTATGTGCAGGATGATTCGGCACTCGATATCATGGATGAAATTTCGCTGCTATCGAAAAAAAGTGCGGTGTTGACCAAGGATATTTACGCCAAGCTCACGCCCTGGCAAATCTCGCAGGTAGCGCGCCATCCGCAACGACCCTATACGCTGGATTACGTCGAACATCTGTTTACCGACTTTGTGGAACTGCATGGGGACCGCTGCTTTGCCGATGACAAGGCCATCGTTGGCGGTTTAGCGCGTTTTAACGGTCAGAGCGTAATGGTGATCGGACACCAGAAGGGTCGCGACACCAAGGAAAAAATTGTGCGTAATTTCGGTATGCCGCGCCCCGAGGGATACCGCAAGGCGCTGCGGCTGATGCGTCTGGCGGAAAAATTCGGCATTCCCATCCTGACCTTCATCGACACTCCCGGCGCCTACCCGGGCGTGGGTGCGGAAGAGCGCGGCCAGTCCGAGGCAATCGGGCGCAACCTGTATGAGATGACCGAGCTGCGTGTGCCGATTATCTGCACCGTAATCGGTGAAGGCGGCTCCGGTGGCGCACTGGCAATCGCGGTGGGTGATGCGCTGCTGATGCTGCAATACAGCACCTACTCGGTGATCTCGCCGGAAGGCTGCGCTTCAATTCTATGGAAGAGTGCGGAAAGAGCGCCGGATGCCGCAGAAACCATGGGTATCACCGCGACACGCTTGAAGACACTCGGGCTGGTGGATAAAATCATTAGCGAACCATCCGGCGGCGCGCACCGCGATTACACAATGGCCATGCAGAACGTGAAAAAAGCATTGCAGGACGCGTTGAAAACAGCACAGAACAAACCACTCGCCAACCTGCTACAGGATCGTTTCAACCGTCTGATGAGTTATGGCAGGTTCAAGGAAGTTGAGCTTAACTGACCTTTCCGAACGCCTTGCAGCACAGATTGGCCTACTGCTTCCGGCGCACTGTTCCATCCTGGTTGGCCTGAGCGGCGGAGTTGATTCCGTCGTATTGCTGCACCTGCTAAACAATCTTGCGTCACGTTTTTCCTGGCAACTCTCCGCATTGCACGTCCATCACGGCATTAGCCCCAACGCCGATGCATGGGCGGATTTTTGTACCGGACTGTGCGCGCAATATGCTATTCCACTGCATATCGAGCACGTTGATATTGCCCCGCTACGCGAGCACGGCATCGAAGCCGCAGCGCGCAAACTGCGCCATGCAGCGTTCGCCAGGCAGAAGAGTGATTTCGTCGCACTCGCGCATCATGCCGACGACCAGGCTGAGACGCTGTTGTTGCAACTGCTGCGCGGCGCAGGAGTGCGCGGCGCGAGCGCCATGCCAACGCTGAGCCGTGTCGAAGGATCAGCCCGAACGGAATCTGAAAATGTTTGTGCGGGATCAATCGTCCGCCCGCTGTTGCACTGCACGCGCCGGGAAATCCTCGATTATGCCGCAGCGCATAACTTGCGCTGGATCGAGGATGAGAGCAATGCCGACGATAGCTATCCGCGCAATTTTCTGCGCCATCGCTTGCTGCCGCTGCTGGAAGCGAAGTTTCCCGCTTACCGCGTTACTTTGGCACGCAGCGCGCGGCATTTCGCCGAGGCTGCCGAACTGATGAATGTGCTGGCCGGGCAGGATGCACAGAATTATTTTGATGGTGCAACCCTTGCTGTGACGCGTCTGAGGGAACTCGATGTCACGCGTGCCAAAAACCTGTTGCGCTGGTTCCTGCATCAGCACGGTGCGCCGATGCCGGATCACACACGGCTGGAAGAAATGCTGCGCCAGTTTTGCTTGATGCGCGCGGATGCGCAAGTTTGCGTGGCATGGCAAGACTGGGAAGTACGATGCTATCGCGGCCGGGTGTATGCCTGCCGCGCATTGCCTGAAGTAAATGCGGGTTGGCGTGTAGCGTGGCATGGTGAAGCGGAATTGGCCGTGCCGCAATTGCGCGGCACGCTACATTTTGTACGCGGCGTCGGAGAGGGAATAAGCCTGAAAAAACTCACCGCCGCGCCGGTCACGTTGCGCCTGCGGCAGGGCAGTGAAACCCTGCGTCCGCACCAGAATGCCGTAACGCATACCCTGAAAAATCTGTTGCAAGAGCACCATGTTCCGCCCTGGCTGCGCGACCGCCTGCCGCTGTTGTATTGCGGTGAGGTACTGGTTTGTGTGCCGGATGTGGCGGTTGCGGCAGCGTATCACGCGAACGCAAATGAGGCGGGTATGCTGGTGAATTTATTGCGCTGAGCAGGGCATTTCAACGGCTTGCCGGCTGCGACACGGCAGGCAAAGCCTGTTAGAATTGCGCTCCCGAAATTTCCTGATTAACTTTAACCATTTGGAGAACGTAGCATGGCTGTTGAACGTACCCTGTCGATTATCAAACCCGATGCAGTTGCCAAGAATGTCATTGGCCAGATTTACACCCGTTTCGAGAATGCCGGCCTGAAAATTGTGGCGGCACGCATGATGCATTTGTCGCGCGCCGAAGCGGAAGGTTTTTATGCGGTACACAGCGCCCGCCCGTTCTTCAATGATCTGGTCAATTTCATGATTTCCGGCCCGGTGATGGTGCAGGCACTGGAAGGCGAGAATGCGGTGCTGAAGCATCGTGACCTGATGGGCGCGACCGATCCGAAGAAAGCTGACAAAGGTACGATCCGTGCCGATTTTGCCGACAGTATTGATGCAAATGCGGTGCATGGCTCCGATGCCGCCGAAACAGCGGCAGTGGAAATCGCCTATTTCTTCCCGGCGCTGAATGTCTATTCGCGCTAATCCACACCAAGACTGATGAAGCAAAATCTCCTCGACTTCGATCCTGCCGGACTTGCTGCCTGGTTTGCGGAACACGGTGAAAAGCCGTTCCGCGCCCGGCAGGTGCTACGCTGGATTTATCAGGCCGGGGAGTCCGATTTCGATGCGATGAGTGACCTTGCGGTGTCACTGCGCGAAAAGCTCAAGCAAATCGCCTGTGTCGAGGCGCCCAAAATGATACGCGAGGAACTGTCCGACGATGGTACGCGCAAGTGGCTGTTTGACGTGGGCGCTGGCAATGCGGTGGAAACAGTATTTATTCCGGAGCAGTCACGCGGAACTTTGTGCGTCTCGACACAGGCGGGTTGCGCGTTGGACTGTGCGTTCTGTTCAACCGGCAAGCAGGGCTTCAGCCGCAACCTTACGACGGCTGAAATCATCGGCCAATTGTGGTGGGCAAACCATCAGCTCGGCAGGGATACAGAGAACAACTGGCGGATCAGTAACGTGGTGTTGATGGGCATGGGTGAGCCGCTGCTGAATTTTGACAATACCGTGTGTGCGTTGCACCTGATGCTGGATGATCATGCCTACGGTTTGTCGCGCCGCCGCGTGACGGTATCCACTTCCGGAATCGTGCCGGCGATGGACCGGCTGCGTGACGAATGCCCGGTAGCGCTGGCGGTGTCGCTGCACGCACCGGACGACCAGTTACGCAATGCGCTGGTGCCGATCAACAGCAAGTATCCGCTCAAGGAATTATTGGCGGCGTGCCGGCGTTATCTGGAAAAAGCACCACGCGATTTCATCACCTTCGAGTATGTGCTGCTGGACGGCGTGAATGACAGCGAGCGGCAGGCGCACGAGCTGGTGCGGCTGGTACGCGACGTGCCGTGCAAGTTCAACCTGATTCCGTTCAATCCGTTTCCACAGACACAGTACCGGTGCTCGAATCCGCAGGCAATTCACCGCTTTCGCGACGTGCTGATGCAGGCGGATATTGTCACTACCACGCGCAAGACGCGCGGTGACGACATTGCTGCGGCATGCGGGCAACTGGCCGGGCAGGTACAGGACAAAACCAGTCGAACCGTGCCACGCATGGTGGCGCTGCATGGATGAATAACCGAGGTGCACTGATGAAAAAATTAGCTTTTCTGCCATTCTTGTTGACCGTATTGTCGGGCTGCGGCACGCCTTCCGGTGGCGCACAGTCCATGCCGGATCAGTACGAAGCACGCGCCACTGCCAGCGCCAAAGCGCATACCGAACTGGCGGGCATGTATTACGATCGCGCGCAGATGGGGATTGCGCTGGGCGAGATAGACAAGGCTTTGCAGGCTGACCGGAACTATGCGCCGGCCTACAATGTGCGCGGCCTGATCCACATGACATTGCGCGAATACAAGGATGCCGAACTGGATTTCAAGCAAAGCCTGCGCCTCGACAAGAATGATTCAGAAACGCACAACAACTACGGCTGGTTTCTGTGTCAGCGCGGCAGAGAGAAAGAGTCCATTCCACATTTCATGACGGCGTTGAAAAATCCGCTCTATACCACGCCGGAGCGCGCTTATCTGAATGCGGGGTTGTGTTCCAGAAAAGCAGGCAACCTGCAGGATGCCGAAGAATTTCTGCAACGTGCCTTGTTGGTGCAGCCCGATTTGCCGCAGGCACTGCTGGAAATGGCCGAGCTCGATTTTGTTAATGGTGATTACGCCGGCGCCAAAAAATACTTCGCAAAATTTTCAGATAAATCTGACAACCTGACCGCGGAGCAACTATGGCTGGCAGTACGCATTGAGCGCAAGGTGGGTGACCGAAATTCCGAGGCCAGTTATGGCATGCAGTTGCGCAAGCACTTTCCGGATGCGCGCGAAACCCGATTGCTTATGCAGGGTGAATGATGGAACAGTTTCCCGCAAACAACCCCGGACAGGATGATAGCTCCAGCGCTGCACCGAAGCCTTCAGTGGGAAGAATGCTGCGCGAGGCGCGCGGCCGTCTCGGCCTGAGCATCGCAGATGTGGCCGGCCAGACCAAGTTTGCGCAGCGCCAGATCGAGGCGCTTGAGGCTGATGATTTCCAACGTTTGCCGGAAATGCCTTTCGTGCGTGGTTTCGTGCGCAGCTATGCCAAAATTCTGCACCTGGATGCACAAACCCTGCTGGCTGCCTTGCCTCAAACAGAAACAATTTCAACACGCCTGGAGCCGGTTTCAGTCGAGGTGCCGTTTCCTGTTGCACATTCGGCGCAAAGACAGAATGTCATCCTGCTGGGTGCGGCGTTGCTGCTGGCGGTGCTGGTTGTCGCCTTTGCGGTGTGGCAGTTCACAACACCGAAAACTCCGGTAGCAACGGCCCGGATCAAGGCACCAGCCGTATTACCTGTGGAAACACCGGAGATCCAAACTCGAGTCGTTCCCGAAATGATCGAAGTCGTTCCCGAAGTGGTCGATGCTGTATCCAGCATGACTATCGCACCAACAGTAATGCCTGTGCCGGAAGCGGTGCCGCCCCAAGTTTTTCAGGAGGTACCCAAAATACAGCCCAAAAAACCATCCGGCGTGTCAGCACAGACTGCCACGTTGCGTTTGACGTTTGACAGGGAATCCTGGGTGGAAATTAAGGATAAAGATGACATTGTCTTGTCGTCACAGGTCAATTCTCAAGGCAGTGAGTTGCGCCTTGATGGGTTTGCACCATTTTCACTGGTGATTGGCCAGGCAGCTTCAGTGCGGCTCTTTTATAAAGGCAAGCAGATTGATTTGACGCCCTATATCAGCTCGACAAGCGAAGTGGCGCGCCTGACGCTTGAATAGGCATGAGCGAAGTTATATGACTTGCAGGGTAATGATTGACAAGGTGGTGCTCGGCGGCGGTGCGCCGGTGGTGGTGCAGTCCATGACCAATACCGACACAGCCAATGTCGATACGACCACGCGGCAGGTATTCGAACTGGCGCAGGCCGGTTCGGAACTGGTGCGTATTACCGTAAATACTGCGGAGGCCGCCGCAGCAGTGCCGCGCATACGCGCGAATCTGGACAGTATGGGTTGTGATGTGCCGCTAATCGGTGATTTTCATTACAACGGCCACCGCCTGCTCACCGAATTTCCGGATTGCGCTCAGGCACTGGCGAAATACCGCATTAATCCCGGCAACGTTGGACGCAGCCGCGAGGAGGACGACCCGTTTTCGATCATGATCACAACGGCCGTGCGCTATGGCAAGCCGGTGCGCATCGGGGTGAACTGGGGCAGCCTCGACCAGAGCCTGGTGGTGCGTATGATGGACGAGAATTCGCGTCTGGCCGAGCCGAAGGATGCGCGCGAAGTGACACGCGCCGCGCTGATCGTTTCCGCGTTGCAAAGCGCGCAGCGCGCCGAACAACTTGGTCTGGCACATGACCGCATCGTGCTGTCCTGCAAAGTCAGCGAGGTGCAGGATCTGATCGCGGTGTACCGCGCGCTGGCACAGCAATGCGACTACGCGCTACATCTTGGCCTGACCGAAGCGGGTATGGGTTCAAAGGGAATCGTCGCTTCCACGGCGGCGCTCGCGGTATTGTTGCAGGAAGGCATCGGCGACACGATACGCGTGTCACTGACGCCGGAGCCGGGCGGTTCACGCACTCAGGAAGTAGTAGTAGCGCAGGAGATTTTACAGACCATGGGCTTGCGCGCGTTCGCGCCAATGGTCACCGCCTGTCCCGGCTGCGGGCGCACCACCAGTACCGTGTTCCAGGAGCTGGCGCAGAGCATCCAGGCGCATCTGCGCAAACAGATGCCGCTGTGGCGCACCCGGCACGATGGCGTGGAAAACATGACCGTCGCGGTGATGGGATGCATCGTCAATGGCCCCGGTGAAAGCAAACTGGCCAACATTGGTATCAGCCTGCCGGGTACCGGCGAGAGTCCCGCCGCTCCGGTCTATATCGATGGTGAAAAGGCAATGACTCTGCGCGGCGACAATATCGCGGCTGAATTTACCCGGATCGTGGACGAGTATGTGGCAAGAAAATATGGAAAGTAGGAAGTAGGAAGTAGGAAGTAGGAAGTAGGAAGTAGGAAGTAGGAAGTAGGAAGCAGGAAGCAGGAAGCAGGAAGCAGGAAGCAGGAAGCAGGAAGCAGGAAGCAGGAAGCAGGAAGCAGGAAGCAGGAAGCAGGAAGCAGGAAGCAGGAAGCAGGAAGCAGGAAGCAGGAAGCAGGAAGTGGGTTTCCCCACTTACTAGTTACCACTTCCCACTCACGAAAGTTATCTTATGAGCAACGAAACATTACAAGCCGTACGCGGCATGAACGACATTCTGCCGGATGAGGCGGAACTGTGGCTGTGGTTCGAGGATGTGGTGCGCGACTGGCTGAACGGCTACGGCTACCGAAACATCCGCATGCCGCTGGTCGAGCCGACCGCGTTGTTCAAGCGCGCTATCGGCGAAGTCACCGATATCGTCGAGAAGGAGATGTACAGCTTCGAGGACGCACTGAATGGCGACAATTTGACGCTGCGTCCGGAAGGCACCGCTTCCTGCGTGCGCGCCGTATTGCAGCACAATTTGCTGTATAACGCGCCGCAGCGCCTGTATTACAGCGGACCGATGTTTCGCCACGAGCGGCCGCAGAAGGGGCGTTATCGCCAGTTTCATCAGGTTGGTGTGGAGGCGCTTGGCTTCGCCGGACCGGATATCGATGCCGAACAGATTCTGATGTGTGCGCGGTTGTGGCGTAGGCTCGGGCTGCGTGATGTCACGCTGCAACTGAATACCCTCGGCGACGCGGCGGCACGGCATCGCCATCGCGCGAAACTGATTGGGCACTTCGAACAACACCGGGACATGCTGGACGCGGATGCCACGCGCCGCCTGCACAGCAACCCGCTGCGCATTCTGGATAGCAAGAACCCGGCGATGCAGGAATTGATCGTCGCCGCGCCGAAGTTGGCAGATGAACTGGAAGACGATGCGCTACGACATTTTGATGAAGTGCAGGCGCTACTCAGGCACCACGATGTGGCGTTTGAAATCAATTCGCGCCTGGTGCGCGGGCTGGATTATTACAACCGCACCGTGTTTGAGTGGGTAACCACGCGTCTTGGCGCGCAGGGTACCATTTGCGCCGGTGGACGCTACGACGGGCTGGTCGAGCAGATTGGCGGCAAGCCGACTCCGGCAACCGGTTTTGCGATGGGCGTGGAACGGCTGCTGGCGTTGTTGCAGGAAGACGGTATGGCACTGCCAAAAGCACAGGTGGATGCGTTTGTGGTACATCAGGGTGAACTGGCTGGCCGGATGGCCAGCCGGGTGGCGGAGCAGTTGCGCGACGACCGGCTGCGCGTGCTGTTGCACTGCGGCGGCGGCAGTTTCAAGTCGCAAATGAAGAAGGCCGATGCCAGCGGCGCAGCCGTGGCGCTGGTGATTGGCGATGATGAGGCGCAGGCGGATGAAGTCAGTGTGAAGCCGATGCAGGGTGGCGAACAGGTACGGGTGAGCTTGCAAAACCTCACGGCGGCAATTAATCAAATTATCAAGCAGGAGTAATCATGGCGGCATTGGATTTGCAGGAGCAGGAACAGATCGACGCACTCAAGGCGTGGTGGAAAGAAAACGGCAACCAGTTGCTCGGCGCATTGCTGGTGGTAATGGTCGCGATTGGTGGCTGGCGCGGCTGGCAATATTACCAGCACCAGCAGTCCAACGAGGCGGCGACATTGTATGCGGAATTTACCAGGCAACTGGACAGCGGTGATGTCAAGCGTGTCAACGATTTTGCGGGCATCGTGATGGGGCAAAACGCCGGCAGCGGGTATGCTCCACGCGCCGCATTGCTGGCAGCGCAGGTGAATGAACAGGTTGGTGAGCAGGCCCGTGCCAAGACCCAATTGCATTGGGTTATCGACCACGCCGAAGAGGCAGGCCTGAAAGATGTTGCACGCCTGCGCCTGGTTGCGGTGCTGCTGGACGAAAAGAAATATGACGATACACAGCAGTTACTGGAAGCCAAACACCCGATCTCGTTCGATGGTTTGTATGCCGATCTGAAAGGAGATGTATTGAGCGCGCAGGGCAAGAATACGGAAGCCAAATCCGCGTACAAACTGGCCTATGAAAAAACTGATGCGGGAAGTGCGTATCGTGACCTGATCGAGATGAAGATGGACGCAATCGGGGGAGAAAAATGAAACTGGCACGCCTGTCGATTCTGTTTGCCTTGCTCGTGCTGGGAGGTTGCTCAACCGTAAAAGACTGGTTCGGCAAAACGCAAGGTGTGGAATCCGCGAAACTGGTGGAGTTTGCCGAGATTACAAAATTCAAGGTGCGCTGGCATATCGATCTGGGTGATTCCGGCGCAAGTTTGCTGCAACCCGCGCTGACCGCAACTGCGATTTATGGTGCGTCCGGTAAGGGCATGTTGACGCGGGTTGACCGCACCACCGGCAAGCAGGTATGGCGCGTCGAAAGCGGAATTGCCGCGAGTGGCGGCGTGGGCAGCGGCGAAGGGCTGGTGCTGATCGGCAGCGACAAGGGTG
Organism: Gallionella sp.; assembly: GCA_035529795.1. Lineage (GTDB taxonomy): Bacteria > Pseudomonadota > Gammaproteobacteria > Burkholderiales > Gallionellaceae > Gallionella. Next base: position 86,882 of record DATKVZ010000003.1, on the reverse strand, counting down.
ATGTGCTGGCTTACGGCGAAGATGGCAAGTTGCGCTGGAAGAGCAAAGTGTCCAGCGAAGTGCTGAGCGCGCCGCAGGCGACGCAAGGTGTGGTGATCGTGCGCAGTGGTGACGGACGGATAGCCGGTCTGGACGCGGCGGATGGCAAGCGTATCTGGTTATATGAGCGCAGCACACCGGCGCTGGTGGTGCGCAGTCATGCGGGGGTGACGCTGCAGCGCGGCGTGGCTTTCGCCGGATTTGCGGGCGGTAAACTGGCAGCGATGAAAATAGCCGACGGCTCGATATTGTGGGAAGCATCGGTGTCGCAACCACGCGGCAGCACCGAACTGGAGCGTATCAGCGACATTACCAGTAATCCGGTGGTCGACGATGAGCAGGTCTGCGCCATCGCTTTTCAGGGGCGCATCGCCTGTTTTGATGTGGCACAGGGCAGCCCGTTATGGAATCGCGACATCGGCAGCGACAAAGGCATGATGCTGCTGCGCAAATATCTGTATCTCAGTGATGCGCGCGGATCGGTCATGGCACTGGATAAAACCAGCGGCAGCACACTGTGGAAGAACGAGCAGCTATTCATGCGGGATACATCTACACCCTATGTGTTGGGTGATTTCGTGGTGGTGGGCGATTTTGAGGGTTATTTGCATGGCATGAACCGCGAAAACGGCAGCTTTGCCGCGCGTCTCAAGCTGGACGGCAGTGCGATTCAAGTCGCACCGATCGGGCTGGATGACGGCTTGCTGGTGCAGACGCGCGGCGGTGGGTTGTATTCATTGTCCGTTCAATAAAGAAGGTATTTTAGATGTTGCCCACACTGGTTTTGGTTGGTCGTCCGAATGTGGGTAAATCCACCCTGTTCAACCGCCTCACGCGCAGCCGTGACGCGCTGGTTGCCGACCAGCCGGGGTTGACGCGCGACCGTCATTACGGGCGCGGCAGGCTCGGAGACAGACCCCATCTGGTGGTGGACACCGGCGGCCTGGAGCCGGTTGCCAAAGACGGCATCCTGTACGAAATGGCCAAGCAAAGCCGGCAGGCGGTGGACGAGGCCGATGTGGTGCTGTTCCTGGTGGATGGCCGGGCGGGGTGTACGCCCCAGGACACGATCATTGCCGGGCAATTGCGCAAGACCGGCAAGCCGATCCTGCTGCTGGTTAACAAGGCGGAAGGTATGCAGCGCACCAAGGTCACCGCTGATTTTTTCGAGCTGGGGCTGGGTGAGCCGTTGCCGATTTCCTCGGCGCATGGCGATAATGTGAATGAAGTGGTCGAGCTCGCACTGGAAAATTTCCCGCTCGATAGTGAAGAAGAACCCGAACCAGAGCAGCCCCCCAAACTTGCTATTGTCGGTCGCCCCAACGTCGGAAAATCCACGCTGGTGAACGCCATTCTCGGCGAGCAGCGTGTGATTGCGTTCGACCAGCCCGGCACTACGCGCGACTCCATCTACATTGATTTTGAGCGCGACGGCAAGCAATACACCATCATCGACACTGCCGGGGTGAGAAGGCGCGGCAAGGTAGATGAGGCGGTGGAAAAATTTTCCGTGATCAAGACCATGCAGGCCATCGAAGACGCCAACGTGGTGGTGCTGGTGGTGGACGCTCACGATCAGATTACCGAGCAGGATGCGCACGTCGCAGACTTCGTGCTGCAGGCGGGGCGCGCACTGGTGCTGGCGGTCAACAAGTGGGACGGGCTGGATACGCACCAGCGCGATACCGTCAAGCGCGATATCGAGCGCAAATTGCATTTCCTGAGCTTCGCCAAGCTGCATTATATTTCCGCGCTGAACGGTAGCGGCGTGGACAAAGTGCTGAAGTCAGTGGATGAAGCATACGCGGCAGCAATGGCTAAACTGTCGACGCCGAAGCTTACCCGTGTGCTGATCGCCGCTATCGAAAAGCAGCCGCCGCCAAAAGGCTCACGTTTCCGCCCCAAAATGCGCTACGCCCATCAGGGTGGCAGCAATCCGCCGCTGATCGTGATCCACGGTAGCGGGCTGGACGATGTGGCAGCCAGCTACACGCGCTATCTGGAGCGCACCTTCTGCGAGGCCTTTAAACTGCAAGGTACGCCGCTCAGGATTCAATTCAATTCCAGCAAGAATCCGTTCGAGGGCAAAAAGCCCAGGCCGCTAACCGAGGCCGAACAGCGCAAGGCGCACCGGGCACGGATTCGCGGGCGCAAACTGTACGGATAACCTGGAAAACTTCTGGAGATGTCACTTTCACAGTCCTACACCGTCAAGAATGTCATTCACTGGTTCAACCCGGACGAAATTCGCAAGGCCAAGGCTTACCTGAATTCGATTAGCCAACTTGAGATTCAGCCTGATAAAATTACCGCGCAGGTCCAGGGAACCTCGTCCACCCCTTATTTTACAGAGGTATCTTTTGAGGCCGACGCCAAAGGCGATCTGTATATCGATACGGCATGCAGTTGCCCGGTAAAGTGGAAATGCAAACACACTGCGGCAATATTGCTGTCCGCCTTGTCCGTACCGCGTATGCCCGCCGTCAATCATGCCGTGCTGGAATGGATTGAATCATTCAAGCGTGCAGCCAAGACGCCACCAAAAAAGGCGGCTAAATCAGCAGTAAAGCCCGAGAAACTATGCTACGCCATCAGCACGTCGGACTCTGCGGACGGTTACACTTTTGGCCTGTATAAGGGCAAGCTGGATGCCGAAGGACAACTGACAGGTCGGCTGGAAGAATGGAGTAATGTGGAGCGCGCTCTGATAAAGCCACCGCAGTTTGTTGCCGAAGAAGACCTGCCTATTCTGCGTCTGTTGTGGCAGCAGCGCGACAGACACGACTGCTTTCCGGTCAGGGGTACGCATGGCAACGAGATTCTGGCGCATTTGCTGGAAAGCGGGCGCTTATTCTTTATGGAAGACTTGGCGGGCAGCCGCTATCTGGAATCCGAACCGGTTCGACTCAGGGCCGGCAAGACACGCAAAGCTCATCTGGAATGGGGCATCGACGAGTCCGCCCGGAAAGTCCCCAGAGTTGCGGGCAGTGTGGCAATGATCGTGTTTCCATTTAATGAGGCAACCTGGTACGTCGATACTGATGCGGGTGAAATCGGCCAGTTGAAAATGGCTCAGGCACCCGCCCAGATTGTGCAGTTACTGGATATGCCACCTCTTGCCGAAATTGATGTGCCAGTGGTATCCGAGGTATTACGCGAACTGGTTCCCGATCTGCCGCCGCCCAGCACCGCACGGTTGCGTACTCTTGCCGACCCGCTGGCACCGATGCTGTTGCTGGATACTTCCGGGCCGTCCTGGATGGGTCGATACCGCAGCTATCGTTATGGAACCCAACAGCTGGATTTTGCACGTATCAAATTTCGTTATGGCGAGGCAATTCTGTCACCCGATCATCCGGGTGAATACATCACGCTTAAAAATGGCGAAACGGTGCGCGTGACTCGCGACCAGAAGGCGGAAAAGCGTTTGCTCAAGTCATTGGGCGGATGCGGGTTGGAAGAAGTTCCAAGCTTCGTGCTGTCCGGCAGTATTGGCGACCGTCCGGTTTTCGGGTTGGAAAGCGAACAGGCCTGGACGCTCTTCATGCAGCAAACGGTTCCGCAACTGCGTGCGGCGGGATGGGAAATCATCATTCCACAGAATTTCCGCCACCATGTTCTGGAGGTGGAAGCGTGGGAAGCGGAATTCGACGAACAAGCAGGTGGCTGGTTCAGCCTGAACATGGGTATCGTGGTTAACGGCCAGCGGCTGCCATTGGCGCCCCTGCTACATGAATTATTCAAAACCGACTTACGCTGGCTGGATACTCTGCATCTGGAAAAAATGAATGATGATGACCCCATCGAGCTGTTGCTCGGGCAAGGGGGCAGGGTGCATGTTCCCGCCGGGCGCATCAAGCCGCTGGCGCGCATCCTGATCGAGCTGTTCGACGGCAAGGCGGGAGGAGAAATCCGTCTGTCCCGCTATGATGTGGTGCGCATCGATGAGCTGGCCGGAATGGAGCGCTGGCAGTTCAAGGGTGTGGCTGCCGTAACCGACCTTGCCAATAAACTCAGGAACACCTCCGGGATCAAGCCGGCAACTGTACCGGAGGGTTTTGCCCTGCAACTGCGCCCCTACCAGATGGAAGGGTTGTCGTGGTTGCAATATCTGCGTGAACAAGGCTTGGCCGGAATACTGGCCGACGATATGGGGCTGGGAAAAACCGCGCAGGCACTGGCGCACCTGTTGCTCGAAAAACAAAGTGGACGGATGGATAAGCCTTCGCTGGTGGTGCTGCCCACCTCGCTGATCTTCAACTGGAAGCGTGAGGCAGAACGGTTTGCCCCGCAACTCAGGCTACTTTCCCTGCATGGCAAGGAGCGTGCGGAGCATTTTCCGACAATTTCCGAGCATGATGTCATTCTCACCACTTATCCACTACTGTGGCGCGATGAAAAGGCGCTGGCGGAGCATGACTACCACCTGCTGATTCTGGATGAGGCGCAGACGGTGAAGAATGTTTCTAGTCAGGCGGCACAAGTGGTGCGTAAACTGAACGCACGACATCGTTTGTGTCTTACCGGTACACCGCTGGAGAATCACCTGGGCGAGTTATGGGCACAGTTTGATTTCCTGCTACCCGGTTTGCTGGGCACCTCCAGAGAGTTCACCAAAACCTGGCGTACCCCGATTGAAAAGCAGGGCAACACATTGCGCCGTGATCTGTTGGCCAGACGTATCAAGCCCTTCATATTGCGCAGGCGCAAGGAAGATGTCGCGCAGGAATTACCCGATAAAACCCAGATTATTTGCAGTACCGAACTGGAAGGAGCGCAACGCGATCTCTACGAAACAGTACGCACCGCCATGGATCAGCGGGTGCGCGAAGAAATCGCTGCCAAGGGCCTTGCGCGCAGTCACATCATTATTCTCGACGCGCTACTCAAGTTGCGCCAGGTATGTTGCGACCCGCGCCTGGTGAAATTGGCCAGTGCCAAAAAGGTAAAGGAACACGCCAAACTGGATTTGTTGATGGAGATGCTGCCGGAACTGGTCAGCGAAGGGCGGCACATCCTGGTGTTCTCGCAATTCACCTCCATGCTCGAGTTGATCGAGATGGAGTTGACGCGTGAAAAACTCGACTATGTAAAACTTACCGGCGATACGCAAAATCGCGAGGAGGTGGTGCGCCGTTTTCAGGATGGCGAAGTGCCGGTTTTCCTGATCAGCCTCAAGGCGGGTGGAGTGGGGCTGAACCTGACCGCCGCCGACACGGTGATTCATTTCGACCCATGGTGGAATCCGGCAGTGGAAAATCAGGCTACAGACCGCGCACACCGTATCGGACAGACGAAAAATGTGTTCGTCTACAAACTGGTTGTGGCGGGTAGCATCGAAGAAAAAATACTGGCGTTGCAGGAGAAAAAAGCCGAACTAGCCGCCGGTATCTTGTCCGAGGATGCCAGCAGCCTGGTTAAATTCGGCGCAGCCGATATTGCCGCATTGCTGGCACCGTTGCCGGACTGAAGCCGGCAGAAACCGGACACGCCAAATGTAATGTGGCGAATTTATGTTGCCAGGAATTCAAACTCCGCCACCAGCATGTGGTGATCCGAAGCCAGTGTCGGCGTCACGGCGTAATGCACAGGATGCAGGTGCCGGTTGTAGAAAATGTGGTCAAGCACATAGGGGCGGCGACGCCAGGTGATTTCTTCGGTTTGTACGGCCTGATAACCGGCTTCGGCAAACTGTTGAATCAACGAGATGTGGTTGCTGACATTGAAATCTCCCCCGAGCAATACCGGGCCATTCGAGCATTGCAATTGTTTGGCGACGAGGCGGCGCTGTTCATTGTGTTCCTCACTTGATGAATTAAGCATGAAGTACGCCAGAAGATGGGTATTGAAAAGCTGAAGTTCCTGGCCCGCGAGCGTGGTTTTTGCGCCAATAAGAAGGCGATCAGTCGGGGTTTTCTCCTCGCCTTCAAATTCAAAAACAATTGGCGGTGACGGCAGGTCGTAGTGGAAGGCGTCGCGCAATGGCGTCTTTGAAAAAATCGCCAACCCTATGCCAAAAGGCAATTCGCGCGGGTCGGCCTTGGGATATGAAAAATAACTGTGATAACCACTGAGCGCCGTTTTCAGCCGGGTGTAATTGGGCGGTGGATCGGGTTGCTCACCGTCAGGCTGGGCATGTTCCACCTCCTGCAGCAGTACAATATCGGCGTCCTGGCTGAGAATTTCCGAGATGGTCAGTTCGAGATTGGCAGGAGCGCGGTCGGGGTCGGCATCATCCCAACTTTGGCCGAACTGCATATTGAACTGAAGGACTTTGAATGTGCTCATGGGTGCGGCATGACATTGTCGAATTTCGCGCATGATAACGCGATTGCCGTAAAGTAAAAAGCCAAATAATCAGCAGGTTTCTTTCAAATTGGCAGTGCAGCTGTGGCGTTGCGTTTGCAGGCGATAATATGTACGGAACCTTATTTCGGGTAATTGTCGGATTGACACGCTTCTCCCGTTTTGCCAGACTGCGCCCATGTTTAACTTGCCCAGAAAATTCGTTGCCATCCTGATGCTGCTGTGGCTGCCGCTGTTCAGCAGCAACGCGCTGGCTGTTTCAATGGTCATGCAGGCGATGGGCGGCGGCCACCATGGCGCCGTTGCGCAACAGGGCGAACCTCATATGCACTGCCCCGCAACCGCGCAGCAGCACACGCAACACGTCCAGCTTGCCGCAGATCAGGATCAGTCTGTCGGCCATCAGGACCAGCAAAATTCTGCTGGCGAAGATTGCGGCACCTGCCATTTTGCCTGCAGCGGATATATGGCTACCGCATCCGCCAAAGTGATGGAAGCTCAACCATTGGCCCGGCTGTTCACATCTCCTTCGTCGCAGTTTCAATCCATCACTCTAATTCCGCTTGATCCTCCGCCTCTCGCCCGCGCTTAACACGGGACGAGTGTGTCTGCCGGTTTCGTAAACTGATCTGATTTCAAGCTCGTCCCGAATCGTTTGGCGGGCGTATTGCGTCTGCCTGTTTAAAATTTTCCGAGGATTCAGAATATGAAAACGAATGAAATGAGTTTCGCCAAACCTTTCCGCAAGAACCGTACCGTCCTGTGCAACCTGGTGCTGTGTGCCGTACTCGGTGTGGCGTGGCCCAGCATTGCACAGCCACTTCTGCAAGGCTCAAGACAAGCCGCTTCGACAAATTCAGGGCAGGTCTTACCTGTTGTGGAAATATACAAGAGCGCGCAGTGCGGCTGTTGCAAACTATGGGCGGAACATCTGCAGAGAAACGGGTTCAAGGTGATTCTGCACGATGTGGACGATATCCCTGCAGTGCGCAAAAAACTGGGTATGCCAGATCAGTACGGCTCATGCCATACCGCCAGAGCCGGGCAATATCTGGTTGAAGGGCATGTGCCTGCAGCGGATATCAAGCGCTTGCTCAAGGAGCGACCCAAGGCCATTGGCCTGGCTGTACCCGCGATGCCGCCGGGTTCACCCGGCATGGAAAGCGACCGCCCCGTTCCCTATGACACCTTATTGGTCGGGAAAGACGGTAACGCCAAAGTTTTTGCGCGTCATTAAACTGGCGCAACCGCTTGGATAAGCAATCCTGAGGCGGTTGCCTTGCAACGGGATTCAAGGAGCAAATCATAAATACATGGCTTATTGTCAGATGGGTGATTTGCGGGTTGATCGGCATGTGGCTGTTGCCCGCCCATGCGTCCGAAGACCGCGAATTGGGTTACAGCCTTGCCGGATTGCTGGAATATGCGCGCGAGCACAACCCGGAACTGGCTGCGTCACGCTTTGAGGCAGAGGCATCATTGCAACGCATCGAGCCCGCCGGCGCGCTACCGGATCCGGTGCTGCGTGCTGAACTGATGGACATTACCAATCAGGGTACCAATAAAGCCGCAAGTTTGCTGCCTTCACAGGTTGGCGGTACGCGTTATCTGGTGACGCAGAGTTTGCCGTGGTTTGGCAAACGCGACTTGCAGCGCGATCTCGCGACCGCGCAGGCAGATCAGGCCGGCGGACAAATAGCGGCAAGCTGGGCCGATCTGTCGAGCCGGATCAAATCCACCTATGCGATGTACTACTACCTTTCCGCCAGCGAGCGGTTGACGCGCCAAACGCTGTCATTGCTGGAAAATCTGGAGCGGATCGCCAGGACGCGTTACGCCAACGGCCTGGGTTCACAGCAGGAAGTGATTCGCGTACAGATCGAGATAACCAATCTGCATGGTGAACTCATCCCGCTCGGTAATAAACATCACCACGCTCATGTTCGGCTGAACAGCCTGCTGTCGCGACCAGCTTATGCGCCGCTGGCAGAACCTGTGCAGCTGCGCCCACTACCGGCTTCGGCACAACTGGATGAGGAAATGCTGCAGGAAAAGTTGCGTGCACGCAATCCGCAGTTGCAGATTGCCGAGGCACAAATTCAGTCTGCTGAAAAGAATCGCGACCTCACATACATCGACCGCTACCCCGGCTTCATGCTTGGTATCGCGCCAACTCAATCCGGCAGCGCGATCAGAAGCTGGGATCTGATGATCGAACTCAATATCCCGCTACAACAGTCATCGCGGCGTTCGCAGGAACGCGAGGCCGAGGCAGTGCTGGCTGCTGCCGACGCGCGCAAACAATCCATTCACGATCAGCTGGCAGCCACGTTGTCGGCCGGCCTTTCTGAACTGAATGCCGCGCGGCGCACTGAAAAGCTGCTTGCCACACGCCTGCTGCCGCAAAGCGAACTGACTTACCAGTCTGCGCTTGCAGGATATGAAACCGGCAAGGTGGATTTCGCCACACTGATAGCCGCGCAACAGCAGATATTGCGTACCCGCCAGCAACGATTGAAATCACAGCTTGATATTCAGTTGCAGTTGGCCGACATCGAAAGACTCCTGGGAGAAGAACTATGAATGCCAGAATCATCTTGATGGCACTGGTACTGGCCGGTGTCGCTGCAACAGGCTACTGGCTGGGCACACACGTCATATCGGAGAACGCCCACAAAGACAATGCTGCGCAGACCGAACGAAAGGTGTTGTACTACCGTGACCCGATGGGTTTGCCGGATACCTCGCCAGTGCCGAAGAAGGATTCGATGGGCATGGACTACCTGCCGGTGTATGAGGAAGATGTGTCATCCGGCAATCAACTCAGCATCAGTATCGATAAGGTGCAAAAACTTGGCGTGAAAAGTGAAGCGGCGACAAAGCGCGTACTGGACAAAAAACTGCGGGTGATGGGGCGGATCGAAATCGACGAGCGGCGCACCTACACCATCGCGCCCAAATTCGAGGGCTGGATTGAACGTCTGCATGTGAATACTACCGGGCAGATCATCGCCAAAGATCAGCCACTGTTCGAGGTATACAGTCCGGAACTGATATCGGTGCTGCGCGAGCAGACACTTGCCGAGCAAGGTATTGCAGCGTTGCAGGATGCGGACGAAGATACCAGGAACAGCATGAAGCGTCTTGCCGAAGCCAGTGCTACACGCCTGAAAAATTGGGATATTGCAGCACGGCAGCTCGATAAAAACCGTGTACTCTTTCGCGCGCCGGTCAGCGGCATCGTGCTGGAAAAGAACGCGGTGCAGGGTATGCGCTTCATGCCCGGCGAGGCGCTCTACCAGATTGCCGATCTGTCTTCGGTATGGGTCATTGCCGATGTATCTGAACAGGAAATTGCCGCACTTAAGGTTGGCGGCATGGCGCAGGTTGGCGTCGAGGCTTACCCGGGCAAGTATTTTGACGGCAAGGTGGATTTCATTTATCCAACATTGAGCAGTGCGACGCGTACTGTGCCGGTACGCATTGTCATCGCCAACCCGCAAGGTTTGCTCAAGCCTGCCATGTTTGTGCAGGTTGATCTGCCGGTTGGTGACGGTAGCCAGGTGTTAACCGTGCCGACCTCCGCCGTGATCGACAGCGGCACCCGTCAGGTGGTGCTGGTGCTGCTGGGCGAAGGGCGTTTCGAGCCACGCGAGGTCAGGCTGGGTAGCCGTAGTGAGAATTATGTCGAGGTGTTGGAAGGTGTTGCGGAAGGCGAGCAGGTAGTGACTTCGGCCAACTTCCTCATCGATGCGGAGAGCAATCTAAGGGCGGCGCTGGGCAGCTTCGGCGGACATGCGGGACATGGTGATTATACGTCGGCAAAGGCCGAGCAGAAACCGTATGGGGAAAAGAGCGGAGGTGCGGTACATCGTGGGCAAGGCAAACTGGATGCGATCAATGCTGACGGCAGTGTGAGCATTACGCATGGACCGATCAAAACACTTGGTTGGCCGGGTATGACAATGGATTTTGCTCTGGCAAGCTCCTCGCTGATTCAGGGAGTTCAACCGGGCAGTGCGATTACTTTCGAGATCGTCGAAGGTAATCCGGGTGAATGGGTGATCGTCAAGATGCAATCCTCACCGCAAGCAGATTCAGCGCCTCAGCACAAGGGGCACTGATATGCTGAACGCCATCATCGACTGGTCGGCACGCAACCGTTTCCTGGTGCTGCTCGCCACCCTGTTCGTTACGCTGGCAGGCGTTTACGCGGTCGTCAAGACACCACTGGATGCGCTGCCGGACCTGTCCGATGTGCAGGTAATCGTCTATACCGAATACTCAGGGCAGGCGCCACAGGTGGTGGAGGATCAGGTCACTTATCCACTCACCACCGCGATGCTGGCCGTGCCCAGGTCCAAGGTGGTGCGCGGCTTTTCGTTTTTCGGCGCATCGTTCGTGTATGTGATCTTTGAGGACGGCACCGATATTTACTGGGCGCGCTCGCGCGTGCTGGAATATCTCAACAGTATCGCGGGGAGTTTGCCGAAAAATGTCTCGCCGCAACTGGGGCCGGATGCAACCGGTGTGGGTTGGGTCTATCAGTACGCCGTGCTGAGCGAAAAACACAATCTGGCCGAACTGCGCACCCTGCAGGACTGGTATCTGCGCTATCAGCTCACCAAGGCGCACGGTGTCGCCGAGGTTGCTTCTGTCGGCGGCTTCGTGCAGCAGTATCAGGTGACAGTCGATCCGGTGAAGTTACGTGCCTATGGCATACCGCTTGCCAAAATCTCCCAGGTGATCCGGGATGGGAATCGGGACGTCGGCGGCCGCGTGCTCGAGATGGCCGAGACGGAATATATGGTGCGCGGCAAGGGCTATCTGCGCGGCAAAGGCGATATCGAGAATTTGGTGGTGAAAGCAGAGCGCGGCACTCCGGTGCTGTTGCGTGATATCGCACGTGTCGAACTGGGTCCGGACGAGCGGCGCGGCCTGACCGAATTCAACGGCGAGGGCGAAGTGGTGTCCGGTATCGCGATGGCGCGCTTCGGACAGAATGCGCTGGAGGTGATCGACAACGTCAAGCAGAAAATTGCCGAGGTGTCTGCCGGCCTGCCGGACGGCGTGACGATTCAGACGGTGTATGACCGTTCCGAACTGATCCAGCGCGCCATTCAGACACTCAAGACGGCGCTGTTCGAAGAGGGTCTGATCGTGGCACTGGTGTGCATGGTGTTTCTGATGCACGCGCGCAGCGCGCTGGTCGCCATCGTGATGTTGCCCATCGGTGTGTTGATTGCTTTCATCGCGATGCGCGTGCTGGGGTTGAATTCCAACATCATGAGCCTGGGCGGGATTGCAATTGCCATCGGTGCAATGGTGGATGCGGCCATCGTGATGATCGAGAATGCACACAAGCACCTGGAACGGCTGGAAAGTAACCCGAACCCTCCCCAACCCTCCCTTATCAGGGAAGGAGCTGCTGCAACTTCTCCCCTGACAAGGGGAGGTCGGGAGGGGTTTGCATTTGACGAGCGAGCCACCGCCATTCTCGCCGCTTGCAAGGAGGTCGGCCCAGCACTGTTCTTCTCGCTGCTGATCATCACCGTTTCGTTCCTGCCGGTGTTTACATTGGAGGCGCAGGAGGGGCGCTTATTCGCGCCGCTTGCCTTCACCAAGACCTTCGCGATGGCGGGCGCTGCCTTGCTTTCCATAACCCTGGTGCCGGTGCTGATGCTGCTGTTCATTCGTGGCAAGATCATGCCGGAAGCGCAAAATCCGCTGAATCGCTGGATGATTGCGATCTATCGCCCAATGGTAGCTGCCGTGCTGCGCCGCAGGAAAACCACCCTTGCGGTCGCGCTGCTGGTGCTGGGATTGTCCGCCTATCCGGCAATGAAGCTGGGTAGCGAATTTATGCCAACCCTGAACGAAGGTGCACTGCTGTATATGCCGGTATCCCTGCCCGGCATGTCGGTGACCAAGGCGGCCGAACTGTTGCAGACTCAGGACAAAATCATCAAGAGCTTTCCCGAGGTGGACCTGGTGTACGGCAAGGCGGGGCGCGCGCAGACTGCCACCGACCCGGCGCCGCTGGAAATGTTCGAGACCACGATCAACCTCAAGCCGGAAAGTGAATGGCGCAAAGGTATGACCATCGACAAACTGGTTGCCGAGTTGGATCAAGCCTTGCAATTCCCCGGTGTGGCGAACTCGTGGACCATGCCGATCAAGAACCGCACCGACATGCTCTCTACCGGCATCCGCACGCCCATCGGCATCAAGGTGTTTGGTAATAATCTCGACGAGATGGAAAAACTTGCCAAACAGATTGAGGCGGTAGTGAAACAGGTGCCCGGCACAACATCAGCTTTTGCCGAGCGCATCACCGGCGGCTTTTATCTGGATATCGAGCCGGACCGCGCCAGGCTGGCACGTTACGGGTTGAGCATCGGCGAAGTTCAGGACGTGATCGCCGCCGCGCTCGGCGGCGAGACCGTCACTACCACGGTTGAAGGGCTGCAACGTTTCAGTGTGAACGTGCGTTATCCGCGCGGGTTGCGCAGTTCGCCCGAGCAGATCGCGCGCGAAGTATTGGTGACCACGATGGACGGCGCGATGATCCCGCTCGGGCAGTTGGCTACCGTGCACATCAGCAAGGGAGCGCCTTCCATCCGCACCGAGAACGCGCTGCTGTCTGCCTATATCTACGTGGACATCCGTGATCGCGATATCGGTGGCTATGTGGCGGATGCCCAACAGGCGGTACGCGAGCAGGTGAAATTCCCGCCCGGCTACTATGCCACTTGGAGCGGCCAGTTCGAATATATGGAGCGTGCTGCAGCAAAGATGAAAATCGTGATTCCCATTACGCTGCTGCTGATTTTTCTGTTGCTGTATCTCAATTTCGGGCGCGTCACCGAATCGCTGATCGTGATGCTGTCGGTGCCGTTTGCATTGGTTGGCGGCGTGTGGCTGCTGTGGTTGCTCGACTACAACCTGTCGGTTGCGGTGGCAGTCGGCTTTATCGCACTGGCCGGGGTGGCGGCGGAGACCGGCGTGGTAATGCTGATCTATCTGGACAAGGCATGGCAGGAAACACAGGCTCTCTGCGTCAGCGAAGGGCGCTCGCCGACGCATGGCGACCTTTACGCTGCCATTATGGAGGGTGCAGCGGAGCGCGTGCGCCCCAAGATGATGACTGTGGTAGCGATCATGGCGGGACTGCTGCCGATCCTGTGGAGCAGCGGCACCGGCTCGGAAGTGATGCGCCGTATCGCCGCACCGATGGTGGGTGGCATGGTGTCGTCGGCGCTGCTGACATTGCTGGTGATCCCGGTGATTTATGCGCTGGTAAAGAAAACCGAGTTGCACAAGTTATAGTGTGCCTTGGCTGCAGCCGGCTAGCAGTTGCAGCATTATGCAAAATACCCGGAGGTGAATAATTGGAGAATACAATGAAGAAACACGTTGGAGTAATTGCGCTGTTGTTGGCCGGAGTGGGATCGCTGGCTGCCGAGCCGATGGCGGGTATGGAGGCACAACAGGAAATTGTGCAGACCAGGCATCAAGGCATCGGCAAGGTAGTATCTATTGATCGTGCAAAATTACGTATCAAGCTGGCGCATGAGCCGATCAAATCACTCGGCTGGTCGAGCATGAAGATGGACTTCATTGTGGCAGATGCTTCAATGCTGGAGGGCCTCAAGGCGGGTGATGCAGTGCAGTTTGAACTGGGGCAATCCGACCCGGATGATTTGATCTGGATAATTTTTAGAATCGAGCGCAGGTAATCAAGGAGCAAGTGGGCGAGGCATGATGGTGAGTCACCCGTAACGATGTGTGACTCCATATTCCAGCTGCTACCTGTCAGGTTGTATGTCCTGCACATGTTGAGAGGAACGTGAAATGGCAATTGATCCCGTATGCGGCATGACAGTAGAGTCAGACAGTCTGTTTCGTCATAAGCATGATGACCATGAGTATCTGTTCTGCAGCGCGAAATGCGTAGCCAAATTCCAAGCATCGCCGGAGACCTATCTCAAGCCACGCCCAGAAGTGCCTCCTACAGCCAAGCCGGGTGTAATGTACACCTGTCCGATGCACCCCGAAGTTCGGCAGCCGGCGCCCGGAAGTTGCCCCAAATGCGGTATGGCACTGGAACCGGAAACACCGGTAGCAGCGGGAGTGATCGAATACACCTGCCCGATGCACCCGGAAATCGTGCGCTACGAACCCGGAAATTGTCCGATCTGCGGTATGGTGCTGGAGCCGCGTAATGCCCCGGCGGAAGATAATGCCGAATTGCGCGATATGACGCGACGCTTCTGGTTCAGCACCGTCCTGGCTTTTCCGGTGTTTGTAATCGCGATGGTGGCCGATCTTGCTCCGCAATTCATCCCGGATTTTGTTTCGATGATTGTCCTGCAATGGCTGCAATTTGCATTGGCGACCCCGGTGGTGCTGTGGGGCGGCTGGCCGATTTTCCAACGCGGCTGGGCGTCGCTGGTTAACCGCAGTCTCAATATGTTCACCCTGATAGCATTGGGCGTCGGTGTGGCCTGGACATACAGTGTGGTAGCGATATTGTTGCCGGAAGTCTTCCCGCCTGCGATGCGCAGCATGGGCGGTACGGTGCCGGTTTATTTCGAGGCGGCGGCGGTCATTATGGCGCTGGTGCTGCTCGGGCAGGTGATGGAGTTGCGCGCGCGCAGCCAGACCAGCACCGCGATCAAATTGCTGTTGGGACTCGCGCCCAAGACTGCACGCATCGTACGTAGCGATGGCAACGAACAGGATATTCCGCTGGAGCAGGTACAACCGGGCGACGTGCTGCGCGTGCGCCCCGGCGAAAAAGTGCCGGTGGATGGGGTGGTGCTGGAAGGTGTCAGCGCGCTGGATGAATCAATGGTAACCGGCGAATCCATTCCGGTGGAAAAAACTGCGGGTGTACGGCTGATCGGTGCCACGATAAATGGCACCGGCAGCCTGTTGATGCGCGCCGAGCGGGTTGGTGCCGATACCTTGCTGGCGCAGATCGTGCACATGGTGAGTGCGGCGCAGCGTTCGCGCGCGCCGATCCAGCGCATGGCCGATGTCGTTGCAGGTTACTTTGTACCGGCGGTGGTGCTGGCCGCGCTCGCTACGCTGGTAGTGTGGGGTATCTGGGGACCGGAGCCGCGCCTGGCGCACGCTGTGGTCAACGCGGTGGCGGTGTTGATCATCGCCTGCCCGTGCGCGCTGGGGCTGGCCACACCGATGTCCATCATGGTGGGCACCGGGCGCGGCGCAACGGAGGGCGTGTTGATCAAGAATGCCGAGGCGCTGGAGACCATGGAAAAGGTGAATACGCTGGTGGTGGACAAGACCGGCACGCTGACTGAGGGCAAACCGAAACTGATTTCGGTTATTCCGCTGGCCGGATTCGACGAAGGCGAAGTGCTGCGGCTGGGTGCCAGCCTGGAGCGCGCCAGCGAACATCCACTGGCTGCAGCCATCGTGAATGGCGCACAGGAAAAAGGGGCCACACTTGCAGTAGTCAGTGAGTTTCGCTCGATCACCGGCAAGGGCGTGACGGGAACGGTCGAGGGCAGGGCAGTCGTGCTCGGCAATCTCAAATTATTCGAAGAGTTGAATATCGGGGCAGGCGAACTGCCCGAACGTGCCGGGGCGTTGCGCAGCGACGGCCAGACCGTGATGCTGCTGGCGATTGACGGCAAAGCCGCCGGGCTGATTGGCGTCGCCGATCCGGTTAAACCCTCTGCACCGGATGCGATCCGCGCACTGCACAAGGAAGGCATCCAAGTCATCATGCTGACCGGTGATAACCGCATCACGGCGGAAGCGGTTGCGAAAAAATTGGGTATTGACAGCGTCGAGGCGGAAGTGCTGCCCGAGCAGAAGGTCTCCATCGTCAAGCAATTGCAGGCGCAGGGCCGCATCGTGGCGATGGCGGGTGACGGCATCAACGACGCGCCGGCACTGGCGCAGGCGCAAGTCGGCATCGCCATGGGCACCGGCACCGACGTGGCGATGGAAAGCGCGGGCATCACCCTGGTCAAGGGCGACCTGCAAGGCATCGTGCGCGCTGTGCTCCTCTCTCGCGCCACCATGCGTAACATCCGCCAGAATTTGTTTTTTGCCTTCATCTACAACGTGCTGGGGATTCCGATTGCGGCGGGTGTGCTGTATCCGTTCTTCGGGCTGCTGCTGTCGCCGATGATTGCCGCAGCTGCGATGAGTTTCAGCTCGGTATCGGTGATTGCCAATGCGCTGCGATTGCGCAAGTAGCGTCACGCCGTGTTGTTTGAAGCCGTGTAATAAAATGCCTGAGTGCGATGATTCATCAAGCCGTTCAAACCGGTAATTGATGCATTCGCCGCAAGCGGTGGGAAATATCGTTTTGGGGATTCAAGATTCATGCTGAGCTACCGCCATGCCTTTCACGCCGGCAATCATGCCGATGTGCTGAAGCACTTCATCGAAATACAATTGCTGCGCTATCTGGCGCAGAAGGATAAACCGTTCTGGTATATCGACACACATGCCGGGGCAGGTTGCTACGCGCTGGATAGCGGCTATGCCACGCAGAATGCAGAATTCGAGAGTGGCATTGCACGATTGTGGCAGCGCGATGATCTGCCCGTGCCGCTGGCTGAATACGTGGCGTTGGTGAAACGCATCAATCCCGATGGACAGATGAAGCTGTATCCCGGTTCGCCACTAGTTGCGCTGGCGCTGTTGCGTGAACAGGACCGGATGCGCCTGTTCGAGTTGCATCCCAGCGACAGCGAAATCTTGCGGGAGAATTTTGCCGGTTACGCCACGCAGGTGCTGATTCAGGCCGCCGACGGTTTCGGCGCGCTGAAAGCCTTGCTGCCGCCTCCGCCACGCCGTGCACTGGTGCTGATCGATCCGCCGTATGAAGAAAAGCAGGATTACCGGCGCGTGATAGAGGCATTGCGCGAGGGCTTGAAACGCTTCGCCAATGGAATTTATGCAGTGTGGTATCCGCAGTTGCAGCGCGTCGAGGCGCGGCAGTTGCCGGAACAACTTAAACAACTGCCGGTAAAAGGCTGGCTGCACGTCGCGCTCAGTGTGCAAGCACCAGGCGAGGACGGTTTCGGTATGCACGGCAGCGGCATGTTTATCGTCAATCCGCCGTGGACGCTGCATGCGGCATTGCAGGAAGTGATGCCCTGCCTGGTCAATCAGTTAGCGCAGGATACTCGGGCCAATTTCATTCTTGAGCGGCACGAATCCGACCTATAATTGTTGCAGAATACTTCACAAACGGAGGGCGTATGACAGCATCGCACACTTGGAAGTTTTTTCGGGCTGGCGGCTTTGATCAGGTACTAATCGACAGCGGTGCCGACTTGCTGGCCTTGCATGAGCTGGACCAGAAACTGTGGGTCGCTCTAAGCTGCCCGGCACGCGGCATCGAATTCGACGACAAAACACTCGCCATGATTGATGCGGATGGCGATGGCCAGGTCCGCGCCAGTGAGGTGCTGGCGGCGGTCGCATGGGTGAGCGGATTGTTGAAGAATGCCGACCTGTTGGTCAAAGGGGCGGGCAGTCTGGCGTTGGACGAGATCAATGATTCTGGCGAAGAAGGCAAACAGTTATTGGCTTCTGCACGGCACATTCTAAGAAGCCTGGATAAGCCCGGTGCGTCAGAAATTGCGCTGGCGGATATGGGCAATATAGGCAAGCTCGTCGCCGGGCTGGAACTCAATGGTGACGGTGTGATATGCGCCGGTCAGATTCATGATGCCGGGTTGCGCGTGATGGTGGAAGACATCGCAAAATGTGCGGGAACGGCATCAGATCTGAGCGGTGAGCCAGGTATTAACCAGGATATAGCCGACAATTTTTTTGCCGAGGCGGAAGCCTATACGGCATGGCGTGAGCAGGGCGAAAGCGATCCGGCAGTACTGATGCTGGGTGAACAAACGCAAGTGGCTGCAACTTCGTTTTATGCCATCAGGAATAAAGTGGATGATTATTTCACCCGTTGCCAGCTGGCGGCTTACGATGCCCGTGCGGCGGAGCCACTGAGTCGCGCCGTCGAAGACTATCGGCAACTGGCAGCACACTGCCTGTCGGTTAAGAGTACGGGAGTGGCGGACTTCCCGCTGGCAACAGTGGCTGCAGACAAGAGCCTGCCTTTGACCTCCGGCATCAACCCGGCCTGGCAGGAAGCCATGGCGGCCTTGCGCACTGACGTGATCGTACCACTGCTTGGCAACAAGAACAGTCTGACGATAGCGGAATGGAGCGGGTTGTGTGCCAGGTTTGCCGCATTCAACGCGTGGCAGACCGATAAACCGGTAAACAATGTGGAACAGCTCGGCATCACGCGCTTGCGCGAGATTGTTGGTGGCGGGCACAAGGAAAAAATCAGCGAGTTGATCCGCCGGGACAAGGCGGTCGAGACCGAGGTAAATACAATTCGCTCGGTTGAAAAATTACTGCGTTATAACCGTGACCTGTTCAAGCTGCTGAATAATTTTGTGTCGTTCCGCGATTTCTACACCAAGAAAGACAAGGCGGTGTTCCAGGTTGGCACCTTGTATCTGGATGGACGCAGTTGTGAGCTGTGCGTCAGGGTGGATGATGTAAACAAGCATGCCACCTTTGCCAATATGAGCGGTGTTTGCCTGGCCTATTGCGAGTGTGTGCGTAACGGCGGTGCAGAAAAAATGAATATCGCCGCTGCGTTTACGGCGGGCGATTCGGATTTTCTGCTGGTCGGACGCAACGGCGTTTTCTATGATCGCAAGGGGCAGGACTGGAACGCCAGCATCGTGCATATCATCGACCATCCGATCAGCATTCGTCAGGCATTCTGGTCTCCTTACAAAAAATTGATCAAGGCGATCAGCGCGCAATTACAGAAACTTGCCGCATCCAAGGCCAGCTCTGCCGAGAGCAAAATGATCAAGGCAGTGGTGGACGGCGGTAAGCCGCTGGCTGGTGCACCTGCCGCCGCACCGAAGCCGGCATTTGATGTCGCCAAATTTGCCGGTATCTTTGCTGCTATCGGTCTGGCTATAGGTGCGATTGGCGGCATTCTTGTCTCTGTGGTCGGCGGTATGATGTCGTTGAAATTCTGGCAGATACCATTGGCACTGGTCGGTCTGATGCTGCTGATCTCCCTGCCTTCCATGGTACTGGCCTGGTTCAAGCTGAAACAGCGCAGCCTCGGGCCCATTCTGGATGCCTGCGGCTGGGCCATCAATTCGCGCGTGTTCATTAACATTCCGTTTGGCACCTCGCTGACCGCATTGGCCAGCCTGCCCAATGGAGCCAGCCGTACTCTGGCCGATCCGTTTGCCGAGAAGAGGGTGTTATGGCCCTACTATCTGGTAATCGTGGCGTGCCTGGTTGCGCTGCTGGTGTTTTGGAAAACAGGTTATTTCGGGTGATGTTTTTTTCTGTTGATTGCCGTCGTTGCGCGCGTCTTGCCGGATTTCTGGCTCAGGTACGCAAAGAGCAACCGGGCTATCATGCACTGCCGGTCGATTCATTCGGGAAGATTGGTGGTCGCTTTCTCATTGTCGGGCTGGCACCAGGTATGCATGGCGCGAATCGCACCGGACGGCCTTTTTCCGGTGATTATGCGGGCAACCTGTTGTACGGCACACTGCACAAATATGGTTTTGCCAGCTGTGCAGAACCTCTGGATGCGGCAAGTATCGCCAATCCAGCCCTGAGCTTGCAAGGTTGCCGTATCACCAATGCGGTGCGCTGCCTGCCACCGCAGAACAAACCGGAACCCGCCGAGATTCGCAACTGCAACAGTTATCTAGCGGAAGAGCTGGCGGCATTGCCGCCGGGTGCGGCAATTATGGCGCTCGGTACCATCGCCCACCAGGCGGTATTGATGGCTTTGCAGCTACGCAAGAGCAGTTTTGCCTTTGCACACGGTGCGCGGCATGCGTTGCCGGGCAATCTGACGCTATTCGATAGCTATCATTGCAGTCGCTATAATACCCAGACCAAACGCCTGACTGCGGTGATGTTCGAAGCCGTGGTCGGCGATATAGCCAGTCATGTCAGAAGCAAGGAAATTTGACCCGAAACCGATAATCGGCAGCTTGCCGTTATTGCCGGGGGTGTATCGCTTCTTCGATACCAAGGGTGAAGTGCTGTACGTCGGCAAGGCCAAAGAGCTGAAAAAGCGCGTCTCTTCCTACTTCCAGAAAACCAATGTTTCGCCGCGCATCAGCCTGATGGTGACGCATATTGCACGCATTGAAACCACGGTCACGCGCTCCGAAGCCGAAGCGTTACTGCTGGAAAATAACCTGATAAAATCTTTAAGACCACGCTATAATATATTGTTTAGAGACGATAAATCATATCCATATATTGTGCTGACTGGGCACCGCTTCCCGCGTTTGACTTACTATCGCGGTGCACCTGATCGCCGTCACCAATACTTCGGCCCCTACCCGAATTCCTTTGCCACGAAAGAGAGCATTCAGCTGCTGCAGAAGATTTTCCGTATCCGCACCTGTGAGGACAGCGTGTTCAGTAATCGCACCCGCCCCTGCCTGTTGTACCAGATTCACCGCTGCACCGCGCCCTGCGTGAAACTGGTTTCGGAAAAAGATTATCAGGCCGATATCCACAACGCGGTGTTGTTGCTGCAAGGCAAACATCAGGAGGTTGAACAAACTTTGCGCACGGCGATGGAACAGGCTGCGGAGGCGCAGCATTACGAGCAGGCCGCTGCCTTGCGCGATCAGTTGCGCGCATTGCATACGGTGCAGCAGAAACAGTTCGTTGAATCCACCGGCAGCGCCACCGATGCCGACATCATTGCGCTGGCACAGCAAGACGGCCTGGTCTGCGTGAACCTGGCGATGGTACGCGGTGGGCGGCATCTGGGCGACAAGAGTTTTTTCCCGCAGCATGCCGAAGATCTGAGTGCGGGTGAGATCGTGCAGGCCTTCATCGCGCAACATTATCTGGAGCGCAGCGTGCCGCCGTTGCTGGTGATGAATGCCGCATGTGATGGCGAAATGCTGGCGCAATTGCTCAGCGAGCAGGCCGGGCACCTGGTGAAAATTAGCCAGGCCACGAGTGGTGAGCGTCGGCAATGGCTGGAAATGGCACAGCGCAATGCGTTGCTGGCGCTGCAACAGCGCAAAATGCAGCAGGGCGGGCAGAAGCTGCGTCTGGACAAATTGCGCGGGTGGCTGGAAATGCCGGATTTGCAACGTATCGAATGCTTCGATATCAGCCACACCATGGGCGAGGCAACCGTGGCTTCGTGCGTGGTGTATGAAAATCTCGATATGCGCCCGGCACAGTACCGTCGCTACAACATTACGGATGTCACGGCAGGCGACGATTATGCGGCAATGCGCCAGGTGCTGACGCGCCGTTACCAGAAACTTTCGGCGGGAGAGGGCGCAAGACCGGATCTGATTCTGATTGATGGTGGTCTCGGGCAGTTACACATTGCCATGAAGGTGATGCACGAACTGGGCCTGAACGAGCTAGTGCTGATAGGAGTGGCTAAGGGCGAAGAACGCAAGGCCGGCCTGGAACGATTGATCTTTCCTGACGGGACGGTGCGGCAGTTGCGCGGTGACGACCCCGCACTGCATCTGATTCAGCAGATCCGTGACGAGGCACACCGCTTTGCTATTACCGGCCACCGAGCCAGGCGCAGCAGGGCACGCACCATCTCCAGCCTGGAAGAGATCAGCGGAGTAGGGAGCAAGCGGCGGCGTAGTCTATTGACCCATTTCGGCGGGCTACGCGAAGTGGCGCAAGCCAGCGTCGAACAGCTATGTCAGGTCGAGGGAATCAGCAAAGCGCTTGCTGAAAAGATTTACCAGCGGCTACACTAGCGCATCTATTGATTGTGTCAGCCATGCCGTTCAACATTCCCAATCTGCTTACCTGGCTCAGGATTCTGCTTATTCCGGTCTTTGTCGTGATTCTGTATTTGCCGGATGCCACGTTGGCATCGCATCTGAAGAATCTTATTAGCACCGGCGTATTTCTGCTGGCGGCGATCACCGACTGGCTGGACGGCTATTTGGCGCGCAAATTGAACCAGTCTTCCGCCTTCGGTGCGTTCCTCGATCCGGTAGCTGACAAGCTGATGGTGGCCGCAGCGCTGATTGTGCTGGTCAAACTTGGGCGTGCCGACGCAATCATCGCTTTCATCATCATCGGGCGCGAAATCACCATTTCCGCGTTGCGCGAGTGGATGGCCAAGCTTGGTGAAAGCAGAAGCATCGCGGTTTCCATGTTGGGCAAGATCAAAACCGCTTTTCAGATGATTGCGATTTTGCTGTTGCTGTATCATGAGCATCTGCTTGGAATTGATTGCCAGTTGGTAGGCTCACTGTTGCTGTATCTCGCCGCGCTACTTACCCTGTGGTCGATGGGCTACTATTTGACGTTGGCATCACCCATGCTGAAAAAACACCAAAACTCAATTGATTTATAAGCCTGCGTCTGTATAATGCGCAGCCTTCGGGGTGTAGCGTAGCCTGGTAGCGCGCCTGCTTTGGGAGCAGGATGTCGGGAGTTCGAATCTCTCCACCCCGACCAGGTTCCAGTAAGTAGCATCGAAAGAATTGTGCCCGTAGCTCAACCGGATAGAGCACCAGCCTTCTAAGCTGGGGGTTACAGGTTCGATTCCTGTCGGGCACGCCAGTGTCGGACAAGCAGTCAGGTTCAGTGGTGGCTGTAGCTCAGTTGGTAGAGTCCTGGATTGTGATTCCAGTTGTCGTGGGTTCGAGTCCCATCAGCCACCCCATCTCACACCGCCCCTTTCATTATTCCCCCAGTATAATTACGCACAAACGCTGGCTGCACTGGCTGTGCGAAATAACAAGACAGGGAGTATAGGGCATGAGGCAGCTTCGACATCAGCCGTTCATGGCTGTGTTATTGGTTGGTATGGGTTACGTAAATGCCTTGGCGGCTGACTATCCCAGCGAGCAGGAATATTTTCAGGAAATTCCTGTGGTACTCAGCGCCTCGCGGTTGTCCCAGCCGATTTCTGAAACCCCCAATGCAATGACAGTAATTGACCGTGACATGATTACGGCTTCCGGTGCCCGCCATGTTGCCGATCTGTTCAAGCTGGTGCCGTCGATGTATGTGGGGTATTCAAGCGGACACTCGCCGATTGTGGCATATCGCGGTATTACCGATGAATATGCGCGCAGAATGCAGGTGCTGGTCGATGGCAGATCGATTTACCTGCCGCCATTCGGGCAAGTGGACTGGGCTGAGCTGCCACTGGATATCAACGATATAGAGCGGGTCGAGGTCATACGCGGCCCGGCAGCTGCTTCACATGGCTCTAACTCCGTGCAGGGCGTGATTAGCATTTATACGCGCCAGGCTCAGGATGTTCGCAAGCCGGAGGTTTCATTCAGGCAGGGAGATGCCGGTATCTCGGATATTTCAGCTCGTTTCGGTGGGGCGGGAGAAAGCTGGGATTACCGGATGACGTTGGCTTCCCGCCGTGACAGCGGTTTTGATCCTTTGCCGGGCATCAGTAAGATTCCGCTGAACGATAACAGTCAAACGCAGTTGATCAACACCAGAATCAATTATCGTCCGACTGACAGCGACAACCTTGATATTCATTTCGGTTACAGCAATTCTTCACGGATGCTTGGAGATAAGGTGCCGGTTTTTAATACACCAGTGCGCGATCAGAAGACCAGTTCTGATTTTGAACAAATTATCTGGCTGCGAACTCTCGGTACAAACGGTGATCTTAAACTCAATTACTATCACCTGGGCCGGGATATGAAGGACGAGCGGTATAGTGTTCCACTTGGTGGTGCAAAAGCTCCGGGAAGCTACCTGTTCTCCGATAATGCTGTCGTTCATCGCCACGACATTGAATTGCAGCACACACTGCATGCCTCCCCTGTTAATCGGGTGGTATGGGGAATGGGAGCGCGCCATGACTCGGTAAACGCCCCCAGTGCTTTAAGATATTCTCCAACGTGGCGGGAGTATCGCCTGTTCGCGCACGACGAATGGCGCATCACTCCGGCGAGCATTGTCAACATTGGAGCGATGGCAGAAAAGAACGCATTGGGGCAATCACGCATTTCGCCGCGTATTTCATATAACCATCACCTCACTTCTCGAGATACGCTGCGTGCCAGCGTTTCGGTCGCCTACCGCAACCCGGAAATGCTCGAGGAATTGGGGGATCAATCTGTTTTGTTAAACGCGCCATGGAAATGGTACAACGTTTCGGCGGTTGGCAGACTGAGCCCTGAAAAAGCAATTTCCAGGGAAATCGGCTATATCGGACAGCTGGACAAATCCGGCTCAACCCTGGATGTCCGGATTTATCACGACCAGATCAGCGACATCATCTGGGTAGACCCCGTTTATGACCCCGCTATTTTCCCCACTTCGATCATAACTCCCAAAAGCTTCAAGAGCGATTTTAATGCCTATTACAGCGGGCTGGAAGGAACGCTCAATTACAAGCCGGGGGCGCGCAGCAAGCTGACTCTAAATTACTCGCACCAAATTGCCGGGGCAACCCCATCGCGCGCTTCAAATTACGCGTATTCGGGATACAGCGCGGCGATCAATGCGGGACTCAATGCGTCGCTCAATGCCGCACTGGCAAGCTATGCAAATAAATTTTCCAGAACTGTGCCGCTGAATAGCGGCAGCCTGCTGTTCTCACATGACTTTTCCGGTGGGTTGCAACTTGGGGTGGGGTTCTACCATATAGACCCGGTCCAATCTTTGGATGCGGGAGCTACGGTACCGATGCAACCACTAACGCGCTATGTTGATTTCAGAATAGCCCGGCGCTTCGGGACGTGGCATAGCGAAAAGGCCAAATCGGGAGGGGGCGAGATTGCCCTGACAGTACAAAATGCGCTGAGCGACCATTACTTCACCTACAGCGTTGAAACCAGACAGCAGCGGCGTGCCTGGTTGACTGTGGCACTGGGGCTCTGAGAGAGTCATGTTTCATCAATGCACCACCTTTTTGTTGTTGAGCGCAATAGGGCTTCTGGCAGCTGTGGCTCAGGCAGAAACACTGAATGTGCGTCTGGTTGTAAGCGGCAGTACACCGCCATATCAGCAATTCTCAACCACACTCAAACAGGCTCTTGCTGCAAGCAAGGTTGATGTGGTGCTGGTTGAATCACTGGCCGGTGAAAATGGTGCCAAACCTGACCTGGTTATTGCTGCTGGCATGAAAGCAACGCAACTTGCCATTGCTGAATTCGACGTGCCGGTGCTGAGCGTAATGATTCCCAGGATGAGTTACGAAATGATGCTCGAAAGCCATCCTGTTCACCATCAGACCAAGACAACATCGGCCATTTATCTTGATCAGCCTTGGGAACGGCGGCTAAATTTTATTCAGACGGCGCTTCCCGGGCACAAAATAGTCGGTCTGCTGTATTCGCCGGATGCCAATATCACTCTTCCTCGCTTGCCTCCCGGAATGTCGCTTAACGCACAGTCGGCCAGATCATCCGAAGACCTGTTCACCAAACTGGAAAGCATTTTGAACGACAGCGATGTGCTACTGGTTGTTTCCGACAGCGGAATTTACAACAGCAACAATGTGCGTAATATTTTGTTGACCAGCTACCGGCACAAGGTCCCGCTAATCGGCATTTCGCAAGCCTATGTAAATGCCGGCGCGCTGGGCGCCGTCTTCTCCACACCTGAGCAACTGGCTGAACAAACTGCACGGGTAATTGCTTCATTTGCAAGAAACAGGCGGCTGCCCGAACCGCAGTATCCCGTGTCGTTCAGTGTCGCGTTAAACCAACAGGTTGCACGCTCGCTGGGAATCGTGTTGAGTTCGCCCGAAGAAATACACATACGCATGGAAAAAATGGAGCAGGGGAAATGACCAGGCAGTTCAGTATTCGTCAGCAGGTCACCTGGCTGACACTTGCTCCCTTGTTTGTCATGGCGGTTAGTCTGGAAGCTTTTTTTCTGTTCAACCGCTTTTCCGATCTGGACCAGAGTTTGCTGGAGCGCGGGAAATTGATTGCGCATCAGCTTGCCGCAAGCAGCGAATACGGTGTGTTCTCGAATAATCAGGCGTTTTTACAGGATGTTGCCGAAGGAGTATTAGCACAGACGGATGTACGCGGCGTGGCTATATTAAATTCCGCCTCCGAGACTCTGGTTGGTGCAGGGGAATTTTTCGACCTCAACAAAAAGGTGGCTTTACTGAACCCGGTACGATTTAACCGGGAAGGCTTACAGATTTTTCAGCCGATTATTCCGGCCCAGGTAGAGCTGGGGGAGGCCGGAGCACGATTTAACATACCGCAGGTTGGCTCCGTCATCGTGGAAATGAGCAGGCTCCGGACTGAAGGGCTCAAGATGCGGATGCTCTGGATTACGGTGGTTGCAACCGTTCTGTTTCTGGCCTTATCAGGCTATCTGACGTATCTCGCCGGCCACAGCATTATTTTACCCATCCGCAAACTCAGTGATGCGGTAGAGGCAATCGGAGCAGGCGACTTTGCTACGCGCGTCCTGCCGCAAACCCATATCAACGAGCTGAACACGTTGGCGCAAGGCATGAATGAGATGGCTGCACAGTTGCAACAGGAGCGCGCAATTTTGCAGCAACGCGTGGAAGAGGCGACACAGGCACTGCGCACCCAAAAAGAAGAGGCGGAACGTGCCAGCGAGAGCAAGAGCCACTTTCTGGCAGTGGCCAGCCATGACTTGCGCCAACCGCTGCATGCACTGGGTTTATATATCGCCGAATTGCAGTACAAAGTGTCTGGCGCCGAACAACAACATCTGGTCGGGCGGGTGGAGCAGTCTGTCGAAGCGCTTTCCACACTGCTAAACGCCTTGCTCGATATTTCCAGGCTGGATGCGGGGGCAATTGTTCCGCGACTGCAAGCCTGCGCTGTAAGCGCCATGCTGGATCGTGTTGCGGCAGATTATCTAATGTTGGCCGGGATCAAGAATATTCGTCTGGTTATCCGGCCATATCGCGGATATGTCATCAGCGACCCGCAGCTTCTGGAGCGTATTCTGATGAATCTGGTGGGTAATGCGATACGCTATACCTATCCAAATGGCTGTGTCATGGTTGCCTGCCGCCGTCGCGGGAATTTTTTGCGCATTGAGGTGCGCGATAATGGTATGGGTATTTCCAATACCAATCAGGGCAATATATTCCGCGAGTTTTTTCAGGTGTCACAGCAACAGACGGATACGAGCAGTGGGCTGGGTTTGGGGCTGGCTATTGTAGATCGTCTGGTGAAATTGCTCGGCTATCGTATCGAGCTACGCTCCGCACCCGGCAAAGGTTCTGTATTTGCCCTTGAACTTCCTGTCACGCGGCACCCCGACAAGTTATCTTCTGTTTCCGGGATGCCGGTTGACGCGGGGCAACAGGTAAAGAAATCGCCCCTGACCGGCAAAAAATTGCTGGTTGTTGACGATGATCCGATGGTGTTATCGAGCACAGCCAGCATCCTCGTTTCATGGGGTTGCGTCGTCAGCACGGCAACTTCATTAACGCAGGCAAAGCAGCTTTTGCGGGATGGAGAAATTTGGGATTTCATTATCAGTGATTACCAACTGGGGAGTAACGAAAGCGGCATCGATGTTATTGTGATGGTACGCCATCATCAACACAGACAAATTCCTTGCATCTTGATCAGCGGAGACACCGGGCCGGCCCTGGTAAAGCTGGCCAGCGTAAGCGGACACCATTTATTGCACAAACCCGTCAGGCCCGCCAAACTCAGATCGCTAATCATACATCTGCTGGAAACGGCCGCCTGAAACCGCCGGGGCACAAAGAGCGCACGACAAGCTTTCAACCATTTTGCAAATAGTTGTTGCCGGTAAACCGTAAATAAAAAAGCCGACGCAAGCCGGCCTTTTTACTTGTTATGTGATGCGTAAATCATTTACTCAGCATCAGAAGGGGCTTCAGCAGCAGGAGCTTCAACAGCAGGAGATTCAACAGCAGGAGATTCAACAGCAGGAGATTCAGCAGCAGGAGCTTCAACAGCAGGAGATTCGGCAGGTTTTTCGCCGCAAGCAGCCAAAGCAAGAGCCAGTAGAGTTGCAACAAGGGCAGAGCGTTTCATTTAATTTCCTTAAATATTTATTTAATAAATACAGATAGTTGCCTCATCCAGAGTGGATTCGGGACGGAAGGCGGCGCATTCTAGCACTCGCCTAAAGAAAATCCAGTGATTTTGCAACTATTTTTTTCGGCTTTTTGTAGCTACAGCCCCAGTTTTGTGGCAGATACCGCTGGATGAGAAGCTGACCACATTTCCATGAAACGTGATTTCAGGGCTCGCGTATTTTCCGGGTCATGCTGCGCCAGAATGCCGCGCGGGTCATCAAAATGAAAGCGGCGTACATAATGGGCATCATCCGCGACAGCAAATGGTTCGCTGACATGACGAAGGCTGACAGGTGCTTGATGAATAAACATGCTGTTGCCGAACCGGCGCAGTAACATCATCATGCGCGGGCATAGCGTGGACAAATAATGCGTATCATGCGTCAGTACCAGCAGACGGTTGGCGGGGTTGGTAAGCAGGAAATGATGTAATGTCTGATAGCGTGCTTCGGTGTTGAAACCCAGACCTTCATAATTTCTTTCAAACAGAAATAAATTATGCCGCGCCAGTTTGCACAAGGTATCAAGCGCGGCGCTATAGTCGGCAATGCCGTTCAGTTTGATGTGTTGCAGCGTGTCGTTGTCCATGATTTGCTCCTTGCATTTCAAATGGGCGATTGTTTTTCGCTATAGATTATAGTCGTCTCATGCCCTTATCCACGTGCGGACAAAAAATTTTATAACCCGGCCGAAAAAATGTTTAGAATGTTGCGCAAGGGAGATGTTTTATGCAGCCTGTGCAGTTGACGATTGGAGTGGAGGCACCGCATTTTGAATTGCCGGATGCCGACATGAATACTTTTGCGCTCACCGCGTTGCAGGGCAAAAAAAATGTCGTGTTATATTTCTACCCGAAAGATGACACACCCGGCTGCACTCTTGAGGCCAACGAATTTACCGGGCTTGATGATGATTTAGCGAAACTTGATACCGTTGTGGTCGGTATCAGCCGCGATGATTGCCTGAGCCATGCATCGTTTCGCGACAAACACGGACTGTCGGTGTTGCTCCTCTCCGACCCCGATGCGCGCGTCTGCAAGCGCTATGGTGTAATGATCGAGAAGGAAGCTGACGGGCACAAACAACATGTCATTCAGCGTTCCACTTTCATCATCGACAAATGCGGCAAATTGCGTCACGTTATGTACGGTGTTCATGCTCACGGTCACGCACAGGAAATTTATAATCTAATAAAGGGGTTGAAATGAAAATTGCCAAAGATACAGTTGTTTCGTTGCGCTATGAATTATTTGGTTCTGAAGGCGAGTTGCTGGAGAAAACCGAAGAACCGGTCAGTTATCTGCATGGCGGTTATGATGGTATTTTTCCGCTGGTCGAGGAAGCGCTGCATGGCAAGGCAGTGGGTGACCAAAGCCGCGTTACCCTGCAGCCCGATGATGCCTTTGGCGAATATGACCACGCATTGGTAATGGTTGAGCCGCGCAATGCCTTTCCTGAAGAAATCGAAGTTGGCATGCAATTTGAAGGCGGGCCGGAAGGCGCTGATGATGAGGATGAGGATGATTATTTGCTCTACACGGTAGTGGAGGTGGGTGACGACGAAGTAACCGTGGACGGCAATCATCCACTGGCAGGCAAGACGCTTACCTTCAATTGCACGGTGACGAACGTGCGCCCCGCCACCCCGGAAGAATTGGTGCATGGCCATGTGCATGACGGTGAGGGCGGACACTTGCACTAAAACTCTTCCCGTCCCGCGTTCGCCTGTACAGTAGTTTTTCAGCAGTCGGCTAATATCCTGCCACCAGTGCGTTGTGCAATGCCTGAACCTGCTCTGGCTGCGCGAGCACTGCACCGCTGATCCAGAATACATCCTCGACGCGGCTACCCAGCGTGTTGATTTTGGCGCGGTGCAGGCGGATGTTATGCCGATCCAGAATCAGCGCGATATGTGCCAGCAGGCCGGGGCGGTCTCCGGTGACCAGCGACAGTACATACATTCCCTTGTTGTCCGGCTTGATCTCGATTTCGGTACTGATCGGGAAGTGTTTGAGCTGCCGGCTGACACGCTTCGACGCGGAGAGCACAATTGGTTTGGCCTGTTTAATCTGCCGCGCCAGTTCGAATTCGATGTGGGTCATGATGTCGCGGTATGCCGTGTCGCCGTGTGCAGCCTCCATAATCTGAAAACTGTCCAGCGCATAGCCGTGCTGGGTGGTGTGAATCTTGGCCTCGGCGATGGTGTAATTCATGCGTGCAAAAAAATTACAAATACGTGCAAACAGGCCGCGCTGGTCGGGGCAATACACCATGACCTGTAAACCTGCTCCGGCATGGCTGATGCGCGTCTTCACGACAGGTGCGGCAGCATTTACCTTGAATGCCAGCAGGCGGGTATGCCAGGCGATTTCCTGCGGGTCGTAATCCAGAAAATAACTGTCATCGAGCTGCGCCCATAATAGCTGATAAGAACCTGGCGACAGCGCATAAAGGTTGAGTGCGGCCGCTGCCGCGTGGCGAATTTTTCCGAGCCGGTCGGCAATCTTGCCGTCGCCCAGGTAGCGGCGTGTCTGCCAGAACAGGTCTTCAAGCAGGTTGGCTTTCCAGGCATTCCATATTTGCGGGTTGGTACCGCGTATATCCGCGACAGTCAACAGATACAGCGCGACCAGATAGCGGTCATTCTTGAGTTTTTTGGCAAAAGCCGCAATCACCTCCGGGTCTGACAGGTCCTGCTTTTGCGCAGTGCTGGAGAGAGTTAGATGGTGTTCGACCAGCCACACGATCAATTCGGTGTCGACGTCGCCGAGCTGGTGTTGAACGCAAAAAGCGCGCGCGTCTTTCCTGCCAAGTTGCGAATGATCGCCGCCGCGCCCCTTGGCGATGTCATGGAACAGCCCGGCGATATACAGCACTTCGGGGCGGGCGAATTCACCCATCAATTTGCTGCACAGCGGAATTTCCTGCGCGTGTTCCGGTACGGCGAAGCGGCGCAGGTTGCGCACCACCATCAGGATATGCTCATCCACGGTATAGACGTGAAACAGGTCATGCTGCATCTGCCCGACGATGCGCCCGAAGGCGGGAATATAACGGCCGAGTATGCCGTACTGGTTCATACGTCGCAGCGCATGGAAGACACCCTGTGGTTGGCGCAGAATTTCCACGAAGCGTGCCCGGTTCAGCGGGTTGCGGCGGAACGCCACATCGACCCGGCGCGGCGCGCGCCACAGTGCGCGTAGTGTGGTGGCGCTGAGATCGTTCAGCTCGCCATGTTGTGCCATCAGCAGAAACAACTCAAAAATCGCTTCGGGGGTGTGTTCGAATAACTGCTCGTCGCGGATATCCAGCAGCGTACCGGTAACCATGAATCGTTCGTTCAAGATACGTTGCGCCGGTGTTTCGTGGAATAAGTAGTCATGCAGGTTTTGCAGCATGATGGCGTTGAACTGGCGCACTGCCAGTTTGGTGCGGTAATAGCGCTGCATCAAATGCTCGCTGGCGCGGCGGTTGGCCGAGGCATTGATACCCATTTGTCCGGCAAGCAGCGTTTGAAAATCAAACAGCAGGCGATCTTCGCGCCGTTTTGCAAGGTAATGCAAATGAATGCGCAGTGTTGCCAGCAGCGTGCTGTGACGGGCAACCTGGCGCGCCTCGGCAGTCGTGAGCAGCCCGATTTGCGCCAGTTCACTCCAGTGTGTCCCGAGGCCAGCCGCACGCGCGATCCAGGTAACGGTCTGCAAATCACGTTGGCCGCCCGGGCTTTCCTTGAGGTTTGGTTCGAGATTGTAATCTGACTCGGTGTAGCGCGCGTGACGTCGCTGCTGTTCTTGCAGCTTGGCAAGATAAAAGGCCCGCAAGTCGAGGTGTTGTTGCACGTTATCACACAGCTCATTGAACAGCTCTTTATTGCCGCACAGCAGGCGCGCTTCAATGAGATTGGTCTGCACAGTGATATCGGCGGACTCCTTCATGCATTGTTCGACGGTACGGACGCTATGGCCGACCTCCAGTCCGATATCCCATAACATCCTGATGAGCTGGTGCAATTGTTGCCGCAGGGCTTCATCTGGCGGGTGTCCGGCCAGGAACTTTTCGGATCCGGCATCCAGCAGGATCAGCAGATCGACATCCGATTTCGGATACAGTTTTCCACGTCCATAGCCACCCACCGCCACCAATGCGATGCGGCCGGGCATGGCGAGCTGGCGCCAGACACGGCGCAGATATTTGTCTACCAGCCGGCTGTGCGCAGCGAGTAAACGCGCGGCATTGTTATGCTTCAGGAAGCTCTGTTCGAGCTTCGCACGATCATCGCGCAATGATTCACGCAGCGTGGCTACATCTTCACGGGTTTGGAGGGGGAGGGCTGCCATCGGAAACGGTCAATACTTCAAAGCCGGTATCGGTGACGAGAATAGTATGCTCATATTGCGCCGACAGACTGTGATCCTTGGTGACCACAGTCCAGCCATCATTGAGGTGCTTGATGGCTGCCTTGCCGGCATTGATCATCGGTTCGATGGTGAAGGTCATGCCGGGTTCGAGCCGTATCCCCGTCTTCGGGCGGCCGTAATGCAGCACCTGTGGCTCCTCATGAAATTTCCGGCCGATACCGTGCCCGCAAAATTCACGCACCACACTGTAGCCCAACGGCTCGACGAAACTCTGGATAGCATGGCCGATATCGCCCAGATAGGCACCCGGTCTGACCGCATAAATGCCGCGCCATAGCGCCTGCCACGTGGCTTCACACAGGCGTCTGGCCAGAATCGACGGTTCGCCGATATAGAACATTCGACTGCTGTCGCCGTGGTAGCCATCCTTGATGACAGTGACGTCCAGATTCAAGGTGTCGCCACTCTTGAGTGTCTTATTGTTGGGTACGCCGTGACAGACCTGGTGATTGATCGAGGTACAGATCGACTTCGGGTACGGCGGATGTCCGCCGGGCGCGTAATGGAGCGGTGCGGGAATGCCATGTTGCACATCGACAATGAAGTCGTGACACAGCCTGTCCAGCTCATTGGTGGTCACGCCCGCCTTGACGAACGGCGTGATGTAGTCGAGCACTTCGCCGGTCAGGCGACCGGCAATGCGCATTTTTTCGATTTCCTGCGGGGTCTTGATGGAAACTGACATTTGGTTCGCGTTGTTTCAGATGAATTATTTCAGGATGCCCGAGAGTATCACGCGATTCCGATTGCCGACAATCGCGTTTATTGAGCAGTTTTCTGGTTGTCACCTGCGAGCTTGAGCGGCCCGCTGCCGGAAAAACGGTCGAGGTAGAGATAGATCACCGGCGTGATAAGGAGCGTGATGACCTGTGAGAACAGTAATCCGCCGACCACCGCAAGACCCAGTGGCTGGCGCAATTCAGATCCTTCGCCGAGTCCCAGTGCAATGGGTAGCGCGCCCATCAGCGCCGCCGCGGTAGTCATCATGATCGGGCGAAAGCGCAGCAGACAGGCGGTGCGAATTGCTTGTCGCGGTGCCATACCGCCGTTACGCTGCGCGTCGAGTGCGAAGTCGACCATCATGATGGCATTTTTCTTGACGATACCGATCAGCATCAGAATGCCGATCATGGCGATAATCGACAGGTCGATGCGGAACAGCCACAACATCGCCAGCGCGCCGACCGCGGCCGAGGGCAGGCCGGAAAGAATTGTGATCGGATGGATATAGCTCTCGTACAACACGCCGAGCAGCACATAGATGACCAGCAGTGCGGCGACGATCAGCACGATCTGGCTC
The DNA here is from genome assembly GCA_035529795.1 of Gallionella sp. Lineage (GTDB taxonomy): Bacteria > Pseudomonadota > Gammaproteobacteria > Burkholderiales > Gallionellaceae > Gallionella. The sequence continues at coordinate 52,708 of DATKVZ010000003.1, read as the reverse complement.
GTTTGCGATGACTGGAACGCGGCCGCGTCGCCGCCGTAGCTGGTCAGGATACTTACCGGCAAGTTGAGCTCGCGTTTGAACTGGTCGATTTTTTTGGAAGCATCGCCCAGCGCCGCGCCCGACGCAAGGTTGAAGGAGACCGTCACTGCCTCAAGCTGCCCGGTATGATTGACCGCAAGCGGCCCCACCTCGCGCTCGATGGTCGCGACGCTGGCCAGAGAAACCAGTGTGCCGTTTTTGGCGCGCACATAGATTTTGCCGAAGGCATTTTCGTCGGCGCGATCCTCGTCGGCGGCCTGCAGGATGACCTGGTAGCTGTCGCTGGAAGTGTAGATCGTCGAAACCTGGCGCTCACCGAAGGCGCTATACAGCGCGGAACGAATGTCGGCAATCTGCACACCCAGCAGGTTGGCTTTGTCACGGTTGATGTCGAGTCGCGCCTGCAAACCCTTCAGTTGCGAATCGCTGGTGACGTCGCGGAAGATCGGATCCTCGCGCATGTGTGCCATCAGACCTTCGGATGCCGCGCGCAGTTCTTCGGCACGCACGCTGCGCATCACGTATTGATAGCGGCTCTTGCTGAGGCGGCCGCCGAGCCTGAGATTCTGGACTGGGTTGATAAACACATTGATGCCGGGAATCGTGCGCACCTCGCGCCGCAGGTCTTCGATTACTTTGTCCATCGGCGGGCGGGTGTTGTGCGGCTTGAGATTCATGAACAGGCGTCCGCTATTGCTGTCGCTGGCGTTGACGATCAGTGTGTCGACAGCCGGATGAGCGCGGATTACCTTGTCGGCGCGCAGCAACAGTTCGGTCATCGCCGGAAAGGAAATATCCTCAACCGCCTCTACCGTGACCAATGCCAGGCCGGTATCCTCATTGGGGAAAAACCCCTTGGGTGAAACCATGAACAATACGGCGCTGGCGACCAGCGTGCCGACCGCGATAGCGAGCACCGTGCGCATGTGGCGTAGCGACCAGTCGAGCACGCGTTCATAGGTTGCCAGCGCCCAGGTAAATCCGTGCTCGAACCATGCCGTCCATTGCCGGCCGCGTCCCTCGGTTTCCTGCCGGGTCAGGTAGCGGCTTGCCAGCATCGGGATCAGTGTGAGGGATACCAGCGCCGACATCAGCACGGCGATTCCCACCACGGCAGCAAACTCATGGAACAACAACCCGATCACGCCGGGCATGAAGAAAATCGGGATAAATACCGCAACCAGCGACAGGGAAATCGAGACGATGGTAAAACTCACTTCCTTCGATCCCAGCAGCGCAGCCCGCAGCGGCGGCTCGCCTTTTTCGATATGGCGCACGATATTCTCGAGCACCACGATAGCATCATCCACCACCAGCCCGACCGCGAGGGTGATGGCGAGCAATGAAATGTTGTCCATGCTGTAGCCGAGAGCTTTCATCAGCGCCACCGTGCCCAGCAGCGAAATCGGCAGCGACAGCGCCGGAATGAAGGTGGCACTGGCTTTGCGCAGGAACAGAAAAATCACCAGCACGACCAGGGCGACGGTGATCGCCAGTGTAATTTGCACGTCATGGATGGAGTTGCGGATCGATACCGAGCGGTCACTGCGCAACCTGAGCTGTACCGACGACGGCATCTGTGCGACCAGCGCGGGCATGGCTGCCCTGATCGCGTCCACCGTTGATATGGTGTTGGCGCCCGGCTGGCGCTGCACCGAAAGTGTGATGGAGCGTTCACCATTGGTCCAACTGGCGGTCTTGACTGATTCCACGCTATCTTCAACCAGCGCCACATCGGAAAGTCGTACCGGGTTGCCACCCGGCGAGGTGGCTACAATCAGATTGGCAAACAGGGCCGCATTGTCGAGCTGACGGTTGGCCTGGATGATGAGCGTCTGGCGCGGCCCGTCGAGCGTGCCGACCGGTGAATTGGTGTTGGCACTACGCAGTGCGGTTGCGATGTCATCGACAGTCAGATTGCGCGCTGCAAGCGCTCCCGGATTTACGCGCACCCGCACGGCATATTTTTTCTTTCCGTAGATGTCTACCTGCGCCACTCCGAGAAGCGTGGAGAGAGTCGGCGCAATCAGGTCACTGGCGAAGCCGTTCAGGTCCGAAAGCGGCATCGAGGGAGATGACAACGCCAGGTAAATGATCGGCGCATCGGCGGGATTGATCTTGCGATAGGATGGCGGTGTGGTCATTTCGACCGGTAGCGAGCGTTGTGCGCGCAGTAATGCCGCCTGCACGTCGATGGCCGCGCTGTCGATATTGCATTCCTGATTGAATTCCAGCGTGATCGAGGTGTTACCCAGTGTGCTCGTCGAACTGATTACATCCAGGCCGGAAATGGTGGAGAACTGGCGTTCGAGTTGTGTGGCCACCGATGAAGCCATGGTTTCCGGACTGGCACCGGGCAGCGATGCATACACCGAAATGGTCGGAGTGTCGTAGCTCGGTAGCGCGGCAATGGGCAAGCTGCCATAGGCAAGCACGCCGGCCACCACGGCGGAGGCTGACAGCAGCACCGTCATGACCGGGCGGCGGATACAAAGCTCGGAGAGATTCATTCCTTGCCTGCGTTGTCGGGTTTTGCGCCGCTTTTGTTTTGTCTGTCTTCTGCCTTCTGTCCTTTGTCTTCTGCTTCAGCCACCACACTGCCCGGCCTGAGGTTCTGCGCCCCTTCCACGATGACATGTGTGCCCGGCGCGACCCCTTCGATAACGGCAATGCCGTCCTGGATCAGGCGCACGTCAACCGGGTGCGGCTCTGCCTTGTGATCGCTTCCGATCACGTATAGAAATTTCTTTTCCGGCCCGGTTTGTACCGCTTGCACCGGAACCGTGAGAGCGCCGATCAAGGTGCGCGGCGCAAGCGTCACCGTGACGAACATGCCCGGCCAGAGGTGATGCTCGGCATTGGAAAACTCCGCCTTGAGATGAATGGTTCCGCTTGCGGCATCCACCGAGTTGTCGATAAATACCAGATGGCCTTTCAAGTCCGTCTGGCCCGGCAAATCCGGCTTCGCACCGACCGGCACTTCACCTTTTGCAAAAGCCTGCTGTAATCCTGCCAGCTCGCGTTCCGGCAAGGTGAAACTGACGTTGATCGGATCGATCTGCGTAATACTTACCAGCGCTGCACCGCTCGCGGTTGATGTGCCGGGTTGTACCAGACTTCCGGGATAGACGGAAATGGTGCCGGTGCGCCCGCCAATCGGTGCGAAGATTTCGTTGAAGCTGCGTGCCACACGGCTCGCCTCCAGGGATGCCAGATCGACTTCAAGCTGGCCGCGCGCGATATCTGTCTGGTTTTGCGCGCTCTCAAGTTCGGCGCGCGAAATATATTCCAGCTTGAATAATTCGTGTTGGCGTTCCAGATTGCGCTCTGAGTTCAACAGGTCGGCGCGATCCCTGGTCACCTGCGCTTCGGCTTTACCAAGATTGGCATCCTCGGTGCGTGTATCCAGCGTGAACAAGCGGTCGCCCTTGCGCACGAATTGGCCTTCCCTGATATGCACGGCTTTGACCGTGGCACTAATTTGTGGGCGCACATCAACCGTTTGCAGCGCCGCTACTGTGCCGCTGGTGGTGAGTTTTGCCGGTACATCGGCCTGCGTCACAATGGCACTCACCACCGGGACAACGCCTGTTTCCTTGGGCTTGGCTACGGTGTTATAGGTGCGCCATAACCAGATACCTGCGGCCAACGCAACCAACAGGGTAGCGGCCGACGCGATCCGACTGTGCCGTCTGATGTGTGCCGATGATTTGGTTTGAGGCATACCTTCCATAAAGACCTTATCCAAGCTTGTTTTTTTACTGTGGACTGATGAGCGCCCGGTTTGTTGATGGCATATTTTATTGGTAGCGCAACGCTTCTATCGGGTCAAGCTGTGCAGCTTTGCGCGCCGGGTAAAAGCCGAAGAAAATACCCACAATCGCGGCTACGCTAAACGCTACAACTGCCGAGCTGGCCGAGATGATGACCATTGTGCCGGTCAGTGTGTTAACCAGTAGTGCGCCACCGATTCCCAATAATAGTCCGATGAAACAACCGATCACCGAAATGATGATGGCTTCCAGCAGGAATTGCAGCAGGATATCGTTTTCGCGCGCACCGACGGCCATGCGGATGCCGATCTCGCGGGTGCGTTCGGTCACCGAAACCAGCATGATGTTCATGATGCCGATGCCACCCACCAGCAGCGAAACCGAGGCGATTGCGCCGAGCAGCAGTGACATGGTGCGCGTGCTTTCCTCGGCGGAGTCGGCGACAGCGGTCAGGTTGCGCAGAAAAAAATCGTCATCCATGCCTTCGCGTATGCGGTGCCGTTGGCGCAACAGACCGGTTATGGATTTTTCTACGGCAGGCATGATTTCCTGGGTAGTGGTCTGTACCATGACCATGCGCACCGAGCCCTGGAACTGACTGCCAAACACCTGACGCTGCGCGGTGGTGATTGGAATGATGATGGTGTCATCCTGGTCGCGCCCATCCATACCCTGTCCCTTGGCGGCGAGGGTGCCGAGAATAATGAATGGGCTTTGCCGGATGCGGAAGGTTTTGCCGACCGGATCTTCATTACCGAACAGGTTTTCTGCGGCAGTCTTGCCGATCAGTGCGACGCGTGTGGCGGAGCGCACATCCGAGTCGGTAAAGGCATTGCCGGAAGCTATCGGCCAGGATCGCGCAACCAGATAATCTGGTGTGGTGCCGATGACCGAGGTATTCCAGTTGTTCGATGCGTATACGACCTGCGCACTGCCGGGATGGATGGGCGCGACAGCCTGCACGCCGGGCAGCTCTGCGATGGCCTCCGCATCGCTGACGTTTAATGTATATCCGCCGCCGCCACCGGAGCGAACACCTCCCGCAGTTGTGCTGCCGGAAAGCAGGATGAACAGGTTACTGCCCATTGCAGCGATGCTTTGCTTGATGGCATATTGCGCGCCTTGCCCGACAGACATCATCAACACCACCGCGCCGACGCCGATCACCATGCCGAGCATGGTCAGTAAGGTGCGCAAGCGGTTGGCACCCATCGCGCGCCAGGCCTCGCCGAGCATCGCGAAGCTCACGCTCATGCGGTCACTTCCTCATGCAGGGTGGGGTGGTCGCTGACAATGCGCCCGTCATGGAATCGTACCTGGCGTTTGGCATGCTGCGCGATGTCCGCTTCGTGGGTCACCAACATAATGGTGATGCCCTCACGGTTGAGGTCTTCGAATATCGTCATGATTTCTTCGCTGGTATGGCTGTCGAGGTTGCCGGTCGGCTCGTCGGCCAGTAGCAGGCGCGGATGGTTGACCAGTGCGCGCGCAATTGATACGCGCTGTTGTTGTCCTCCGGAAATCTTGTTGGGCATGGAGGCCGCGTAGCCTTCCAACCCGACTTTGCCGAGCAGATCGTGGGCGCGCCGCTGGCGCTCTTCGTGCCCCACCCCGCAATAAATCAGCGGCAGTGCCACGTTTTCCAGCAGCGTCATGCGCGGCAGCAGATTGAAGCCCTGAAACACAAAACCGATGGTGCGGTTGCGCAGCAAGGCCAGCTCATTTTTGCCAAATTTTGCAATGTCGCGGCCGTCCAGCATATAGCGCCCGGCACTGGGCTTGTCGAGACAGCCAAGAAGATTCATGAAGGTGGATTTGCCGGAGCCGGACGGCCCCATGATCGCGACGAATTCGCCGGCGGCGATGTCAAGGTTGACGTCCTTCAACACCGGAAATAACCCGGCAGAAGTCTTGTATGATTTGTGCAGATCCTCGATGCGGATAAAGGGGGCGGTCATCAGAACATTCTCATGCGCAGCGGCGACGAGCTTCCTGATGGCGAGTTGCCTGACGCCAATGCTTCACCGATTACGACCTGATTTCCTTCCTTGAGCTCTCCTGCAGTGATTTCGGTATCGCGGTTATCGGTGATTCCGAGTGACACGTCGACTGGTTTGAGCCCTTCTTTTGCCTGCACGTAGACCTTGCCGGAAAAAGCGTCATGCCGGGGTTTTGGGGTATCACCGCCCGCAGTACCGGCCGGTTTGAAGCGCAATGCGGCGTTGGGAACCAGCAGTACATTTTTGCGTTCGGCCACCGCGATGCTGACGTACGCGGTCATACCGGGCAGCAGAATTTTTTCGGGGTTGTCCACGTTGACCACCACGTCATAAGTAACCACATTTTGCTGCGTGGTCGGATTGAGGCGCACCTGCATCACTTCACCCTGGAAATGCCGCTCCGCAAATGCATCCACGGTGAAGTGCACTGCCTGGCCGATGCGGATGCTGCCGATGTCGGCCTCGGCAAAATTCGCATGAATCTGCATCTTGGACAAGTCCTGCGCGATTTTAAACAGCGTCGGCGTCTGCAGACTGGCGGCGACAGTCTGGCCGATATCCACTGCACGATCCACTACCACGCCGGATACCGGTGAGCGGATTATCGAATAATTGAGGTTGGCGCGATCTTTTTCCACGGCGGCGCGCGCCAGTTGCAACTGGGCTGCGGCGGTTTTTCTGGCTTGCACTGCGGTGTCCAGCTCCTGGCGCGAGACATATTCCTGCGCAAACAAACCGCGCATCCGTGTTTCGTTGGCGTCGGCCAATTCCAGTGAGGCCGAGGCGCTTTGCACATTGGCCAGACTTTGTTTCTGCTGTGCGGCGAGCAAAGCATCGTCCAGCTCCAGCAAAATCTGCCCTTTCTCAACTTTACTGTTGAAATCCACATAGAGTTTTTTTACCGTGCCGGAAACCTGCGTGCCAACACTGACCAGCGTTACCGGATTAATCGTGCCATTGGCGGACACGGTCTGTGCAATATCGCCTTTTTTCACAGCTTGTAAACGGTATTGCAGTTCCGGTGTGGCTATGTGGAGCTGCCAGTACACGGCGATACCTGCTGCGATAGCGGCAACAACAACAAGAAACAAGATAACCGGAGAGCGCAGCAATTTTTTCATGGCCGATTTTTTTCCCGTTGGTAGCCTTCGCCGGATTGTTGGCTGTTGCCCGGCAATTCCTGCAACAGGCTTTCATCCAGGCTGCCCATTGACTGGGCGAGGGTGGCGCGGCTGATATTCCAGTTGAATGCGGATTGAATGCGTTGCTGGCGCGCACTGGCCAGCGCACTTTGTGCATTCAGCACATCCAGGATACTACCCACGCCGGCCTTGTAGCGGCCGAGTGCGACGCGTTCCGATTGTTCCGCGCTGCTCAACAGGTCGGCGCTGGTGCGTAATGATTGCGTGGCGGTGGTGAGGTTCTGGTAAGCCGTCCATACATCCAGTGCCACCTGCAGACGCAAGCGTTCCAGTTGGATATTCCGGGTTTCCACTTGCGCTTCGGCGGCACGGATTCGGTAGGTGGTCGCATAACCGGAAAATAGCGGCACACTCAGGTTGACGCCGACCGATGAGCCGTGTGAAGTAACGCCCGCCGTGCGGGCCTGGTTAGTCGAAGCATTCAGCGAAATGGAAGGCTTGCCTGCGGCACGTGCGGCATCTGCACTGGCTTCGGCAGCTTTTACCTGTGCGGCGGCGGCCACTAAATCGGGGCGCCGTTGTTTGGCTTCCTCAATCAGCATGCTCACATCACGCTCGAAATCTGCCGGAATAATTGTGGCATTTGCGGACGCCAGCGTCACCTTCCGGTTTGCATCCAGCCCGAGCATGTTTGCCAGGGTGCCCTGTACATTCTTCATGCTGCCATCGGCACTGATGCGATTCAGCGTGGCCTGTGAGTAAGCAGTCTGTGCCTGTAACTTGTCGGCAGGTGTCCCGCTGCCGATGGTATAGCGCACCTCGGCGGCAGTAAAACTTTCCTTTGCCGCACGTTCCGATTCATGCGCGGCATCCAGCGCCGCCTGCGTGGCCTGCACCTGATAAAAAGATTGTACGGCCAGCAGAAAGACGGTTTGCACCGTGCTGTCCTGAGTCGCGCTCGCTGCCGCCAGCAGTTGACGGGCATTTTCCAGGCTGGCAGCGCGCGCACCGAAGTCATATAGCAGATACGAAAGCGTCAGTCCGATGTTGCGCTGGCTGGTGCCGGGTGAAATGCGGCTACCGGATGCGCTCAGGCTGGCGTTGGGCAGAAAACCTGCCTGGGCCACGCCGACCTGCGCGGCCTGTACGCGCGCACTTGCCCATGCTTCGCGGGTTTGCGGGTTATCGCACAGCGCAATATTGATTACATCCGGTAGATTGAGCGCGCCAGTTGGCATGGCATCCGCGCAGGGATCGCCGATTGCCGCACCCAGGTGCAGCGCAGGCCTGAGCGGCAGCGCTTCCTCGGTGCTGAACGGATCGGAGGTTTCTGCTGTTAGCGCCACACTGCTCCAGAGACAGAGTAGGGCGCAAAGAACGGAACGCATCGGATAAGGGTACATAAGCAACATTATTTTTTGACTTGCGCAGTATAGCCGCCCGCGATTATCCGGCAATAGTTTCATTTGTAAGAAAATATTTTTCACTGCAAGTGGCACCAATAAATACAGTGGTGCGACAAATTGTCGCGCGACATCATGTCACATTCCCAATGCATGTTAGTCAATTTTATAATCCGGCCCGCTTCGATGTTTCAAGATGTTTCCAGAATATTTCAAGGTGTGATTTTCATACACCGATGATTTTAAAATAATCAGTACCAGGAGGGATGGGGATGAGAGGTAATAAGGCTGTTGTGTCAAGCGTGATCATGCTGGCGGTAAGTCAGGCGGCGTATTCCGAGGTGGGTATGCTGCCAGAAGTCAACGTGACTTCTACGACAATTGATGACCGCTTCATCAGTAAACAGGGCGAGCCATCAAGCGTTCATGACATCAAAGGCCAGGTGGTGGACGAAAAACGTCCCGAGAACATAATCGAAATTCTCCGGGCGATTCCCGGTGTTACGGCAGACCTTTCCTCCGGCGACGAAATCAAGATCAAGTTGCGCGGCATCGAGAACCAACGCTACATGGGCGAGAAACCCGGCGTGGCCATCGTCATCGACGGCGTGCCGGTATTCGAACGCACCGGTAAGGTAAACATTGATCTCGACAACATTGAATCGATCAAGGTGATCAAGGGAGGTGCTTCTTATCTGTTCGGCGATGACGCGCTTTCCGGCGCGGTCATCATTACCACCAAGCGCGGTCCAAAATACAAAGGCTTCACCCTTGCCGCCGACATGGGTGCCTGGAACTACCAGCGCCAACTGGCGCGTGCCGGTTTCGCGGGCGACTGGGGCAGCGGCCACGTGCAGGTCACGCATCGGGCCGGCGACGATTATTATTGGCAATCTGGCTACCAGACAGATCACATTGACGGCAATGCCCGTATCTTTCTTGGAGGCGCTTCGGATTTGACGCTTGGCTTCGAAAAGTCGGACCGGATGAAGGATAAACATGGCTCGGTCAAGGGTGCCACACAGGCGGAGCTCGATCCGCAGGGTACGGTTGGTCGCGATTACACGCGCAAGTACGACGTGGGACTCCAGAAGCTGCATGCGACCTACTCGAACTACCTGACCGAGACCAGTAACATCCTGGCAACTGCTTACGAATATCGTGACCAGACCGCCTACTGGTCGTCGCCACAGCGGGTGGCTGCAAATGGACAATCAATCAGCGATTCGTCGCCGGGCGCGCAGGAGTTATACAACAATCTCAACAATTACGATCAGGTGCAGCGTGGGGTAAAGGGCGAATGGCGCGCCAACGCCGGCAGCTTCGGTTGGCTCGGTGGTCTTGATCTGCGCCGTAACCGTTACGATAACTACGATACGGTAAAGGCTGCTTATTGCGCACGCGCCGATTTTGTGCCGCCTTATGCTTGTCCACCTCCTGCAAGCAATCTTGTCGCGGCGGGAACAATACTCACTGACAGTACCACCGACGAAGCCATCAATGCGTTTTATGGCGAATTGAAGTTCCTGCCAGCACCGCAATGGACACTGACTGCGAACGGCCGCTACGACGATATCAAGCTGGATTACACTACCGGCAAAACAAATGCAATTCTTACGCCCTTCACCCGCAGCAAGAGCTTCGGCGTCACGTCATGGCGTGGCGGCGCGAATTATGCGTACAGCGACAACACCAACCTGTTCGGCAATATTTCGACCGGCTTTCGTGCACCTACCGCCGAACAGCTCTACAACGGCAGCATATCGCCTACCGGTGGCAAGACACTCAATAATGAGAATCTGAAGCCTGAGGAGGCGCTGAACTACGAGCTGGGAATACGGACAAGGAGTGAGTTTTTCGGTGTATCCGCCGACATTGAGACGGCCGTCTACCAGATTGATCGCAAGAATTTCATTCTGGCAACCAATGGTCAATACAGCGCCAGCACGGCAACCGTGCAGGAGATGTACGACAATATCGGCGGCGTCCGGAATCGCGGCTTCGAGCTGTCCTTTAAAACGGACCGCCAGCGCACTTTTACGTTCGATACAGCCTATAGCTACATTCAGGCAAAATTCACGCAGTATGACAACTTCAACCTGGCACTTGGCAGCCCCTTTGTCCCGCCACCAACACTGGTCGCTTACAACAACACTGGCAACGACGTACCGCGTGTACCGCACCATCAGATGAACATGACCTTCGGCTGGCAACCGGACGATCAATTGCGCATGGCGTTGGAAATGGACACGAAATCATGGTCTTGGGCCGACGAAATCAACCAGGAAAAATGGGCCGGCCGCACGCTATTCAATTTGGCTGCCAATTATGACATCCGCGAAAATGGCCCGCTGGGTGCCAAGTGGTCACTGTTCGCGCGGGTAAATAACCTGCTCGACAAGCATTACTGGTCTGCGGCACGCGGCACCAACGATGCATCCAACTACCTCACCGGCACTTACGATGGAGTCTATAACAGCGAAGACCTGTCTATTGTCGTCGGCAAGCCGAGAAGCTGGACGGCAGGCCTGTCGGTGGCATTTTGATTTGAAAAGGAACTTTAAAAAAATCTTGTTGATAAATTTTCCAACATTTTGGCACTGAAGATACGATGCCGGTAATCTCAAAACTGAATCCCGATGCCATTGCCAAGCTGGTGAGCCTGTCGATAAATGGTTATTGCCGGGGTGATCCCGCTGCCGGAAAACAATGGGAGCGTGGTTCACCTCGGCACCGACCGTTAGAGCTGGCGTGGCTTCTCTGGATACGTGTCTGCATGCACAATTGCAAAGTCATCTTGTGCGACAAAATGCCGCATTCCCAACAAAAATTCAGTGCCTATAATGTTTGCAGTCGAAATTTTCGGCACCCAATAAAAGGAGAGAGTCATGAAAAATATCGTTAAGCACCTCGCTGTTATTTCCTGTTTTGCCTTCGGCGCGACATTGGCGCAAGCCTGTCCGAACATGAATAGCGGGGAGATGCAAGGGCAGGCAGATAAAAAAATGTGCCCGCAGATGGGCGGAAAAATGCACGGGCAGATGGGTGGAATAATGCTCAAAGATATGGATGCCAATGGCGATGGCATAGTTGAAAGGAATGAATTTGACGCCTCTCATGACAAGTATTTCAAGATGATGGATAGCAACGGTGATGGCAAAATTGACAGCGATGAGATGGGCGCCTGGCGGCAAAAATGCGCTGTAAAGGGTCAGGCGCTTTGATGAGGCGGATACCGATTGCTGGCACTATCTTTGAGATAAAAATGAAAAATAATTGGGCAGTTGTACTGGGTGTAATTGCATTGGCGTGTACACCATCCGTATTCGCCGCTGAAAGCGCAATGGTGGCGGCGCCGGTTCAGCAGGGCATGGCTGCAACAGATCATACCGGCCATGGCGAACACGCCGGTACGGGTGCAATGTCCGGGAGGAGTGGCGCGGGCCAATCCACGGCGTGGACGGCCTTTCCCATGCTGAAAATCAGAAGAGGCGGAGAAGGTGGCGAGCGCAGGGTGGCTACCGTAGTCCCGTATGGCTTGGTGGCAAGCAGCATCGATGCCTATTCCAACAACCCGGAGGACAGCAAAGGACACCGCCAGCTTCCGTTGCAAATGGCGGGCGCCAGGCTGGATAAGCCGGAGTCCGGCGGCTTTCACTGGCTGGCGGCGCGCGAGGAGCAGGATGGGCAGGTGCGCGTAGCCTCCACGGTGCACTTATTCAGCGAGCGCGGCGCAAAAAATCCGACCGTCCTGTTCATGCAGCAGAAATACAAACTGGAAATCATCCCGCAGCCCTATCCGCGCGAGCATTCACGCTACCGCGCCAACGAGGACTGGAAGTTTCTGGTGCATTTCAACGGCAAGCCGTTACCCGGTCAGAAGGTTAATCTGGAAACTGCGAACGGTACCAAAACCGGGCTGGTCAGCGACGCACAGGGCGTGGTCACGTGGCATGTCCCGGACGACTTTGCGTCCGAGGCTGTGCAGAAAGCATCGGCTGAACATAGTCACGGGCGACGCAGTGCGGATTTCGTGCTGGCAACCGAGCATGCCGAGGATGGGAAAACTTATCTGACCGCATTCAACAGTAGCTACGGCACGGATGCGTTCTACCAGCGCAACCTTGGGCTGGGGCTGGGTTTTACCTTGTTGGGCATGATCGGCGCCGTGCCGCTGTTGCGCCAGCGCAAACCGGCAAAGCCGGTGGCAAAAACTACCCCAAATGGAGGTGCCTGACATGTTAAAGGCCATTTTTCCGACGCTGACGCGTTTCCGTTTCACCATTCAACTCATCATGCTGTTCACTACGGTGTATGGCGGCGTGTTGCTGGGCAGTTATGTCAGTGACCGCGTCTCGCAGGCACTGCCTTCACTGGCCTGTGCCTTCGATAAGCAGACTGGCGACCACTGCATTCTGATCGTTAACCAGCACCAGTTGCATCATCGTATCGGCGAGGCACTGGTCAAGGCGCAGGAGATCACCTACCAGGTGTTTATCCCGACGCTGATCTCCGTAGCGGTGTTTTTTGCATTCTTCTTTTTCCTCAATAAGGCGTTCTGCGGCTGGGTATGTCCGATGGGTACGGTGCAGGAAATCGTCTATCGCATCGGCAGGAAATTGGGCAGGCCGCTGAACCGCTTTGGCCCGGGCAACGTCGGTAAGGTGCGTCCGGTGAAGTGGCTGATGCTATTGGTGCTGGTGCTTGGCTTGCCGTTGCTGGCCGGAATGGGGACCGTATCCAACGACTTTGGCGATCCTTATTGCCAGGTATGCCCGTCGCGCCTGGTGACCACATTGCTGACCGCCGACACCGAGCAGATCGCGCTGCGTACGTCGTCAGGTGTCACCTTCTTCTTTGGTGCATTGGGCAATACGCTGTTCGGCTTCATCATCATCGCCGCGCTTGCGGTGCGCCAGCCATTCTGCCGTATCTGCCCGCTGCTGTCCTGGAATGCGCTGTTCCAGCGGTTCTCACCGATGCAACTGGTGAAGAAGCAGCATGACAAATGCGACAAGTGCAGCGTGTGCGAAAAAGCCTGTCCGATGGATATCCATGAGATTGGCCGGGAACACGGTAAAAAAGCGTTCCACGAAGACTGCACCATGTGTGGCCGTTGTGTGGAATATTGCCCGGATGACGACGTGATCCAGATCAAGTTCTTCGGCGTCAAACTGTTCGGCTCTTCACGCGAGTATTACAAGCAGCGCATCAAGCTGGAGACGCCGGAAGGTCTGCTGAAGAACAAGGTGATCTGGCTGACACAGGCGAAGGAGAACCCGCGTGGGTGAGTTTTTTAATCCGGCACTGATCCCGCAGGAAACCACGCTGTTCGCCGTCTGGCTGCTCGGCCTGTCGCTGGGTCTGACAGCTTGTACCGTTACCTGCCTGCCGTTCATGGGCACTTGGGTGTTGGGACGCGGCGGCTCGCAAAAACAGGCACTGTATGATACGGCCATGTTCGTGGCGGGTCGCATCATCGCTTACTCCATGCTTGGCGCGATTGCCGGAGGAGCAGGGGTGTGGCTGTCGGAAGCGATGCGCGGCGGAACCGGCAACATAGTGATCGGCCTGGCCTCTATTGCGGCCGGTATCTGGTTGCTGCGCGGCGAAAAACCGCATTCTCCCTGCAGCGCGGTGCGCGGGGCAGGGAGCACGCCGCCACTGCTGATGGGCTTCTCGCTGAGCCTGACACCCTGTGCACCACTGGCATCATTGCTGGCAGTATGTGCCGCAGCCGGCAGTATCAGGCTGGGCATGACCAACGGCATGATGTTCGGTCTGGGTGCGGCGTTGACGCCGTTGCTGATCCTGTTGCCGCTGATCAGCCTCCTCAGCAAAAATTTACGCGACAACCGCGAATGGATCACGCGCTGGATACGCTGGGGTGCGGCGGTGGTGCTGATTTTGCTTGGGTTGAGAAGATTGCTGCTGGTGTTGTGAAATTTGTTTACATTTTTAATAAAGCAACTTTTGATGTGGAAACAGAATAAAATGGCAGCGGGCTTGCACCTGTTTTACCAGTTGAGCTTACCATCCAAGGAGAATGATCATGGACAGAAGAGAAATGCTTAAAGGGACAGTCGGAGGCCTGATGCTTGCTGCCGCGGGCAATTCGGTATTTGCCGCTGAACATGCCGGCCACTCAGCCGATCACCAGCATATGCAGGGCATGAACATGAACAAGAACCAGAGCCTGATTGATGCCGCTGCCGACTGTGTAAAAAAAGGCCACGCCTGCCTCAGCCATGGCCTTCATCTGTGGACCCAGGGTGAGAACAAGGGGATGGCTATCTGCGCCATGCGCACCAGTGAGATGATTGCCGCGTGCGATGGAATCGGGCAGCTTGCCAACTACGAGTCGGCGCATCTCGTCAAAATGGCCAGGGTGGTGATGGATATTTGCAAGGATTGCGAAAAGGAATGCCGCAAGTTCGAGAAGGAGCACGTGCAATGCAAACAGGCAGCGGATGCCTGTGACGCCTGCTACAAGGAGTGCGAGAAAATAACGGTTTGACATGTCCCGCTCCTGGTGCGGCCACCGCGCCATTGTCGATGATAGTCCCCATGTTTGCCATGGAGGTATTTCCTTAATGTGATTTGTAATCGTGTGGCGTTGCCATGACCAGCTTGTCATCCGCCCAATTGACAGATGCATTGGGCGGCAGATTTGAACAGAAAGATGTGGAACAGTGGATCAAAGAGTAATGCGGTTTCCGGTAGCCCTGAGAAAAGCAGTTGGCGTGATTGCGGGTGCGAATGGATTCATTCCATCGCTGCAACTCAGTGTCATGAAGCGACGGAAGTTTTTTGCCAACTGCCAGCCTCGGGCTTGCCTGCATTAATTCACAGATAACCGATTTTCCCGGAACTACCGATGTTGGCTATTCAGAATTCTGTTGATTTGCCGTTGCGTGACCGCATACTAATTGTGACACTGGTGGTGCTCGCGCATGTTTCACTGCTGTGGTTAATGGCGGTAGTACCTGACCTTCCCAGTTCAAAGCATCACGAAATGTCGGTCAGCGTGGTATTGCCGAGCCCGCCGCAAGCCGCTCCGGTAGCGCCTGTGCCGGAACCCGTACCCGAACCGAAACCGCTGGTAAAACCGAAGCCAAAGCCAAAACCGGAACCAAAACCGCAGCCGGTGGCAGAACCAATACCTGTTGATACACCACAAGCAGAAACTGCGCCGGAAACCGTGACGCCTGTTGCGACGGCTGAAACTTCCGTACCGGCTGAAGCTTCCAGCGCGCCTTCTGAGCCTGTGAATTCATCGCCGGGTCTGCCGGATCGCGAACCGGATTATCAGGCGGCCTATCTCAGAAACCCTGTGCCTGCTTACCCGATGGTGGCACGGCGCATGGGCTGGCAGGGCAGAGTCGTGCTGAATGTCGAGGTGCTGGCGAGCGGCATGCCCGGCCGAATTGAGCTGTACCAGAGCAGCGGGCATGATGTGCTCGACAAGGCAGCGATGCGGGCAGTGAGCGGCTGGCGGTTTATCGCAGCGCGCCAGCGTGGGCAGGAAGTCACCAAGTGGTTTTTAGTTCCAATCCCGTTTATTTTGAAAGAGGAGTAATGATGACTTTATTTGACGGTGGCTCGATGGTTGTCAGCATCACACTTTTTGTGCTGATATTTTGTTCAGTATTTACCTGGTCAATCGTGCTCTACAAATTATTGCAACAAAGGCGCAACGCCAGAATGAATAAAATCTTTGGGCAGCAATTCTGGGATTCACCGGACTGGAAAAAAGCCATGCTGGTGAGTGAGCAGCATGAAGGGCAGCTTGCGAGTCTGGCACGCAATGCTTTTACCGCCCTGAAAGAAATAGCCAGCGGCAAAACTGATCTCAAACATGCCGGTGAGCCGCAGGAAATGATGGAAAATGCCTTGCGCCAGCAGATACGTAACCTGCAACGTAAAGCGGAAAGCGGCCTGGCCGAGCTGGCCGGGATCGGCTCTACCGCTCCTTTTATCGGATTGTTCGGTACGGTGTGGGGCATCATGCATGCGCTACAGGAAATCGGCAAAACCGGTTCGGCCAGCTTGGATGTGGTGGCGGGACCGATCGGCGAAGCATTAATTGCCACCGCTTTTGGCATTGCCACTGCGCTTCCTGCGGTACTGGCGTACAACTATTATCTGCGCCGTTTGCGACTGAATCTCACGGAACTGGAAAATTTTTCCGACGACTTTGCCCGGCTGGCGCGCAAATACGACTACAAGGTGTGACATGGCTTTCCAGACCCAATCCGATCAGGACATGATGAGCGACATAAATGTCACGCCGCTGGTGGACGTGATGCTGGTGCTGCTGGTGGTGTTCATTGTCACCGCGCCGCTGCTATCGCAGTCACTGGAAGTAAAGCTACCCAAAACAGCTGCGGTAGCGGCGCGTATGGATACCAAGCAGCAGACCGTCACGATCAGCGCGCAGGGAGAAATCAGTCTGGAAAATATTTCCATCAGTGACAATGACCTGGCGAAACAGCTCACCGAGGCGGCAATGGACAGGGACGATTATGAGCTGCATGTACACGCTGATGAGGCGGTTCCTTATGGCCGCGTGGCGCAGATCATGGCCATCGCGCAACATGCCGGCGTGAGTAAACTATCTTTCATGACGATGGCGGGACAGTAGGTGATTGCCTGAATTGCCAAATTTTTGGATGTCGGAGCGCCACATGGGTGCAATTCGTGCGAATTGCGTGCTTCTTTGGGCAGGCCATGCGTACTACTGTTTCAACTACGGATTTCAGAATAATAAAAAAGGCACGCCATGCGTGCCTTTTTTGTTTACAGGCTGTCTAACGCGTTACCACTTGTTGCCGTTGCTGTTGTGACCGCGCCCCAGCGTATTGCTCGGACGATCACCGTCGCGACGTGGGGTGCTGCTGCCGCCACGATTGCTAAAACTGCGGTCCGGACTGCGTGTGTTTCCACCGAAGCCTTGTCCGGCACCCGGGCTGCGAGTCTGCCCGCCAAACCCCCGGTTATTGCCTTGAGCGGTATTGCCGTTAGCTTCACCGTGCCACTGACCATGGCCTTCCTTGCGTCCGGCATGACTGTGGCGGCTGTCCGGCGCGCTGTGGTGAAAACCCGTGCCGTGAGTCTGCCCTGAGCCCGTCGAAGGATTGCCGCTCCGGGCAAAAGCACTACTGCGATTACCGCCAAACCCGCCGTTGCGGCTGCTGCTATTACTGTTACCGCTGCCGAACCCGGCATTGTTGCCAAATCCACCCCCGCTACGGCGCGGGCCGCTGTTGCTACGCGGACGATCCGCAGCGGGGCCGGTGCGCAGTTTGAATTTTGGCTCCAAACCTTCGATGGTGTGCATCTTGATACTTTGCTCGGTGTAGCGTTCGATGCGTTTCAGTAATTGCGCGTCACGGTTCGATGCGAACGAGATGGCAATGCCCGACGAGCCGCCGCGACCGGTACGGCCGATGCGGTGCACATAGTCTTCGGCAAATTTGGGCAGGTCGAAATTGATCACGTGCGAAATACCGCGTACATCGATACCGCGTGCTGCCACATCGGTGGCGACCAGTACGCGTACATTGCCGTTGCGCAGGTTAAGCAGGGTGCGGTTACGTTCGCGCTGGCTCATGTCGCCATGCAATGCCGCAACCGAATGGCCTTGCGCAGACAACTGATCGGCGAGGCCATCGGCATCGCGCTTGGTGGCGGTGAATACCAGCGCCTGATTCATTTCGACATCGGTCAGTAAATGGCTGAGCATTTTATTTTTGTGCGCCACATCATCCGCAAACATCATGCGTTGCTCGATGTTTTCATGCTTATCCTTGGCGGCCGAAACCGAAATGCGCTTTGGTTCCTTGAGCAGGCGTGAAGCGAGATTGCCGACCACACCGTCCAGTGTCGCGGAAAACAGCAGGGTCTGGCGTGTCTTGGGTGTGGCGCTGGCAATGCGCTCCACATCATCGACAAAACCCATGTCCAGCATGCGATCCGCTTCGTCGAGAATCAGCATTTCCAGGCGTGAAAAATCGATACGACCGCGTTCCAGATGGTCGATCAGACGACCCGGCGTGGCGACCAGAATATCCACGTGACTGGATAGCAAACGATTCTGTACCGGATAAGGCATGCCGCCCAGGATGCTGATGATTTTGAAGCGCATGTTTTTGCCGTATGTGGTGGCGGCATCGCAAACCTGCTGTGCCAGTTCGCGGGTCGGGGTCAATACCAGCACGCGTGGGCCTTTGCCGGGCAGTGCGGAAGGCGTGGCCAGACGGTGCAGCGCCGGCAGGATGAACGCGGCAGTCTTGCCGGTGCCGGTCTGTGCGGAGGCCATCAGGTCATGGCCGGCCATAACTTCCGGAATAGCCTGCGCCTGAATGGCAGTGGGTTCGGTGTAACCGGTCTCGGCAATCGCCTTGAGAATGATGGTGTTCAGTTTCAGATCTTCGAATGACATTGTGTTTCCTTTTTTATAATCAAAGGGAATTCACTTCGTCATCCTGGCGCAGGTCGGCATCCGGTCAAATAAACCGGATGCCGGAGCAAGTCCGGCATGACAAATTTGTGGCGTGTTCCCTTATGTGGGCGCTGGTGGTATTAACTGCACGTTGGACGGACAGACGATTAACCGGCGCATATAACATCGTTGCTAACCGGAAAACCCAGAAGTGATTTGAGTTTCTTTAGACAGGCGCGATTTAATTCGCGCGAGAGATAGGCTAGAAAACGATGAACCAATGCCGCAATGGAATTTCCTTAACTGCGGCAAGGCGCGCATTTTACTGATAATGAAAATAAAAGCCAGTGATATTTTTGGTGTGCTTTTTTCCAGGTGTTGCCACGCATTCAGATGTATCCACAATTCGCGAATAGCGGCTGTGGCTTCCAATAAAATACTGGCCCATTCTGTCTTATAGGAATTTTGACCGGGTAGCAGTATTATGAACACGCGGACATTCATTCGCTTTTACTGGCAATTCCAGATGCGTTATAGAAGACTTAATTCGTTGGACGATCAAGGCGTTACCGATCAGTGAGGCGCCCGAGACAGTGAGAACGAAATAGTTTGCGGGAGAATTGGCCACGGGCAAGAAACAGCCCGGCATATGCGTTGTTCTCGACACGAAACTTATTATGAAGTGGTGACCCATGGCGCTACATCCTGAATTCCCGAAATCGCCCTATGCCGAGTTGCTGCCAGATCAGCGCTGGTTTCCGGCTGCAGAAGAGCTTCGCAGCACAGCCTATGAAAAGCTGCTGCCGCCGCTAGTTACCAAGATTCGCAGCGAGGTCACTGCGTGGCGGGACGCGGCTTACTCGGGCGCCTCGGACACATCACGTGCGCTGCTGAACTGGTGGTTCGAGACCGGGCACTTGGTCGAGCAGGCTGACGGCGCACTGTCGCCGTTCCGTTATTACTTCGCGCAGCGCGAGGCAGTTGAGACGGTGATCTGGCTCCATGACGTGCGCAAGGTGCGCGACAAGTTCGATCTGCTGCGCTTCGACGCCTCTGGCGCCGTTTCAACGAATATGTTCGACGAAGACTGGCCGCGTTATGTCGTGAAAATGGCGACCGGTGCGGGCAAGACCAAGGTGTTGTCGCTGCTCATCGCCTGGAGTTTTTTCCACAAGCTCTACGAAACTGATTCGACGCTCGCGCGAAACTTTTTGCTGATTGCGCCGAACATCATTGTCCTTGACCGTCTGCGCGCTGACTTTGATGGCCTGCGCATTTTTTTCAACGACCCCATTCTTCCGGACAACGGCCACCAAGGACGCAACTGGCGCGACGACTTCCAGCTCACCTTGCATATTCAGGATGACGTGCGCGTGGTGCGGGAGACGGGAAACCTGTTCCTTACCAACATCCACCGCGTCTATCTCGGTGACGTGCGCGAGCCGTCGCTGGACGACGAAGATTTGCGCGACTATTTCCTCGATCCATTCGGCCCCAAGCCGGTGGGCAAGACCACTGACAGCAAGACCGATCTCGGCGAGGTCGTGCGCGAAATAGATGAACTGGCGGTGTTCAACGACGAAGCGCATCACATCCATGACCCGAAGATGGCCTGGTTCAAAAGCATTCAGGACATTCATCACCGCATGTTGCAGAAAGACGCACGCCTCGCGTTGCAAGTTGATGTGACTGCCACCCCGCGGCACGACAATGGCGCGATCTTTGTGCAAACCGTATCGGACTACCCGCTGGTTGAGGCCATACATCAGAATGTCGTCAAGCATCCGGTGCTACCGGATGTTGCAAGCCGAACCCGGTTGCATGAGAACACGAGCGCAATTTTCACCGAGCGCTACGAGGACTATCTGCAACTCGGCGTAGAAGAGTGGCGCAAGAGTTACGCCGAACACGAAGCGCTTGGCAAGAAAGCCGTGCTCTTCGTCATGGTGGACGACACCCGCAACTGTGACGAGGTCGGCGCGCATCTTGAAAAAATCTGCCCCGAGCTGGAAGGCGCAGTGCTCGTCATCCACACCAAGAACAACGGCGAAATTTCAGAGGCCGCCTCGGGCAAAAACAAGGAGGAACTTGAAATACTTCGTAAAGAAGCCAACAGCATTGATACATGGCAAAGCCCGCACAAGGCCATCGTTTCCGTCCTGATGCTCAAGGAAGGCTGGGACGTGCGCAACGTAACAACCATAGTCGGCCTGCGCGCATATGTGGCCAAGAGCAACATCCTTCCTGAACAAACGCTGGGGCGCGGTCTGCGCCGCATGTACTTCGGCTCGGACATGCCGGAGACTGTCTCGGTTATGGGCACGCCCGCCTTCATGGAATTTGTCGAATCCATCCAGAGCGAGGGCGTTACTTTCGAGCGGGTGCCGATGGGGCCGGGAACCGACCGCAAGGATTCGCTTATCGTCGAGGTGGACACGCAGGACACCGATAAGGACATCGACGCGCTGGACATCGAGCTGCCCCGGCTCACGCGGCGCTTCAACCGCGAGTACAAAGACCTCGAAGCTCTTGACCCCGCAAAATTCGGCAATGCCAAACTTCCGCTCAAGCACTTTACGCCCGAGCAAACGCGCGAGATCGTGTTCAAAACCATGCTCGACGCCGAAGTGCATCACACCATCCAGCTTGATGGTGCCGGCCCTGCCGACTACCGTTCCGTTGTCGGATTTTTTGCGCGCCAATTATTAAAGGAGCTGCGCCTCGTCGGTGGCTACGACATTCTTTATCCCAAGGTGAAGGCATTCATGGGCGGGTATCTCTTCGCTGCACCGCCAGTCAATCTCGAAGACCCGGTGGTACTGCGCAATCTCTCCGAGCCAGAGGCCGGAAAGATATTGTTCGATGCATTCAAAACCGCCATCAACGCGCTCACCATCCAGGACATCGGCTCGGTGCGCATCGAAGACCACATCCACTTGCGCGACACGCGACCCTTCCGCACCGAGAACCGCCCCTACCTTGCGCCAAAGAAATCACTATTCAGCAAGATTGTCGGTGAACCGCATGCCGGTGGGTTTGAATTAATTTTCGCGACTTTTCTCGACAACGCGCCCGATGTCGCCGCCTTCGCCAAGAACTACCTCGCCGTGGGCTTCAAGATAGACTACGTCAAGGCCGACGGCGATCTATCGAGCTATGTCACAGACTTTTTTGTGAAAACTACCGATGGCACGGTATGGATCGTCGAGACCAAAGGCCGCGCAGAACTCGACCTGCCGCAGAAGATGGCCCGCCTGCGCCAGTGGTGCGCGGACGCGACCAGCGCGAGCCAAGCCGAGGGTGGGCCAGCGTATTGTTTTGTATACGTGGATCAGCAAGGTTACGAGCGCAACCCGCCGAAGAATTTCGCCGGGCTTGCCGCGAGCTTTACCGAATATCAGCCGAGTTCAGAAAAATGATCGAAAGATTGGGACATGATGGAACACAGTGAAGTCACCCAAAAAATCATTGGCTGTGCGATGAAGGTGCATGGCACCCTTGGGACCGGCTTTCTGGAGTCTGTTTATCAGAATGCTCTTGCGCTTGAGTTGCGCAAAGCTGGAATGAAAGTGGAGTGCGAGAAAAGAATACAGGTTACTTATGATGGCGTGGTCGTCGGCGATTTCGTCGCGGACATGCTGGTCAACGATCATGTCCTGATTGAGAATAAGGCAGTCCAAGTGCTTGCCACCGCTCACGAGGTGCAATTGGTCAACTATCTGACTGCCACAGGAATCAACATTGGCTTGCTGCTAAACTTCGGTGCCGAACGACTAGAGTTCAAACGGAAGACTCGCATCTACCGCCCAAAAAAAGCAGGACAGGATGAACAGGATTTTCAGGATAAAGCCCAAGCCCCTTTTGCCTCATATCCTGTCCATCCTGTAAATCCTGTCGAAGCAAGGGAGAACAATAATGAAAGCTGAGATCGTTCGTACACTTACCGACACCTTTGAAGCGCACGCACAGCAAGCAGAAAATGGTATCGAATTCTGGCTTGCCCGCGACCTTCAACACCTGCTGGGCTACGATGAATGGCGGAATTTCACGACCGTCATCAGCAAGGCAAAAACTTCGTGCGAATTATCAGGACATCAAGTTGCTGATCATTTTGTTGACGTCAACAAAACGATCTCCATGCCCAAAGGAGCGGAGAAAGAAGTCCCTGACCTCATGCTCACTCGCTACGCCTGTTACCTGATCGCACAGAACGGCGACCCCAGAAAGCAGCAAATCGCTTTTGCACAAACCTACTTCGCTATGCAGACCCGCAAGGCGGAGCAGATCGAACAACGGCTGCTCGAAGCCGAGCGCGTATTTGCACGCAAGAAGCTCACCTCCGCAGAAAGAGAGCTGTCCGCAGTAATATACGAACAAACCGGCAGCGACCAGAATTTTGCAGTTATTCGTAGCAAGGGCGATCAGGCCCTGTTTGGCAAAACTACCCAGGCGATGAAGTCGCAATGGAAAGTGCCAGGCAACCGACCATTGGCTGATTTTGCCCCCACTATCATCCTCAAGGCCAAGGATTTTGCGACCGAAATCACCATCTTCAACGCCAGGCAGAATCAGCTTACCAGTGAATCAGCTATTTCATCTGAACACATCGCCAACAATGACGCAGTCCGTAATACATTGCTGGAGCGCGGTATTCGCCCAGAGAGTCTGCCCGCCGCCGAAGATGTGAAAAAGGTTGAGCGTCGCCTTGCGTCAGATGAAAAAAAGGCACTTAAAAATCCTGATGCGCTGGATTCATAAACCATGGCCAAACCACCCAAACAAGCCTACGAACTTTCAGACGCCGAGAAGCGCGACCTGACCCAACTCATCCAGCAGGGCAAGGCGCTGCCGGAGAAATACCGCTTCATCCTGTTCGAAGACAAGCGCGAAGTGGAGCTGGTGTGGAACGGCAAGAGCCGCGATGTCTGCACCACCGTGCTGCCGTTCCAGTCGCTTGAGCACGTAGACGAACCGCGCAAGGAAGCGCCGGAGATGCAGAGCGATTTGTTCGACACGCGCGGCCGCCAGCTCAAGGGCTGGACCAACAAACTCATCTGGGGCGACAACAAGTTGATTCTCTCCTCGCTCAAGAGCGGCGCGTTGCGCCGCCAGATCGAGGACGCGGGCGGCCTCAAGCTCATCTACATCGACCCGCCCTTCGACGTCGGCGCCGACTTTTCCATGGACATCGAGATCGGCGGCGAGACCTTCCACAAGGAGCCGAACCTGCTGGAACAAATCGCCTACCGCGACACCTGGGGGCGCGGGGCGGATTCGTTCATTTCAATGATCTATGAACGGCTGATCCTGATGCGGGATTTGTTGGCGGAGGATGGGAGTATTTATGTGCATTGCGATTGGCGGGTGAATGCGTTCATTCGCCTTGCCCTTAATGAGATATTCGGTAGCTTTCAAGCAGAAATCGTTTGGAAGAAGTTACGCTCGCCCAAAGGCCAGTCTGGTCATTTTTCCAACATCAAGGACAGTCTTTTTATCTATTCCCGCTCAGAAAGACCAGTCTTTATCCCGCAGTACGTCGAGAAAGATGAAAGGCTTTTGGAAACACACTATCGGCACGTCGATGAGAAATCTGGTCGTCGATACAATCTTGCGGATTTCACTCAAACCGGATCTGGACCGGCTCGAAACTTTGGCGAAAAGATTTTAGAGCCGCCTTCAGGGAAACACTGGATTTGGTCTCAAGAGAGAATTGACGAGGGGATGAAAGAGGGGCTAATTGTATTCTCAAAGAATGGCGTGCCCTATGTGAAGCGCTATTTTGATGACAATGAAGGAACGAGAGTTGGCGACATTTGGGATGATGTGAATCCTGTTAACCAAGTGGCGAAAGAGCGACTCGATTATCCCACTCAGAAACCAGAAGCCCTGCTCGAACGCATCATAAAAGCCAGCAGCAATGAAGGCGACCTCGTTGCCGATTTCTTCTGCGGCTCCGGCACCACGGCTGCGGTAGCGGAAAAGCTCGGACGCAAGTGGATTGCCACTGACCTCGGCAAGTTCGCCATCCACACCACGCGCAAGCGCCTCATCGGCGTGCAGCGCGAGTTGAAGGACTCCGGCAAACCGTTCCGCGCCTTCGAGGTGCTGAACCTCGGCCGCTACGAACGCCAGGCCTATCTCAACGTCGGCGGCCGGCTCAGCGGCAAGCAGAAGGAACAGGCGCTGGCGCAAAAGGAACGCGAGTTCCGCGACCTGATCTTGCGCGCCTACAAGGCCCAGCCGCTGGAAGGCGAGAGCTTCTTCCACGGCAAGAATGCTGGACGATTGGTGGTGATCGGCCCGATCAATCTGCCGGTGGGTCGGCTGTTCGTCGAAGAGGTTATTACCGAATGCCGCAAGCGCGGCGCCTCGCGCGTGGACATGCTGGCCTTCGAGTTCGAGATGGGTCTGTTCCCCGCCGTACTCGAAGAGGCGAAGAGCAAAGGCATCGACCTGGTGCCGAAGCAGATTCCCCCCGAGGTATTCGACAAACGCGCGGTCGAAAAAAGCCAAGTGGTGTTCTTCGACATCAGCTTCATCGAGGCCACGCCGCGTTACAACAAGAAAGACAAGTTCACGCTCGCCATCGAGCTGACGGATTTTTCCGTCTATTACACGCAAGGCGCGATGGAAGCCGCGATTGCCAACCTGAAGGAAGGCAAGAGCCAGGTGGTGTGCGAAGCCGGGCAACTCTACAAGATCGCCAAGGACAAGAATGGCGTGCTCACCCGCGACAAACTGACCGGCCACTGGACCGACTGGGTAGACTACTGGGCGGTGGACTTCGACTACATGAGCCGCAAGGAAATCATCAAGGTTGCCGTAAGTACCGGCATCAACGACGTCATTCCCGCGCAGGAAGGAGAGGGAAGTGAAAGCCCCTCGCCCTCTGGGAGATGGGTTGGGGTGAGGGAGGGGTACGAAGATCGCTGGACCGGCGGCTTCATCTTCGAAAACGAATGGCAGAGCTTCCGCACCCGCAAAAACCGCGACCTGGAACTCACCTCCGCGCCGCACACCTACACCAATGCAGGCCGTTACACCGTGGCCGTGAAAGTCATCGACATCTTCGGCAACGACACCATGACGCTGGTGCCGGTGAATGTGGGGTGATGTCATAAAAGAGGAAAGTCAGGGAATGGTGCTAAGGACACTGGGCTCTTGTAGAGCGTCTCTTCGCGGAGATTGCTGAGGAGACTCTCGGAGCACGCACGAATAATGGCCGAGCAGAACAATCTGTGGAGGGGCAATGTTTATTGAGAAGGTGTGGATTGAAAACTTCCGTTCCATTAGGAACGGGGAAGTATCCTTTGGGGAAATAACTACTTTTCTGGGACGGAACGGTGTTGGGAAATCGACAGTTCTGTACGCGCTCGAATCGTTCTACAACGTTGGTGCTCAATACTCGCACCTCGATTATTACAACCATCAGCAGACGGACACGACTATTCGCATACGAGTCACGTACGGCGACCTTCGGCCGGATGAGTTAGCCGAATTTTCCAGCTACGTTCATGGCAGAAAGCTGATGGTGACCAAGGTCATTAACCAAGGCGGCGCTCGCTACTATGGGACGGTCGCTCAAATCCCGGCCTTCGCGGAACTGAGAAAACTGCGCGCAACTGAGAAACGCAACGGTCTGAGCCAGCATGTAGATGCTGGGGAGTTTCCCGGCTTTCCCGCGATACCTCGCAAGGAAGGGGATGTTGATCGGGCAATGGAGGAATATGAAGTTGCCCATCCTGAACTCACTCAACCAATAGAACGCGAGACCACGTTTTTTGGGCCGCGCAATGTGGGTGGTGGAAAGCTCGACAAGTTCACCAAATTTGTTCTCGTTCCAGCGGTCAGAGACGCTTCTACGGAGATGGAGAAGCGCGGGGCGATCATGCAATTGCTTGACCTCATTGTCACGCGCAGCATCAGCAGCCGGCGAGACTTTCAGGAATTCAAGCAAGAGTTCGAGACGAAAGCCCGTCAGCTTTATGGAAGGGACAATCTTCCCGAGTTGGCCGAGCTAGGTAGGCTCATTTCAGACCGGCTCAAGCGCTACGCACCTGGCGCGGAGCTGCTGATCGACTTTGAGGAACTGAAGCCACCGACCATCCCGTTGCCGGACGCCGTGGTGACAGTGTCCGAGGATAGCTTCAAAGTACCGGTTCGATACAGCGGGCACGGGTTGCAGCGCGCCCTGATCCTTGCCCTGCTGGAACAGCTCTCTATAACCCAGCCACACTCGGCCGCGGCCAATGACGCTGGCCAAACTGCCGAGCAGGAACCCCCGCGCGTTCCCGATCTAATCCTTGCTATCGAGGAACCAGAGCTATATTTGCATCCTGCCCGCAGTCGCTATTTGGCGAAAATTCTCCGCGACCTCGCCCAGCGCGGGGCCAACCCAGTGGTACCGGGCACACAAGTAGTATGCGTTACTCACTCACCCTACTTTGTGGATGTCGAACATTTCGACGATGTGCGCATGTGCCGAAAGGCGGCTGCGGCCGAAGTCGACCAACCACACGTGACAACTTTCGCAACCTTTACGCGGTTTGAAGCTGCTCAGCGTTTGGCGCAGATCACCGGCCGACGGCCCGAAGACTTTACTGCTAACACCTTTGTCGCCCGCGCCTCACCTGTTCTGAACTCGATCGTGAACGAGGGTCTATTCGCTGATGTGGCGGTGGTTGTTGAAGGAGACTCGGACGTCGCCGCCCTGTGGGCTATGCAGAGATTCATGGACCAGAAATGGGACGAGCTGGGTGTTGTGGTCGTTCCTGTCAACGGTAAGAATAATATCGACCGGGCAGTCGTCGCTTTTCAAGGATTCGGAATTCCAACCTACTTCATGTTCGATGGCGACAAGACAAAGAATAAGGGGGCGTCTACGAACCGGGCTCTCCTGCAACTCGGGACTGCTGCGTCAATCGACTTCCCGGCCACGGGGATGAATCCAAGTTGTGCGGTTTTTGAGGACGATATTGAGACGTACCTACAAGGGATTGCAGGGGATCGCTACCTACCGCTACGCGACGAATGCTCAGCCCGCTGTGGCTATGACCAGTCCAGTAAGGCCCTCAAAAATTCTGAGGTGATGGCAATGTTTCTTCGCGACGCGCATGCGGAAGGTATCGAGTTTCCGATCCTCCAGCAGATCGTCGAAAGGATATCCTCTGTTGCCGCAGCACTTCGTATAGCCCAAATTGGGGAGGCAGTACCTCCGGAGGTA
This sequence comes from Gallionella sp., assembly GCA_035529795.1. Classification (GTDB taxonomy): domain Bacteria; phylum Pseudomonadota; class Gammaproteobacteria; order Burkholderiales; family Gallionellaceae; genus Gallionella. Next base: position 24,684 of record DATKVZ010000003.1, on the reverse strand, counting down.
CGATAACGATGGCGCGTTTCCTGCACTCAGCAGACTGGCAACGCGCGTAGGACGCAAAAACCGAAGGGCATTGCACCCGCAAGGGGTAGGCCGTGGTTGTAAGCCGCCAAGGCGGCGACAACTACGCTCCGTCGTATGTAAATAATCGTAATACTCCTGTCATGCCTGATTATCGACGCACCTGGCATCTGGGCGGAACTTATTGCGCCCATGTTGGCTGGATGTTTGGCGTAGCGAAGAGGTGAGGAAAAAACGGACGTCGGCGCTCCCATGAGCTATTCCGGCGTACAAATAACCACGCCATCCAAATAACGAGCGGTGCGTTCACCGCTCTTGAAAAATCTCAGGTAATCCCCAGTTACAGGCACGCCCTTTATCAATTATTGAGATTCCATAATTGAAGGCGGTGTCACGTTATACAGAATGGCATTAGGGAAATGAAAAAACTGGCACGTCATTCCCGCGCAGGCGGGAATCCAGAGGGTTTAAACTAAAGGCATTTTTATCTTGCTGGATTCCCGCCTGCGCGGGAATGACGGCATGGGTGTCGTGAATTATGAAAGTATCAATAACTGGAGAGAAATTATGACTGAAAGCGCAACAATCAACCGCGAAACCCTGGGTTTCCAGACCGAGGTAAAACAACTGCTGCAACTGATGATTCACTCGCTGTATTCCAACCGCGAGATATTCCTGCGCGAGTTGGTTTCCAACGCTTCGGATGCCTGTGACAAGCTGCGTTTCGAGGGGCTGCACAATGCGGCATTGTTCGAAAGCGACTCGGACATGGCGATTCGTATCGGCTACGACAAGGCGGCGCGCACGCTGACCATCAGCGACAATGGCATCGGCATGAATCGCGAAGAGGTAATCGCCAATCTCGGCACCATCGCCAAGTCTGGCACGCACGAATTTTTTTCGCGGTTATCCGGCGACCAGCAGAAGGATGCGAGCCTGATCGGCCAATTCGGTGTGGGTTTCTATTCTTCCTTCATTGTTGCGGACAAGGTAACGGTACTGACGCGCCGCGCAGGTGAGAATGCCAATCAGGGCGTGCGTTGGGAATCGGATGGTGGCGGAGAATTCTCCATTGAAATGGTCGACAAACCGACGCGCGGCACCGAGATCACGCTGCATCTGCGCGAGGAGCAGGATGACCTGCTCGATGGTCATCGCTTGCGCGACATCATCCGCAAATATTCCAATCATATCGTCCAGCCCATCGTGATGTTCAAGGAAGAGTGGAAGGAAGGTAAACAGGAGATCACCGCAGAGGAAGAGACGGTGAATCAAGCCTCCGCACTGTGGGCGCGCAGCAAGAGCGAGATCACTGACGAGCAGTACCAGGAATTTTATAAACATGTCAGCCACGACTATGACGACTCGCTGGCCTGGACGCACGCGCGCGTCGAGGGGCGCCAGGAATATACACAGTTGTTGTACATCCCGGCGCACGCACCGTTTGATCTGTGGGACCGCAACGCCCGCCACGGCATCAAGCTATACGTGCGGCGCGTGTTCATCATGGACGATGCCGAACAGCTGATGCCACTGTATCTGCGCTTCGTGCGCGGCGTGGTCGATTCGGCGGATCTGCCGCTCAACGTGTCGCGCGAGATATTGCAGGAATCGAAGGATATCGAGGCGATTCGCAAGGGCTGCACCAGCAAGGTACTTAGCTTGCTGACCGATATGGCCGAGAACGGCAAGGAAAAATACGTCACCTTCTGGGAGCAGTTCGGCAAGGTACTGAAAGAGGGCGTCGGCGAGGACCTCGTTAACAAGGATAAGATTGCCGGACTTTTACGCTTTGCATCGACCCATGCCGACATGCCGGAAGAAAACGTATCGCTGGCGGATTACATCGGTCGCATGAAGGAAGGCCAGGAGAAGATTTATTACGTCACCGCCGAGACCTTCAATGCGGCGAAGAACAGCCCGCATCTGGAAGTGTTTCGCAAGAAGGGCATCGAGGTGCTGCTGCTGTCTGATCGCGTTGACGAATGGGCATTGAGCTACCTTACCGAGTTCGACGGCAAGCCGCTGGCCTCGGTGGCGAAGGGTGGCCTCGACCTGGGCAAGCTGGAGGACGAGGCCGAGAAGCAGGTACAAGAAAAAGAGGCGAGTGAGTTCAAGGAATTGACGGAAAAAATCAAAGCCAGCCTTGGTGACAAGGTTAAGGAAGTGCGCGTCACACACCGCCTCACCGATTCGCCCGCCTGTCTGGTAGCCGACGAGCACGACCTGAGCGGCAACCTGGCGCGCATGCTCAAGGCCGCCGGACAGAAGGCACCCGTTGCGCAGCCCATTCTGGAAATCAATCCGCAGCATCCGGTGGTGTTGCGCCTGAAATCCGAGGAAAAGAAATTCGACGACTGGGCGGCGGTGCTGTTCGATCAGGCGCTGCTGGCCGAGGGCGGTCAGCTCGACGATCCTGCCACCTTCGTCAAGCGCGTGAACCAGTTGATGCTGGAATTGGGCGGCTCATCGTAAAAACCAGCGGCTGATACACCAAACCGATGATGGCGGCCAGCAGAGTCGCCATTATTTTTTGGCAAGTCGGAATAATGCAGGGTAACTGCGTCCTCTATGCTAGAATGCGCGCCCTTTGAATTCAGTAGGTAGTTACCCCATGTCCCGCGCGCTTCGCAATATCGCCATCATCGCCCACGTTGACCACGGCAAGACCACGCTGGTGGACAAGCTGCTCAGGCAGCCCGGCACGTTTTCCTCGCACCAGCAGGTTGCCGAGCGCGTCATGGACAGCAATGACATAGAAAAAGAACGCGGCATCACCATTCTGGCAAAGAACTGTGCGGTGGATTACGAGGGCGTGCACATCAATATTGTGGACACACCCGGCCACGCCGATTTTGGCGGCGAGGTGGAGCGCGTGCTGGGTATGGTGGATGGTGTGCTGCTGCTGGTGGATGCGGTGGACGGGCCAATGCCGCAGACCCGCTTCGTCACCAAAAAAGCACTGGCCTTGGGTTTGCGCCCTATCGTGGTGATCAACAAGGTGGACCGCGACGGCGCGCGTCCGGACTGGGTGATCAACCAGACCTTCGATCTGTTCGACAAGCTCGGTGCGACCGAGGAGCAGCTGGATTTTCCGGTGGTATACGCGTCGGCGCTGAACGGCTATGCCATGCTGGATCTGGCCAAGCCCAGCCCGGACATGCGCCCGCTGTTCGAGACGGTGCTCAAGCATGTCCCTGCGCCAAAAGCAGATGTGGATGCACCGCTACAGTTGCAGATTTCCGCGCTGGATTATTCCAGTTTCGTCGGGCGTATCGGTGTGGGCCGTGTGCGCCGTGGCCGTATCAAGCCCGGTCAGGACGTAATGGTGATGAGTGGCAGCAATACCCAGAAGCGCGCGCGCGTCAATCAGGTGCTCGGCTTTCGCGGCATTGAACGCGTGTTGCTGGAAGAAGCCCTTGCCGGTGATATCGTGTTGATCAACGGCATTGATGACATCGGCATCGGCGTAACGCTGGCTGATGTGAACAATCCGGAAGCCTTGCCGATGCCCAAGGTCGACGAACCGACCCTGACCATGAACATGATGGTGAACAGCTCGCCACTGGCCGGCCAGGAAGGAAAGTTTGTCACTAGCCGCCAGATTCGCGACCGGCTGAATAAAGAATTGCTGGTGAATGTGGCGCTGCGCGTCGAGGATACCGATGAGACCGACGTGTTTCTGCTGGCCGGTCGCGGCGAATTGCATCTGACCATCCTGCTGGAAAACATGCGCCGCGAGGGGTTCGAGATGGCAGTGGGCAAGCCGCGCGTGGTATACCGCGAAATCAACGGTGAGAAATGCGAGCCTTTCGAGGTGCTGACCGTGGATGTGGAGGATGCCAATCAGGGCGCGGTGATGGAAGAGTTGGGTCGGCGGCGCGGCGACTTGCAGGACATGCAGCCGGACGGGCATGGCCGGGTGCGCCTGGAATACCGCATTCCGGCACGCGGCCTGATTGGCTTCCAGTCGGAATTCATGACGCTGACGCGTGGCACCGGCATCATGGCGCATGTATTTGATGATTACGCACCAGTCAAGGCCGATATGCCCGGACGCCGCAACGGCGTGCTGGTTTCGGCTGAAAAAGGCGAGGCGGTGGCCTACGCGCTGTGGAAGCTGGAAGAACGCGGCCGCATGTTTGTATCACCCGGCGACAAGCTGTATGAGGGCATGATTATCGGCATCAACAGCCGTGACAATGACCTGGTGGTCAATCCGATCAAGGGCAAACAGCTGACCAACGTGCGCGCTTCCGGCACCGATGAAGCGGTACGCCTGACCCCGCCGGTCCGCCTGACGCTGGAATCCGCTGTGGAATTTATCGATGACGACGAGCTGGTGGAGATCACGCCGCAGTCGATTCGCCTGCGCAAGCGTTACCTGACTGAAAATGAACGCAAGCGTGCCAGCCGTGGCTAGGCAGATCTAAGTATTTATTTTTTGCGGGTATGGCCGGATAAACGCATTCCCCTTGCGCGCATAAATCATTAGACTTGCGTCATTCCATCCGGATGGCCAGCGATATGAGCAAGGAAACCTCCCTTACGCCGCAACCCCATGAGCGCAAGCTGACACTGGACGGGGTTTTGCACTGGCTGGTGCAGGATCGGATGCTGCTGCCTACAGAGGCGGAAAAACTGGCCAGGAATCATAAAGCTGATCGTTCACATCCGCTGGCGGTCATTGCCGGCCAGAAGTGGCGCACCGCGTTACCATCCGGCAAGCTGATGACCATCGAATTTCTCACCGAGTGGCTGGCAACGCATGCCGGTATCCCTTATTTTCACATTGATCCGCTGCAATTGAATTTCGGCGGCATCGCCAATGTTGTTTCCAAGTCTTACGCCGAGCGGCTCAAGATCATGCCGGTCAAGGTTGGTGAACGCGAAGTAACCATCGCCACCGCCGAGCCGTTCCTTACCGGCTGGGTGGCGGATCTGGAGCGCATTCTTAACCTTAAGGTCAGGCTGGTACTGGCCAGTCCTGACGATATCAATTACTACTTGCCGGAAATATACAGTCTTGCCAATTCCGTGCAGCTCGCCAGCAAGGCCAGGATGGGGCAGTCCGGCGGCGTGCAGAATTTCGAGCAACTGGTTGAGCTGGGCAAGAACAAGAATCTGGACGCCAATGAACAGCATGTGGTGACGCTGGTGGATTGGTTGTTCAAATATGCCTTCGAGCAGCGCGCCAGCGATATCCATCTGGAGCCGCGCCGCGACATCGGTATCGTGCGTTTCCGTATCGACGGTGTGCTGCATCAGGTCTATCAACTTCCTTCCAGTGTAACCAACGCCATCACCAATCGCATCAAACTGTTGGGGCGTATGGATATGGTGGAGAAGCGCAGGCCGCAGGATGGCCGTATCAAGACTGTCAGTGCGGATGGCGATGAGATCGAGTTGCGCCTTTCCACTATGCCGACCGCCTTCGGCGAAAAGCTGGTCATGCGTATCTTTGACCCGGAGATACTGGTGAAGAATTTTATCGACCTCGGTTTCTCGCGCGAACAGACGGTGCTATGGAAAGACTGGACGCGCCAGCCGAACGGAATCATTCTGGTAACCGGGCCGACCGGCTCGGGTAAGACCACCACACTGTATTCCACGCTGAAGCAACTTTCTACACCAGAGGTAAATGTCTGCACCGTGGAAGATCCGATCGAGATGATCGAACCGGCGTTTAACCAGATGCAGGTGCAGCAGAACATCGGTCTTAACTTCGCCGATGGCGTGCGTACCCTGTTGCGTCAGGATCCTGACATTATCATGGTGGGTGAAATACGCGATGTGGAAACTGCCGAAATAGCCGTACAGGCGGCGCTTACCGGGCATCTGGTGCTGTCATCTTTGCATACCAACGACGCGCCTTCGGCGGTTACGCGGCTGCTTGAGCTGGGCGTACCCGCCTATCTGCTCAATTCGACGCTGCTGGGGGTGATGGCGCAACGGCTGGTACGCACGCTATGCCCGCATTGCAAGACGCAGGGCGAGATCAGCGACGAAGCATGGCAGGAGCTGGTTCACCCATGGAAGGCGGCCAAACCCGAACAGGTAAATGTCGCCACCGGTTGTCTGGAATGTCGCATGACCGGCTACCACGGGCGTACCGGCATCTATGAAATGCTACCGCTCAGTGCAGAAATGAAAAAATTGGTGGTCAGGGATGCTGAGCTTGCCCAGATCAAGGTACTGGCACGGCGCGAGGGCATGAAACCGCTGCGTTTAAGCGGGGCGGAGAAGGTGGCGGCGGGACTGACTACGGTAGAGGAGATCATCAAAATTGCGCCACCACTGGAATAACGGAGTGTTGCACTGTGGTATACGCAAGTAGTAATTTGGAATTTCCGGCAATTTTGATACAATCGCGTCCGGTTTTTTTACTTTACAGGGTGGGAGAAATAAATGTCTATTGAACAACGCGTTAAAAAGATCGTTGCTGAGCAGTTGGGTGTGAACGAATCGGAAGTCAAAAACGAGTCTTCTTTCGTTAACGACCTGGGTGCAGATTCCCTGGATACCGTGGAACTGGTCATGGCGCTGGAAGAGGAATTCGAATGTGAAATTCCCGATGAAGACGCAGAAAAAATCACCACCGTGCAGCAAGCCATCGATTACGTTTTGGCGCATCAAAAGTAATTCCTCTCTTCATTTATATTCTGTTTTCAAAACGGAGTCAGTTTGTCTAAACGCAAAGTTGTCATTACCGGACTGGGGATCATCTCCCCGGTCGGGATTGGAATTCCCGCTGCCTGGCAGAACATCATCGCGGGAAAATCCGGCATCACCCGGATCACCCGCTTTGACCCCGCCGCAATGGCGGCGCAGATTGCCGGCGAGGTCAAGGATTTTGACGTTACGCAATATCTTCCCGCCAAAGATGCGCGTCGTATGGATCGATTTATCCATTTCGGCCTGGTTGCCGGCATGGAGGCGTTCAAGGATTCCGGACTGGCAGTATCCGAAGCTAATGCCGAACGTATCGGTGTCAACATCGGCTCCGGCATCGGCGGTTTGCCGATGATCGAGGAGACGCACAACGATTTTCTGACTGCAGGGCCGCGCAAAATCTCGCCATTTTTCATCCCGGGCACCATCATCAACATGATTTCCGGCAATCTATCCGTGATGTATGGACTGAAGGGGCCGAACCTGGCGATGGTTTCCGCCTGCACCACCGGCACACATTGCATCGGCGAATCGGCGCGCATCATTGAGTATGGTGATGCGGATGTGATGATTGCCGGTGGTGCCGAAGCGACGATCAGTCCGCTGGCGGTAGGCGGCTTCGCTGCCGCACGCGCGCTCAGCACGCGTAACGATGATCCGGCCACCGCCAGTCGCCCCTGGGACAAGGATCGTGACGGTTTCGTGATCGGCGAAGGCGCGGGAGTGATGGTGCTGGAAGAATACAAGCATGCCATGGCGCGTGGCGCAAAAATTTATGCGGAACTGGCCGGTTATGGCATGAGTGGCGATGCTTACCATATTACTTCACCGAATACCGACGGACCGAAACGTAGCATGTTGAATGCATTACGTAATGCCGGACTGAATCCGCAGGACGTGCAGTACGTCAACGCGCATGGCACTTCGACGCCGCTGGGCGACAAGAACGAAACTGATGCAATCAAGCTGGCATTCGGCGACCATGCCGGAAAGCTGGTGGTGAATTCCACCAAATCGATGACAGGTCATCTTCTGGGTGGGGCGGGCGGCATCGAGTCGATTTTCTGCACATTGGCGGTGCACCACCAGATTTCACCACCGACCATCAATATTTTTGAGCAGGACCCGGAATGCGATCTGGATTACTGCGCCAATACTGCGCGCGACATGAAAATTAATGTTGCGGTCAATAACAACTTCGGCTTCGGCGGAACCAACGGCTCCCTAGTGTTCCGCAAAGTCTGATCCCTCCCGTCGATGCTGGTCAACGGCGTACCCGGTAACTCAATCAGTATTCGTGATCGTGGCCTGCTCTATGGCGACGGGGTGTTTCGCACCCTGCGTACCGTTCAGGGCAAGGCGCGGCACTGGGACTTGCATTACCTGAAACTTCAACGTGATTGCGGTAAATTGGGCATAACCTGCCCGGAAGAGGCGCTGCTTTGCTCAGAATTGGATCAAGTGCTCGCGCAGCACCCGGACGGTGTGGTGAAGCTGATTGTCACGCGCGGTGAGAGCGCACGCGGTTACACGCCTTCCGCCGATGCACCGCCTACACGCATCTGGGACTTTTCGCCTTTGCCTGACTACCCGGCGGAATGGGCGACGCAGGGTATCAAGGCACGTATATGCAGTCTGCGCCTGCCTGCTCAACCCCGTCTCGCATGTGTCAAACACCTGAACCGCCTGGAAAATGTGCTGGCGGCGGCAGAATTGCGTGATGAGCAGTCGTGTGACAGGGAGCTTGCCGAAGGGCTGTTGCTGGATACCGAAGGGCATCTGATTGAGGGAATACGCAGTAACCTGTTCATGGTGTCGCAAGGCAAACTGGTCACGCCGGACCTGTCACGCTGCGGTGTGGCAGGAATACAGCGCGGAAGAGTCATGGCATGGGCATTGCAGCATGGCATTGTGCTGCAGGTGCGCGATGTCATGCTGGAAGAGGCTTTGCATGCCGACGAGCTATTCATCGTGAACAGTATTATCGGGCTGTGGCCGATACGCGAACTGGAACAGTACCACCGGGGCCATTTTCCAGTTGCCAAGCAAATTCGCCAATATCTTGAGGAGCAGTGTAGATGATACGACGGCTACTAGCTTTGACCACTTTGCTGGTGCTGCTCACTACACTGGGGATTGGCTACTACGTCCACTACCCGTTGCCGCTGCCTGTGACGCCGTTTGAATTTACCTTGAAGCAGGGCAGCAGCCTGAAGGTTATGGCGCGGGAGATGCGCCAGGCCGGGCTACTGAAGCAGGACTGGGCATTTATCTGGCTGGCGCGCCTGCAGGGCAAATCAGCGCAACTCAAGGCAGGCCATTACGCGCTGCAACGTCCGGTATCGCCGCTGGAATTGCTGAAAATCATCAGCGAAGGACGGGTTGTTCAAAGGCAACTCAGTATTATTGAAGGTTGGTCGTTCAGACAGTTGCGCGCCGCGCTGAACGCCAGCCCGGATATCACGCATGACACGCTAACTCTGACCGATATGGAAATTCTGCAGCACATCGATGCGCCAGAAAGCCACCCCGAGGGCTTGTTTTTCCCCGACACCTATCAATTTTCTGTCGGTAGCAGCGATCTTGTGATACTCAGAAATGCATACCAGGCTATGCAGCAACACCTGCAGAAAGCCTGGGCCACGCGTGAAGCGGATTTGCCCCTGCAAACCCCCTATCAGGCACTGATTCTGGCATCCATCGTTGAAAAGGAAACCGGCATTCCGGATGACCGCGCCATGGTTGCCGGTGTATTCATGAACCGGCTGCGCAAGAGGATGTTGCTGCAGACCGATCCGACGGTAATTTACGGTCTGGGCGAAACGTTCGACGGCAATCTGCGCAAGCGCGATCTGCTGACCGATACCGCCTACAATACCTATACGCGCGGTGGTTTACCGCCCTCGCCGATCGCCTTGCCTGGTTTGGCCGCGTTGCAAGCGACACTGCACCCGGCACAGACCGACGCGTTATACTTCGTAGCGCGCGGCGACGGCAGTTCGCACTTTTCCGGCAACCTGACCGAGCACAATCGTGCGGTGAACCGATACCAGAGATGAGTAAATTTATTACTTTTGAGGGCGTAGATGGGGCTGGCAAGAGCACCCACTTGGCATGGTTTGCCGATGCGCTGCGGCAGCGCGGCCTCGATGTGGTGGTCACGCGCGAACCGGGCGGCACAGCGCTTGGCGAACAACTGCGCGAGATACTGCTGAACCAGTCGATGGGCATCGGCACTGAGGCGCTGCTGATGTTTGCGGCGCGCCTGGAACATATCGAGCAAGTCATCAAACCGGCATTGCATACCGGCAAATGGGTAGTTTCAGACCGCTTCAGCGATGCCAGCTTCGCTTATCAGGGCGGCGGCAGGGGGCTGGACTGGGGCAAGCTAAGCCAGCTTGAGCAATGGGTGCATGCTGACCTGCAGCCCGACCTGACATTGTTCTTCGATGTCCCGGTAGAGGTCGCGAGACAGCGTCTGGCAAATAATACCTCGCTGGATCGCTTTGAGCAGGAACAGGCCGACTTCTTCGAACGGGTGCGCGCCGGGTACCATAGACGCGTGCAGCAAAACCCGCAGCGCTATATCGTCATTGATGCGGCACAGTCAATCAATGTAATCAAACAAAAACTTGAAGAGATTATTGCAGCTCATTGATATGAATAATATATATCCTTGGCAAAAAAATGACTGGGTACGTTTACAGGAGCTGCACAAGCGTCCGCTACATGGTCTGCTGTTCAAGGGAGCCAAGGGTATCGGCAAGCTCGACCTGTCAATGCAATTTGCACAAAGTCTGCTGTGCGAGCATCCCGTTGACTCAGGTTTGGCCTGCGGGCAATGTTCTTCCTGCCACTGGTTTGGCCAGGGTTCGCACCCGGATTTTCGCCTGTTACAGCCTGATGCATTGAGCCTGGATGGCGAGGAAAGTGAAGATTTCAAGCCCGCATCCGGCAAAAAACCCAGCAAACAGATTTCTGTCGATCAGGTGCGCAGTTTGGCAGATTTTTGCGGTATGTCGGCGCACCAGGGCGGCAGGCGCGTGGTCATCATCCATCCCGCCGAGGCAATGAACGCCAATGCCGCGAATGCGTTGCTGAAGAATCTTGAAGAGCCACCGCACGGATTGCTGTTCATTCTGGTGTCGCACAAGCCACAGCAATTGTTGCCGACCATCCTGAGTCGTTGCCTGTCTTTTGCGCTATCTGCGCCCGATGCGGCAAACGCCGTTCGCTGGTTGGCGGGGCAGGGCGTGAAGAATCCCGCCGAGGCACTTGCGGCATCCGGTTTTGCGCCGCTACAAGCGGCCCAACTGGATGAGCAACTCGGCAGCGAAGGGCGCGATAAATTGCTGCACGCCTTGCGCCAACCCGCTGTGCTGGATGTATTTGCGTTGGCCGAGGCATTGCAAAAAACCGAGCAGGTGATGGTGGTGCAATGGTTGCAACAATGGAGTTATGACCTGAGCACGATGAAACTGGCGGGCAGGCTGCGCTACCATATCGGCGAAGAGACGGCCGTCAGAAAACTGGTTGAACCCATTGCGCCGTTGAATCTGGCACGGCTGCAAAGTTACCTGCAAGGCACAAAACGTGAGGCGCAGCATACGCTCAACCCCAAGCTGTTTCTGGAGTCGCTGTTGTTTTCCTATCGTCGGCTTATGCTCGAATAATTATGTCGTTCGTTGATTCTCATTGTCACCTCAATTTTCCGGATCTGGCCGGAAACATTGCCGAGGTGCTGGCACAAATGCGGCACAACGAGGTTGCCGCTGCGCTGTGTGTTTCGGTCAATCTGGCAAATTTTCCACAAGTGCTGGCGCTTGTCGAACAACATCCGAATATCTACGCTTCGGTGGGGGTACATCCCGATTATGAGGGGATCGAAGAGCCTGATGTCGCACGGCTGGTAGAGCTGGCGCAACATCCCAAAGTGATCGCCATTGGCGAAACCGGGCTGGATTATTTCCGGCTCAAGGGCGATCTGGAATGGCAGCGGATGCGCTTTCGCAACCACATCCGCACCGCGCGTGAATGCGGCAGGCCACTCATCATTCACACCCGCGAAGCTGCCGCAGACACGCTACGCATCATGGCGGAGGAGAATGCCGCAAAAGCGGGTGGGGTGATGCACTGTTTTACCGAAACCTGGGAAGTGGCCGAAGCCGCGCTGGCGATGGGCTTCTACATCTCCTTTTCCGGCATCATCACCTTCAAAAATGCCAAGCAAATTAAGGAGGTGGCGCAGCGTACGCCGCTGGAGCGCATCCTGATCGAGACCGATGCGCCGTATCTGGCGCCCGTGCCGCATCGCGGCAAGCTCAACCAGCCGGCTTATGTGAAGCATGTCGCCGAAGAAATTGCCATGCTACGTGGCATCAGCACGGAGGAAGTAGGGCGGCGTACCACCGAGAATTTCATGCGCTTATTCAAACTGAAAACGCTTTGACAATGAATATCTTTGCGACAAGATTTTCCGGCAAGATTATTGACAGAAATTTGAATATCCCTATAATGCGCACTCGTTTTGCGGGAGTAGCTCAGTTGGTAGAGCGCAACCTTGCCAAGGTTGAGGTCGAGAGTTCGAGACTCTTCTCCCGCTCCAAATCCAAGGGAAAGCTTTCTCGCTTTCCCTTAATCGTTTCAGTCAGTGTTTTTCGACACGGCGCGATAGCAAAGCGGTTATGCACCGGATTGCAAATCCGAGTAGGTCGGTTCGACTCCGGCTCGCGCCTCCAAATTCAAACCCAACAAACGCGTCACTTCCGGCGTATTTTTGCTCCCGTCGTCGACACGCGATGAGCTACCCTGCAACCCAAAGGGGATTCATCAAAACAAGCCGCAGATACACGCATACCCGGCACAGAGATGCGTGTTATTCAGCCCGATGAAGCGTAGTTAACGGGGCCGCCTTTCAATTTCGAATAAGCACCCCTTTTCAGGGATGGCAACCTCATCTCGCGTAATTTGAAATTTAATCCACACCATGACAGAACAAAACCAAGACGAGCAACAACCTGAACAAGACATCATCTATGCGCCGTGGGAGCGCGCCTTTATCAAGGTATTAACCCCGTTCGAGCAGTTCATACATCGCCAGACCACCAGTGGCATGTTGCTGATGGGCACGGCAATAGTAGCCATGATATTGGCCAACAGTTTCTTTTCAGATACATACCTGCATTTGCTTCACGTACCGATGAGTATTCAAGTCGGATCGTGGAATATTGACATGAGTTTGCATCACTGGGTGAATGAAGGCCTGATGACACTGTTCTTTTTCGTGGTCGGTATGGAGCTAAAGCGCGAAATGCTGGTAGGCGAGCTCTCTGATCTGCGCCAGGCAGCATTGCCCATTATCGCTGCTATCGGCGGCATGGTGATGCCTGCGGTGATCTATTTGGCCTTCAATCATTCCGGGGATGCGGCAAGAGGTTGGGGCATACCGATGGCTACCGATATTGCTTTTGCGGTGGGCGCATTAGTCTTGTTGGCCAGTCGCGTGCCCAAAGCGCTGATCACATTTTTGGTGGCACTTGCAATTGTGGATGACTTGGGCGCGGTACTGGTGATCGCGACTTTCTATACACAGCAATTGGCATTTGATTGGTTGGCCACTGCAACTGTGCTGGTACTGCTGTTGATCGTGTTGAATATTGTTGGCATCCGCCGTGTGCTGCCATACTTTGCCGTGGGGCTACTGCTCTGGTACGCACTGTTGCAATCTGGAATACATGCCACGCTGGCGGGTGTGCTGTGTGCATTCGCCATGCCGGCCCGATCAAAATATAATCCCGGCTTGTTTAGTGCGCGCATCAAGGAACTGCTCGGGCGCTACGATACCAGCATCCAGTCTGGCGCCAACATCATGACCAATGAGGAGCTGCACATGATCGCCCAGACGCTGGAGAGCGGCGCGCGCGGTGTGCAGACACCATTACAACACCTGGAGCATGTTCTACATCTACCGGTGGCATTCTTGGTGATTCCAATCTTTGCCTTGTTCAATGCCGGTATCCCGTTACATGCCGGCGAGTTGAGTGAGACGCTGACGCATCCGGTGATGCTGGGTGTAACGGTCGGATTGGTGCTGGGTAAATTCATCGGTATCACTGGTGCATGCTGGCTGGCGTTACGCTTCGGCATCGGGCAACTGCCGAGCGGCACACGTTTTTCACAGATTGCCGCCGTATCGTTGTTGGGCGGTATCGGTTTTACCATGTCTATTTTTATCGCAGAACTCGGTTTTGCCGGACAGGATAAATTTCTGTTGATGGCTAAGATCGGTGTGTTAGCAGCATCGGTATTGTCGGGAGTGCTGGGATACGCTTGGTTGTGGTGGTTGGGCCGCAAACAATGTTGAAGCAGTGAAATGACGGTTTCAGGCACCAAAATGCCAGTCAGCACCGCAAGTGAAGTAGTCCACGAATGCCCAAGCGGGTCGACTTGGTTCATTCACCATTTTAAAAAATAGACATTTACCCCGCTCATGAAAATAGCCGACCTTGCATTGGCTCTTTCCCGTGTTTTGCCAATCCATCCAGCAGCACCTTGGCGGCATCGGTAACGCCATGCTTGCGCCCCATATCCAGCAGATGAGCCAGCGCCTTCTCGTAAGGGTATTCCGCATCCATCCATTCAGCCGTGATTTGCTGTGGCGTGCATTTTTCGGCCCTCAGCATTCCGGAACTGACACAGATGAGATGGAAGGATGTGCGCCCTTTTTTTGCAACGATAGCGATGTGTCGTTGGCGATCCATCAGCACCTGCCCGCAAACCACATTGGGCATGGTGTTGATGAAATCATGGGTTCTGTAATCACTCATGTCTTTTGCCATTCCGGCATTCTACCAATGCCTGCACGCTCGGCAACTCCCCCCATTCTGTCGTACACCGTTGCGACAGACTCCCGCGCTTCATTGCCCAATCTTTTCTCAAGCCTTCGCCTAATAGCTGCATCGTACCGCTGCCCATGCGCCGGTTGATTCTGTCTAGCGTGGACATCAATGAGGCGGATCGTTGCTGTGCATCGATGTCATCAAACAGCGAGCGTGGCCGCGCCGATGCGGGAAGAATCTCGGTCAGCATGACTCCGGCCTTCTGGTAGGAAAAACCAGTGCGGTATATCTGGCGAAGACCTGTCAATGCAGCATGACAAAGCAAACGCGTGTTGTCAGTTGGGGAAGATAGCGCCATCAAAATGGACTGCCGGTATTGCGGATCCCGCTCCCTGTGCGGGTTGGTACGAATATAGACCTGAATACCGCCGGCGACGGAACGCTCGCTGCGCAGCTTCTCGGCAGCACGGCTGACATAGGCAATCACTGCCTGCTCCAGGTCCGACAGGCTGGAGAGCAGTGAGCCGAATGAGCGCGAACAAATGATCTGCTGACGGGGAGAGGTGACACCCTCCAGCTCCAGGCAACACTCCCCATTCAACTCCGCCGCTGTCCGCTCGGTCACCACGCCGAATTCGGCACGGATGCGCTTGGCTGGTGCGCGCTTCAAATCCAGCACTGTGTGGATGCCCATCATTTTCAGTCGTGAAGTGATGCGTCGCCCGATACCCCATACCTCACCCACCTCAATTCCAGACAGTAGGCTGTCCAGCTCGGCTGCCACCATTGCGTTGAAATTGCACACACCGCGATACATCGTCTGCTTCTTTGCGATATGGTTGGCCAGCTTCGCCAACGTTTTGCTTGGGGCAATCCCGATGCACACCGGAATGCCGACACACCGCCTGATGGTCACGCGTATCTGTTGTCCATAATCACCATGCCTGCCGGGAATACCGGTCAGATCGAGAAAGGATTCATCAATGGAATACACCTCCTGATCCGGGCTGAACTGGGACAGCAGCGACATCACCCGGTTGGACAGGTCGGCATACAGCGTGTAGTTGGATGAGAAAGAGACGATGCCGTACTGCCTGGCGATGTCCCTCAACTGGAACCACGGTGTGCCGATTTTGATGCCCAACTCCTTGATCTCCCGAGAGCAGGACACCACGCAGCCGTCATTATTGGACAGCACCACCACAGGTTTGCCTTCCAGTTTTGGTTGAAACAGCCGCTCACAGGAAACGTAGAAGTTATTGCAGTCCACCAGGGCGATGGCGCGTTGCATAGCTTAAGGAGTGTGTTTGTGGACGTTCCAGGTGACGACTCCCCAGATTTCAAAATCCTGTTCTGGCATGATCGGTATGTCGGAATAATCCGGGTGCGCCGCGCGCAGCACCTTGCCTTCCGGAGTGTGCAATAACTGTTTTACGGTAAATTCGCCATCCACCACGGCAACCACCACGCAACCGTGGGTGGCGCGGACGGAACGGTCCACCACCAGCAGATCGCCATCGAAGATACCCAGGCCACGCATGGAATCTCCCGATACCCGCATGAAGAAGGTCGATTCCTTATGCTGTACAAGATGCTCATCCAGGCTCAGACGTTGCTGCACATAGTCATCGGCAGGAGAGGGGAAACCCGCCGGAACCGCCTTGCGCAGCAGGGCGCGCTGCCGAAGGAACAGCTCCTTGTTCGGATGCGTCAGGGAGAGCAGGACTGAGGGCGTGGCACGACGGCCACAACCAGATTGAATCTGTTGCATGGGGTTATTTCCTGTATTTGCGGATCAAGCCGACCAGTACGCCAAAGATTTCCAGTGAGCCGTGGGGGCGGATTACCGGAAAGGCGGGATTGGCCGGGCGCAGGACGAACTTGCCGCGCTCCTTGTCCAATGTCTTCAGAGTGAATTCGTTGTCCACAATGGCCACCACGATATCGCCGACATTCGCAGTCAGACGTTTCTCGACCACGGCGACATCCCCGCCATGGATACCGGCATCGATCATCGAATCGCCTTTGACCGGAATCAGCGTGGTCGTGGACGGACTATCGATCAACATCTCGTCGATGACGAAGTATTCCCCCTGGGTTGCCGTAACCTGCACCGGCATACCCGCCTGAACGGAAGACTCAGCCAATGGCCTGGCAAAGAACTGGCGTGTCGGTACCCAGACGCCATCCGGGGTGCGCTCTATAAACCCGGCCTTACCCAATCGATCCAGAATCGCCTTGACCCATGATTTGGAAGCAATGCCAAACACTTCGCACAATGAGGCGTAGGAGGGAATGCTCTTCCAATCAACGTAATAATCTTGCAGCCTGGCGAGATACTCGGCGTCCCTGGGGCTGGACTCGGAAGAGGTAGAATCAAAATCGGTCATGGTGGCACCTGTGCAGAACGAACGTGCTGTCACTATAAGAGAACGAATGTTCTGTTGTCAAGCATGGTTATCCGATAAACAATTGGATAAGCTCGCTTGGCAAGCAGTTAAGATTAGCCACAATTAATTGAGGGAAACAAAATGAGAATACTTCACACGATGATCCGAACCGGTAATCTTGACCGTTCCATTGACTTCTATACACATGTGCTCGGCATGAAGCTGCTTCGCCGCAACGATTATCCAGATGGAAAATTTACACTGGCGTTTGTCGGGTATGGTGATGAGAGTAACGAGGCTGTGATCGAGTTAACCTATAACTGGGGTGTAGACCGCTACGAGATGGGCACCGGGTTCGGCCATATCGCCATAGAGGTTGATAATGTCTATGCTGCCTGCGATGAGATAAAACGGCGCGGTGGTACAGTGACTCGCGAGGCCGGACCGATGCAAGGCGGGACAACGATTATCGCGTTTGTCTGTGATCCTGATGGCTATAAAATCGAGCTTATTGGCAGCAAGGGTTGACCAGCTGACAATCCGCTAATGCCTTCAAGAATGAAGAGGGAAATTGCGGGGGGTTAGCATAACGAGAGGTAATTTTGTCGCACAAATGATTCTCTGAAAGGGCTGCTCATGTTGATAACACCAAAAATAGAAAAAATGGTTCTTTTGCCATTGCTCGCAATTATTTTGGCTGTTGCATGGCTAAAGCCACTGGATGAAACTGCAAAACCTCAAGTTGAGGCCGGACTTAAAAGAGCGCTGGTAAGTTTTGCAGTTGCCCGAACACTGAATGCAGTAATTTCGGTGGCACAGGGCACCGAGGTAGCCATTCAGCCTATGGGTATAGGAATCAATTTTTCCATCGGACAAATCCTGGATCCGGTTAACGATTTAGTGGAAAAATTTGCAGAATTCATGTTGATTGCCAGTGTTGCATTTGGCATCATGGACATATTACTACGCATAGGCCAATTCTGGATTTTTTCTCTACTTCTGTCGGTCGCTGCTGCCAGCTGGGTTCTGTTGCGATGGCAAGGGAAAGTGCCGCCAACTTTGCTGTCAAAAATACTATTTGCACTCCTGATGATACGATTTATTGTGCCATTGGTTACTATTGGCAGTGATGCTGTATATCAACAATTTTTAGCCGGAGAATATTCAAAAAGCCAAAATGCAGTGGAGCTGAGCTCAAGCCAGTTGAAATTATCTGATCCAAATACTGACATTCCAAACAAGACGCCCGCTGCCACGCCCAGTGACAAACCCAGTTGGATTACTGGCTGGCTTCCGCAAAAACCAGCAAGTAACTTGGTAACTGAAAATGAAGAACCAACAAATTGGCAGGCTGCTAAAGAGCGTATTAAGAACCTTAAAAATATGGCAGAGCAGATAGTCAGCCACGTTATAAAACTCATTGTGGTGTTTCTGTTGCAAACGCTGGTCATACCGTTGATCTTGTTCTGGGCTTTGTATCGAGTAGGTTTGGCACTATTTAACTCACCGCAACGATCAAAAGAGGCAAACCTGCCTGTTTAGCCTGAACATCCGCTTTTTAAAACTGCTG
The DNA here is from genome assembly GCA_035529795.1 of Gallionella sp. Lineage (GTDB taxonomy): Bacteria > Pseudomonadota > Gammaproteobacteria > Burkholderiales > Gallionellaceae > Gallionella. The sequence goes on along the minus strand of DATKVZ010000003.1, from coordinate 6,196 downwards.
TGGCTGAACGCTCAATTCTTCACTTCGTCGGAATCCAATCGCGTAAATTGGATTAAAGCCGATCCGCATGCCATTGGGAGATGCAGCGATGATCCCATCGACGCACAGACGAAACTGTTCGTACTGCCGCTCGTCAGGGCAGAGAATATCTGATACATTCCCGTCCCCAATAGCGAGGCGTAAATTGGCAGACGAGTTGGTGAATGGTTGAAACCCACACCCAGCCTAATTTGTACCAGATTGCAAATCCAATTCGGCCCATTTGACTCCGGCTCGCGCCTCCCAATACCCGCCCGGGTGGTGAAATTGGTAGACACAACGGACTTAAAATCCGTCGCTAGGGTAAAACCAGCGTGCCGGTTCGATTCCGGCTCCGGGCACCAACACCAACAAAGTCGCCAGTTTCTGCTTGCTGGCTATTTTGGTATTTTTCAGTATTTTTCCGGTTTGTTGTGACATCCGCTGTCACAAGGATGTCACGTGTGGATTATCGTGCGGCGGGCAAAGTCAAAGTCACCCGTAAACCACCCAGTGGCGAGTTTGCCAGCGTAAGCAGCCCGCCATACAAGCGTGCCAGATCATCGACGATGGACAGCCCGAGTCCGGTGCCTGGCATCTGCTGGTCGGCTCTGACGCCCCGCCGGATCATGGCATCCCGCTGATCGGCAGGGATTCCCTTGCCGTCGTCATCAACGCAAATCTCGAGATTATCCTGTTCGATGCGTGCGTTTATTTCGATACGGTGCACGGCCCACTTGCAGGCATTGTCGAGCAGGTTGCCGAGCATTTCCTGCAAATCCTGTTCTTCGCCGCGAAAAACCAGTGCTGCCGCCAGAGGGTGTACCAACAGTTCGAGATTTTGCTCGGCGTGAATCCGTTGCATCGTCCGCACCAGCCCGTCAACGACAGGTTTGAGAGGCGTGCGCGCACCGGGTAAGCGTACTGCGGCGGCGGCTTGCGCACGCGCCAGATGGTAATCCACCTGCTTGCGCGCACTATCAACCTGGGTGACCACCAAACGGGCAAGCGCCTCATCCTTGCCGTTGGCGGCATTGGCGAGAACGCTCAAGGGAGTCTTCAGCGCGTGAGCGAGATTGCCGGCGTGGGTGCGCGCGCGCTGAACAATTTCGGTATTTTGCGCCAGCACGGCGTTAAATTCTTCGACCAGTGGCATAATTTCCGCAGGGAAATCTCCTTCCAACTGCCGGGATTCTCCGTTACGCACGCGCCCAAGCGCATCGCGCAATTTACGTAACGGCGCCAAACCGATAATTACCTGCACCAAAGCCGCTATTGCCAAGCCCAGTCCCAGTGCGCCGAGTGCCAGCCATAGCACCCCGTTAAAGCGCTCGACCGGCTCGATCATCAAGCGCTCGTCTGCGGCGACAATCAGGCGCAGCGGCATCTCATCAATCCGCACGGTTCGTTCAACCAGCCCCAACATCGCTCCGTCCGGGCCGGTCACCCGATGCTGGTGAACTTCCCCGTCGAGAGGAGTGTCCTCTGGCGCCACGAGCACCTGATCCCACAGGGAACGAGATCGCATCACTGCGGCTGCCGCCGGCTTGCCGACAGCCGCGACGCGGTCAATCTGCCAGTACAGCCCGGCAAAGGGTTTGTTGAGGCGCGGGTCACTCAACGGCGCCGAGAGAGTGAGTCGGCCTTGCGGGTCCACCACCAGTTGCGCGGTCAATTGGTCGAGATGCGTTTTCAACTCTGCATGGAACTGCAATTCGACATGCTGGCGGAACAGATTGCCCAGCCCCCAGCCGGCGACCAGAATTGATGCCGCGATCCAGAACAGCGTACCGACCAGCAGGCGGACGCGTAACGATCTGTGCGACGCAGCCGGATTCATTGCGGCTTGGCGAGGCGGTAGCCCAGGCCACGCACTGTTTCGATCAGGCCCGGCGGCAGTTTCTTGCGCAAACGGCCGATGAAAACCTCGACAGTGTTCGAGTCACGGTCGAAATCCTGCGCATAGATATGTTCGGTGAGACTACCGCGTGAAACCACTTCGCCCTGATGGTGCATGAGGTATGAAAGCACGCGATATTCGTGACTGGTCAGCGTCAGTGCCCGGCCATCCACGGCAACGCGGCTACTGCGGGTGTCGAGCGTCAATGGCCCGCACACCAATTCTGCGCTGGCGTGACCACTGGTGCGGCGAATCAGCGCACGCAGGCGGGCCAGCAGCTCTTCCATGTGAAAAGGCTTGGTCAGGTAGTCGTCGGCACCGGCATCGATGCCAGCCACCTTTTCGTGCCAGCCGTCGCGTGCGGTGAGAATCAGCACCGGCATCATACGTCCGGTGGCACGCCATTTTTTCAGTACGGTAATACCATCCATTTGCGGCAGGCCAATATCCAGAACAGCGGCATCGAACGGTTCGGTTTCACCGATAAAATGGGCATCAGCGCCATTGTTCGCCGTATCCACCACATAGCCGGCTTCGCTCAATCCTTCGACCAGTTGTGCAAGCAGCATCGGCTCATCTTCCACCACCAAAATGCGCATTAGCGGCTCTCCCCACGATGCTGGTCTTTCTCCTCGCGTGTCTTGGCACCGAGCAGGGCGCCATCGCGGGCATCGTATTTGAGTTTGATCAGCGTCCCTCCCATACGCAGCACTTTGACTTCGTAAATCCAGCGCGACTCTTTGCGTTCCAGATCCACCTCCATGACCTGCCCGGGATAGTCGCGTTCAATTTTTTCAAGGATCGTCCGCAAAGGCAATATTTCACCGGCTTCCAACGCCTGGCGTGCGCGATCCTGGTCGTGCGCATCGCCAGCCTGAATTGACCCGGCGCACAGTAATGCCAATACCAATACGGCTGCCCGCAATACGACTGATGAATTTCTGTTCAACATCTTCGCACCCCCGCAAGATTTTTCAATTGATGGCCTTTGTAGTCTATCAATCCTGAACACAGGATGAACAGCGAATTCACCTTCTATTCAGCTCGCCCCGCGCATAGTGCGCCCCACACCAACTTTATTACAAGGAGCAAACATGAAACGAGCTTTCGCCATCACCGCTGTGGGTGTCATCAGCATGATCCTGACCCCGTCCTGTTTTGCCGGTCCGCGCGAGGAACTACTGACTGGCTATGCCGCTGCCGCCAAGTCCTCTGAACCGTCATTTGCAGGGTTTTCCGCCACACGTGGGCAAACTCTGCACACCAAGGCTTTCGCCGGTGGCAAGGCCGATACCCCGGCCTGCACCTCCTGCCATGGCAAGGGCCCGAATGATACTGGCCACACTCTGACCGGCAAGGCCATTGAAGCCATGGCGGCATCGGTTACGCCGTCACGTTATACCGATCCGGCAAAAGTGGAAAAATGGTTCAGACGCAATTGTAATGAGGTGCTCGGGCGCGAATGTTCGGCACAGGAAAAAGGTGACTGGCTCACTTACATGATCAGCCAGTAGACGAACGAAACTCAATTTACTTTACTGTCAGGAGTATCCAATGAAAATCCCATATCGACCACTCGCCCTCACTTTTGTCGCACTCGCGTTTTCCGTCATTGTGATGGAGAGAGCCAAGGCCGGCGGCAGTCATTTTTATCCGCCGGTTACCGATCCGCTGGTCCAGGAGGAATGCGGCAGTTGCCACATTGCTTTCAATCCGTCCATGCTCCCGGCCAGTTCATGGAAACGCATGATGGGCGATCTGAAGAATCACTTCGGTGACGACGCGAGCGTGGATGCCGCCAGCGCCGCCAAAATAACCAGCTATCTCACTGCGAATGCAGCAGATGCAGGGGGCCAGCGCTACAGCGCCAAATTGCTGCACGGTGTAGCAATGGACAATGCCCCATTGCGCATTACCGAATTGCCCAAGTGGGTAAGTGAACACCGCAAGGTTCCCGATTGGGAATGGCGGCACAAGGACGTTCGCACCAAGGCCAACTGCGCCGCCTGTCATACCAGCGCAGAGCAGGGTTACTACGATGAGTAACACTATGAACACCGGATGAACAGGCACTTCAGGGCAGGTTCAGATACACCGCCGTAATATTGGCGTACGGTCACTGATTAGATCACCACAATAAGGAATTTATATTATGCGCATTACTACTTTTCTATCTGCTTGTGCTGTTGGCACTGTACTCGTGGCCAGCGGCGTATGGTTTTCTCCTTCATGGGCACAGGGCAGCCAACCCGCCAATACCAGCGAGCGCCAGTGGCTGTCGATTCCACAAATTTACAACAAGCTCGATGCGGCCGGATTTCGTGACATCGAAAAGATCGAACGCAAGCACGGCAGCTATAAAATCAGAGCAATAGACCGTAACGGCGAACGGGTCAAACTGTACCTCAATCCGCAAACGGGAGAGATAAATAACCAGCGTCAGAAAAGCCTCAAGGACGACAAGCGCAACTCTGCCGACTGCAATAAGCGGCGCTGCCGTGACGACCTGCCGTCGCAGGGCGCTGCCACCCTGTCAGCAGGAAAACAATCAGCCCCGACCGCTTCACCATGAAAATCTTTCTTGCCAGCCTTGTCGCTCTCGTAACCCTTGTTTGGGGATGGGACGCACTGATCGCCGGCAGCGCCTCCGGCGGCAGCATCCCGTGGGTCATACGTCAGGAGGCTCTCTATCTTAGCGGGTACCTGTCGATCGCCCTGATGTCACTGGCCATGCTGTTGGCGGCTCGCCCGGTCTGGCTCGAAAGTCCGATGGGCGGTATGGATCGAATCTACCGCACCCACAAGTGGGCAGGCATTCTGGCCGTCGCCTTTGCTGCCCTACACTGGCTGATCGAAATGTCGGACGATATTCTGAAGGCTCTGGTCGGTCGCGAGGGCCGGTTACCCAAAGAAAAATATACCGGCCTTATGGAAGTGCTGCGCGATTTGGCCGAGGACATGGGCGAGTGGGCGATTTACGCCGTGCTCGCAATGCTGGCGCTGACTCTGTGGAGATTTTTTCCCTACCGGCCGTGGCGATTTTTGCACCGGGCAATGCCGGTGCTCTACCTGATGCTTGGTTTTCATGCGTTGCTGCTTGCTCCTGCTCATTACTGGGCACAGCCGGCAGGCTGGCTGCTGGCCCTGCTGTTGGGTGGTGGCGTGTATGGCAGCGTGCAATCTCTGGCTGGCCGAATCGGTTTCTCACGCAAGGTACAAGGCGAAATTATTTCCATCGAACAGTCTGCACCCGACATCATCGCCGTACACTGTCGGCTCGACAAGGAGTGGAGAGGGCATCGCCCCGGCCAATTTGCCTTCATCACTTTTGATGACCGCGAGGGACAGCATCCTTTCACTATCGCCAGCGCTGACCGGGGCGACCGGGTCATCAGCTTCCAGATCAAGGCGCTCGGTGACTACACACGCAGCCTCGCCAATCGTCTTCAACCCGGACAGCAAGTGGAGGTTGAAGGACCTTACGGGCGTTTCGACATGTCCCGCCGCAGCCGGAAAGCACAGCAAATCTGGATTGCCGGCGGTATCGGTATCACCCCCTTCATTGCCTGGCTCGAGTCGCTTCAAGCGCACCCCGAGCAGATTCCCGTTGCCGACCTGCATTACTGCACACGAGACCGCGAAGCCGACCCATTTGTCGCCCGGCTGGAGTCACTCTGCGCACCGTTATCCGGAATTCGCCTGCAGGTACACGGTTTCAAGCAAGGAGAATCGCTAACCACCGCCAGCATGATGGCCGGAAAGGATCAATCCCGTCCCACCGAAGTTTGGTTTTGCGGCCCGCAAGGTCTCGCAGAGGGACTCAAAAGCAGCTTGCGTGATGCTTGGCGTGGAAAATTCAGCTTCCACCAGGAAGCGTTCCAAATGCGCTAGCAGTCTGTCGGACTTAATCGCCAGACCATAAATACTCCCCGGCTTGGGGAGAAATTAAGATTTTTTCTCATCCGCGTTATTGTTTTTCCGTCGTCATTTCTGTTTCATCTTCGCCAAGCCCACTGTCAGGCAGGCATTCCGTTCTTCATGTTGAACATCCGCTTCAAATTCCATCCCAGCGCCACCAAATTCCATTCGCCGTTGACGTTTTCCAGCCCCCGCAGCAGAAATTGACGGAACCCGAGCGCCGATTTGACGATGCCGATCACCGGCTCTACCGTACTTTTGCGCTTTGCGTACATCTCCTTGCCTTGTTTTGTCTTGAGCCGGTGGCGCATCTTTTCCACTTCGGTCGCGCCCGCCGGCAAGGGCGGCGGCTCGGTGAAC
>DATKVZ010000002.1:0-12472 GCA_035529795.1 Gallionella sp. | reverse complement strand
CCTGCATGGGGGAGGGAATTGATGCTGCAGTTTTTAGTTTTACTGAATAACGACCGCCGTAACGGTCAAACTTTTTTGAGTCCCCCGGCAGAGCCGGGGATTTACCTCACAGAATTATCGTTGCGAACATAGTCAAGCCCGTGCCTGCCGTGCCAGTAGCCATTGCACGGGGCTGCCGGCAGCAGGCTTTCGATCTGCGCCAGCGCCTGCGCGGAAGTGATACGTTGCTCGGTTCCCTCGCGGAACAGCCGCAGAATCTCGGCCGTGTGATGCGCCTGCGGGCTGATCCGCACCACATCCACACCGGCGTCTCGCAGGGTGTCCAGCTCGCCGATCAGATTATGCACCAGCGCCGATTGGGTCTGGATACCGTTTAGCGTCAAAAAAGGCTGTCCTTCACGGGTTTTAAGCATGAGGCCATCCTCGTAATCGAGGCATTTGAACTGACAGTCGTCTTTCTGAAAATTATGGTGGCGCGCCGTGAAGCAGCGCGCTGAAAAGGCCAGTGGCAGTTTTCCGTATGCGAATACCTCGGTTTCAGAGTCCGTTTCCCGACTATCCCGCATTGATACCAGCGCCTCGCGCGACATTTCCACCGGTATCACCCAGCGGGTTGCCCCGAGCCCGGTGAGCAGATCAAGGGTTTGCGGGTTGTAAATATTCAGGGTCGAACCCGCCACGAACGGCATTTTATTCGCCAGCAACCGCACCGCGCCCATGTCATTGGCTTCCACGCGGAAATTTCCGTTGGCGGCAATCTTGTGCAGGGTCTTGACGTCGTATTCGGATTCGATCAACGTCTGCGTCGAGATCACCACCTCTTTGCCGGCACCAACAAGCCGTTCGGCGATCTCCAGATAATCCTGCAGGCGCAACAGATGGCGGCGTGAACAAACCGTTTCACCGAGATAGATGATGTCCACCGGTGCGCTGGCCATCTCCTCGTAAAACCCGAGCATGGTGTCACGATTCCAATAGTAGAGGACGGGGCCGAGTGCCAGCTTCATATTTTATTTCCAGGGACGGTAGTAGGCGCCCAGCGTCTGCTGCTGGCCTTCCGATACTTTGTCGAGTTCTGCCGTCCATGCCGGTTTGACGGCAAATGTGTCGGTGTTGCGGATGCAACTATCAATTGCCTGACGCCACACCTTGGTGACCTGCTCGACGTAGGCGGGGCTGCGCTGACGCCCCTCAATCTTGATTGCGGCAATACCCATTCGCTGCAACTCCGGAAGCAGCTCCAGGGTGTTGAGGCTGGCGGGCTCCTCGATGGCGTAATAGGTTTCGTCCTGCACATCAAAGCGCCCCTTGCACAGGGTCGGATAACCGGCATTTTCACCGGCATCGTAGCGATCAATGAGAATGCCGTTGAGGCGCGACTCCAGGCCCTTGGGCGTGTCTTGCCAGCGCACTGATTTGGGCGGTGAACACACGCCACGCGTATTCGGAGAATCGCCGGTGGCGTAGGAAGACAGCGCGCAGCGCCCTTCCACCATGACGCACAGACCGCCGAAACCAAACAGCTCGATCTCCACTTGGGTGCCCGCCATCAACTGCTCGACCTGCGCCAGCGCCAGTACACGCGGCACTACGGCGCGCTGAATACCGAACATCTCATGATAGAAATTGATCGCCTCATAGTTGGTGGCCGAACCTTGCACCGAAAGATGCAGGCGCAAATCAGGATGCGTTTTTGCGGCATATTGCATCAACCCCGGGTCGGCCAGAATCACCGCATCCATGCCCAGTTCGGCGGCATGGTCGATGGCTGACTTCCAGCGTTGCCAGCCGTCCGCCTGCGGGTAGGTATTCAGTGCCAGCAGCACCTTTTTTCCTTTTGCATGAGCGTAACGCACGCCCTCTTTCGCGTTGTCAAAACTGAAGTTGAGACCGGTAAAATTACGCGCGTTGGTATCGTCGCGAAAGCCCATGTAAACGCAATCCGCACCATTGTCTATCGCGGTTTTTAGCGCCGGCAGACTGCCGGCCGGGCATATCAGCTCGATTTTGTCAGGCTGCATTCAGTATTCCTTCGTTAACGCGAAGTTCGCGAAGCGATTCGTTGGTTCCGTCTCCCGTAAGCGGGAGAGGGAAACGCGCATGGCAGGCTTCATTCCCAGAGGCGGCATCCCTGCCATACTCATTAATCCAGGGGGTTCCCGCCAGGCATCCCTGGCGATGGCCGCGCCGCGCCAATTCCAATTCAATGCCGTTGAGTACATTCCATTTCTGCGAGCACCACTCCGGTGCCAGCAGAATATCTTTCGCGGCGGTGCCGGTTACACGGTGAAAAATAATATGCTCCGGTGTGCGTTCGATCAGGTCGCAGGCGTTGCGGATATATTCCTCGCGCTCCAGTGGCCGGTATTCGCCACGCCGCCACTGATTGGCCAGCACCGTGCGATTCACCACATGCAGCGGGTGCAGCTTGAGTCCGTCCACGCCGATGTCCAGCACCGTATCGAGGCTGGCATGATAGTGAAACTCATTTTCACCGGGCAAGCCAAGAATCAGATGAGCGCACAGGGGAATGCCGCGTTGCCGCGCTTCGACGGCCACTTCGCGATACTCCTTCAGGCCGTGGCCGCGATTAACCCGGCGCAGCGTCTCGTCGAAGGCCGACTGCAGGCCAAGCTCCAGCCACACGATACGGCCTTCATCGCGGTATCCGGCAAGCAGGTCAAGCACCGCGCCTGAAACGCAATCCGGACGCGTGCCAACGGCCAGGCCGACAATATCATGCTGGGTCATGGCCTGGCGATACATGGCATCCAGCTCTGCCACCTCCGCATAGGTGTTGGTATAGGCCTGGAAATAGGCCAGATACTTCTTCGCGCGCGTCCGCTTCACGATGGCGCGCCGCCCGCTGTTTAGCTGCGTATCAAGTGTTTGCGGCTGCTTGCCGTTGGGGCTGAAAGAATTGTTGTTGCAGAATGTGCAACCGCCAACGCCCTTTGTGCCATCGCGGTTCGGGCAGGTAAAACCGGCATCGAGAGCGATTTTGTGGATCCGCTCACCGTGCCGCGCAAGCAGGTGCTGGCCGAAGGTTTGAATGTAATCAGAGAGTGCCATGGTTGAGGTGAGACTAGCATGCCGCAATGGCTTGTTCAACCGGAATGGGGTTAGGGTTATTGGGCGGCCGGAAACTTTTAGAATTTGATCGCAGAAAAAACTTTTTTCGCCAAACTGCCTGCCGCTTCCAGCGGGTTGGCGCGGATTGCTTTTTCCTGTTCCGCCATCATCAGGAACAAACCATCCATAGCCTTGCGCGTAATGTAATCATCAAGCCTGGCATCGCGCTCATCCACCAAACCGAACTGCACACCTTTGCCGGCAAACTGGTCATATTTTTCCGCAACCTTCACCTTCAGCATCGCCTTGTTGATAATTGGCTTGAATTTGTTCGCCAGTGCGGTTTCGGTATTGTTGCGAAAGTATTGTGTAGCGGCGTCATCGCTGCCGGTGAGGATGGTTTTGGCGTCCACCACGGTCATTTTCTTGACTGCGCCGGTCAGCAGCGTCTTCGCTTCCGGTACGGCGGCTTCGGCAGCGCGATTCATTGAGGTGACCAACTCGTCCGCATATTTACTCATACCAAATTTACGCAATGTGCCATCCACTTTTTGCAGGCTGTCCGGCAACGGAATGCGCACCTTGTCATTGCCGAGATAGCCGTTTTCCTTGGCCAGATTTTTGACTGCGGTTTCCGCGCCCTGAGTGAGCGCCTGCTTCAGGCTGGTGACTTGATCCTTGTTGCTGAAATTGGCCAGCGGATTCCCCGTCGCAACCGGCGACACTGCCAGAGCGCCGGTTGCGGCAGGCGCCGCAGCGGCAGACGAATCAGGCTGTTTGATTTTGGCTTTCAGGTCATCCAGATTGAATGCCTGAACCGGATGCGTGGCGAGCACGGTGGCAAGAAACAACACGCCTTGACTTGCAAATTTTTTCAGCATGGCAATGGCCCTTTTGTATGTTTATTTCTTGCGCGGCGGCAGGTCGGTGTTGCTGCCTTCCGCCAGTTCTGCCGCAAAGCCGAGCGTCTCTGACAGAGTCGGGTGCGGATGGATAGTCAGGCCGATATCTTCCATGTCCGCACCCATTTCCAGCGCCAGTACCGCCTCGGCGATTAGTTCGCCGGCATTCACACCGACGATACCCGCACCGAGGATGCGCCGCGTGGCCGGATCGAGCAGCAGCTTGGTCGATCCTTCTTCACGTGCGATGGACAGTGCGCGCCCCGATGCCGCCCACGGAAATATGGCTTTTTCATAAGCGATGCCCTGCACCTTGGCCTGCGTTTCGGTCAGCCCCATCCACGCGATTTCGGGATCGGTATAAGCCACCGACGGAATCGCCAGCGGCTCGAAGAACACTTTGTGTCCGGCAATGGCTTCCGCCGCGACTTTGCCTTGGTGTGCCGACTTGTGTGCCAGCATCGGCTCGCCGACGATGTCACCGATGGCAAAAATATGCGGTACATTGCTGCGCATCTGTTTGTCCACCGCAATAAAGCCGCGTTCGTCGACTGCTACGCCGGCAGCTTCCGCACCGATGCTGTGTCCGTTGGGACGGCGGCCAACAGCCAGCAACACCTTGTCATACAGTTGCGGCTCGGGTGCCTGTTCACCCTCGAAGGTCACTTTCAGACCACTCTTCTGCGCTTCGATCTTGCCAACTCTGGTCTTGAGATATATGGCTTCGTAGCGTTTCTCGATACGTTTGTGCAGCGGGCGCACCAGATCGCGATCTGCACCGGGGATCAACCCGTCAGCCAATTCCACCACCGAGATTTTCGAGCCGAGCGCCTCGTACACCGTGGCCATTTCCAGCCCGATAATACCGCCGCCGATAACCAGCATGCGCTTCGGCACATCCCGGAGTTGCAATGCTCCGGTGGAATCAACAAGGCGTGGATCGTCATAGGGGAAGCCGGGAATGCGCGCCACACTGGAACCTGCCGCGATGACGATGTGGTCGAAACTGATGGTTTTATCACCTTTGGCAGTGGTAACGACAAGGCTGTTGGGCGAAGAGAATTTCGCCGTGCCCTGCACCACCTGCACCTTGCGCAGTTGGGCAAGTTGTTTCAGACCACCGGTAAGTTTGCTGACGACCCTGTCTTTCCAGGCACGAATTTGCTCGATATCGATCTGCGGTTTGCCAAAAGTCACGCCGTGCTGCGCGGCTTCTGCGGCTTCGTTGATGGCTCTGGCAACATGCAATAACGCCTTGGACGGAATGCAGCCGACATTCAGACATACACCGCCCAGCGTGGCGTATTTTTCGATCAACACTACCTGCTTGCCGAGGTCGGCGGCGCGGAATGCGGCAGTGTAGCCGCCGGGGCCGGCTCCGAGCACCAGCACTTCGGCGTGGATATCACCTTTGGTGGAGAAATACGTTGGGGCAGCTTGCTGTGCGGGTTCGCTTGTTGTGGAAGCTGGTGCAGCCAACCCATCTCGGCTTTCCCTTGTCAAAGGAGTGGTTGAGGGAGCTGGCTCCCTCCCTGACAAGGGAGGGTTGGGGAGGGTTTGTTCCGTTGCTTCCAGCATCAGGATCACGCTACCTTCGGAGACTTTGTCACCGATTTTTACCTGCAGTTTTTTCACCATGCCTGCAACCGGGCTGGGCACATCCATGGCCGCCTTGTCGGTTTCCAGCGTGATAAGCGATTGCTCCGCCTCGACGGTGTCGCCTGCCTTGACCAGCACTTCGATCACGGCAACATCCTTGAAGTCGCCGATGTCCGGCACCCTGACTTCGATGATCTGACTCATGTGGTCCCCTTTCGGTTAAATGCGGATTTGCCCGCCACCCAGCACGATAAATTTTTGCGAGGTCAGCCCTTCCAGACCAACCGGACCGCGCGCGTGGATCTTGTCGGTGGAGATACCAATCTCCGCGCCGAGGCCGTATTCAAAGCCGTCAGCAAAGCGTGTCGAAGCGTTCACCATCACCGAACTGGAATCCACCTCGCGCAGGAAGCGCATCGCCCGGCTGTAGTTTTCGGTGACGATGCTGTCGGTATGTTGCGAACCGTAAGTATTGATGTGCGCGATGGCTTCATCCAGATTGGCAACCACGCGCACCGCGAGAATCGGTGCCAGATATTCGCTGCGCCAGTCTTCTTCGCTGGCAGCGTTCATCTGTGCAACGATGGCGCACGCGGCAGTGTCGCCGCGCAGCTCGACATTCTTGTCGAGATAGATTTTGCACAGCGGCGGCAGCACCTTGGCGGCGATGTTGGCATTCACCAGCAGCGTCTCCATCGCGTTGCACACGCCGTAGCGGTGCGTCTTGGCGTTGTCCGCGATGCGGATCGCTTTATCGGGATCGGCTTCGTCATCGATGTACACATGGCAGACGCCGTCGAGATGCTTGATCACCGGTATGCGCGCCTCCTCGGAAATACGCGCGATCAGACCCTTACCGCCGCGCGGCACAATCACGTCCACATAATCCTTCATGGTGATCAGCTCGCCGACGGCGGCGCGGTCAGTGGTGCTCACCACTTGCACGGCAGTCTCCGGCAGTCCGGCAGCGCGCAGGCCGGTGTGTACGCAGGCCGCTATCGCCTGGTTGGAATGGATCGCTTCGGAGCCGCCGCGCAGGATTGCCGCGTTACCCGATTTCAGGCACAGTCCGGCGGCATCTGCGGTGACGTTGGGGCGCGATTCGTAAATGATGCCGATCACGCCGAGCGGCACACGCATCTTGCCGACCTGAATGCCGGACGGGCGGTAGCTCATGCCGCTGATCTCGCCAATCGGATCGGCCAGTTGTGCAATCTGGCGCAAGCCTTCGGCCATGCCGTGTATGGTCTTGTCGGTCAGCGTCAGGCGATCCACCGAGGCGGCGTCCATTCCGTTGGTTTTTGCGGTGGCGACATCCTTGGCGTTTTCGGCGATGAGTTTTGCACTGTTGTTCAGAATGGCGGTAGCAATAGCTTCCAGCGCACTATTTTTCGTGGCGGTATCGGCCTGCGCCATGATGCGCGAAGCGGCGCGCGCCTGCTGTCCGACGGACTTCATGTATTGCCTGATGTCTTCCATCCACCCTCCGTCATTCCCGCGCAGGCGGGAATCCAGTTAAATAATTTCATCCCATAAGTCTCGCTAGTCAGAGTTCACTGATTCGATCAGGTTGATTTTCCAGATCCGATTCCACTTCTTGATCTGCTTCTCTCTGGTAATTGCTGCCAGCATATCGGCGTGCAGTTCGTAGTACGCCAGGATGTGCACACCATAGCGTTTGGTGAAACCTTCCACCTGATCGTTTTTGTGCTCCCAAGTGCGCTTGAGCAAATCACTTGTTACTCCTGTGTACAGCGTGCCATTGCGTTGGCTGGCAAGAATATAGACAGCTGGTTGCATTTGTGGATTCTACTGGATTCCCGCCTTCGCGGGAATGACGGGGATGTTAGAATGCGCGCCTCGAATTTCGTCATTCCCGCGAAGGCGGAAATCCAATTTAATAAAGCCATGTCCGACATCCTCAACAAAATTCTTGCCGTCAAGGCGCAGGAAATCGCATCGGCGAAGCCGGTGAAACCCCTGCATCAGGTGCGCGCCGAGGCGCAACAGGCCGCACCGGTACGCGATTTCACCGCTGCGATACGCGCCAGAATTACCGCAGGCCAATCAGCCGTGATTGCCGAAATCAAAAAGGCCAGCCCGAGCAAAGGTGTGTTGCGCGCAGATTTCCATCCTGCCGAAATTGCCGCCAGCTACGCACAACATGGCGCGGTATGCCTGTCGGTGCTGACCGATGAGCAGTTTTTTCAGGGCAGTGCGGAATACCTGAAACAGGCGCGCGCAGCGTGTGAATTGCCGGTATTGCGCAAGGATTTTATCGTTGATGAATATCAGATCTACGCGGCGCGCGCGATGGGTGCGGATGCGATTTTGCTGATTGCCGCTGCATTAAGTTTGCCGCAAATGCGGGCGTTCGAGGCGCTGGCGCACAGCCTCGGCATGGCGGTGCTGGTGGAGGTGCATGATGGGGTGGAACTGGAAGTGGCGCTGCAACTGGCCACGCCGCTGATCGGCGTGAACAACCGCAACCTCCACACCTTCGAGGTAAGCCTGCAAACCACTCTGGACTTGCTACCGCAAATTCCTGAAGAGCGCATCGTGGTTACCGAGAGCGGCATCCTCGGACCGGAAGATGTCAAGCTGATGCGCGCCAACCGGGTGAACGCCTTTCTGGTCGGCGAGGCCTTCATGCGCGCGGACGACTCTGGCGCGGAACTGGCGAAGTTGTTCGCTTTTTAACTGTTCTGCTATTCCTGAATTATCTTAAAGTCATGCGTGATTGCAGCGGTCGCACCGAGCATGATGGAGGCTGAGCAGTATTTTTCCGCCGACAGCTTGATGGCTTTTTCGACCGCTTCCGGCTTGATATCCTTGCCCTTCAATACGAAGTGCATGTGGATCCTGGTGAACACTTTGGGGTCGGTCTCAGCGCGCTCCGCTTCCAGTTCCACGTAGCAATCGGATATCGCCTGACGGCTTTTTTTCAGGATGCTGACCACATCGAAGCTGGTGCAACCGCCCGCACCGAGTAACAGCATTTCCATCGGGCGCGGGCCGAGATTACGCCCGCCGGCCGAAGGTGCACCATCCATCAGGATGGCATGACCACTTTCGGTCTCTCCCAGAAAGGCGACTTGTTCCACCCATTTAACGCGCGCTTTCATGTTGTGTCTTTCTTTAATTCCGGAGCAGCGATTTTAGCCGATACCAGGCGAAACCGATAACTTCATGCATGAATATCTTGCTGTCACGCAGGCTTTCGGCGCGCGGCATAAAGGCCAGCAAATCTGTCTGATAACGCGTGGTGAATGCGGTTGGCGCTTCGATAACTTCAAAGCCGGCACGGCGAAACACATCGGCGGCGCGCGGCATGTGCCAGGCATGCGTCACCAGATAGATTCGATGGATACCTTGCGTTTGCAGCAGACTGAAAGAGTGCCGGGCATTCTCGAAGGTATTATCGGAGTCTGCTTCCGTCCAGCGCACCGCTACACGGAAATCCTGCTCCAGCGCCGCACGCATTTGCTGTGCTTCGGAAACATGATTGCCGAGCGGTTGGCCGCCGCTTACCAGAACCGGCTTGCCGGTTTCGCGCTGGAGCCGCGCGCCGTAGCGCAAACGCACCAGAGTTTGTTCGTTGATCGTATCCCGCCCCGAATATTCCGGCGCGTGAAAATAGGTCCCGCCACCGAGGATCACGATCACTTCTGCCTGACGATGCTGACTGCCCAGCGCGGCGGTGTGCGCTTCCAACAGGTGCAATGCACCTTCGGCAAAATAGGGCGTGGATGCAAGCCAGAGTAAACCAAATGCGGCGAATATCAGCGCCCTGGCAAATTTGCGGCGTCGATACAGCAGAAAAAGGCCCAACGCGAGTGCCAGCAACAGGCTGAACGGCGGCAGCAGGAAAGCGGCAATAAAATTGGTGGTAAACCAGGACATATCAACAAGCTGGCACTGAACGGGGGCATCTTACCGGTTTTACCCGCCTGACGGAAAACACCCGATTTTAAGGAAGTGCCCAACCCGCAAAATGGATCGCCTACAATTCACAAAACTTTGACGCTACAGACCGACCACAATGAACCATGATATTTTCAACGGTGATGCCGACGGTATTTGCGCACTGCACCAACTACGACTGGCGTTTCCAGCCGCCAATAATCTTGTTACCAGCGTAAAACGCGATCTCGGTCTGCTCCGGCACGTCGAAGCTGGGCCCGGCGACGAGGTGACGGTGCTCGATCTGGCCCTGGACCGGAACCGGGATGCCCTGCTGGCACTGCTGGATAACGGGGTGAGTGTTCGCTATTTCGACCACCACGTCGCCAAGAATGTCCCCGTACATCCAAATTTAACCGCAATAATCGACACCAGTCCGGATCTATGCACCAGCCTGTTGGTCAACCGTCACCTGTCCGGCAAGTATTTGATCTGGGCGGTCGTCGGTGCATTCGGCGACAATCTTCAGCAAGCCGCTTGCAAGGCCGCCGAACCTCTTGTGCTTAAGCCGCAGCAACTCGCCACGCTGCGCGAACTGGGTGAATACCTCAACTACAACAGCTACGGGGAAACCGTGGAAGATTTATATTTCCACCCTGCGGAGTTGTACCGCACCCTGCACCGTCACGAAAATCCTTTCACCTTTATTCATGACGAGGGCATTTTTGCAACGCTGCAACATGGCTACACGGAGGACATGGCGCTCGCCCGCGCCATCCGTCCGGAGTACGAAACCCGGACCGGCGCCATCTACACCCTTCCAGACAAACCGTGGAGCCGCCGCGTAAGTGGTGCGTTCGGCAACACCCTTGCCAGTGCCAACCCGGATCGCGCGCATGCCGTTCTGACGCAGCGCAGCGATGGCGCCTTGGTAGTGAGCGTACGCGCACCGTTGTCCACCAACCATGGCGCCGACATACTGTGTTCACGCTTTGCCACCGGAGGCGGCAGGAAGGGAGCAGCAGGAATCAACCGGCTGCCGCAAAATGAATTGCCGCAATTCATGCAGGTATTTGAGGAAGTGTTTTCAGGTGCACCCTTACCAAGCTAAACCTGTGGCTTACCCGGTTCGAACCTTCGCCCATCTTGGCACTCATACCCGTCGAGTGCTAGAATCCGCCCAAGGAGGAAACGTTATGAACGCTATTATGAATTTTCCCATACCGTCTGCCGTTGGCAGCCTGGAGAGTTACGTACAAACGGTGAACCGTTTTCCCATGCTTTCGCAGGAACAAGAGCTTGCCTTGGCAACGCGCTTCAAGACTGCGGATGATCTGGATGCAGCACGCGAGTTGGTGCTTTCCCATCTGCGCGTGGTAGTCAGTGTGGCGCGCGGCTATGCCGGTTACGGGCTGCCACAGGCTGATTTGATTCAGGAGGGCAACATCGGCCTGATGAAGGCGGTAAAACGCTACGATCCGGACCGCGGAGTGCGCCTGGTGTCATTCGCGCTGCACTGGATACGCGCCGAAATTCACGAATTCGTGGTGCGCAACTGGAGGATGGTGAAGATCGCCACCACCAAGGCGCAGCGCAAGTTATTTTTCAACCTGCGCAGTATGAAAAAGGGGCTGGAGCCGCTCAAGCCGCAGCAGATCAGTGAAATCGCCCAACAGCTTAATGTCAGCGAACGCGATGTGGTGGAGATGGAGGCCCGTTTTGCCGGACGTGAGGTCGCGCTGGAGCCAGGCGGCAGCGATGACAGCGAAAGCTATGCGCCGATTCATTACCTGGCCGACAACGAAGAGCATGAACCCTCGCATATTCTGGAAGCCACGGAACGTGAGCGCCTGCAAGCATCAGGATTGAAGAGCGCTCTGGACGGTCTGGACGAACGCAGCCGTCGCATCATTGAAGCACGCTGGCTGCAGGAAGACGGGACAATGACGCTGCATGAATTGGCGGACGAATTCAAGGTATCCGCCGAACGCATTCGCCAAATCGAGCAGAAGGCATTAAGCACGATGCACTCGGCACTTGCCTTTACTACCTGACTTTGGCTTATGCCAAAAAAATGAGAAAGCCGCAGAGACTGCTAGCCGTTGGCGAAAGGTGTGTAATTTAAAGATGGAAAAATCCCGGCCAGCTTTTACCTGGTCGGGATTTGTTTTTTATTAACTAAACGCTCGCATGAAGCTTTACACCAAGCGCATGCGCTACTTTGAGAATCGTGTCGAAGCTTGGTACTCGGTCGCCGGAAAGCGCCTTATACAAACTCTCCCGTGAGAGCCCTGCTTTTTTGGCTACTTGTGCCATGCCTTGTGCCCTGGCAATATCACCAAAAGCCTTTGCTATGAAAGCGGCATCTCCGTTGGAGTCTTCGATACAAGCATCTAGGTACAGTGCCATTTCTTCTGGTGTGCGAAGGTGTTCAGCTACGTCGTAGCGTGTCGTTTTTGCAATCACTTTGCATCCTCCTTTAATCTATTTGCTAGTTTCAGTGCGGTTTTAATATCTTCAGGTTGAGAATGTTTCTCCCCGCCTGCAAGAAGAATAATCAGTGCGTCTCCTCGCTTTAGGAAATAAACTCGATAACCCGGTCCATAGTCAATTCGCATCTCAGATGCGCCAGCGCCAATAGGCTTTACATCACCTGGATTGCCTGCTCTGAGTCTTTCAACTCGAGCTTGGATGCGTGCCCGAGCCCTCAAGTCCGCAATCCATCGATCCATTTCGCGTATTCGTCTGTTTTCCGAATTTCGATCATATGCGATATGTAGCCCACTGGCTACGCACGTCAAGTTCTTCATGGAATTACATTCCTCTCAAATAAAATTTTTTTTACAGAAAGAAATGTGGCTCTTCGCGTGAGAGTGTGGGTAAAAATGGTCATGGAATTGCCTGAACGCCTTACTGAATGCGGGTTTCAGCAGATTGATACTGCTGCGGAAACTGGTATGATTTCGGGATGGCTACTTTACGCAAACACAAGCTTC
>DATKVZ010000001.1:0-22870 GCA_035529795.1 Gallionella sp. | reverse complement strand
GCAAGACGCGCATCTGCCCTATCAAGGCACGGCGGAAGACCTGACGCGCATCCTGTCTGTGCAGACAGAAAAAACACTGTCAAAGAACCTCTCCTGCCAACACGAGGGCCATCTGATGCAAGTGGCAACCAGCGGGACAGGATTGGGGATGCGGGGTGCGAAGGTCACGCTATACCAACACTTTGACGGCACACGGGAACTACGCTGGCGCAAACGCAAGCTCGCCTACACGGTTATGACAAAAGCGCAGAGACAGGCAGCGGAAGCCGATAGCAAGATGGTCAATACACGAGTGGATAAGGCGCTTGCAAAAAACAGTAGAACAAACAACAAGGGACACAAACCGGCACCCAATCACCCTTGGAGAAATATGCCCATCGGCAAGTCCGCCACCGAGGGGCGTTGCGTCACTCCGTAACGGGAGGGGCACAGGCGAAGGGGACATTTCTACTTTGCAGGGAAGGGGACATTTCTATTTAGCGTTGACACGGGACAAATATTTTGCGTGTTCCATGACCCGCTTATGGCACAATGCCGCTCGGCTACAGAAGAGAAATTGGCACACTTCCTGCGCCTCAGGATTCCGGTTGCCCATTATTCAAGTTAATTGTTATTTTTAGTTTTCGCGGGAGCAAAGTTATGCCGATATCTGCAAATGATGTGTTGAAAATGATCAAGGAACACGACATCAAGTTCGTGGACTTCCGTTTTACCGATACGCGCGGCAAGGAACAGCATGTCGGCGTGCCTGCCAAATACGTGGGCATGGAGAAGTTTGAGGACGGTCATGCCTTTGACGGCTCTTCCATGGCAGGCTGGAAAGGTATTCAGGCCTCGGACATGTTGTTAATGCCGGACCCGGAAACGGCTTATCTCGACCCGTTCATGGACGAGAACACCCTGGTGATTACCTGCGACGTGGTAGAGCCGACCGACGGCAAAGGCTATGACCGCGATCCGCGCTCCATCGCCAAGCGCGCCGAAGCCTATCTGAAGTCCAGCGGTATCGGTGACACCGCCTTCTTCGGTCCGGAGCCGGAATTTTTTATCTTTGATTCGGTGAACTGGCATATCGACATGTCCGGCTGTTCCCTCAAGATTAGCTCCGAAGAAGCGGCCTGGGCCTCCGCTGAGAAGTTTGACAGCGGTAATACCGGTCACCGCCCGACTGTCAAAGGCGGCTATTTTCCGGTCCCACCGGTTGACAGCTTGAATGACGTCCGCGCGGCAATGTGCCTGGCGCTGGAAGATATCGGCATCGAAGTGGAAGTGCATCACCACGAAGTGGCAACCGCCGGGCAATGCGAAATTGGCACCAAATTCAACACCCTGGTACGCCGCGCCGACCAGACCCAGGCATTGAAATATGTGGTGCATAACATCGCACACCAATACGGCAAGACTGCAACCTTCATGCCCAAACCCATCGTCGGAGACAACGGCTCCGGCATGCACGTGCATCAGTCCATCTGGAAAGACGGCAAAAATCTGTTTGCCGGCAACGGCTATGCCGGCCTGTCCGAGACTGCGCTGTTTTATATCGGCGGCATCATCAAGCACGCGCGCGCACTGAATGCGATCACCAACCCCAGTACTAATTCCTATAAGCGCCTGGTTCCGCATTACGAAGCACCGGTCAAACTGGCCTACTCGGCGAAAAACCGCTCCGCTTCAATCCGTATTCCGCATGTCACCAGCGACAAGGCGCGCCGTATCGAGACGCGCTTCCCCGACCCGACCGCAAATCCGTACCTGTGTTTCACAGCCCTGATGATGGCCGGCCTGGACGGCATTCAGAACAAAATCCATCCCGGCGACCCGGCTGACAAGAATCTGTATGACCTGCCACCGGAAGAAGACGCAAAGATACCCACCGTGTGTGCCTCGCTGGACGAAGCATTGGCGCATCTGGACAAGGATCGCGAATTTCTGACGCGTGGTGGTGTATTCTCCAACGACTTCATCGATGCCTTCATCGCCTTGAAGATGGACGAGGTCAACCGCCTTCGCATGACCACGCATCCGGTCGAGTTCGATATGTATTACAGCATCTGACCGGAGTAATACAGGGTAAGCAAAACGGGGCGCAAGCCTCGTTTTGCTTTGAGCTATAAATGTTTGTTCGGGTCGGGCGCTTGCCCTATACTTGTTCGAGCTTAGAGCCTATTTCAGGAGAATAAAAATGAAACCCGGTTACTTGCTTGCGTTGCTATATCTTTGCCCTGCGCCGGCGCAGGCCGAAATTTACAAAGCGGTCGATGCCGATGGACATGTCACCTACTCCAGTTCGCCAATCAAGGGCGGCAAGAAGCTTGATCTGCCTCCATTGCCCACCATGGTTCCGCCGGCGCGTTCGCGTTCTGCCGCCTCACCTGAAGATTTTCCGAGAGTCGATGGTGAAACACAAAAGGGGCGCGATGACACGCGCCGCAAGATATTGGAGGATGAGTTAAGCACGGAAGAGAAATTGCTCGATGAGGCCTTGCAAAACCTGAAGGAAGGCGAGGCAAATCCGGACGTATTCAGGGGGCAGGATGGCAAGACCTACCGCAACGTAGCGAAGTACCAGGAAAAAATAAAAACGCTGAATGATCGGGTGGAAATGCACCAGAAAAATATCGAAGCGCTCAATACCGAACTGTCCAAACTCAAATAACCCATCAGGCTGGCATGTTTCCTGCTGCGCAAGAAGATATGCCTGACTTCCCCTCCATCGTACTCGAGCATCTTGCCACAGCGGTCATCCTGCTGGACGACGAGTTGCGCGTTGCCTATCTCAACCCGGCTGCGGAACACCTGTTCGACGTAAGCGGCAAGAATTTACTGGGGCACCCGGTGCAGCAAGTATTCACGGATGCCGGGCAACTGGCGAGCGCCATGCAACATACCGTTTGTGACAATGCCCGTTATATCGAGCACGACCTTACGCTTGGCACCCATGCGCACGGCAGGCTGCATCTGCACTGTGCAGTGACACCGTTGCAGCCTGACGGGCGGCGTCTGCTGCTGGAATTTCATCCGATGGACCGGCCGCTCAAATTAGCGCGCGAAGAACAGATGCTGGATCAGACGCAGGCCAGCCGCCTGTTGTTGCGCAACCTTGCGCACGAGATCAGAAATCCGCTCGGCGGCATTCGCGGCGCGGCGCAACTGCTCGAGCTGGAACTGGAGAGGCCATTCCTGCGCGAATATACCCAGGTTATTGTGCAGGAAGCCGACCGGCTGCGCGCGCTGATGGAGAAATTGCTCACCCCGCAAAATGCCGCACACTACAGCGCGCTCAATATCCACGAAGTGTTGGAGCGCGTGCGCAGCGTAATGCTGGCAGAAATGTCGGCGGGATTAACGATACAGCGCGATTACGATACTAGCCTGCCGCCGCTGGTTGGCGACAAGGAGCAGCTGATCCAGGTGATACTCAACATCGTGCGCAATGCCGCGCAGGCGATGCATGGCAACGGCAGCATCATCCTGCGTACCCGTATCGCGCGGCAGGTGACGCTGGTCAAGCGCCGCCATCGCCTGGCAGTAATGGTGCAGATCACCGACAACGGCCCCGGCATTCCGCCGGAATTGCAGGACAAGATTTTCTATCCGCTGGTATCGGGGCGTGCCGACGGCCACGGGCTCGGGCTGACGCTGGCGCAGGATTTCGTCAGCCAGCATCACGGTGCAATAGAATTCGACAGCGAACCCGGACGCACCTGCTTTACCGTGCTGCTTCCGCTGCCCTAAAGGTAAAAACGCGTAGGTCGGATCAAGCGCAGCGATCCGACAATATATTCTTAACAAAAACGTCGGATCGCTGCGCTTGATCCGACCTACATATCCGTAGCACATGTTTTGGGCGTGCTACTCGCGTACCCATGTTCACGAGTGTATAGGGGTAAATATGCAGCCTGTCTGGATTATCGATGATGACCGCTCCATCCGCTGGGTGCTGGGAAAAGCGCTAACCCGCGAAGACATCGCGTTCAAGAGTTTCGCCACGGCGGACGATGCGTTGCGCGCGCTGAGTCATGATGTGCCGCAAGTCGTAGTCAGCGATATCCGCATGCCAGGCAGTTCGGGGCTGGATTTCCTGCAGGCGCTGCACCAGCGCTATCCGCTGGTTCCAGTCATCATCATGACTGCCTATTCTGATCTGGAAAGTGCCGTCTCCACATTTCAGGGTGGCGCCTTCGAATACCTGCCCAAGCCGTTCGACATCAACCATGCAGTCGAGCTGATCCGGCGCGCGCTGGAGCAGAATCAGCGCAAGTCGGGTGAGGCACAGGAAGTTGAAGCCGCTGCTGACATCCTCGGCCATGCACCCGCAATGCAGGAGGTATTCCGCGCCATCGGCAAGCTGTCACACTCGCACGCCACCGTGCTGATCAACGGCGAGTCCGGCACCGGTAAGGAGCTGGTGGCGCGCGCGCTGCACCGTCACAGCCCGCGCGTTGGCAAACCGTTCATTGCCATCAACACTGCCGCGATCCCCAGGGATCTGCTCGAATCTGAGTTATTTGGCCACGAGCGCGGCGCGTTCACTGGCGCAGCGGCGGCACGGCGCGGGCACTTCGAGCAGGCCGAAGGCGGCACGCTGTTCCTCGACGAAATCGGCGACATGCCCGCCGACCTGCAAACCCGCCTGCTGCGTGTGCTGTCAGATGGCAACTTTTATCGCGTCGGCGGCCACCAGCCGGTCAAGGCCAATGTGCGTATCATCACCGCCACTCACCAGAATCTCGAAGAGCTTGTCAAACAAGGGCTGTTTCGTGAAGACCTGTTCCACCGGCTGAACGTGATCCGCCTGCGCCTGCCGCCGCTACGCGAACGGCGCGAGGACATCCCGCTGCTGGCCAAATACTTTCTGCAGAAAAGCGCCCGCGAACTGGCCGTCGAACAAAAACAATTCGGCGACGCGGCACTGCAATATCTTTCTACACAGGATTTTCCCGGCAACGTGCGGCAACTGGAGAACCTGTGCCATTGGCTCACCGTGATGACGCCGTCGCAGATAGTGGAGATTGCCGACCTGCCGCCGGAATGGCGCGGCGAAGCGGCGGCAAGCATGACGCCCAGCGGCGACTGGTGCGCGGCGCTGGCGCAACAGACAGCGCAAGCCCTGCAGCGCGGCGATGAACGCATCATGGATGCCTTTGCTGCACAATTCGAGCGCACCGTGATTCAGCAAGCCCTGCGCCACACCGGCGGGCGCCGCATCGAAGCCGCGACGCTGCTCGGCATCGGGCGCAACACCCTGACGCGTAAAATACAGGAGCTGGATTTGGAGAATCAGGAAAGGTAGATCGGAATTTATCCCGGCAATGGTGCAGGGATGATTGCTGCGCTCTTACTGAAATTTTTTCAGCAACTTCTCGTGTATTCCGCCGAACCCGCCGTTGCTCATCACCAGCACTTGGTCGCCTGATTTGGCTGCGCTCGCGATGGCTTCAATCAGCTCGTTCAAATCATCTTTTACGATAGCCTTGTCGCCCAACGGGGCGAGTGCCGCTGCCGCATCCCAACCGAGGTCTGCACCGTAGCAGAACACCATGTCGGCCTGTTTCAGGCTGCCGGGTAACGCATCTTTTATTACGCCGAGTCTCATCGTGTTGGAGCGCGGCTCCAGTACCGCAAGAATACGCGCCTTGCCAACCTTGTGACGCAGCCCGGCGACAGTGGTATTGATCGCGGTCGGATGGTGCGCGAAATCATCGTATACGGTGATGCCGTTAACCGTGCCGAGCTCTTCCATACGGCGCTTCACATTCATGAATTCGGCCAGTGCCGCCAGTCCTTGTGCGACCGGCACACCGGCATGACGCGCGGCGGCCAGCGCGGCGAGTGCATTCATGCGGTTATGTTCACCGAGCAAACCCCATTCAAGCGTGCCTTGCACTACGCCATGCAGCGTCACGCGATTGCCGGCGTCGATATTCCAGCCCAGGGATTGAAGATTGCTTTTCTCGTTTGCCCTTTCTCCCGCCAGGATTGAAGATTGCCTTTCTCGCTCACCTCCTCTCACGCTTGCGGGAGGGGATTGAGGTGAGGGTATCGCGGGAAAATTGGACAGGGGGTCAAGAGAGCCAAAAATTTCCACCGGTGTCCAGCAGCCGCGCAGGATGACGCGCCGCAGTGATTCCTCACACCCGTTGCATACCACCAGCCCGTTACCGGGCACGGTGCGCACCAGATGGTGGAACTGCGTCTCGATGGCGGCGAGGTCGGGGAAGATGTCGGCGTGGTCGAATTCCAGATTATTGAGAATCGCGGTACGCGGGTGATAGTGCACAAACTTGGAGCGCTTGTCGAAAAACGCGGTGTCATACTCGTCGGCCTCGATGACAAAAAAAGCCGAATCAGTCAGCCGCGCCGACACACCAAAATTCTGCGGTACACCGCCGATCAGAAAACAGGGATTCAGCCCCGCATATTCGAGTATCCACGCCAGCATGGAGCTGGTAGTAGTTTTACCGTGGGTGCCCGCCACACCCAGCACCCATTTGTCATACAGAATGTTCTGCGCCAGCCACTGCGGACCGGAGATGTAGGGCAGGTTGCGGTTGAGAATTTCCTCCATCAGCGAATTGCCGCGCGATACCACATTGCCGATCACGAACACATCCGGTTTCAATTCAAGCTGCTCCACACCGAAGCCCTCAATCAGCTCAATACCCTGTGCCTCGAGTTGCGTGCTCATCGGCGGATAGACATTGGCGTCGCAGCCGGTCACGCGATAGCCCGCCTGTCTGGCCATGACCGCGATGCCGCCCATGAAAGTGCCGCAAATACCGAGGATGTGAATATGATTGCTCATACGCCTCAACTACGAAAAATGAAATACACCGCGCCCATCAGGCACAGCGCCGCATACAGATAATCCCATTTCAACGGCTGATTCATATACAGCACCGCGAATGGCACAAACACCGACAACGTGATGATCTCCTGCAGTATCTTCAACTGCCCGAGGCTCAGCGCGGTATAGCCGATGCGGTTTGCCGGTACCTGCAACAGGTATTCGAACAGCGCAATTCCCCAGCTGATCAGCGCCGCGATATACCACGGCGAAGTCGCCAGATTCTTCAAATGCCCGTACCACGCAAACGTCATGAACAGATTGGACACGGCAAGCATCAGTGCCGTAATCAATAACGGGGAGGAAATCAGACTCATCTGAAATTCGAAACCATCATCTGCGGAACAGCAGTTAACGAACGCCCATCAACTCCACGTCAAATACCAGCGTCGCATTCGGTGGAATTGCTCCCGGCGCACCGCGTGCGCCGTAGCCGAGATGTGGTGGAATTATCAGTGTGCGCTGTCCGCCCACCTTCATGCCTTCCAGACCTTGCTCCCATCCAGCGATTACCATTCCCGCACCGAGCGGAAACACGATTGGTTCACCGCGGTCGAGCGAGCTATCGAACTTCTTGCCCTTGTTGCCGGAGACTGTCGCATCGTACAGCCAGCCGGTGTAATGCACAGCCACTTCGCGCCCCGCCGTGGCCGTCTCGCCTTTGCCCTTCTTCTTGTCGATCTTGATCAGCTTGGTCACATTAGCTGCTTCTTTTTTTGCGGCAGGTGGTTCGGCATGTACCGCAGTTGAAAAAATACCCGCAGCCAGCAGCAGTGCCAGCGGAAAAAACAGGGTGCGTTTCATCATGATTACGTTTCTCCGATACAGTTTTCAAATGGTTGCAGGATATAAGACGCGGGTCGGATTAATCCACGGATAGCAATTCCACATCAAACACCAGCGTTGCGCCCGGCGGAATCACTCCACCCGCGCCGCGTGCACCGTAGCCCAGATGCGCGGGTATGACCAGCGTACACTGTCCGCCGACCTTCATGCCTTCCACACCCTGATCCCAACCTTTGATGACATGCCCAGCGCCAAGCGGAAAACCAAACGGCTCATTGCGGTCGCGCGAGCTGTCAAACTTCTTGCCCTTATGCTCGGCAGCAGCCTCGTCGTACAGCCAGCCGGTGTAGTGCACCAGCACTTCCTTGCCACTGGTTGCCAGATCGCCTTCACCCAGTTTACTGTCGGTTTTAATCAGTTCAGTCATGATAATTGCTTCCTTCTATATTTTCGCCTGCACAGAACAGGCCGTGGTTGAAAAATGCCGGCAGTTTTAATTAGTTCAGCGAATCACGTATTCTCGATTTTTCTGCTTCCCAATTGCGAAATGTCGCGCCGCCCTCGGTTACCAATTGCCCGCGCTGCGACAGCGCCTCGCCGTGCCATGTCGGGGAAGGCACTTCGTCGGCATGGCGACACAAGTCATCCCACAGATATTCCATCGTGCGAATTTTGTCAGCCGTGGTGAGCTGATCCAGTTGGGCGGTGATGTTCATGGTTATCTCTAGCCAAAGTTAAGGGAAATTTATTTCGTTTTATTGTGGTGTCGAACGGTAGTAGATTTTACTTTCAGTTTAGATGGTGAATTATGAATTATTTTAGTTGCGTAATCAGCCTGCTGTTGTAGCAACAATAATTGTTTTCTTTCTGATGCCTCATCTTGCTTGAAATAATCTGCTTGCACATTCACTGCATCCAAGCGTTGTGTTGCGATATCAGCATATCGTGTATCAAGCTCTATCCCAATGTATTTTCGCCCTGTTAATTTTGCGGCCACAAGTGTAGAACCACTACCACAAAATGGATCAAGCACAACTTGCCCTTTGCAAGTTGTTAACTCTATAAGCGCCTGCATTAATCGAATCGGTTTTTGTGTAGGATGAAATCCGGTTTCTCCTGACGCAAAGCTACTATGTAAAACATTATCTGGTGAATCCTCGTATTTCAAAAATGCTTCCTCATTAAAAGCACCAACACCATGAGTCAAGACGTTGTCTGCAATCGTGCCACCAATTTTATACGGCTTGGTAAACCACAACACTGGCTCAAAAGTCGGACGCAAATTGCCCACCCGCCAACCATTCCATATTTTTGAGTTCTTGAGATCACCTCGTCTTTCGTAAACAACTCCTATCCTCTGTGCGCGATGTGGCGCGCGCTGTCGCATCCATGAGAACATATCTTTGAAGGAGAAACCTGCGTCTTCGAGCGCTGCAATACAACGATGTGAAAAACGGCGCCCCGCAAAAATAAATACTGAGCTTCCCGGTTTTAAAACTCGTAGCCATTCGCTTGCCCATTGTGAGCACCATTCGTAATATTGTTTTGGAATTTCCCTGTCTGCTTCTGACCATCCATTAATTGGTTTGCCACGCTTCTTGAAAATGGCTCCCGCCTTTGCTTGCGCCGGGCTTGAGCCTAAATAGGCAGAATTTGTATTGTCATGCAAGACATCCCAATCTGCTGCTCCAATTCCATAGGGGATGTCGCTCAAAATCAAGTGAACTGAATTTTCTGGCAGTTCACGTACTGCCAATATGCTGTCAGCGTTGATAACTTTGTTTATTGCCAATTCAGTTTTCATCAACTACCTTATTCCCAGCAAGCGATTGTCAGTCACAGAGTTAATGACCTTAACTCGGCTTTCCAATTTGTGAACCTTAACTAGTTGTGCCAACGCTTCTTTGTGTGTCATGCGCATTATCTTGGCGCGCTCTTCGGCAAGAAAGGTTAGCGCTTCTTCTTTTGCGGCGGCAATAGATTCGATGGCGGCTTGTTTCTCGATTTTCCACAGCCTCTCGATTTTGGGCGAAAAATCGAGCATGGTTTTATTGACCGCAAGCCAATATGGAGAAGCATCCTTTGATGGGTTCAGCGCTGGTATTATTTTGAAAATTTCATGTATGAGAGCATCGGCTTTACCCTTACTCTCAATCTGGGCAAAAGCAACCAGCATTGCCAAATGAGAATAGGTCAATATGCAAACATTTCGTGTGCTTGCTTGCTCGTATATTTGGCTGGACTTGGTTGGAAGCTGATATATCGGACAAACAACCATCGCATATGGCTTGCCACGCTTCCACCCATCCATTGCTTGAACCTTAAAATCTTTTTGGTTCTTTGCTGTGCGGCTAAGCCGAAACGCCTTTGCATCAGCAACAAAACTGTACTTATTACTGAAAACTTCTACATCTGCTGCATCAGCTCTTTCTTTCAACACGACACTTTTTAAGCCTAGAAATTTATAAGTTTCAGAGAGCAAGGAATCTGTATATTTTGAATAGAGCTTCTCTTCGCTGGGATCATGGCCGTATGATTCTGGTATGTTTCCACAAAGTCTAAGGTGATCCAGCAAGGCTTGAGCCTTGCCTTTCTTGATCTCTGAAGTTAACTCAACTTCAAGGCGATCTGAATCGTCACAAAAATTACCGCTCAGCTTACGGACTTCAGCTACCCAGTATTTCCTGCGTTTAATCGCTTCTTTGCTGATAACTCTAGGCATATTGCCCCCGTTTTGTTAGTAACTCAACACCGGCGCCAGCCAGCGTTCCGCCTGTTTCAGCGACCAACCCTTGCGCTGCGCGTAGTCCGCGACCTGATCCCTGTCTGTCTTGCCGGTGGCGAAGTACTGCGCCTGCGGATGAGAGAAGTAGAAGCCGCTCACGGCGACAGTGGGCAGCGTGGCGAAGCTTTCGTTGAGGGTGAAGCCCGCATTCCTGGGTGCTTGCGGCTCAGTTTTTTGCTATACCATCGTCAGCGGCCTTGGCGCGGGGGCGCCATACAGCATGCCTTCGATACTGATGTCCTCGTCAATTTCGGGCCAATGGATACCGATGCCATCCCCGATCAATTCCCAATGGTTGCGGTGTGCGGGAGTTGCTTCGGACAATCGCCACGACCATGCAAGCGGGACGCTTACTGTTCTTCCATCTACAAGGTAAGCAGTAATTTCAGATTCAGTAATGCGCAAGTCGGTAATTTCTGGTTCAACGATTAACGCCACAGTGCTCATCCCAAGCCTCCTTTATTTCAATGCGATTGTCTTCGAGACAGGTGCCTGATCGCGTTAAGTTCCACAGGCGAGAACCCGTGATTGCTCGCTAATGCAACAGGCCCCATCCAGTATTTACATATACTGCGCTCGCGCTGAATATGGACATGTTTCGGCTCACCGCAATCAAAGCTGAAGAAAAACAGCCGGTAAGGGCCGGAAATTCCGCGTATTGTTGGCATGAGCGCGCTCCAACCGGTTCAGGCAAACATTCTACTACATCAATAACCCAACACCGGGGCCAGCCAACGCTCCGCCTCTTCCAGTGTCATGTCCTTGCGCTTCGCATAGTCCGCGACCTGATCCTTGCCTATTTTTCCCGTCGCAAAATACTGCGCTTGCGGATGCGAGAAGTAGAAGCCGCTCACCGCGGCGGTGGGCAGCATCGCAAAACTTTCGGTCAGCGTGATGCCCGCATTTTTTGGCGCTTGCAGCAGCTCGAACAGTGCGCCCTTTTCGGTATGATCGGGACAGGCAGGGTAGCCGGGGGCGGGGCGGACGCCGCGATATTTTTCGGCGATCAGATCGTCATTGCTCAAAGCTTCATCCGCCACATAACCCCAGAACTCACGGCGCACGCGCAGGTGCAAATGTTCAGCGAATGCCTCGGCCAAACGATCCGCAAGCGATTGCAACAGAATAGCACTGTAGTCGTCGTGCGCCTTCTCGAATTCCCTGATCTTTTTCTCGATACCGATACCGGCGGTTACCGCAAAAGCGCCGATGTAGTCCCTGGCTTTACTTTCCTTTGGCGCAATTAAATCGGCCAGGCAGTAGTTCGGAATGGCATCCGGTTTTTTTGTTTGTTGGCGCAGGTTGTGCCAAGTCATGAGCGTTTTTTTGCGCGTCTCATCGGTGTAGATTTCAATATCGTCGCTGTTTACAGTATTGGCAGGAAACAGCCCGAATACCGCGTTGGCAGTCAGCCATTTCTCGCTGATGATCTGTTTCAGCATCGCCTGTGCGTCGGCAAATAACTTGCGTGCCTCGTTACCCACGGTTTCATCCTGCAAGATTTTCGGGTAGCGCCCGGACAGCTCCCATGCATGAAAAAACGGCGTCCAGTCGACGAAATCCACGATGATGTCGAGCGGATAGTCTTCCAGTTTATGCACGCCCATCAGCTTGGGCTTGGGTGGCGTATAAACCCCTTCCGGCCTCCCCTTGTCCGGAGGGGTGACGGCGGTCTTCCCCCCTGACAAGGGGGGATTGAGGGGGGTTGGTTTTGCCCAGTTCGTCTTTAACCCATGCGCGCGCGCCTCGGCCAGCGTGACGTACACGGCCTTGCTTTTTTTGCCTTCATGCTGCGTACGCGCCTGCGCATGGTCGGCCTTGATGCCTGCAATGTAACTGTCGCGCAAGCTATCACTCAACAGGTTGCTGCACACGCCGACCGCGCGTGAGGCGTCGATGACATAGACCGTTGCGCCGTTTGAATAGTTGGGTTCGATCTTCACCGCCGTATGCACGCGTGACGTGGTCGCGCCGCCGATCAGCAGCGGTATTGTGAAGCCCTGCCGCTGCATCTCTTTTGCAACATGCGCCATTTCTTCCAGCGACGGTGTAACCAGACCGGACAGGCCGATCGCATCGGCATTGTGTTCGCGTGCCGCATCGAGAATCTGCTGGCACGGCACCATCACGCCCATGTTGATAACCTCGAAGTTATTGCATTGCAGCACCACCGTGACGATATTCTTGCCGATGTCGTGCACGTCACCCTTCACCGTGGCGATGACGACCCTGCCCTTCGGCTTGGTATCGCCGGACTTGGCTTTCTCTGCCTCAATGTACGGCACCAGGTGCGCCACCGCCTGCTTCATCACGCGCGCCGATTTCACCACCTGCGGCAGGAACATTTTACCCGCGCCGAACAGATCACCGACCACGTTCATGCCGTTCATCAGCGGACCTTCGATCACTTCGACCGAAGACTTCGCCTGCAAGCGTGCCTCTTCGGTGTCCTCGACGACGAAGGTGGTGATGCCGCGCACCAGTGCGTGGGTAATACGCTCCTGTAGCGTGCCCTTGCGCCACTCCAGATCTTCAATTTGTTCCTTGCCGCCGCCTTTGACTGACTCCGCCATCTTCACTAATTTTTCACCGGCATCGGGATGACGGTTGAGCACCACGTCTTCCACCGCGTCGCGCAGATCTTTTGGAATCTCCTCGTATACGCCAAGCTGCGCGGCGTTGACGATACCCATGGTCAACCCGGCATGAATCGCGTGGTACAGGAATACGGTATGAATCGCCTCGCGTACCGGCTCGTTGCCACGGAATGAAAAAGAAACATTCGATACGCCGCCGCTGATCTTGGCATAAGGCAGATTCTTGCGTAGCCACGCGGTCGCTTCGATGAAATCCACCGCGTAATTATTGTGCTCCTCGATGCCGGTGGCAATCGCAAAAATATTCTGGTCGAAGATAATATCCTCGGGCGGAAAGCCGACCTGGTTTACCAGAATATCGTAGCTGCGTTTGCAGATTTCGGTCTTGCGCTGGTAGGTATCGGCCTGTCCCTGCTCGTCGAACGCCATCACCACCGCCGCCGCGCCGTAGCGGCGCACCAGCGTAGCGTGATGGATAAACGCCGCTTCACCTTCCTTCAGCGAAATTGAGTTGACGATGGGTTTGCCCTGTATGCATTTCAGCCCGGCTTCGATGATGTTCCAGCGCGAAGAATCAATCATCAGCGGCACTTTGGAAATATCCGGTTCGGAGGCGATCAGGTTGAGAAATTTCACCATTGCGGCCTCGCCATCCAGCATCGCTTCATCCATGTTGATGTCGATTACCTGCGCGCCATTCTCGACCTGTTGCCTGGCGACTGCCAGCGCCTCGTCGTAGCGGCCATCCAGAATCAGGCGCTTGAATTTGGCCGAGCCGGTGACGTTGGCACGTTCGCCGACGTTGACGAACAGCGAGTCATCCCCGATGTTGAACGGCTCCAGCCCGGACAGGCGTAATTTCTTTTCGATCTTCGGCAATTTGCGCGGCGGCACATTTTTCAGCGCCTCGGCAATCGCCTTGATGTGTGCGGGAGTGGTGCCGCAGCAGCCGCCCGCGATGTTGAGAAAGCCGCTGGTGGCGAATTCCCTGACCAAGAGCGCCGTTTTTTCCGGCAACTCGTCGTAACCGGTTTCCGACAGCGGGTTGGGCAATCCGGCGTTGGGATGCGCGCTGACATAACAGCTTGCCACGCCCGAGAGTTCCTCGACATAAGGGCGCATCAGTTCCGCGCCCAGCGCGCAGTTCAGGCCGACAGACAACGGTTTTGCATGCGCCAGCGAATTCCAGAATGCCTCGGTAGTTTGGCCTGAAAGTGTTCTGCCGGATGCATCGGTAATCGTGCCGGAGATCATGATCGGCACGCGCATATTGTGCTGCTCAAAATGCTGATCGATGGCAAACAGCGCGGCCTTGGCGTTGAGTGTGTCGAAGATGGTCTCGATCATCAGCAGGTCGGCACCGCCGTCGAGCAGGCCGCGTACCGCTTCGGCGTAGCTTTTCACCAACTCGTCGAACGTGATGTTGCGAGCGCCGGGGTCATTGACGTCCGACGAGATCGAGGCGGTGCGTCCGGTCGGTCCAAGCACGCCCGCCACGAAGCGCGGCTTGCCCTTTGTTTCAAATTCATCGCACAGCCCGCGCGCCAGCTTCGCCCCGGCAACGTTCAATTCGTAAGCCAGATGCGCCAGCCCGTAATCTCCCATCGAAATGGAAGTGGAGTTGAAGGTGCAGGTTTCAAGAATATCCGCACCCGCTTCCAGATACTCGCGATGAATGCCGCCGATGACCTGTGGCTGGGTCAACAGCAACAGGTCATTGCAGCCTTTTACATCGTTCGGATGATCGGCGAACGTCTTGCGTTTGCCGGCATAGTCGCCATACAACGCGGTGCCGCGATAGTGCGCCTCGGTCAGCTTGTAACGCTGGATCATCGTGCCCATCGCGCCGTCCAGAATCAGGATGCGCTGTTGCAGGAGCTGTTCAATCGGATGGTTATTACCGGTCATGGTGTGTGGCCTGAAAAACAAACGCGAATTTTAACATGCGTGAGCCAACGCAGCGTGTGCACCCAACAGTTCAAACAGATTTGGCAGCTCCGGTGTGCAAGAGATTTTTCAATCCCAATCTGGTTTCAGCAACAGCTTTTTTGTTTGTTGGGCTTCGCAGGCTCAGCCCAACCTACCTGAGCTTATCGCCATCCTCCTGCAGCCATGCCGGGATATCACGACTGCCGTGAAGCGCACGCCACACATCGATGTGGTGTTGCTGCTCCATGTAGAAAACAAGGTATAGATAACGCGTCAGGGGCCAAAAGCGCAGACCCGGCAGATTCAGCTCTTGAGCGTAACGTGGTGAGTCAATGGCCGGTTGGTGACTGATGTGCGTGTGAGCCGCACTCCAATGAATCGATGAAATCAAGCGCGACCGGCTCGGCCACCTCGCTCAAATAATAATTAACTACCTCATCAATATCAAGATTCGCCAGCTCGCGCGGAATGACTGGTTTGGCTTTTACCTTTTTACATGCTGCTGGACGCGATCACGTAATCCTGCGAAATAGGCTGTACAGATGCAGACGATCTTGATCCTTGCGGATCAGTTCACGCACATACTCGCTGCTAGTGCCGTAACCACGTTGGTTGACCTGATCGTCGACAAATGTTTTGAGTGAGCCCGGGAGGGAGATATTCATTGTGCTCATGCGGCAATCCTAGGCAGATTGGCAAACTTTGGCAAGTTAGCCATACGTAATTACTGTGCTGTTATTTCGCCGTCAAGTAGCACTCCAG
Organism: Gallionella sp.; assembly: GCA_035529795.1. GTDB lineage: Bacteria > Pseudomonadota > Gammaproteobacteria > Burkholderiales > Gallionellaceae > Gallionella. Next base: position 7,164 of record DATKVZ010000001.1, on the reverse strand, counting down.
AAATTGATAAAGCCGCCCAAGGCGGCATTGTTGCCCGAAGGGTGCGATTGCGATCCAAATTATCCTACGCTGGCTGAACGTAGTGAAGCCCAACCGACTAAAGAGACGCAGTGCAGGAAATTATTACGCTGCAACCCGAAATTACCACCTCATTCAACCAGCTCCAGCAAGGGCAATAACGGCCCCACAAACTTCTCGTAATTCCGCCAGCGTTCCTTCGAGGTTTTGTAAATTTTCTGGCGCACCTGCCAGTTGCTGGCGGTGCCCACCGTACGCTCGGTCTCATGGAAATTCAGGCAGCGCTCATCCCATTCCAGGCCGGTGAATTCGATGATCCTGCGGCTCCAGCCTTCCTGATCTTCAACCATTGCCTCGTAAGGCACATCCAGAAACACTTCCGGCGGCAGCACCGCGCGCCAGTGCGCCATCAGCCGGTGGTATTCGCGGTAATAAAATGCCAGGTCATCCAGATCGGTTGCGTAAGTATGCTGGTTATTAAAAGCCTGAAAGTAAATCGACAAACAGGTATCAATTGGATTGCGTTGTGTGTGCAAAATGCGCGCTTGCGGAAATGCCGCATGCATTAGCCCCAGATGCAGAAAGTTGCCCGGCATCTTGTCCACCACCCGCAGCGCAGAGGTGGAGTGGCGCTGTAACTCTGCCTCATACTGGCTGGCCAGATTCTGCAGTAGCGGGAGGTCGCGATGCCATGATGGCATAGTCGGTAAGTTGGCGCTGGCCTGTTGACCCCAGAAGAGCAGCTCACCGGCGCCAAAAATGTCCGGGTGCGACGCGAGTATCTGTTCCGTGAGCGAAGTTCCGGAACGCGGCATGCCAACAATAAACAGAGGGCGGCATGAAGTGCTGGCAACGACTTGCTGCCGTAATATTTCCGGAGCATGGTTGAAAATAATCATGTCAACACGGCGCTGGAAATCGTCGCGATCAAAAGAGGCTGCGGTCTGTCGCTTCAGGCGATTGGCGCGGTCATAGTAGCCAAAGGCGGCTTCATGCTGGCGAATATCATCATTATATTTACCCAAGGCGTAACATAGCTTCAGTTCTTCCTGCGGTTTCAGGTCGGCCCCCAGAAGGCGCTGCGCCTTTTCCGCCCAAGGCAGGTCATCAGGCGTCATCTTGCGCAACGAAGGCAAGACTGCCCAAGTGATCGGGTGATCGGGTTCCAACGCGAGCGCCCGATCAAGATAGGTTTTGGCGATGGCGAACTGGCCGGTACTCTGGCATACCCCCGACAGCCCGGTAAGCGCATCGATACATTTCGGTTCGAGCTCAAGCGCCTGGTGAAAGCTCTCTTTGGCTGCATTCAAATCATTTTGCTCAAGCAGAACAATTCCCAAGTCGCTGTGTACCCTGGCCGTATCCGGCTTGAATTTAAGAACTTGGCGGTAGCAGGTAATGGCCGCGTCGAGCTTATTTTGCTCCTTGAATACATTGCCGAGATTGCTGCCCGCCTCGGCATAATCCGGTTTGAGAATCAGCGCCTTCTCGAAGCTGTCAATCGCTTCATCCAGCTTGCCTTGCGCCTGGAGCGCACAGCCCAGGTTATTGTGGATGCCCGCCATATCTGGCTTGAGTTCCAGCGCCCTGTGAAATTGACTGATCGCGCCGTCCAGATCGCCCTGTTCGCGAAGCACACCGCCCAAGTTGTTGTATGCCTCGGCATAATCCGGCTTGAACCGGATCGTGTTGTGGAAACACTCGGCCGCCTCGTCCAGCTTGCCCTGCGCCCTAAACACATTCCCCAGATTGAGGTGCGCCTCGATAAGGCCGTGTTTGAGCTTCAGCGCATTGCGGAAGCATTCAATCGCCTCGTCCAGCTGGTTCTGAGCCTTGAGCGTATTCCCTAGATTGAGGTGCGCCTCTACCATGCTCGGCGCGAGCTTGAGCGCCGCACGGAAATGCATGGCCGCTTCGTCCAGCCGACCCAGCTTGCGCAGCACGTTGCCAAGCGTGTAATGGAACGGGCCGGCGGGGTTGATGCGGATTGCCCTGCTGATCAACTCAACGGCAGCCTCGCTCCTGCCGCTTTCGTGAACGGCCAGTCCGCAAAGGTACAGCGCATCCGGGTGATCCGGCGCGGCCTGAAGGATTTGCCGGTAAACGGCTTCTGCCTGTGATAAACGCCCAGTCTGATGATATTCCAAACCTCTCTGCAGCGCTTCCTGAACCGGGGCATTCACGGAAAGAGCGGGTTCTGTGAGGGGCTTTTGCCCCTGCAATGATCCGCAACACTGTTTAAGCTTCTTGCCGCTGCCGCAGGGGCAGGGGTCGTTACGACCTGGTTTCATGCTTGCCCTGCAGATTTATTTTGCAAGGCAGGAACAGCTTCGCCAAGCGCATCAAACAGCGGCCCGAGAAATTTCTCATAAGATCGCCAACGTTCCACTGATGACTTATAAATCGGCTGGCGCACCTGCGCCAAGCTGGAAGTACGCACTATTCGATTGCTTTTGTGAAAGTCGAGACAGGCATCGTTCCATTCCAGCCCGCAATACTCGAGCAGACGGCGCGCCTGCACCTCCTGGTCAGCGACAATATCCTCATACTGCACATCAAGAAAGGCGCCGCTCGGCAATACCTCGCGCCAATGTTCCATCAGACGCTGATAATCGAGATAATATCGCCCCAGTTCTGCCAGCTCATAGGTAAATTCCATCTTTCCCTGAAATAGCTGCGTAAAGCAGGACAGGCAAGTATCCACCGGATTGCGTTTGACGTGGATAATTTTGGCATTGGGCAGCATCAAATGAATGAGCCCGATTGCCATGAAGTTATGCGGCATTTTGTCGGTGATGCGTTGTGCTTCCGGCGCGCGCCGTTGCAAACTTGCCAGGTATTGGTTGCCCATGGCCGTGAGCCGGTCCGGACTCAGTGGTTGCACACCATCCGGGAACAGTAATTCCGGGCCAGCTATCACCCCCGTCGCAATTTCCATCAGGTCGGGCAGCTCACCAGCCCCGTGAACGACGGGATGACTGGCGATAATTTGCTCAACCAATGTGGTGCCGGAGCGTGGCATTCCCAATACAAAAATGGGTACATCGGATGGATTTCTGTTGTTACTTAATCTCACGATACTTGCGCGGTCAAACATGCGCATAATTTCGGTAACACGTGCGGTCGTTTGTTCCGGATCGTAATCAAACGTGGCGCGCTTCAATCGGCATCCTTCCAGAAAATAGCCAAATGCCCGCTCGGGGTTGCCGCGATTGTCATAAGCGCGTCCCAACGCAAAATTGAGTTGGATAGCCTCATTCACGGTAAGCGTTTTTTTGCAACTCTCAACTGCCTGTTCAACTTCAATCAGTGCGGCGAGGTTTTGACCATCGCTATCCCTTGATTCAATTAACCCCAGATTGAACCGGGCATCGATGTTACCGGGAACGGTTTCCAGCACGCGCCGATAGCAGGCCTGCGCCTCCGCGAAACAACCTTGCTCTGCATAACACTCACCAAGTTTGATGCGCGCGTCAACATAGCCCGGCTCGATCTCCACTGCCCGCAGAAAACCGGGTAGCGCTTCGCCCGACCTGCCCTGCTCCTTGCAAAGATAAGCCAGGCAATAGTGACCACCGGAAAAATTCGGCTTGAGTTCCACGGCGCGTTGCAGGCTTGTTTCAGCCTCCGGCAAGCGTCCCTGCGCTTTGAGAACAAGCCCCATTCCATAATGGGCCATCGCATAGCCCGGTTTTGTGTCAATGGCAAGCCGCAAAGTATGCTCCGCATCCGCCAGGCGCGCCTGCGCCATGTAGGCAAGGCTTTGGTTATAGCAGGCCTCAATATAATCCGGGTTGATTTTCAGCACTTGTTTGAAGCTGGTTTCTGCCTCGGTATAGCGCTCCCGGGCGGTCAGCACGATGCCAAGCTGGTTGTACAGCTCCGCATCATCAGGCAGCAGTTGTGCCGCCTTTTGCAAAGCAGCCAACCCATCCTTGTTTTGCATAAACAGACAAGTGCCATAAACCTTCCAGACCAGCCCCTGTGCGGGATGACGCCTGGACAACTGCTGCGCCTTGATTTCCACCTCGGCAAAGCACCTCGCGTTTAATAGTGCAATAAGTTGATTGATTTCATCCGTGGCGCTGTGTTCAAGCTTTACCTGACAGCATTTTTTGTATTTTTTACCGCTGCCACAAGGGCAGGGATCGTTACGACTGGGTTTTTTCATGATGACGGAGGAATCGAGGCTTGTTGAATAAGGGTATGGCGGGTTGGATTGTAGCATTTCCCCGAATCCTGATCCCCGGACCAAGAATGCAACAGGCACAAAAAAACAGGAGAAACCGAAGTTTCCCCTGTTTGGTATTGCAACTACCTAGCTGTTGTTTACCGGGTCATGACTGCCGACCCGGCTTACGCAAGCATCAAATTACCAGGCAGCTTCCAGCATCAAAGTCAGCAGGCTTGTCGCGGTTGCGTTGGTGCGTACTGCTGGTGCAACCAAATCGTGCGCAGAACCACTGTAGGAGCTGTAGTTTGCATGCAATGCTATGTTCTGGTAGATATCGTACACAGCGGTAACGGTCCATGCATCGCTGCCGTTAACGTTGGCCGCAGCACCGGTATCGGCATTACGGTAAGCTGCACCGATGCTCAACAGATGAGGAAGCACGCTGTAATCGGCGCCGATCGTGGTTGCCTTACGATCAGGATTGCCGGCAACGCCTGCTGGATTGTACGAATTGCCGAGAGCGGAGGCGGGAGCCTTGGAGTGCTGGAAATATACGCCCAGCTCCTTGCCGGCCAATTCGCCTTGTGCCTGGAAGTCGAAGAAGGTCTGGTCGGTATCAATTGCCGCAGAAGTTATACCTGTTCCGCCATTCCAGGAGGTGCCGCTCATCTTGCCCAGACCGACGACCATTGACCAGTCCGCTACACTCGGAGTCGCGGCGATACGAATATAGTTACTGTCTAATGTCGAGCCGCCAGTCGCTATCATTTGATTCGGAGCCCATTTGGTAAGGTTAATGAATCCCATGTCGTTTTGTGCAGCAAATGTGAGGCCGGTTGCAGCACCAGCGCCATTATTGTACTGAACCGCAGAAGTCTCAAGACGGTGCTCAGACCAGCGGTTGGAACGCAGTACGCCGCCGCTGGACAGCTCATAGCCAAACTGTACGCCCAAAGCATCGGTCTGGAACGGGATCACGGACAGCTTGGCACCACCCACGTCAAACACGAATGGCATCTTGAAGCCAGCCGCCATTGGTCCGCTAGGATCAATCACCTGAGCTTCGAGCAGGAAGCCGACGTTCTCCGCTACGCGACCACCGAACAGCAAGGCGAATTCGTCGAAGAATTGCCATTCACCTTCACCCCTAGATTGAACTCTGGTGTTTTTTGGAGTTGCAGGAGCAGCAGCGTTATTATCCTGGTAGCGAATCTTCATCACCAGGGAAGCATTCAGTGCGTCAGGAATGGACAGGTGATCACCTTCCACTTTGCCTTGTGCGCCCATCATTGTGTAGCCGGATGCCTTGAAAGCGCGGCCGAAGCTGTTCAGGATCGGGAAGTGTTGTGCGTGGCAAGCGGTACAGGCCATGCCGGTTTGACGGGCGAAAGCAGGAACAGCGGCTGCTTCCGGGGCAAATGCGGTTGCTGCCAACGCGCCTGCCAGTGTGAGAACGATTTTCTTCATTATGAATTTCCTCTTTTACGATTAAGAAATGGTTGGTTTTACAACTCGAAGTGACGGGTAAAATCCTCCTGCCATCACTGGGGACGGACTTTATAGAGTGGCGGCAAGGGCTGTCAAAAGTTTATGCGGAAAGTGTGGTTTTTTTGCAACATGAGTGGGGAGTGGCTTTAAGATAGCCAACCAGACAGACTTCACTTTTCCGGTGTAGTATGGCGAAAAATTTATGCAGGAAACAACCACATGAACGCTACTCTGGAAATCAACAGCGATATTAAAGCGCAGTTACACCGTTTGGCCGAGGAAACGCACCGTAGCGAAACTGAGCTGGCCAATGAAGCGTTGTCCGTGTTTATCGCGCATGATCGCTACATACGCGCCAAAATCCAAAGGGGGATGGTACAAGCCCAGCATGGTGAATTTGTCCTGGATTCTGAAATGGATACTTTCTTTGCCCAACATGCAGACAAGGCAGCATGAGGGTTCGCTACACCCCCAATGCCCGTGACTGCATTGCCGAGATTCACGAATACATCGCCCGCAAAAATCCCCAAGCTGCCCGCCGTGTCGTAACCCATATTCGCAACCAAACGCTGACACTGACAGAGCAACCCAATACGGGGAGGCCGGGCAGATGCGAATGGACGCGCGAACTCATTATTACCCATTGCCCCTACATAGTGGCCTACCGCATCGAAAACGATGAGCTGCATATTTTGGCCGTTATCCACACTTCACGCCAGTGGCCTGAGTTGGTCGACCAATAGTTTTCTCAGGCAATTTATGTCGCCACGCGTAGGCTGAAAATGTTTTCCTTAAGCTTGTTTGCATATGTTGATAATATACAAAAATGACTGATTTACTCAATATCGGTGGCTTTGATTGGGATGACGGAAACGCCAGAAAAAACGCCAAGCATGGTGTTTCAACGGCGGAAGCCGAGCAGGTATTTTTTAATGATCCACTGCTGCTGCTTGAGGATGCAGAACACAGCCAACGCGAAGCATGCTTTCATGCGTTAGGCAAAACGGGTGAAGGACGGTTGCTGCATATCACCTTCACCCTGAGGCACAACGACACGCTGATTCGCGTGATTTCAGCCAGAGACATGCACAAAAAAGAGCGAGCGATATATGAGCAAGCAATTTAAAACAACTCCAAGATTTGCCAACGAAGCCGAGGAACGTGCTTTTTGGGGAAAGCACGATTCATCCGAATACGTTGACTGGACGAAAGCCAAGCGCGTAACAATGCCTAATTTGAAACCGACCACCAAAACGATTTCATTGCGGTTGCCGCAACATTTACTGGATTCAATTAAAACCGCAGCCAATGCCCGCGATGTTCCATATCAATCATTAATTAAAGTGGCTCTTCGCGTGAGAGTGTGGGTAAAAATGGTCATGGAATTGCCTGAACGCCTTACTGAATGCGGGTTTCAGCAGATTGATACTGCTGCGGAAACTGGTATGATTTCGGGATGGCTACTTTACGCAAACACAAGCTTC